>CAWHLQ010000013.1:0-35608 GCA_963830195.1 uncultured Actinomycetota bacterium | reverse complement strand
GCGCTCGCGATCACTTTGGAGAACCTTCAAACTTGCCCGACTCGGATGTCGCAAGGTGTGGTCGACACTCGTCACGCAATCAGCGTGTGTGGTCGAGCGAGGCACATCCTGCGGACACGGGACCTATCTGTGAGCGAGTGTTTCCGGGGATTGGCGTGTCGACACGGTTGTAGTCGCAACTCGCGCAGTTAGGAAACGTCCAACCATCCACGCGCAAAGAGCCGTCTCGAAGCTGTGCCGGGTGGGGGCCGCTGATCGGACAAGGTTCCCATCAAGCCGCATCGTGAGCGGCACTGTGGGCACGAGCGTCCGCCGTCAGGGAACGATGATCGCTCGACCTCGCAAGGTGCCTTCGTGGAGCCTTTCGTACGCCAAGGGGGCGTCGTCGAGAGAGAATACCTCCGTCTCGACCTGCACCAGACCACGCCGTGCGAGTGCGAGCACCTCAAACAGTTCGGATCGCGTACCCCAATATGGTGCTCGGACTGTCGAGTCGTAGGGAGCCGCAAGGACGCCGACGGGCAGAACGCCCGCTCCCACTCCGACCAGAACCACGTCACCTTCAACTCCAACGATGGCTTGCGCCAGTTCCATCGTGGACTGCGCGGCGACGAAATCGAAGATCGCAGTCGCTCCTCGTCCTTCGGTCAACGCCCTGATTACTTTGACGGCTTCGTCGTCAGATCGCAGTGCGTGATGTGCCCCGACATCGGTGGCCAAGGCTAACTTCGCATCATTCACGTCGAGAGCGATCACTGTTGCCGGGCTCATGGCTCGCAGCATTTGCACAGCAATGTGACCAAGTCCTCCGACGCCGATCACGACGGCTGTTGAGCCGGGCACGAGCTTGGACAATGAACCCTTGATGGCGTGATACGGAGTGAGCCCCGCGTCGGTCAAACTTACGGTCTTCACTGCGTCAAGTCCGTTGAGGGGGACCACGTGGCGAATGTCGTCGACAATCATGTATTCGGCCATCGATCCGGGTGCACCCAGACCCGGGGGAGCAATGCCCATCGCGGCGGCAACCTCACAGTAGTTTTCGTGTCCTTGGGCGCAGACGTAACACTGTCCGCACCCCCAGGGTCCGTACACCGCGACCTCAGTACCTACGTGTCGCGCGTCAACGCCCTGGCCCACGAGGTCGACAACTCCGACACCTTCATGCCCGAGCGTGAGTGGGAGGCCGAAAGTATACGAAGAGGCAGGCAGGCTCATAATGAACGCGTCGGAATGGCACACTCCCGCTGCGGTGACCTTGAGTCGCAACTCTCCCGGCCCCGGCACGGGGGTGTCAATTTCGACCACTTCGGGTGCCGATCCAATCGTGCGATATTGCAAAGCTTTCATGATCGCGTCCTTTCGTCAACAGTCCGCTGATCACACCTTAGGTTTGTGATGACAAAGGACCCAGACCTTCCTATGCTTCCTCATCGTGGAAGAGAGCTGAGTCGACGTGCAACGGATGTGTCGTTGCACCTCCTTGAATGAATCACTAGGTCTACTCAGACACATTGTGACAGCGGTTTCGTCAGTGATGCCGACTCTCCCTCATCCGCTGACGACTGAGGTTGACAGTCGTCGCGGACTAATTGCCCTAGTGATGGCTCTGAGAAGTGCGTACGCTACGGATCAGTATCGGGGTGGGATGAGGGGGATTCGTGAATCCAGTGACGCACATAGGGGTCGTGCTGCTAGACCGGACCTCTGGTCTGCGCGACGAGCTCGCAGTGAACGACTCACCTACCAAGGTCCTGCACCTGGCGACGCTTCATCAGGGCGACGAAGCTGTCGTGCGCGTTGAATTGCCGGGCTTGGACCCCAACTCGGACGTCCATATTCGCATGGATCACGAGTTCCTTCACGTGACCGCTGTGGGACGGGATCGAGCTGGTTCCACGTCGAGCAGCGATCATTCGGACCACGTTCCTTTCGAGCAGACGATTCAGCTGCCGACAGGTATCGACCCCGACTGCGTATCGGCTCTCTATCGCCACAACATCCTGGAGATCCGCTTTCCTTGCACGTGGAAGCCGCACCACGAACGGGCCTTTGCCGAGTTCGTGATTGACTGACGCGAGACGTCGTCACGGCACGTCGCTTGAAGGAGGTCGCTCACGTGTTCGTTTTCGTCCATGGAGTTCCGGAGGCGAGCTTCATCTGGGATGGCGTGCGCGAGCAGTTGGAAGGTGAGTCCGTCGCGTTGGCGCTCCCGGGATTCGGTTGCGAGAGGCCCGAAGGTTTTGGGGCTACCAAGGATGACTACGTCCATTGGCTGTTGAGTGAACTGACCACGATCGATGGCCCGATCGACCTGGTCGGACACGACTGGGGCGCCGGACTCACGTACCGCTTCGCGACTGCATACGGTGAGCGACTTCGCTCATGGTCAGCCGACATCGCAAACGTCTTTCACCCTGACTACGTCTGGCACGACTTCGCTCGAATTTGGCAGACACCGGGAGACGGAGAGGACTTCTTTGTCCAGCAACTCGGCTCACCTCTGTCCGATCGCGCCGCAGTCTTCGAGATGTTCGGCGTGCCCCGTGAACCTGCGATCAAGCTCGCGGGCGTGGTCGACGACACTATGGCGTCCTGCATCCTCGATCTGTATCGGTCGGCGCGTCCAAATCCCTATGCGTCGTGGGGAGCCGAGGTAGGCGTCACCATCGCTCCCGGAATGGTGCTGTGTCCTTCGGACGATCCGTTTGGCGACGAGACGCTGTCGCGCGACGTGGCCGCGCGCCTCGGAGCGCGCCACGAAATCCTGGACGGAGTCGGTCACTTTTGGCCGTTGCAGCATCCCGCCGTCGCCACACTCCTGAACGAGTTTGTCGCCTCAGTCTCGTAATCGACCGCGAACGAGCACGACTCCTGACGCACGCGTCGCCGACGCACTCGTAAACTCGCTTGGTGAACGATTCCCGCGTCTTTGTCCTGCCCGATGGTCGCGACCTCGGGTTCCTTGAAATTGGCGATGCGAGTGGCACACCCGTGTTCGCGTTTCACGGCACGCCAGGTTCACGCACCCAGCTGGCATTTGACGAAGCCACGGTGACGACCGCCGGAGTCCGTTTCATCTGTCTGGATCGTCCCGGATATGGATTCAGCACGTTCCAGCCACGACGTCGCCTGACAGAGTGGCCCCGAGACGTCGAGCACCTCGCGGATCATCTTGGAATCTCGTCGTTCGCGGTTTTGGGCGCGTCGGGTGGTGGCCCCCACGCAGCCGTCTGCGGGGCGCTGCTGGGCGAACGAGTTCGAGGTGTCTCCATCGTGAGCGGAGTTGGCCCGTTGGCCAATCCCGATGTCCGCGCCAGCTTGGGAAAAGGAATGCAACAGGTCGCGAAGCTCGCGACTCGACGCTCACCAGTGCTGACAGCCCTTCTTCGGCTGCAAAGTGAGGCGAGTCGGCGCTGGCCAGCCAAAGCGTTCGACACCTCGCTGCGGCGTCTTCCCGCATCGGACATTGACATTCTCACGAGACCGGCAATCCGCCACGTCATGGAACAGAGCGCCGTCAACGCATCGCGGACAGTATCTCGAGCGCAGGCGCAAGACTTTGAGCTCTTCGCCTCCGACTGGGGGTTCGATCTCGGTTCGATTGCGGCACCGGTGCATCTGTGGCAAGGAGACGCCGATACGGTCGTCCCACCGCTCCACGCGGACGTTCTGCACCGGTCCATCCCTCAGTCGACTCTTCGCACGGTGCCGGGCGGTGGCCACTTCTTGATCATCGATTATTTGTCGGAGATTCTTGAGGAACTGCGAGGTCCCTAGCTACCTGCCGGAGTGTGGCCCGAGGCGTCGTGGACGTGGACTCGACGCTCAAATGTGTGAAAAGTGGCGCCGCGAGACTCAGACAGTTCTCGCGGACCACGTCGATGCATCAAACTGGGCCAGTTCTCGTGCGCGTGGTGGCTCAAAGACGTTGCACGCGTTGTCGAACTCTGTCCGCGTGATCGTCCACGAACCCGCGGGCTGCTGAACATTTCTCTCCTCGAGGCGTCGCCACAGTTCGTCGTGCGGAATCTCGAGGTAGTGCAACTCGATCGCGATCAGACGTGAACGGGCGACGCCGCGCAGGCCGTTGCGCTCCGACTTCGTCCAAAAGCCGTTCTCGAGGACAACTCTGGCACCGCGACCAGCGAGGTCAAGGGCAAGGTTCCACTGGAGAGTCTCAACGTGTTCGCGCATCTCGCTCGTGTGTGTCACGGGATCGATGGCGATCAACCACTCATCGGGGGAGAAACCGAGAGCACCGTGAGTAGCGATCATGGCCTTGGCCAAGGTGGATTTTCCGGCTCCCGGAAGCCCGCACAGCAAGACGATCCGTCCTCGACTATGCGGAAGAAGGGAGTCCGTCATCGTTGTGTGCCCCCCTTTCCCACTACCAGGACGCGATTGACTCGCGGCCGTCGGTGACAATTCGCTCAAAAATCGACTGATCGGCGTCAAAGATGGAGTTCGCAATGGGCCAGTGAAGGACCAACTCGGTGATGCCCGCGTCGTGGTATCGACCGGCCCAATCCTGAAAAGAGTCATACGAGGACAGCGGGCGTTCGTCGTCGCTGCCATCAAGGAGAAGCCGAGCAAAGAGATCCGGAGAACGACCCACGGACTCCAGAGCCTCACCAACCACCCGACACTGTCGGCGCACGGCCGATTCCGTCGTGTGGTCGGTGTCCGTGCTTCGACGACCAATGGTGATCCAACCGTCGCCGTGTTCGGCGGCGAACGACATGCCGCGAGGTCCGAGGGCACTAATCAACATGGGTGGACGCGGCTTCTGGAGCGAACCCGGAATTTGTCGGGAGTCGTTCACTGGATAGTACACACCGTCGATCGTGGTGGCCGGTTCTCGCAGCATCCGATCCAGTGCCTGCGTGAACTCAACGAACCGTTCGTGTCGCTCCTGCACCGACCACGGTTCCTGGGCCAGAACGGTGGAGTCGTATCCACGCCCTCCGGCACCAACTCCAATGCTGAGGCGACCATTGGAAATATCGTCAAGAGAGAGGAGATCCTTCGCCAGCAATACCGGGTGGCGAAAATTTGGCGTCGTCACCAGGGGACCAAGTCGGATGCGGGACGTCGCAATCGCGGCCGCACTCAGCGTCGGCACCATCGAGAACCACGGCCGATCGCGAAAGCTACGCCACGACAAGTGATCGTATGTGTAGGCGGCGTGCAGTCCCAACTCGTCAGCCCGCCGCCACAGAGGTTCCATGTCTCTCCAGCGGCCTGAAGGAACGATCACGGTCGACAGTCGCATGAACTGACATTACGTGGACGACCTCACCACACCGATCGCCCTTGAGCGCCGCTCGGTCGAATCGACGTGAACGCGTGAGCACGTGTGCGTGCAGGCGTCAATTCGTCAAATGGAAGTTCTCTTCGCGACGACGGATTCGTAAGTCCCGCTGCATCGTGTCGCCGTACCACGGCATGGGCGAACCGGCGTACACCCGGGGGCGTCGACGCAACTTGTCGGTGAACGTCTTCCAAAACATTGTGGCTCCTCTTGCTAGGCCCCCCACGCGTTTTGCACTGCCATTCTAGGGACCGAGGTACAAAACATGTCACGGCGTCGGCTCGCGAGACGAACTGTTCACGATCGTGAAACAATGGAGTGTGATGTACCTCGAGAGTTCGTGAGTTCGATGGCTCCGCGTCACCATCGCCACGAACACCATGACGTCGGTTCGTCGGGCGCTGATCAGCGGTTGCTCGTCATCGCCCTGAGTCTCATCGCGTCCTTCGTCGTCATTGAGGTCACCGCGGCGATCATGAGTTCGTCTCTGGCGTTACTCGCCGACGCGGGACACATGATGACCGATGTCATTGCTCTCGGGACCAGTGTCGTCGCGTTGCGACTGGCCCACCGCCCCGCGACTCGTCGCTTCTCGTACGGTCTCAAGCGCGCAGAGATCATGTCCGCCGCAGTCAACGGCGTCTTCCTGGCGGCGACGGCAGTGCTGGTGGCAACCGAGGCCGTTCAGAGGTTGATCTCTCCCCGCGTCGTCGACGCGAAAGTGGTGCTCGTGGTGGCGGTCGTGGGCGCCGGAATCAATGTCGCCGCCAGCGCAGTACTGGGCAAGGCGGATCAGGGCAGTCTCAACATTCGCGCCGCCTACCTCCACGTCGTCACCGATCTCTATGCCTTCCTCGCCACGGCGGCGGCCAGTGTCGTGATCCTGGCGACGTCGTGGTATCAGGCGGACGCCATCGCCTCGCTGTTCGTGGTGGCCCTCATGGGGGTCGCGTCGTGGGGGCTCCTCCGTGACGCGGGACGCATTCTCCTTCAGGCCTCGCCCGAGGAACTCGACGTCGATGAGGTCCGGAACCACCTTCTTGAGGTCGACCACGTTCTCGGCGTGCACGACCTGCACGCGTGGACGGTGACGTCCGGTCAGGTCACGATCGCCGCTCACGTGGTCGTCGAGAGTCACTGTTTTGAGAGCGGTCACGCGCCACAGATCCTCGATCAGTTGCAGCACTGCCTCGAGGAACATTTCGACGTTCGGCACGCGACCTTTCAATTGGAACCCACGTCGCACGTCGCCCACGAAGGTGAGACGCACGCGTAGGACGACGGCGATAGCGTGCCGACGTGCTCACCTGCCAGGCCTCCCGACCCTACGTCGACGCGGTCGTCTTGGGTGGTCTGGACAGCGTCGAACACTGGAGCGTGGAGGCAGCTGAAGCGAGACTCGACATCCTTTCTCCATCCCTGCCGGTCACGGTGACGAGCGCGTCTTTTTGTGGTGGCGAGTCCAATGACGTTTGGCGTCTCGATGAGGGCTACTTGAAAGTCTGCTGGCGCGCGGACCGGACTCGACTTCTGCGCGACGTGGAAGTGGCTCGCCACCTGCCCGATAGCGTGCCGCACGCGAGAGTCCGGTCCTTTGGTTTCACGGACAGGTTCAGCTGGGCCCTCACAGACGCTGTGGACGGCACGCCGGTGAGTGACGTCATTGGCACACTCTCCACGACGCAACAGCGAGACATTTTCGGTCAGATCACCGACGTCCTTCGCTCGTTGCACGATTGGGATCCCGACGTTCGAGTCCGACAGATTCTGGACTCTCGGCCAGCGCGGAGCGTGACCCGGCCCCTGACCGTCTGGGCGTCGGATCTGGTGATTCTGCCCACGGACTTGCTCAATTCACTCTTCGAGCTTGCCCGACGAATTCCCTTCGTCGAAGCTGACTTGCTCGACGGCGTCGAGGCGTCGAATTCGTGAGCTCGCTGTGCGTGATCCCTTCACGACCGACGAACGAGAGTGTGTCGTCGTGCACGGGGATCCGTCACTCGGGAATTGGTTCGTCGACGGTGGCACCATCACGGCTCTCTTGGATTTCGAGTGGGTGCGGACGGGACCGCGAGACCTCGACCTGCTCACTCCCGTGATCGCCGCCGACATGATGGCGCGCCACGATACGGCGTCACCCTATCGAGCGTTCGTTGACGTGTTGCACGACCGGTACCCGCAGCTCAGCGGGGCGCCGAACATCGACGAGCGTTTGTGGCTATACGAACTGTGCTTCTACCTCCGGGGCATTATCTGGTGGCCACCGGATCAACCTGAGTCCTCGTTGGCTCCGGACCACCACGTACACACTCTCCGGCGTCTTCTTGATGGCCCGTTACGTCGGACCTTCATCCCTCACGGCGAGTGAGCCGTCACGGGGCTGTCGCACGCCCGAGGTGCCACAATGGAGTTGGTTCCGCACGTCGTGCGCCCTGACATTGGGGATTGACACGCGGGATCGAGAACGAAGAGGGTGCCCGTCATGACAACACGACACAAGAGAATCCTCGAGCACGTCCTTCGCCGCGTTGTGATGGTGTCGATCATCATTGTCGTCACGTCGATGGCGGCGAGACGGCGCGGATACCGCGTGGGATTTGACGCACTGGTCCGTTGTCGAGATGGTCATCTGTTCACAACGATTTGGATTCCTGGTGTCTCCGTCAAGTCAATCAAGCTCGGCTGGGCACGATTTCAATACTGTCCTATCGGTCGACACTGGTCGTTGGTGAAACTTGTCCGGGTCGCCGACCTCTCCGATGAGGATGTCCTTGACGCACGCGACCATCACGACGTCCGAGTTCCCTGACTCCACGCGGTGCGTCATCGCGAGACACTGCGGTTCGTCGCGCGCGTCTACGACGACGTGAGATCGTCAGACCGAGCGGTCGAGAGTTCAACCAGTTTCGAGAAGGTGTTCCAATTTCGGTAGGTGACCGGAAGCGTGAGCTGTCGTCCGAGGAGTTTCACGAGGGTGGCGTCGGCGAATCCGGAGGGAAGGTGCAGGAAGAGTTCTGATCCGACCAGCGCCCATCGCTCCGGAGCGGCGACGTCGTGATCGAGTCCGTCGAGCGCACGTCGGTCGGGTCTCGAGGCGAGAAAACCGACGAACAGAGTTGTCGGTGCCACGTCAGGAAAGGGGTTCGTGTCTCGCACCCGGCGCAGTTGGGCGGCGCTGCGAACCATGACCGGAATCGCAAAGTCAAAGTGCCGGGCCAGTTCACGCTCCACGTCGAGCGCCGTCACGGCGTGGTCCGAGTCGAAAACGACGTTGCCGCTTCGAATGTACGTCGTGACCGAGGTGACGCCCATGGACGAAAAGATCGCGCGCAGATTTTCCATCGGCACCGTTCGTCGTCCGACGTTGATCCCTTGGAGGAGCGCGACGTAGCGCGTCACGTGGTCCAGTGCCTGCGCGAGATCACGGTGACAATCGTAGGGGCGTCGTCATGTGACGGCGATGCTGTGGACCCGTGACGCCCCTTGCCCCGATCCGTTCGCGGTCTCGCGCTATCTCTCGATGACAGTGCGCGACTACGTTGTCCGCGTGAACGACGACGAGGAGTTTGACTACCACGGGGCCCTGGTTGTCGTGGAGAGTCCCGACGGCATCGTCTTCATCCATCCCGATGGTGGGACTCCCGAGGCGCCGGCATCGTTGCCGAGCGATCCCTGTCGACCAGGTGAGGACCCCCGGGACGCCGCGGTTCGGATCGTCAAGGAGAAGACGGGACTGGACGTTGCACTCCGGGACGAATTCGTCACCTTCATTCAGCCAGGAACCCCCACGGGCGTCATGTGCGCCCACGGATTTCGCGCCGTCGTGACCGGCGGACATCTTCTGAGTGAGGGCCCCGAGGGTCCGGCGCGCGCCTACTCCCTCGATCGCCTTCCGCGAATCGTGCCGATTCGCGCCGCGAACCAGCGCGCTCTGGACGCTTACCTCACTCTCGACTCATCACGCTGAGGTCCCGGTCGCGACGTTTCGTTCGCCACCCTCGTTCCCGATACTGTGACGTTGTTTCGTGGCCGTCGCGCGGCGAGCCACAATCAAGATCGAACAGTTGAGAGCAGCGGGCCAAACGTGACGACAGCATTTGTGTTTTCGGGTGGTGGGAGCCACGGGGCTGTCCAGGTCGGGATGCTGAAGGCGTTGGCCGACAAGAAGGTGGTGCCCGACCTGCTCGTGGGGACGTCCGTCGGAGCGTTGAACGCAGCGTTCCTCGCGGGGCGCCCCTCTCTCGACGCCGCCGACGAGCTGGCGGATCTCTGGCGCGGACTGCAGCGCAGTGACATCTTCCCGACGAATCCTCTTCGCGGCATTGCCGGATTGATCGGGCGTCGCGACCATTTGGTGAATCCCAAGGCGCTTCGGAAGGTTCTCGCCCAGATTCTGCTGTTCGAGGAGTTGGAGGACGCCCTCGTGCCGTTTCGGTGCGTGGCGACGGACCTGCTCACGGGCGAGCAGGTCGAGCTCAGTCACGGCAGTGCCGCCAGCGCGGTGATGGCGAGTGCAGCCCTCCCCGGCGTTCTTCCGCCGGTCGAGATCGACGGACGTCAGTTGATCGACGGTGGAATCTCCAACAACGTGCCAATTGCCAACGCGGTCAGTGCCGGAGCCACGACCATCTACGTCCTGCCGGCCGGGCACGCCTGCGCGCCCGCACGCCGTCCCAAGGGTGCGCTCCATGTGCTGCTGCACTCGATGTCGGTCATCGTGCACGATCGACTCGCCGGTCACGTCGAGCTACACGAAGGAGACGTCGACCTGCGCGTGATGCCCGCCCTCTGTCCGGTCTCGGTGTCCATCGCGGACTTTTCGCAGACGACCGAACTCATTGCTCGCTCGTACGAACAGAGCAGTGAGTGGCTCGAGAGTGAACCCGCACGCGCGTCGGTGTACCCGCCGCGCCACTACCACCACCTCGATCAGCCCGTGGTGGCAACCGCGGCGGTCTCCGAGACCAGGGCGCTGCGGCCCGAGGTCACCTAGCCTCGTACGGCATCGATGATTCTCTGTCGCGTGTCGGGACGCGGCCAACCCCCGAGGATCATCGACGTCAGGCACGTCGAGCGCCACTTTCGTTCAATCTCCTCCACAATCTTGTCGGCGGGCCCGACGAGGGCGACGTCTTCGACCATCGCGGTGGGAATCATGGCGATCGCCGCCGCCCGATCGCCGGCCAAGTACGCGTCCTGAATCGCCTCGCACTCCTCTCCCCAGCCCATGCGCACAAAGACGTCGTGGTGGAAATTGGCGCCCTTGGCTCCCATCCCGCCGATGTAGAGGGCGAGAACGGGCTTGAGGAACGCCGCCGCCGCCTCGACGTCATCGTGTTCGAGCAACCACACCGTGCAGGCGACTTCGAACTCTTCGGGACGGCACTGGGCCGTCGGCGCGGCGAAACCCTGTTGGAGGGCGTCTCGATAGAAGTCGTCGGATTTCGGCGAGAACCACAGCGGCAACCACCCGTCACCAATCTCGGCGGCGAGGGCGACGTTCTTCGGACCTTCCGCCGCGAGATAGATCGGGATCGACGTTCGCACGGGGTGAATCGTGGACTTGAGGGCCTTGCCCAGATGACTCCCGCCGTCAAGAGGCAGCTGGTAGTGACGACCGTCGTAACTGACGGGCTCCTCGCGCGCGACGACCTTGCGAATGATGTCGACGTATTCGCGGGTGCGCTCGAGTGGTCGCGGGTACGGCTGGCCGTACCAGCCCTCCACGACCTGGGGACCGGACGCCCCGATACCGAGGAGGACTCGCCCGCCACTCAAGTGGTCCAACGTCATGGCGGCCATGGCCAGCGCCGTGGGCGTGCGCGCGGACATCTGGCAGATCGACGTGCCGAGCTTCAAGGTGGTTGTCTGTGATCCCCACCACGCCAGCGGGGTGAGCGCGTCCGACCCGTAAGCCTCCGCAGTCCAGAAGCTGTCGGCACCGAGGGCCTCCGCGTCGCGGATCTGCTCGTCGACGCCCGCCGGCGGACCTGATCCCCAGTATCCCGCACCGATTCCGAATTTCATTCTTCCCCCGATCGTTGGAGTGATCTTTGCACCTCGCGGGCCCGATGGTCGTCGAGGGAGCGGCTGTGGGAATCGCGGGGACGCCCTTTCGTTGACCCGTGGTCTCGCGCCCATCCAGGACCGTGAGGGCGCGGGTTACGCCACCGTCGAGCGAGGGTCGTGGCGGCGTGGAGTGCAGGAATACTCACGATCGTCAGTGTGACGACCTAGGTTCGAAGCGTGCCGAGGCTGCTGGATACCGACCTCACACGCATGCGGCAGGCCCTCTTTTTTGAGGGTGACGATGCGCCCCATAAGTTCAGTCGGTTCTGGCTGCTTCTCATTCTCTCGGGCATCATCGCGTCGGCCGGCGTCGTCAGCGACTCGACGGCGACGGTCATTGGCGCCATGATCGTCGCGCCCCTCATGACACCGATCCTCGGCCTCGCTCTCTCCTTGCGTCTGGGCGACGGAGTGAACGTTCGTCGGTCTCTCCTGCTCACGGTCATCGGCGGCGCGACGGTGGTGGCGATCGGCGCTCTCTTCGGCTTCGCGATCCGATGGAACGTCGTGGCATCCTCCAACGCCCAAGTCGCCGCACGCGTGTCGCCCCACCTGGTGGATCTACTCGCGGCGTTGGCGACCGGGGCCGTGGGCGCCGTGGCACTCGCGCGCTCGGACATCTCGGACACCCTCCCAGGGGTCGCGATCGCGATCTCCCTGGTGCCACCCCTCTCGGTGGTGGGCCTGACGTTCGCGTCCGGTGCCTATCACGAGTCGCTCGGCGCACTCGTCCTGTTCACGACCAACGTCGTCGCGATCCTCGTGTCGGGCAGCGTCGTGTTCGCCCTGTATCGAATTCGCCGTGAGCAGGTCCCGAACCTTCCGTCGCCGAGTCCGTGGCGACGATGGCGAGGGTCGCTCGCGGTCGGGGCCGTGCTGCTCCTGGTGAGTATTCCCTTGACGCGGACCACGATTGCGATCTCGACCTCGACCGTCGCCATCCAGGAGGTCTCCAAGGTGGCGCGCCCGTGGGCCAGTGACGCGGGCGCCGTCGTGGCTTCGGTGGATGACCACGACGGCGTCGTCTACGTCTACGTGATCGGGCCCACGCCGGGGCCGAGCGTCGCCGCGTTCACCGAGGATCTCCACGCGGCGGGGCTGTCGACACTCACCGTCAAGGTTGGCTTCGTGGTGGAGCAGACGACCCTGGTGCCCGCTACGTAGTCGGCTCGACCGTCACGACGACCGCGCCGTCAGTCCTGCGACGTGACGGTCGTGCGAGGGGGTCGCGGAACGAAGGAGCTGGTGACCGCGACGTATTCGCGGTAACCCTCGCGGGTCGTGGTGAGTTTGCGCTCGAGCATCGGCTTGCCCGACACGGACGTCAAGAGACCCGTCATGACGAGAGGCGACAGCACCGTCACAACACCCCATCCGGTCGACGCCGCGACGAGGTACAGTCCCCACCACAACACGCACTCGCCGAAGTAGTTGGGATGGCGGGTGTAGCGCCAGAGTCCGCGGTTCATGGTCCGTCCCTTCGTCGAAGGATCGGCGAGGAATTGTTGGAGCTGGAAGTCCCCGACCGCCTCGAAGGTCAAGCCCGCCAGGAACACCACGAGACCCGCGACGGCCACGATCATCACAAAGTGTGGGGAAAAGGCGATCCACTGGAGCGGCATCGAGATGAACCACAGGAGGAGGCCCTGGGTGAGGTAGATCGTGCGAATGGCGTACAGCGTTTCGTTGCGGCCACGCGCACCCTTCATGATCGCGACGTACCGGCTGTCCTCGCCGTGGCCACGTTGACGATGCGCCAAGTAGATCGACAGTCGCAGTGACCACGACGCCACGGCCGCCAGGACCACGATGCGCAACGGGAGAGCGCCCCCGACCCCCTGCCACCACGGAGCGTGGGAGTGCGACGAGGCGAGCGCCGAGGTCAACAGACTCTCGCCGTACACGACGAGGAAGCCAAGACCCCAGAACACGTCAATGATGGCGTGGCGTCCCACGACGCGACTCGCGCCAAACGCGACGGCGACCCACACCAGAGCGGTGACGAGTGCCAAGGGCATGTTGAGCAGGAACCAGGTGACGTGTGTAGGCATCACGACGTTCTACCGGTTCACGCGACAACGGCACGCGGTCGCCACGCGCGTGCCCTACGCTCGCTGAGCGTGCGCCGTCGGGGTTTCTTCTCACTTGCTTGGGCCTCGACGCTCGACCTGTTCGATCAGGACACCGCATTCGGCCGTTTGGCGCTGGTCCACGTCGCCATGATGGCGGGCGACACGCTCGTCACGATCTCGTTGGCGGGATCGCTCTTTTTCTCGGTGTCGCCAACGGAGGCGAAGACCAAAGTCTTGGCGTACTTGCTCCTCACCATCGCGCCCTTCGCCGTCGTGTCGCCCCTGCTCGGGCCCCTGATTGACCGCTCGTCGAACGGACGGCGCGTGCTGATCGCGACGTCGGCCCTTGCGCGTGCGCTCCTGTGCATCTCAATGAGCCAGCATCTGTCCAGTCTGTGGCTGTTTCCCGAGGCCTTCTTGGTCCTGGTGTCGTCGAAGCTCTACGTCGTCACGAGGGGGACTCTGGTGCCCGAGATGGCGCGGACCGATCAGTTTCGTCATCACGCCGAGTCGGTCGACAACGCCGGGTGGCCGAGCGCCGACAGCACGGGCGAACCCGGGTACGCGGGGTTCAACGCTCAGCTCACCCTGCTCGGCACCGTCGTTGGACTGCTCGCAGGCTCGCTCGGCGTCGGGATCCTGAAGGGCGTCGGTGCGCCGAGCGTGCTGATCGCGGCCTCGATCGTCTACTTCGGTGCCACGGCCGCGTCGCTTCGCCTCCGACGACCGAGCGCGCGCGTCATGGTCGCGGCCACGACCACGACGTCGCTCGAGCGTGATCTGCAGGACCTCCAGCCCCACGGCGACGCGGAGGTGAGCTGGGGTCTCGGCGCGGCGTCAGTGATGCGATTCGCCGTGGGTTTCACGACGTTCCTCCTCGCGTTCGGCCTGCGACGTGAACACGCCTCGCTGACGTGGTTCGCGACCGCGCTGCTGCTCAGTGCGGTGGGCTCACTTGTTGGTTTGGGGCTCGTGACCCGCGTGCGCAGCCGCGTCCGCGAGAGCACGTTGCTGACGATCGCGTTGCTCGCGACCGGTCTCGGTGCCCTGGCGGCGACGCGCGATCCCGTGACGGGTGTCCAGGTCGCGCTCGCGGCGTGGCTCGGGGCCGCGGCCGCGATCGCGCAACCGAGCTTCGACGCGATCACCCAGACGCACGTCCCCGAGGGAGCCCAGGGCCGCACCTTCGCCCGCTTCGCCGTGCGTCAGCAACTGTTATGGGTCGTGGGTGCGTTGATCCCCGTCGGGATCGTGATGAGTTTTGGCACCGGTGACTGGATTGTCGCGGTGCTGTGCGTCGTGGCCGGCGTTGCCTACGGCGTTGGCCGGCGCGGGTCGCGTCCCTAGCCGAGACGCTCCTCGAGCGCGCTCAACTGAGCGTGCAACGGCGCGGGTAGCCGGTCGCCGAAGATGGCAAAGTGCTCGCGAATGCCGGGCAGCTCGTCACGCCACTCTTGGGCGTGCACCGTCAGCAGTTCGGTGAGGTCGGCGTCGGTCACCGTCAGGCCGTCGACGTTCAACGCGGCGCGACTGGGTACATAGCCAATCGGCGTCGTCTCGGCGTCCCCGCGACCGGCGACACGCTCGAACACCCACTCGAGCACCCGGCTGTTCTCGCCGTAGCCCGGCCACAACCAGCGTCCGTCATCTCCCTTTCGGAACCAGTTGACGTAGAAGATCTTCGGCAGCTTGGACGCGTCGGTCGCGGCACCCACCTCGAGCCAGTGGCCGAAGTAGTCGGCCATGTTGTACCCGCAGAAGGGGAGCATCGCGAACGGGTCTCGACGCAGGTTGCCCACCGCGCCGACGGCCGCCGCCGTTGTCTCGGACGACATGATCGAGCCGAGGAACACACCGTGCTCCCAGTCAAAGGACTGGAAGACGAGCGGGATCACGCTCGCGCGGCGACCTCCAAACAAGATGGCGTCAATCGGCACGCCGGCTGGGTCCTCCCACTCCGCCGCGATCGCGGGGTCTTGGGCCGCGGGTGCGGTGAAGCGAGAATTGGGGTGCGCCGCGGGCGTGCCGAGGTCCGGTGACCAGAGTTGGCCCTTCCAGTCGAGCATCCCCTCGGGGGCGTCGCCCATTCCCTCCCACCAGATGTCCCCATCAGCGGTGAGGGCGGTGTTGGTGAAGATCGTGTTGGCTTCGACGGAGTACATGGCGTTCGGGTTCGTGTCCATATTGGTTCCCGGCGCCACGCCGAAGAACCCGGCCTCGGGATTGATCGCGTAGAGGCGTCCATCCGGACCCGGCTTCATCCAGCAGATGTCGTCACCGACCGTCTCGACCTTCCATCCCGGCAGCGACGGCACGAGCATGGCGAGGTTGGTCTTGCCGCACGCACTCGGGAATGCGCCGGTGATGTAGCGGGTCTCGCCGTCGGAGCTCGTCAACTTCAAGATGAGCATGTGCTCGGCGAGCCACCCCGCGTCGCGCGCCATCGTCGAGGCGATGCGCAGTGCGAAGCACTTCTTGCCGAGCAGCGCGTTGCCGCCGTAGCCCGAGCCGTACGAGATGATTTCGTGGGTTTCGGGGAAGTGGACAATGTATTTGTTGTCCGCGTTGCACGGCCAGGGCACGTCAGCCTGACCGGGCTCGAGCGGCATGCCGACGGAGTGCAGGCAGGGAACGAAGTCGCCGTTGTCGCCCAGGACCTCGAGCGCACCGGTGCCCATGCGGGTCATGATGCGCATCGACACCGCAACGTAGGCCGAGTCGGTGATCTCCACGCCGATGTGGGCGATCTTGGATCCGAGCGGACCCATCGAGAAGGGCACCACGTACATCGTGCGCCCCTTCATCGATCCGTGGAACAGACCGTTGAGCCGCGCGCGCATCGTCTCGGGCTCTTCCCAATTGTTCGTCGGACCGGCGTCGATCTCTTTGGCCGAGCAGATGAAGGTGCGATCCTCGACTCGCGCGACGTCACCCGGGTCACTCTTGGCGTAGTAACTGTTCGGTCGCTTGGCGTCGGACAACTTGGTGAACGTGCCGTTGTCCACGAGGAGTTGGCACATCGCGTCGTACTCGTCCGCCGAACCGTCGCACCAGTGGATACGATCAGGTGTCGTGAGCGCCGCAACTTCAGTGACCCAGTCAAGGAGTCGCTTGTTGTTGGTGGGTAGGGACACTGTTACCTCCGGGGTCTTTCCGTCGCATCGCGACGTCGTTCTGGCGGGCCAGGGCATTGCCCGCGCGTAACGACCCACCTGTTCCCGATCGGGAACTCGTGCGGCGCGAGGATGCCGTATTGGAGCGTATCGCCGCAATCGTGGGTCGGCGCAACATCCCTGTTGGCGAGGTGCATGTGGGCGATGACGCCGCCGTCTTGGCACCGATTGTCGGCGAGACCCTCGTGTCCACCGACGTCGCCGTTCTCGGCGTTCATCTCGACGCGTCACTATTTCCACTGGAGGACTTGGGATTCAAGGCTGTCGCGGCCGCCGTCTCGGATCTGGCCGCGATGGGGGGACGCCCGCGCGCCGCCGTGGTGGCGGTGTCGTCTCCCCCCGGGACCGATCTCGAAGAGCTTCACCGGGGGATCGCCGACGCCGCCGCGATGACGAACTGTCCCATTGTGGGCGGTGACCTCACCCAGGCGCGCGACGTCTCGGTGGCGGTCACGGTCCTCGGTGAGACGCCCGGGCGCGGTTCGGTGTTGCGAAGTGGCGCGGCACCGGGCGACACGATTCTCGTCACCGGCCCGCTCGGACGGTCGTCGGCGGGACTGCGTCGGCGTCGAGCGGGGGCGCCGCTCGATGATCCCCTGGTCGTGGCGCACCGTCGCCCGTGGCCCCGGCTCGCCGAGGGCATCGCCGCGCGACACGCGGGGGTGAGCGCGATGATGGATCTGTCCGACGGACTCGGCATCGACCTGCACCGCCTGGCGAATGCGTCGCGCGTCGGATTCGCGTTGGCGCACGTTCCCATCGCGGACGGAGCCACCGAGGACGAGGCGCTCGGCGGCGGCGAGGACTACGAATTGGTCATCACAACGGGGGATCCGGATCGTCTGACGGCGATCTTCTACAGTCGGGGACTTCGCGAACCGATCGAGATCGGCGTCATCGTGCGCGACGTGGCTGAAAGGACCTGGCGGGGTCGCCACGTGGAGCCGACCGGCTGGCAACACCAGCTCTAGACGGAGGGTGCGGCGATGCGCAACGCAGACGAACGAGAGTGGTGACGTCGCGAGCTACCACTGTTGACGAGTACGTCGCGGGCGTGCGCGCGCAGTGGTCGACGGTCGTGACGACACTGCGGGACATGTGCCGCGAACTGCTCACGAGCTGTGACGAGTCCATTCGCTACGCGATGCCGTGTTATCTCTGGGACGATCGACCGGTCATTGCATTCGCGGTCCAGGCGCAGTACCTGTCCTTCTACGTCAGCCAGCTCGGCGTGCTCGACGGGTTTCGCGACCAACTCGAGGGGCTGAGTGTCGGCAAGGGGTGCGTGCGATTCCGCCGACCGGGAGATCTTCGGTGGGACGTGATTGCGGCGATCCTGGCGGCCGCGGACGCCAGCGACGAGGAACCCTGCTGACAGTGGCGATGTCGCGCGGGAGGTATCTGCGCGCGCAGCGACGTTACGCCGAGGCCTTGCGACGGACGGGCTTCGTGACCTTGCCCGAGCGCAGGCAGCCGGTGCAGACGTTGAGGCGAGTCGGTGTGCCGCCGACCAGCGCGCGCACGCGCTGAATGTTCGGGTTCCACCGGCGCTTGGTACGGCGGTGCGAGTGCGAGACGTTCATGCCGAACGAGGGCTTCTTGCCGCAGATTTCGCAGACGGATGCCATGGTGAACTGTCTCCTTGAAGTAGGTGTCGACGCCACGTCGCGACGACGCGGCGAACCGAGCGACCATTGTAGCATCGAGTCCAATGCCCTCCTCCTCGACGCTGAGTGCCGCCGATCTCAAGGAGGTGGTGATCACCTACGCCGGACTGCTGCGGACCCACCAGGCGGTCATCAATCGCCTGAATGTCTACCCGGTTCCCGACGGCGACACCGGCACGAACATGACGCTGACCATCGAGTCGGTCGTCGCCGAGCTCGAGGCCGAGGGTGCCAATCCCGATATGGCGGCCGTCTGTCGGGCGGTGGCGCACGGTTCGCTAATGGGGGCCCGGGGCAATTCGGGCGTCATCTTGTCCCAACTCCTGCGCGGTCTCGTCGAGAAGTTCAAGGCGGTCACGGAGATCACGCCGACTCTCTTGGCGGACGCTCTCGCTCACGCCGACGAGCTCGCTCGCCAGGCGGTCGTGCGGCCCATCGAGGGGACCATCTTGTCGGTCGCGCGCGCCGCCGCGATCGGGGCGCGCGCGGCGACCGGGTCCCTCGAGGCCCTGGTGCGATCCTCGCGCGGGGCCGCCGCCGCCGCTCTCGCCTTTACGCCCGAGCAGCTGCCCGTCTTGAAGCAGGCCGGCGTGGTGGACTCCGGGGGGACCGGGCTGTTGTTGTTGATGGACTCATTTTGTTTTCAGGTGGCCGGTGATGCGCTGCCGGAAGCACCCTCGCTCGACGGCATCGTTGTGCACATCTCCGAGCAACCGGTTCATCACGCCGCCGGCGACATCAGCGACCTGCGCTACGAGGTCATGTACCTGCTCGACGCGGACGACCGCAAGATCCCCGCGTTCAAGGAGGTCTGGGCCGGAATCGGTGACTCCATCGTGGTCGTGGGTGGTGAGGGTCTGTACAACTGCCACATCCACACCGACGACATCGGTGCGTCGATCGAGGCGGCTCTCGACGCGGGACGTCCGCGAGAGATCCGCGTCACCGACCTCACGGAACAAGTGATCGAAGAGCGGTGGGTCCGCGAGGGCGCCGTCGAGCAGGAGGGCCACGAGGTCGTGGGACCGGCACCCCCGACCGCGGTGGTGGCCGTCGTTGTTGGTGACGGAGTCGGGCGAATCTTCCGCTCGCTGGGTGTGCGCACGTTGGTCAAGGGTGGTCAGTCCATGAACCCCTCCACCGCGCAACTCGTCGACGCCGCGCGCGCCACGGGCTCGAAGGAAGTCGTGATTCTGCCGAACAACAAGAACATCCGTCCCGTGGCCGATCAGGTCCAGGCGCTCGTTGACTTCCCGGTGAGCGTCGTGCCGACGAACTCCATCGTCGAGGGGTTCGCCGCGCTGCTCAGCTACGACCCCGACGCGACGTCGGAGGCGAATCTGGCCGCGATGACCGACTCAGCGTCACGTGTCGTCGCGGCCGAGGTCACTCAGGCGGTGCGCGACACGACGACCGACGCGGGAGAGGTTCGAACCGGTGACTGGATCGGACTGTCATCCAAGGGTGTGCTGGCCGTCGCGGATTCGATCGCGGTGGCGGCGGGTCGACTCCTCGAACTTCTCATTGCGCCCGAGCACGAGTTGGTCACGATCATCGAGGGTGAGGACGCCACACCGGCCAATACTCGCCGCATCACGGAGTACCTGGCCGACGCGCATCCCGAGGTCGCCGTGGAGGTCCACCACGGGGGCCAACCGCTGTACCCGTACCTCTTCGGGATCGAGTGAGCGACACCACCCGCCGCCGGCTCCGACAGCTGGCCCACGTCGGCGTCGGTGAACTTCACGACGTCGGTGAACGTCGTGTGAGTGCACTGGCCGCCATGGAGATCCACTCGGTGTTCGACCTGCTCACGACCTACCCGCGCCGATACGTCGATCGCACCAAGCGCGTGGATCTGAGCGACCTCACCGTCGGCGAGGAGGTGGCCATCTTCGCCGAGGTCGAACGCGTCACGGCGCGCCGGACGCGACAGGGACGCGCCCTCGTGGAGACCGTGGTGAGCGACGAGGGTGGCTCGTTGAAGGTGGTCTTCTTCAATCAGGCGTGGCGCCAAAAGCAGCTCGCGGTGGGCACCCAGGCGCTGTTCTTCGCCAAGGTCACCGAGTACCGCGGACAACGCCAGATGACCAATCCGGTTGTCGACGTTCTCGTCGGCGCCAGCGGGGTCGAACGCGACGCGGCGAAGGTCGGTCGCGTCGTGCCGATCTATCCGGCCTCGGGCAAGGCGGGACTCACGAGTTGGGAGATCGGCGGGTTCATCGAAGAGTCGCTGCGACGTGCCGGCGAGTTCGTGGATCCCGTGCCCGAGTCGATTCGACGCCGTCTCGACCTGGTGGGCCGCACCGAGGCGTACCGGGGGATCCACTTGCCCGACGAGATGAGCGACACGCTCGTCGCGCGACGCCGCTTGGCCTTTGACGAACTGCTGCGCCTGCAACTGTTGTTGGTTCTGCGCCGCCGACGCCTGGAGGCGACGGCCGCGGGTGTGGCGCATCCCGCCCGGCGCGGTGACCTTGACGTGGTGCCCGGAGAGTTGGCTGCGGCGACGGCCTCCCTCGTCGCGCGCTTCCTCTCCGGACACCGCTTCGTCCTCACCGGCGCGCAGGATCGAGTGCTCGGCGACATCTTCGACGATCTCTCGAGCACGCGACCCATGCACCGACTGCTGCAAGGGGACGTGGGCTCGGGCAAGACGACGGTCGCCCTCGCGGCGCTGCTCGCCGTGATTGAGGGCGGACGCCAGGGCGCGCTCATGGCGCCGACGGAGGTCCTGGCGGAACAACACGTGAGCGCACTGCGCGCCGATCTCGCCACACTGACGCGACCAGACCCCGCGGTGCTCGGTGGCGAGCGTCCCGTCACCGTCGCCCTGCTCACGGGGCGACTGCGCGCCAAGGAGCGTGAGGCGGTACTTCGCGGCCTGCGCGAGGGGAGCATCGACATCGTGGTGGGCACCCACGCCCTGTTGACCGACGACGTGCGCTTTCGCGCGCTGGGACTCGTCGTCATCGACGAGCAGCACCGGTTCGGTGTCGAGCAGCGGGCGACGTTGCGCGACAAGGGTCGCGCACACTCCGACGAGGGCGCCGATCCCGACCTGCTGGTCATGACCGCCACACCCATCCCCCGCACGGCCGCGATGGTGCTGTTCGGGGATCTCGATCTCTCCACGCTGGACGAGATGCCCGCCGGTCGCCAGCCGGTGGTCACGAGATGGTTGCGCGGACCGGCCGACGAGGACGTTGCGTGGCAGTCCGTGCGCGAACAGATCGCTCACGGTCATCGGGCCTTCGTCGTCTGCCCGCTCGTCGAGGGTTCCGACCGCGTCGAGGCGACCAGCGCCGTGCAAGAACGCGACCGGCTGGCCGAGGGAGCCCTGGCCGGACTGCGCGTGGGCCTGCTGCACGGCCAGATGAAGGGTTCCGAGAAGGACGACGTCATGGATCAGTTCCGACGGGGCGACCTCGACGTCCTCGTCGCCACGGTCGTCATTGAAGTTGGTGTCGACGTCCCCGCCGCAACGGTCATGGTGATTGAAGACGCCTGGCGGTTCGGACTCGCCCAACTGCACCAGTTGCGTGGTCGCGTCGGCCGCGGGGGCGGGGAGAGCTTCTGTTTTCTGCTCGGCGACCCGCCCAGTGACGAGGGGGAGGCGAGACTGCTCGCGGTCACGTCGACCCACGACGGTTTTGAGTTGGCGGAGATCGATCTCGATCTGCGCGGGGAGGGGACCCTGCTCGGTGCCCGTCAACGCGGTCGGAGCGATCTGCGACTCGCTCGGCTGCGCCGTGACGGTGACCTCCTCACGGCGGCGCGCGCCGCCGCTCACGAGATCGCCGATGACGACGAGACCCTCGCGGACCACGCCGAGATCGTCGACGAACTGCGGCTGTTCGTCGACGATGACGAGGCCGACTTCCTGTTTAAGTCCTGACCCGCGGGTTGCGACCTACGCTGGTGTCATGCGAGTTGTTGGTGGGGAGGCTCGAGGGCGTCCGCTGCGCGCGAAGCTGCCCGACTCGGTGCGCCCGACGACCGACATGGCCCGTGAGGCGATCTTCTCGATGCTCGAGAGCCGCGGGGGCGTCGTTGATCTCGTCGTCGCGGACCTGTACTGCGGCTCGGGGGCGATGGGCATCGAGGCGCTCTCGCGCGGCGCGGCCAAGGTCTATTTCGTCGACGCCGATCCCGCCTGTTTGACGGCGGCGCGGGCCAATCTCGAACCCCTCGCACTGGCCGGCGAGGCGCACTATTTGCGCGTGACCCTGCCGTTGTGGCAACCGCCCGCCGACCTCGATCTCGTCATCGCCGATCCTCCCTACGGTCCCTGTGACGCCGCCGCCCTGCTCGACGGTGTCATGGCGGCACGCGCCATCGTCGAAAACGACCGCTTTGTGGACGCGCCGCCGGGATGGTCGGTCACCAAACAGAAGCGCTACGGCACTACGCTCGTGACGATGTTGGAACGAATCCAGGAGGTCGAACAGTGACCGTGGGCCTGATTCCGGGGTCATTTGACCCGTTCCACAACGGCCACCTCGAGGTCGTCGAGCGCGCGTCACTGATCTTCGATGAGATCGTCGTGGCGGCCATCCGCAATCCCCAGAAGTCTGAGGCGCTCTTTGATCTCGAGGAGCGCCGCGAGATGATCGCCGAATCCTGCGCCCACCTGTCCAAGGTCACCATTGTCTCGATCGCCAAGCTTCTGGTCGACGTCGCCCGCGACGTGAACGCCACCGCCATCGTGAAGGGCCTGCGGGCGGTCTCGGACTTCGAAAGTGAACTCCAGATGGCCCAGATGAACCGGTCCCTCTCGGGCGTCGAGACGCTGTTCATCCCGACCAGCTCCAGCCACTCGTTCATCGCGTCGCGCCTGCTGCGCGAGGTCGCCCGCTACGGCGGCGACGTGACCCCGTTCGTGCCACCGGTCGTCGCCAAGCGGTTGGCCGAGAAATTCCCCCCGAGGTCCTCGTGAGCGACTACGACGACTACGACGACGGCACCTTCGAGGTCCCCTCGCGCGGCGCCCACGTGAACAATGACCTGGAGGCGCTGCTGCACCTGGCGGTCGAGATCGTGCAACAGGCCAAGTCCATGCCGCTGTCGGCGTCGGTGCTCGTGTCGCGCGAGGAGCTGCTCGACGTGCTCGAAACGGCACTGCACAACCTGCCCGAGGAGATCCGCGAAGCCCGCTGGGCGTTGCGCGATCGCGAGGAGCTGATGGCCGCCGAGATTCGCAAGGCGGAACAGTTGATGGATCGTGTGCGCGCCGAGGCGGCGCGCATGGTGGACAAGACCGAAATCGTGCGCAACGCCCGCGTGGCGGCGGACCGGATCATTGCGGAGGCCGAAGAGCGCGGGCGCACCCTCATCAACGAGGCCGAGGACTTCTGTGATCAAAAACTCGGTGGCATGGAGATCGTCCTCGACCGGCTGACCAAGACGGTCAAGTCCGGTCGTGAACGACTGCGTCCGACCGCACCGTCGCTCGCCGCGGCCCCGGCCCCGGCCCCGGCGCCCGCACCGGCGCGCGGGGACTCCTACGGGGGGTTCTACGTGGAACCCGAGACCAGTCACGGATCGGGTGGGGAGTCGTTCTTCGACCAGGACGCCGAGTAGGCCGTGGCGTCACCCTTCCTCGTCCCCGTGGCGCAGTTGGTGCGAGACGAGCCCGCCCAACTCGCCGTGCACTTCGTCGCGCCCTTTGACGAGGCGCACGAGTTCGCGCCCCGGCCCTTTGGTGAGTCTGACGTGCCGAGCGACGCCGACGTCGAGGTCGATTTGCGGCTCGAGAGCTTCTCGGGGGGCGTGGTCGCCAAGGGATCGGTCCGGGCGCCGTGGCGCGGGATCTGCCGTCGGTGCTCGACGTGGTCGCCGACGAACTCGACGTGGCGGTGCTCGAGCGCTTCGTCGAAGAACCCCGGCCCGACGACGACGAGGCCTATCCGCTGAGCGGGGATTTCGTCGATCTGCTGCCTCTGGTGCATGACGCGGTCCTGCTGGAGCTGCCGATCGCGCCGCTGTGTCGCCCCGAGTGCGCCGGTCTGTGTCCGAACTGCGGCATTGATCGCAACGAGGCGACCTGCGCCTGCGCGCCCGAGCCCGACTCGCGCTGGGCTACACTTGACGCGCTCCGGTTTGAGGACGATTCGTCCGACTGAGCACCCGACAATGACGGACACCCCCGTCGTGGCGAAAGTGATGAACGATGGCTGTCCCTAAGCGCAAGACCTCCAAGGCCAAGACCCGTAGTCGCCGTGCGGCCAACTGGAAACTCGAGCGTCCCTCGCGCAGCGTGTGCCCGCAGTGCTCCGCCTCGAAGCTGCCCGCACGTCGTGTGTCCGAACTGCGGCTGGTACAAGGGTCGCGTCGCCGTCGAGGTCAACTGAGTTGACCCTCCCCATCGCGCTCGATGCGATGGGGGGAGACTTCGCTCCTTCCGAGATCGTCACCGGGGCGCGCCGCGCCGTCGATGAACTGGGTCTCGACGTGATCCTGGTCGGCCCCCCCGAACTGATCGGTGACCCCCAGGGTCTCGAGGTTCACGCATGCACCGAGGTGATCGCGATGCACGACGATCCCGGCGCCAGCGTGCGCAAGAAGAAGGACTCCTCGCTCGTGCGGGCGGCCGAACTGGTGCGCGACCACCGGGCCAGCGCCATGGTGTCAGCCGGCAACACCGGCGCGACCATGGCCTCGGCGCTGTTACGCATGGGCCGACTGCCCGGCGTGCTGCGCCCCTGCATCGCGACGCCCATTCCCAATCCCGGACGCGCTCCGACCGTGATGGTGGACGCCGGCGCCAACGCCGAGTGCACGCCCGAGATGCTCGTCCAGTTCGCCCAGATGGCGTCCGCGTTCGCCACCGCGCGCTACGGCACGGCGCAGCCCACGGTGGGGCTGCTGTCCATCGGCGAAGAGCCCACCAAGGGCACCCCGCTGGTGAAGGCGACCCACGAGCTCCTGGCCGCGACGCCCGGCGTGCAGTTCGTTGGGAACATCGAGGGTCGCGACCTCATTCCGTCCCCGGTCGACGTGGTCGTGACCGACGGATTCACCGGCAACGTGGCGCTCAAGACCCTCGAGGGTTCGCTCAAGTTCGTGCTCAAGCTGCTGCTCGACGTCATGGGAACTAACGACGAGACGCGCGCGGCGGGTGACGCTCTGTTGCCCCACCTCCTGCCGATCGCCGCCGAACTGAGTCCCGACACCCAGGGCGGCGCCATCTTGCTCGGACTCGAGGGAATCTGCGTGATCAGTCACGGCTCGTCCAACGCCACGGCAGTGATGAACGCCCTGCGGGTCGGGGCCGACATGGTCGCCGCGGGCGTCGTGGAGACCCTGCGTACGACCATCCGTCCTGATCAGGGCTAAGAAGTTCCGCACGGCGGCGGTGTTCTCGGTAGTGTGACCTCTAGGTGAGCACAAAGGAGCAGCCGTGAACGCTGACGCCAGCACTGCCCAGCCGGTCAGTCGAGCCGAAGTCCTCTCTCTCGTCCAGACCGAGTTGGCCGAGATTCTTGAAAAGAGCCCGTCGGACATCGTCGAGGACGCCGACTTCGAGCAGCTCGGTGCTGACTCTCTGGCGCTGATCGAACTGGTCGAAGCCCTCGAGGACGCCCTGTCGGCGCGGTCGGCGGGCTTTCACATCGACGACGAGGACCTCGAGGGACTCACGTCGGTGCGCTTGGCCGTTGACTACGTGACCAACAAACTGCAAGCCGCCTAAGGAGTTCGTGAGCGTCCTGCTCCCGTCGATCGAAACACTCGCCCACCGACTGCGTCTGGCCCCCGACAGTGAACTGCTGACGGTGGCGCTCACCCATTCGAGTTACGCGGCCGAGAACGACGTCGAGTCCAACGAGCGGCTCGAATTCCTCGGTGACGCCGTGGTGGACCTCGTGATCGCCGACGCCATCATCCGGCTGCATCCCGAGCTCAACCAGGGCACCGGATCGCTGGCGCGTTCCAAGGTCGTCAATGAAGCCTCGTTGGCTCTGGCCGCGCGTGAGCTCGGGGTCGGCGAACTCGTCCGGCTCGGTCGCGGGGAGCAAAAGGCCCACGGTGGCCAGCGATCGTCGCTGTTGGCGGACGCGTTTGAAGCGTTGGTCGCGGCGCTGTTCCTGGAGCGCGGCTTTGAGGCCGCGCGCACCTTCGTGCTGGACGAACTCGGTACCGCCCTGAACGCCGCCGCCGCGTCCCCCGAAGAGGTTGACCCCAAGAGTCGTCTGCGTCAGTGGAGCGAGAGCCAGGGCTGGGGCGTGCCGGAGTACGCGGTCCACGCCGAAGGTCCCAGCCACGCCACGCAGTTCGACGCCACGGTGCTCGTCAACGGGCAGGCCCTCGGCACCGGCCACGGTCGATCGAAGAAGTCGGCCGAGGCCGCCGCGGCGCACGCCGCGTGGGAGGCCCGACCTGATGCCTGAGTTGCCCGAGGTGGAAACGGTTCGCTCCGTGCTCGCCCGCGAGATCGTGGGTAAGAAGATCAAGTCGGTCGCCGTCACCAACGGCCGCGCCGTGCGCCGACACAAGACGGCCAAGGAGTTCCGCGAGTGCGTCGAGGGTCGCACGGTGAAGACCGTCTCGCGACTCGGCAAGTACCTGATCGTCACGTTCGACGACGCGACGAGACTGGTTGCGCACCTCGGAATGAGCGGTCAACTGCTGCGGGCGAAGAACGTGAAGGACCCCAAGCCCAAGCACACCCACGTCGTGTTCACCTTCACCCAGGGCGGGGAGTTGCGCTTTGTCGACCCGCGCACCTTCGGAGAGATGTTCGTCTCGATGCCACTGCTCGACGGCCAGGTCGCCGAGATCTCGAAGTTCGCGCGGCTCTCCATCGGTGGCGAGGGTCTGTCGATTCGCGCCGCCGTGCCCGAGCTGGCGCATCTCGGGATCGACTTCCTCGAGGACCAGTTGGGTTGGGATCGGTTCGCGGCGATCCTGCGCAGTCGCACGACGCCGCTCAAGGCGGTACTCACCGACCAGGACATCATCGCGGGACTGGGCAACATCTACGCCGACGAGACGCTCTACAACGCCGGGGTCCTCTACGACCGCTCCGCGGAGTCGCTGTCCACCATTGAGATCCGCCGCCTGCACCGGGCGATCACCGAGATCCTCGCCGACGCCATCAAGCACCACGGGTCGACGCTCGACGACGAGCAGTTCGTCGATCCCGATGGACGCCCCGGTGACTATCAGCAGTTCCATCAGGTCTACAACCGCGAGGGTCAGCCGTGCGGGCAGTGCCGCGCGCCGATCCTGCGGGTGATCGTGCGCGGTCGATCCACCTTCTACTGCGAGAAGTGCCAGAACTGACCCCGCCCGGCGACGGCGACGAAGGTTGCTAGCGTCAACTCGATGTTCCTCAAGCGATTGACCATGAAGGGATTCAAGTCCTTCGCGGACACCACGGTTCTCGAGTTCGAACCGGGTGTGACCGCCGTGGTCGGCCCCAACGGTTCGGGCAAGTCCAACGTCGTGGACGCGGTCACCTGGGTGCTCGGGGCCCAGAGCACCCGCGCGTTGCGCAGCGTGAAGATGGAAGACGTCATCTTCGTCGGCACGGCGAGCCGCGCGGCGCTCGGACGCGCCGAGGTCGCGCTCACGTTGGACAACGCTTCGGGCAAGCTGCCCGTCGACGGCGCCGAGGTGACCATCTCGCGCACCCTGTTTCGCAGCGGCGAGTCCGAGTACGCCATCAACGGCACCACCTGTCGCTTGCTCGACGTGCAGGAACTGCTGAGCGACTCCGGCGTGGGCCGCCAGCAGCACATGATCATCGGGCAGGGCCAGCTGGACTCGGTTCTCAACTCACGCCCCGAGGATCGTCGGGCGGTCATTGAAGAGGCCGCCGGCGTTCTGAAGCATCGCCGTCGCAAGGAACGCGCCGAGCGACGGCTGACCCAGACCCAGGAGAATCTCGAACGACTCGGTGACCTCGTGCGAGAGGTCCGCCGTCAGATGCGTCCCCTCGAGCGCCAGGCGGTCGCCGCACGCAGCTTCGCTGACGTCGAAGCGGAACTGCGCGCGACCCAACGGTTCTACTTTGCGACCCGACTCGACGCGCACGCAGCGCGACAGCGCGATCTCGATGACCAGTTGCGCGTCGCGAGCTCACGTGAACGAGAGCTGCGCCACGAGCTCGTCACGCTGGACGCGCAAGCGACCACGGCCGCCGCCGAGGTCGCCAGCCGCCGCGAAGAGTTGCTGGCCTCGACGCTCGGTACCCTGCAGGGACTCGCCGAGCGAGCCCGGGGGACCGAGTCGCTGATCGCCGAGCGGCAGCGGTCGCTGCGCGCCGCGTTGGCCGCGTCGGCGGACGAGAACGTGATCGCCACGCTCGAGGCGGACGCCGCACGTCTCGTGAGCGACCTCGCCGAACTCGAGGACGAGGAACGAACCCTCCTCACGCTGCGCGACGAGCTCGCGGGAGCACGAACCACGCTCGACGAGGCCGCGGCGCAGTACGAGGCGACTTCCGGGGTGACGAGAGTCAGCGCAACGCCGCCGCCGAGCTGCGCACCGCCACCGACCGCCTCGCCCTCCTCGAGCGCAGCCGCGCCGCGGTGCAGACGTCGTTGTCGCGGTGTGAACAGCGGCGCGCCGACGCGGAGAGCCGTCGACTCGGCGCCGCCGAGCGACTGTCGGCCACGCGCGTGGAGTTGGACGCTGCGCGCAAGGAGGGGGAGCTGCGCCAGCGTGAACGCACCGCCGCCGACGCCGCGACCGCGCGCGCGGAGACGCGCGCGCGACGCCGCCGACGAGGCGTTGCGCGACGCCACGGACGTCGCGGGACGCACGCACGCGCGCGCCGAAGCGCTCGCGCGCGCCCTCGAGGAGTTCTCCGGAACCGGGTCCCGTGAGCTGATCGCGAGCCTCGACGGGGTTCTCGGCTCGTTCCTCGATCTGATCGACGTTGATCCGGGTGCCGAGCGCGCCGTGGAATCCGCCGCCGGGGCCGCCGCGGGGGCCGTGGTCGTCGACAGTCGCAGCTCGGCCCGTCACGCGCTCGAGATGCTTCGTCGTGAAGGGGGCGCCGGACTCGTGCTGCCCGCCTTGACGACGCGACCGTCGCTCCGCGGCGCCCGCCACCTGCGTCGCGCTGCGGGACCATGGTTCGCCCGCGCGCACACGCGCCCGCGCACGTGGAACGGGTACTGGACGCACTGTTTGCTCGCACCTTCGTCGGGCCGCGACTCTGACGCGGGCATCGAGGCCGCCGTGGCCCACCCCGACCTCACCGATCTTAGTGACTCGTGAGGGCGATCGCTTTGCGGCGTTGGGTGGCGCGTGCGCGTCGTGTGCACCTTGGTCACACGTTCCACGGTCGAAGAGGCCCGCCCGCCGCACGGGTCGCCGAGGAAGCCGTGGGCCCCGCGCGCGCCGCGCGGGTTCGTGCCGAGGCCGACGCGGTCGCGGCTCGCCAGACGCTGAACATCGAGACCAACGCCGCGGCGCGCGCCGACGCCGAAACCGATCGTTCTCACGGCGCGAGCTGGCCCGCGGACGCCACGACCAGCGAAGTCGACGAACTCCTCGTCGGCTCGCGAGAGATCGCGGAGCTACCGAGCAGGTGGGGCATCATCTGAGCGAGCACGTCGACTTCGTGACCGTTGCCCGACTTCGACGGCGGTGGACGAAGCGGACGAGCGCGCGCGCTGGGCGGACGAGGCGCGCGTGACCCTCGACGCGCACCGCGCGCAGGTCACTGATCTCGCGGACCGCTCTCTCGCGGGCGAAGCGAGTTCGGCGAGCGACGCCGCATCTCCTGCAGCGCCGCGACGAGGTCGAGGCGCGACTCGAGGGTCACAGCGCCGAGCGAGCGGAGGCGGGACCCGACGCGAGAAGCTGAAGTCGACTTGGGCGCCCTCCAGCGACTGGCGGCTGGTGGTCGTCGTGCCGGCCGAGGACATCGCCGTGGCCCAGGAGGCCCTCAGTTCGACCTATCGCGAGCAGCTCGAGGCCTCGCGCGCGCGCCGAGCGGCTCGAGGAGTTGGCCGACAGCGCGCGGTGGCCGAGGGTCGCCTCACCGACCTCAGTGACTTCTGCGCCGATGCGAGATCGAACAGCGGAGCTGACCGTCAATGATCGCCAACCTGCACGACGCGGTGCGTCGCGATCTGAACGAGGAGCCCGAGGAGATTCACGGGGCGGTCGCGCCCGAGCTGACTGAAGGGATCGTCGATCGAGCAGCACCTCGCCGAACTCGAGGCGCGCATTGGTTCACTCGGACCCATCAATCCCCTCGCGCTCGAGGAGTTGACGGCGCTCGAAGATCGCTACAAGGAGCTCGACGCGCAGGTGAGCGACGTGCGCCACGCCCGGCGCGAACTCCAAGAGGTGCTGCGGACGCTCGATGACGAGATCATGACCACCTTCTCGGCGGCGGTCGCCGACGTGAACGAGCACTTCTCGACGTTGATCGCGATGCTGTTCCCCGGGGGTCAGGGTCGCCCTCATCTTGACCGAGCCCGACGACCCGCTCAACACCGGGGTCGAGATCGAAGTTCGACCCATGGGACGCAACGTGCGACGCGTGTCGCTGCTGTCGGGTGGCGAACGCTCCATGGCGGCGCTGGCCTTCTTGTTCGCGGTCTTCCGGTCCGTCCGTCACCGTTCTACATGATGGACGAGGTGGAGGCCGCGCTCGACGACGTCAATCTCCAGCGGTTCTTGAGTCTGGTCGACGAGTTTCGCCACGAGGCGCAGCTGCTGATCGTCACGCACCAAAAGCGCACCATGGAGTCTGCGGACGCCCTCTACGGAGTGACCATGGTGCCGGGCGGATCCAGCAAGGTCATCTCGCAGCGCGTGCGACGCGCGGATGGCGAGACCCCCCTGTGATCTGGCTGTACGTCGTTCTCGCGGTTCTGGTCGTGGTCGTGGCGACCGGGGCGCTTCTGCGACGACGCCGGCGCCGCGCCTTCGTACCGCTGACGCCGCCGCGCGCCCCCATGCCCGACGTGCTCGTGCACGACATTGAGGCGCGTCCCACGCTCGACGTCGCGCAGGATCAGGGGCTGTCGAGTCGGCTGAGCAGTTCGCGCGGCGTCTTGACCGGGTGCGCGCCCTCGCCGCGCCGGCCACCTTGTCGAACGAACAGTTGGACGTGGTGGAAGAGGTTCTGTTGCGCAGTGACGTGGGAGTAGCCACGACGACCGAACTCGTCAATGACCTTCGCACCAACGGTGCGCCCGAGGGTGTCGCGGCCGCGGTGCGCCGCAGTCTGCTCGAGGTTCTGGGCGACGAGGACCGGTCGCTGCGCGACACGGCGAGCGGGGGACGCGTCGCGGTTTGGCTCTTCGTGGGCGTCAACGGAGTCGGCAAGACGACCACCATCGGCAAGCTGGCGCACCGCGAGACCCAAGCCGGCCACCGGGTGGTCATTGCGGCCGGGGACACCTTTCGCGCCGCGGCGGCCGACCAACTGGAGACGTGGGCGCAGCGCTCGGGGGCGGACCTGGTGCGCGCGAACGAGGGCGCCGACCCCGGCTCGGTCGTGCACGACGCGCTCGGACGGGCCGCGGCTCGCGGGAGCGATCTCGTCCTCGCCGACACCGCGGGGCGACGCCACACGAGCACCAACCTGCTCGACGAACTCTCCAAGATTCGTCGCGTGGCGGACCGCGAACCGGGCGAGGTCGTCGAGACACTCCTCGTGCTCGACGCCACCACGGGTCAAAACGCCCTCACGCAGGCCCGCGAGTTCCTGGCCGCTGCGGCGGTGAGCGGCATTGTGCTGACCAAACTCGACGGCACCGCCCGCGGGGGCATCGTCGTATCCATCCAGCGCGAACTGGGCATTCCGGTGAAGCTCGTGGGCGTCGGCGAAGGGATCGAGGATCTCGTCGCGTTTGACCCGGTGGCCTTCGTGGACGCCCTGCTCGACGGCTGACGACGGTAGCCTGACCGCACGATGTTTGACGCTCTCTCGGATCGACTGGAACGCCTCAGCAGCACGCTGCGCTCACGGGGCCGACTCAGTGACGCCGATCTCGACGAGGCGCTCAGCGAGGTCCGTGTCGCCCTGCTGGAGGCCGACGTTGAACTGACGGTCGTGCGCGGGTTCTTGACGGCGGTGCGCGAACGACTGAGCGGGGATGTGCTCAGTGCCGCGCTCTCGCCGGGCCAGCAGGTCATCAAGGCGGTGCACGAGCAACTCATCGAGGTCCTCGGTGGCTCCGCGCTGAAGGTGACCTACGCCTCGCGCCCGCCGACGGTCGTGCTGTTGGCGGGTCTGCAGGGAGCGGGCAAGACCACCGCGGCGGCCAAGTTGGCGGCCTGGTTCAAACAGCAGGGCCGTCAGCCGTATCTGATCGCCGCCGACCTCCAGCGACCGGCGGCCGTCGAGCAGTTGCGGGTGCTCGGTGCCCAGGTTGGCGTCGACGTCTTCAGCCGTCCGAGTGACCCCGTCTCCGTCGCGCGCGACGGCGTGGCCGAAGCCACGCGCGTGGGTCGCGACGTGGTGATCATCGACACGGCCGGACGTCTGTCCATCGACGAGGCGCTGATGGACGAAGTGCGCGCGGTCAGCGCCGCCACGTCACCGCACTACACCTTCCTCGTGATTGACGCGGCCACCGGTCAAGACGCCGTCCTCACGGCCAAGGCGTTCCACGAAACCCTCGAGTTGTCCGGGGTCATCGTCACCAAGCTCGACTACGACTCGCGCGGTGGCGCGGTTCTCTCGGCGCGCGGGGTGCTCGGTCGCCCGGTGGTGTTCGCGTCGACGGGTGAGAAGATCGCGGACTTCGACCTATTCCACCCCGACCGCATGGCGTCGCGCATCCTCGGCATGGGCGACGTCCTCTCCCTGATCGACCAGGCCGAGCGGACAATGGATCCCGACGCCATGGCCGAATCGGCGGGACGGATGATGGCGGGGACGTTCACGCTGGACGACTTCCTCGTCCAGATGGGTCAGGTCCGCAAGATGGGGTCACTGGGCGGAATCATGAAATTGATGCCCGGGGTCACCAAAGAGATGCGCAACGCCGCCGCGAACGTGGACGATCGAGAGCTCAATCGGGTCGAGGGGATCGTGCACTCCATGACGCCGGCCGAACGACGCAATCCCTCGATCATCAACGGCTCGCGTCGCACCCGCATCGCCAAGGGTGCCGCGACCACCGTTCCCGCGGTCAATCAGTTGCTCAAGCAGTTCGCCGAGATGCAAAAGGTCATGCGCCAGATGGCGGGTGGCTCCGTGCCCCAGATGCCCGGAGGGTTCGGAAAAATGGCCTCACTGGCCGCCCGCGGGGCCCCAAGGGCTCACTGCCCGACGGACTGGACGGCCTCGCGATGCCGAGTGCCCGTCCCGTCGCCGGTGTCGGGGGGACCGCTAACAAGAAGAAGAAGAAGGGTGGTCGAGTGACCCCCCCCAAACAACGCTAAACTTCCCCCTTCGGGCATCACGCCCCTCGTCCCATCTCTGGGTCGACGTCTTCGAAGGGAATTTCGTCGTGGCAGTCAAACTTCGTCTCGTGCGAATGGGTAAGAAGAAGCAACCCACCTATCGCATCGTCGCGGCCGACAGCCGCCGCGCCCGTGGCGGCGCCTTCCTCGAGATCGTGGGCACCTACCAGCCGCGCGGTCTCTCGGCCGCCGAGCCCGAGATGGTCTTTAACATCGACAACGACAAGTGCGTGCGGTGGCTGCAACAAGGTGCCCAACCGACTGAGCGCGTCGCCAAGCTGCTCGCGAAGTCCGGAGCACTCGAGGCCTTCGAAGCCGCCAAGCCCGTCAAGGCTGCGAAGTGAGCGACCTGAGCGACGACTACGTCGCCGGGGATATCAACACGATTGACGCGAACGACGCGGACGATTTCGACGACCGCGATCAAGACGGCGACACCAGCGGCGCCGACACGGCCGCGGGCGTCCTGCGCTACATCGCGACCTCACTGGCCGACGACCCCGACGCCGTCCGCGTCGACGTGCGCAACCAGGGCAACAAGATTCTGCTCTCCTTGAACGTGGGACCGAACGACATGGGTCGGGTGATCGGTCGTCGTGGCCGCACCGCGCAGGCCCTGCGCACGCTGATCGCCGCTGCGGGAGCGCGTGACGGCGTGACCACCTCCGTCGACATCGTCGACTGACCATGGGCGCCGACGAGCGCGCACTGTTGGAGGTCGGCCAAATCATGAAGGCGCACGGCCTGAAGGGCCAAGTCAGCGTGGACCTGTGGACCGATCGCCTGGAACGTATGTCACCCGGGACAGTTCTGTCGACCGAACGGGGGGATCTCACGGTGACGGGAGCCAGTGCGCACCAGAGTCGTTTTCTCGTGAGTTTTGCCGAGATCCACGATCGCGCGGACGCCGAACGGTGGCGGGGTGTGGTGCTGCGCGCGGAGCCCCTCGACGTCGACGACGTGGTGTGGATCCATCAACTCTTCGGCGCCACCGTCGCGACCACCGACGGCGTCGAACGCGGCACCGTCGTGAGCGTCGAGAAGAATCCCGCCAGTGACCTGCTCGTGCTGGACACGGGCTTCCTCGTGCCGCTCACCTTCGTCGTCACCGTCGAGTCGAACGACCGCATCGTGGTCGACACACCCGAAGGGCTGTTCGAATGACGTTGCGAGTGGACGTCATCACACTGTTTCCCGACTTGATCCACAGCTACGCGGACGCCTCTATCTTGGGCCGGGCCGCTGAGCGTGGCGTGTGGCGCCTGCGCACCCACGATCCGCGCGACGCGACCACCGATGTCCACCGCAGTGTGGACGACACGCCCTTCGGTGGCGGAGCCGGCATGGTGATGCGACCGGAACCGATCGTGCGCACGGTGCGCGCCGTGGAGGACCTGCCGCGACCGCTGTTCGTCATGAGTCCGTCGGGGCGGCGCTTCGACCAAGGCGTGGCGCGCGAATTAGCCGCGCTCCCTGGCTTCAGTCTCCTGTGCGGACGCTACGAGGGCATCGATCAACGCGCCATCGACATCTGCGCCGACGGGGCGTTGTCCCTTGGCGACGTGGTCCTGGCCGGCGGCGAACTCGCGGCGCTGTGCGTGATGGAAGCGGTGGTGCGACTCCTGCCGGGAGCCCTCGGAAACGACGACTCCACGTCGGAGGAGTCCTTCGAGGAGTCCCTCCTCGAGTACCCCCACTACACCAAGCCGGCCGAGTTCGAGGGCCGTGAGGTGCCCGCGGTCTTGCGATCCGGCGATCACCAGAAGGTCGCACGGTGGCGGCGCGCGCAGGCCCTGCAGCGCACCGCGCGACTGCGTCCCGACCTGCTCGCCGCCCACGGCCCCCTGAGCGCGGAGGATCTCGCTCTGATCGGCGAGTTCCTGAGGTGGTACCCCCCTCCTCGGACGGCTAGACTTTCCAAGCCTGTGC
>CAWHLQ010000012.1:0-6473 GCA_963830195.1 uncultured Actinomycetota bacterium | reverse complement strand
TGCCGTGGAGGCCGAGGTCGTGCTCGAATCGGGCGCCGTGGGCCGAGCGATCGCGCCGTCGGGTGCCTCGACCGGGGCCAAAGAGGCCGTGGAGCTGCGCGACGGAGCCAAGGAGTTCAACGGCAAGGGAGTCCTCGGGGCCGTCGACCACGTGAACGGTGAGATCAACGATGTCCTCGAGGGCTACGAGTCCACCGATCAGCGGGCGATCGACCTGGCGATGATTGACCTTGACGGGACACCAAACAAGAGCCGTCTCGGCGCCAACGCTCTCCTCGCCGTGTCGCTCGCGGTCGCCAAGGCGGCCGCGCTCGAGAGCGACCTCGCGTTGTTTCAGTATCTCGGTGGCGTCAACGCCCACGTTCTTCCCGTTCCCATGATGAACGTCGTGAATGGGGGAGTGCACGCGAGCAACTCCATCGACTTTCAGGAGTACATGTTCATGCCCGTGGGCGCGGCGTCGTTCGCCGAAGCCTTGCGGTGGGGAGTGGAGAGCTATCACGCGCTCAAGTCGATTCTTACCGAGCGCGGTCTGTCGACGGCCGTGGGTGATGAAGGTGGCTTCGCGCCGGATCTGCCCGACAACGAGACGGCCGTCAAGGTGCTCGTCGAGGCGATCGAGCGGACCGGTCGCACGCCCGGAGTCGATGTGGCCATCGCCCTTGATCCGGCGTCCACGGAGTTGTGGCGCGACGGCAAGTACCACCTGGTCGGGGAGGGTCGCTCGCTGACGCCCGCCGAACTCGTGGAGTACTGGGCCGAATTGGTCGAGAAGTACCCGATCGTGTCGCTCGAAGACGGCATGGCCGAAGATGACTGGGATGGCTGGCGGCTGTTGACCGATCGCATCGGCTCGCGGGTTCAACTCGTCGGTGACGACGTCTTCGTCACGAACACAACTCTCTTGCAGGAGGGGATCGACCGCGGCGTGGCCAACGCGATCCTCATCAAGCTGAATCAGATCGGCACTCTCACCGAGACGTTGGACGCAATTTCGCTCGCCGGGACGAGCGGATACCGCAGCGTCATCTCCCATCGCTCGGGCGAGACGGAGGACGTCTCCATCGCCGACCTGGCCGTGGCGACGAACGCCGGGCAGATCAAAGCGGGAGCACCCGCGCGCAGCGACCGCGTCGCGAAGTACAACCAGCTGCTGCGCCTCGAAGAGCAACTGGGAGATCAGGCTCGCTTTCTGGGTCGCGCCGCACTGGCGCGCACGAGCGAACGGACGCAACCGTGACGTTTCGCACGAACCGACTCATCGTGCCCGTGGCCGTCCTGAGCGCTATGGCCCTGATCGCGGTGTGGTTCCCGTATTCAACGTTGCTGACGCAGAGCGCGCAGTTGAGCACGACGGCGCACCAGATTGCCGTCCTGCAAGCCGAGAGTCGCTCGTTGCACGCCCAACAGTCGGCCCTGTCGTCGACGCAGGCGACCACTCTTCTCGCGCGCGAGGAGTACCAGCTCGTCAAGCCCGGCCAGCGGCTGATCCAGATCCTCAACAACGGGACCGGTGCTGACGGTCTCGGCACCGGCGACCCGGGCAGCCAGCCCCTGGTTGTTCCCTCGAACGCCGAGGACCTCCTCCCTGTGAACCCGACGGCGTCGACCTCGTCCACCGCCCGTGCGCCGGGCCTGTGGTCGCGCGTGGTGCGGACCCTCGAATTCTGGCGTTGACGACGTTTGTCGACGCGGGCGACGACGACGTGGCGGCCGTCACGGACATGCTCGGTCGTGCGCCCTCGGGTCGATTTGCGGTTGTGGTGCGTCGCGTCACAGGCTCACCCGTGGTGATTGAGAACGAACCCCATCTGCGTGACGGGACGCCGATGCCCACCCTCTACTGGTTGGTCGATCCCATCCTCACTGACGACGTCAGTCGTCTCGAAGGCGCCGGCGGTGTCCATCGGTACGAGTCGCTCATCGACGCCGACGCCCTGCTCGCCACGCACGAGGCGTACGCGCGACAGCGCGACGCGCGCACCGTGCGCCACGAGGGCGCGCAACCGAGCGGCGGCGTGGGGGGCACTCGTCGGGGCGTCAAGTGCCTCCACGCGCACCTGGCCAACTTCCTCGTTGGCAACGTCGACCCGGTCGGAGCGCTGGTGGCCGCGGAACTGGATCTGCCCACCCTGGTCACGGTGGTGACATGACGAGCAACGTGGCGGCCATTGACTGTGGAACCAATTCGACGCGTGTGCTCATCGCCGACGCCCACGGGGCGACGTTGTGTCGCGAGATGCGCATCACACGACTCGGGCAGGACGTCGACGCCACCGGAGTGCTGGCCGCGGAGGCTCTGGCGCGAACGTACGGCGTTCTCACCGAGTACGCGGAGCTCCTGCGACAATTCGAAGTTGGGCGGGCGACGTTGGTCGCGACGTCGGCCGCGCGTGACGCGACAAACGGTCCGGCCTTCCTCAGCGAGGCGGAGCGGATCACCGGAGCCGCCGTGGCTGTGTTGACCGGCACCGAGGAGGCTCGACTGTCGTACGTCGGAGCGACCCACGATCTCGAGCCGACGTCGGTCCCGGTGATGATCGTCGATATCGGCGGGGGCTCGACGGAACTCGCGGCGGAGATTGAGGGTGTGTTCACGTCGTATTCGATGCAGATTGGCTGCGTCCGTGTCACGGAGCGGGCGCTCGGCGCGGGTGTGGTGGACGACGAGCACGCCGACGCCGCACGGAGAATGATCGACGAGCAACTCACCCTCGCCTTCGCGCGCGCTCCGGCTCTGGCGAGCCTCGTGGGACACGTGCGGCTCGTGGGTCTCGCCGGCACCGTCTCCACCCTCGCCCAGCTGGACGCCGGGCTGAGCACCTACGACCGCACCGCGGTCCACCATCGCGAGCTGACCCGTCACGACGTCACGCGATGGCGTTCTCAGCTGTCCAGCGAGTCTCCGGAGGTTCGTTTAGCGCACCCCGGCATGGTTCCGGGGCGCGAAGACGTCCTCGTCAGCGGCTTGTTCATCCTTGATGCGGTGATGGAGCGCTTTGCGTGCTCCTCGCTCCTCACGTCCGAGTGCGACATACTCGACGGCCTCGTGGCGACCCTGTTGTGACCGGGCCGTGTGCGAGAGCGTAATCTGGCCTCCCGAGAGCCATTGAGGAGCCCGCTGTGAGCATGCGAACGATGTCGTACGCACCTCTGGTGCTCCACGGGCGTCGACTGATCCTGCGCACACTGTCCGAGAACGACTACGAGGGATGGGTCGAGGTGCGCACGCGCTGTCGAGACTGGCTCCAACAGTGGGAGCCGCGCCCCGCGAACGCGTCACACCTGGCCGAGGATCGGCGCAGCTTCGTGGGTCGCTGCGCCATCCGGGAGCGGGAGCGTCAGCTCGGCACGGCGTTCGGTTTCGGGATCTTCGTGGGGGGACGTTTCGCGGGTGAACTGACCCTGTCGTCGATCCAGCGCGGTCCCCTGCAGAGCGCGTTCATTGGTTACTGGATCGATGAGGCGTTGGCGGGCCACAGTTACGTCCCCGAAGCCGTCGTGACGCTCATGCAGTACGCCTTTGAGACGTTGCGACTGCACCGGCTCGAGATCAACATCATTCCGCGCAACGCGGCGTCGCGACGTGTCGTGGAAAAGCTCGGACTTCGTCAGGAGGGTGTCGCGGAGCGCTACCTCGAGATCGACGGAGCGTGGGAGGATCACGCGCGATTCGCGATCACTGCCGAGGAGTGGGCCGACCGGGCGCCCGAGATCGTGGCGAACTGGTTGCTTCCCCAGCCCGACTGACGGACCGTCACAGGGCGTCGAGCGACCGACCGGCGATCTCGTCGACACTCGCCACGCCGAGTGATCCCGTGACCGAGGTCGCCACTTCGAGGGCGGCCAACGCGGCGTGACGCGGGAACAGGACGAGCGCGTCACTGGCGCCGCGGGCGAGAACGAGTCCGGACTGTCGGGCCGCTCGTGCGCTGTCACGAATGCTCGCGACATCCGCGTCGAGGGCGACCCGTACGACGGGACATTCATATTGGGTGCGACGCAGACCCCGAATGTCTCGCCACATCCGGCGCGAGTCGCGCACAACGTGCACCGACGAACCCGCCACGTCGTCCCACGTCACGGCGACGGGCGCCACCTGGAGGTCCAACCGCGACGCAAGGTAGAGCACCTCGACGTCGTAGGCGAAGCTGTCCACCACGCCGAGAGCGGCGAGAGTACGGGCCGCTCCGGCGCGAAATCCCTTGAATCCGCACTGCGTATCACGAAGTTGTGTTTCTGACGCGGCGTCGCACCAAAGCGTTGAACGCCGCTCCCGCGCGGGTGCGCACCCACGAGTCGTACCGAATGGCGCCGTCCATCGTCCGTGAGCCGAACACGATGGGCGACTGCGCCAACGCGCTCACCATCTCAGGAAGGTGCGAGGGATGGATCGCCATATCGGCGTCACAGACAACCACATTCGAACCGGTCGCGACGGAAATACCGAGACGAACCGCGGCGCCCTTGCCGTGATTGCTCTCCTGGCGCACAACCAAACTGTGCGGGAGCGCGCCGTAAATGAGCGCGGATTTGCGTCCGGTGTCGTCCGTCGAGCCGTCGTCCACCACGATGACCTCGACCCTGTCGAGTCCGAATTCGCTCAGCGCGGGCTGCAGTCGAGAGAACCCCGACTCGACTCTGTTTGATTCGTTGTGCGCCGGGATGACGACGGAAAGATCGACGGGCAAGGTGACAATCTTACGGTCGGCCGGCGCCGACCAACCCGTAGGTGAAGAGCGGTTCGAAGTCCACGTTGGTGCCTGTGTGCGCCGCGGCGATGATCGTGTTGGTGCCGTACGGCCCCGAGCCGACGTACATCACCACGTGGTCAACCTCATTGTCACCGTCGAGGTTGTAATAGAACAAGAGGTCACCGGGGCGAAGAGCCGTGAGGGGGACCTTCTGGAGCGCGTAATACTGCTCGGCGGCGGTGCGCGGAATCGTGAAACCCGCCTGTTCCCACGACCACTGTGTGAGCCCTGAACAGTCAAATCCCACTCCCGGCGACTCTCCACCCCAGACGTACGGAACCCCGATCTGGCTCTCCGCGGCGTGCACGGCGGCCAGACCGGCTTTGGTGCCTGCCGGAGACCCGGTCACACCCGTGTGCACCGTAATCGCGTCGACGGCGGAGATGACTTCGTTCGCCGCACTCTGACCACCCACCGCCGACGCAGCGGCGATCGCGTCTTCGACCCCCTTCGCGTCATGATGACGAGCGTCGGCAACACCGATGGAGATCTCGTAGTCGATGATGCGCTGCTTCAGCGTCGATGAGACTTGATCGAGGATCGTGGCGGTTGTCGCCTCGTTGGTCCGGTTCTCGAAGATCAGTCCGCGAATGGAGTGGATCTCTTCGCCTGCCAATATGCGCTGGTGCGACTCCAACGCCAAGGTTTTGTTGAGGGAGCGCTTCTCCCTGATTGAGGGTGACCTCAATCTGATTGAGATTGCCCTCAATCTCGTTTTCGTAGACCTGCTGCGCGTCACTCTGCGTGACGTTGAGATCGAGAAGCGGAATACCTTGGAGCGACGCCTGACCGTCGACGTAACTCCGGATCAGTGCCTTGACGAGGACTTTCTTGGTCGCTTCGAGGTCGGCAACTTTGACCTGAACTTCCCCGACGTAGATCTTGATGGAGTGATTCAGTGCGGCGAGGGCGCTCACATCCCCGTCGTAGCGTTGACCGAGTGCCTCGGACTCCTGCTCTTCCGCGGCGAGCTTGCCCGAAAGTCGTGAGAAAAGGTGTTTCGCGGACGCGATTTGGTCGGCGTGGGAAGAGGTGGCTCCGAGGGGTGACGCCAGAGACACAATGAGCCCCACGCTCGCGAGTATTCCCGTCAACGTCGACGCGAGTCTCGTGCTTCGACGATGCACGACGATCGCGACAACCTCTGGACGCCTTCGGAGTCGACCTGAGCGTATTGTCATAGGAATGTGAAAGGTCGCGTCGCCATGCGGGGCGTCGCCCATTGGCAAGGACAGGCGCTTAAACCGCCTCCAGTGAAGGGTTCGATCCCTCCGCCCCCACTCGTTGTCAGAAACACGGGTTACAAGATCTGAATCGGCCTGGGTTTCCCGGACACTTTTTGACTGAGTTTTCTCAGGCCGCTTTGGTCTGAGTTCTGACACGGTAGTCCTCTTCGACCTCGCTCGGCGTGTGGTGATCGAGTTCACCGTGAAGGCGCTCTTCGTTGAACCACAGCACCCACTCGCAGGTGGCAATTTCGAGATCATCGAGACCTTTCCAGTGCCCACCCAATCGTTGAGAGCACGGCAGAGTTGCGGTGCAGTTCGGTCTTGAACAGGGCGTTGACCGCCTCGGCCAGAGCATTGTCATAAGAATCTGCGACGGTGCCAATTGAGGGTGCGGCACCGATCTCGTCGAGGCGGTCGGTGTAGGAAACCGACGTGTATTGAGATCCCGCGTCGGTGTGCACCGTGAGTTGATCGAGTGACGTGTGTCGTC
>CAWHLQ010000011.1:0-49976 GCA_963830195.1 uncultured Actinomycetota bacterium | reverse complement strand
TTTTTTTTACACCGTTACGTCTACCTCCCAATACCTGCCGAAAGGAAGGCTAGCGCAGCCGAGTGGTATGGAAAGCCGAATCAATACCGTTCAGCAGCCGAACACAGCCAAGTGCTAGCGCAATACCGTTTCGGAGAACTCATAGAGAAGGTCGCGAAGGCGAAAATTTAAGAACTATGGAAACAGAAGAAACCAGAACTGTTTTCTACAACTGCGAGAGGCCGCGTTTTGGTTTATGAAGGCGGCCTACCAAGGGCACAGCGATGCCCAGATCGCACTTTCATACATCTATTTGCTTGGCGAGGGGGCTGGAGAAGAGTGATGTGGAAGGCGCAGCTTGGGAAATTGTTCGTGCGGCGGACGGAACTGATGAAGGATTGGGAGTTAGATAAGCTCAAACGGGACGAGCTGAAATCGGGCCAGATAAAATGCGCCTCGCCGAAGAACGCGCAATAGCCGCGAATGCCTCAAGCAACGTAAAGAAAGACGCGAAAATGAAGTCACATTAGCTGCCCTGCGCTGAATGCAGACGGCGTGTGCTGGACTGGGGAGGTTTAGAACACCGTGCTACTTGAGGTCGCCGAAATTGGTGCAAGCGCGCTGGAATTCGCAAAAGAAGGACGGATTCCGGCCGAGGCCCGACCTAGATTTCCGTCAGCTTCGTTAAGCAACATATTCTAAAACGGTTGTCACCAAGGCAGCCGAATTGGCCACTGATTCTGGTATCATGGAATCAATCGAGAACGTTTCTGGCACCGTATCTGGTGACGCCGGGCTGGCGGGGGCGGCTCACGACGGGGACCGCGATGCTTATGGGCAAATTATCGCTCGGTACCAGTCGCTCATATGCTCTCTAGCTTACTGTCGCACAGGCAGCATCGCCAGAAGCGAGGATATTGCTCAGGAAACATTCATTACCGCATGGAAAGCGCTGCAAGACCTGCGCGAACCCGGGAGGGTCCGTGCTTGGCTATGTGGCATTGCGCGAAACCTGATCAACAATTCGTGCCGTCGCCGATCCTTTCGCCGCCGAGGTAAAATTCCCGCCGCACGAGCAGCCGAAGAAGGAAGGATCGGTGCGGTCGTGTTCGGTTCGACAGGTCTATGTCAGGCAGGTTTAATGAGGTAATGGTCAGTCGCCGTCGACCATCAAACCCCCGGCAAACGACGCAAAATCTGGGCGGTCGGCGATCGCGCTCACGCGCTATTAGCGGACACCGATATCGCTCTCCGTCGATCTGCTATAAGGTACCGACTTTGGTGGATCCCCATTAAGCACCTGATCGGTCAGATCCTCATAAAAGGCGAGGCGGCTCTGGGTAAAGAGCATTGTGGAGGAGGGTCTATGTATTCCATAACCATCCGAAGTTCGGAGCCGTCTCCGAGCCCGTCGGCAAACGGTTGGTGCCGCTGGATCGCATCTGGCAACACAAGCTGGCCGCAATGGCGTGGCCAACGAAGAATTTGCGGAGGTCATCGAAGGGACCGAACTGGCGCTTCCGGCTTTCGTCCGAGGTTACCTCTTTGTTCTGCTTTTTCAAGCCTGCGCCGAATCGCTTGCCAGCGAAAACGCCAGCCGCCTGGCGGCGATGCAACGCGCGGAAAAGAACATCGAAGATATTTTTAGAAGATTTAAACCGCACCTTCCGCCGTGTGCGGCAGGAATGCATCGATGAAGAGTTGTTCGATGTCATCTCCGGCTTCGAGGCGCTGACAAGAAACCCACGCCACGCCTAAGTCTGGATAAGGAGCCGCCCCTACTTCTCTTTCGTAAGTTGCCTGCCGATCGCTTGCAGTTCCTGCCGGCGCTTCTCGCTTGTCTTCGGATATGCCATCTTGAGATCCTGGAGCGCATCGAGGACGATACCGCATACGATCAGCCGGGCGTTTTCCTTTCGTCAGCGGGAACGGCGTACCAGGGGCGTGATGAGTGCTGGTCGCGTTCATGCAATCCTCATAAGCGTCCATGTAATGCTTCCAGTATTTCCTTTCGTGATTGTCCGATGAGCTTAATTTCCAGTTTTTGTCGGGCTGGTGAATGCGCGCCAGCGACATCGTCGGACTCAGTGCATATCGCCACCGACCAACGGTTTTCGTCGGCATGGGCCAACGCCTCGGCGTCGCGGCGGCGATTCTGGGTGATACCACGATTGTTATTGTCCAGCACGAGACCGGTCAACGGTCTCGACCGAGGGAATTCGGTGGGTTCGCGACCTCTTCGGACGCTCGCCGCCGAAGGCCGTACGGTCTTGTCAGCTCCCACTTGATGAGTGAGATGGCGCTCACCGCTGACGAGATCATTGTCATCGGCCGCGGACGCCTCATTCGCCACGGGACGGTCGATGACCTCACCGCCACCGCGCAGGGCACGGTCCTCGTGCGAGGCCCCCGTAGCGGCGAACTTCGCGACGGTGCTGCGCGCACAGGGACTGTCCGTCGTGGAGAACGCCGAAGGCGACTTGACCGTGACCGGCGCCACCGCGTCCGCAATTGGCGACGTGGCCTTCGCGAACCAGTTCGTTCTGCACGAGCTGACGCCACAGCGCGCCTCGCTCGAAGATGTCTTCATGGAACTCACGGCCGACGCGGTGAATTCACCGGGTCGAGCACCACGACGGCGGACCCGACGTGGATCACGCCACCCTTCGTTCCGTCTCGCGGTCCGAGTGGATCAAATTTCGGTCCGTCCGATCGACGATCTACAGTCTCGCGACCATCGTCGCACTGACCGTCGGTCTGGGAGCTCTCATCAACTGGCTCGTGGCGACGAAATACCACACGATGACCCCGGCGGAGCGACTGGGATTCGATCCTCTCGGGACGAGCCTCGTGGGCTTGTTCTTCGCCGAGTTCGTGGTGGGAGTCGTCGGCGCCATGTTCATCACCGTGGAATACAGCACGGAGTCCATTCGCACCACCCTCGCCGCCGTGCCGCGTCGCACCTTGCTCGTGATGAGCAAGATTCTCGTGATGACCGTCGCGATGACGATCGTGTGCGAAGTCATCACGTTCACGACGTTCAGCCTTAATCAAGCGATCCTGGCCAGCGGTCCCGCTCCCTCGTACTCGTTGGGATCTCCTGGCGTGGTGCGCGCCGTCGCTCTCGCGGGACTCTTCCTCGTCGTGCTCGCGGGATTCGGTTTCTCGTTGGGCCTGCTGTTGCGCAAGACGCCCGCGGCGATCATCGTCTTCGTCACCGTCCTGTTGATCGCTCCCATCCTCGTGAGTTTCCTCCCGAGCAACTGGTCCGGACCCATCCAGCGATACCTGCCCAGCAAGCTGGGTGCCGGAATGATGTCCATCACGGCGGACCCGAGCACGTACTCGCCGTACGTGTGCGCGCTGATCATGCTGGCGTACGACGTCATCCTCGTGGGCGTCGGCACCTACCTATTGAATGTGCGTGACGCCTAGGGCCAGCGCGAGGCTCCCGCGAGCGTCGGATCGTCGCTCGGCACCGGAACGACACACACCAGCAGACCCGCCGGATCGCGCAGGACGACCCAGTCCTCAGCTTCACTGACGCGCGTCGCCCCGAGGGCCAGGAGCCGACGGACCTCCGCGTCTCGATCGTCGGTGTGGATGTCGAGGTGGATTCTGGCGTCGCCCTCGCCCAGCTCCTGCAGGAGCAAGCGGTGACCCTGGACATCGCCGAAGACGGTGTACTCCGAGAGATTTGTCGCGCGCTGCGCGTCGCGTCCCACGGCCTTCGACCAGAATCGCTCCGCGCTCGCCCTCGCCGACGAAGGAACATCGAGACAGATGGCCGAGAGGCGCGATCGGTGCATGACGCCATCTTCTCACTCCCGCACTACGTTGAGATCGTGGAGTTACGCGACGCCTTGCGCGAAACCGGGTCGGTCCGAGAGTTTCTCCCCGAGCCCGTACGAATCGACACGGTCGCAGCGATCCTTGATGACGCGCGCTTCGCTCCCAGTGGCGGGAATCGCCAGAGCTGGCACGTGATCATCGTTCTCGACCCCCAGCGGCGTCGCGAGTTGCGTGAGATTTACCTGGAGGGTTGGCACGAATACGTCGCCCACGGACTCGCCGGTCTCGTGCCCTTTTCGCCCTTGGCCAGTGACGACGACCGTCGCGCCGCGGCACTGCGCCGCGGTGACGCCGAAGCGCTCTCGCGGCCGGACGGATTTGCCGAGCGCCTGGACGAGGCGCCCGTTCTCCTGCTCGTCACCGCGGACCTGTCCGTTCTCGCGGCCGTGGATCGCGACTTGGGTCGGTACCAGCTGGCGGGCGGTGCGTCGGTGTATCCGTTTGTCTGGCAGATCATTCTGGCGGCACGCGAACGCGGACTCGGTGGCGTCATGACGACCATGGCGACCCGCTACGAACCTGACGTGCAGCGAGCCTTCGCGATTCCCGCCACGCACGCGGTGGCCAGCGTGGTGGCGCTCGGGTATCCGCGCCACCAACCCACACGACTGCGCCGCAAGAGTGTGGCGAGCTTCACCACGATCGACAGTTTCGACGGCGAACCGCTCGATCTCTAAAAGCCGAGTTCCTCATTGTCGTGTCCCAGGTCACGGGGTCCCCGTCGCACCGTGGGACGACGGCCGTCGACGAGCAGCGGCGTGCCGACCACTCGGAGCGGACCCGCCGGCGCCGTGGTCTCACCCACGAGATCTCCGTCGCGCACTTGAGGTTGGGCGAGGGCACCCTCGACATCCAAAATCGGCGCGTGCGGGACGCCGGAACCGGCCAGGATCGCGAGCCACGCCGACGTGGTCGAGCGCTGGAACACGCGGTCCAGCTCCGCTTGGAGGTCACCTCGACGTCGCACCCGCTCGTCATTGAGGTCGAACTCCCGACGGACACTGAGTTGCGGATCGTCGAGGACCGCCACGAGTCGCGCGTATTGGGCGTCCGTGCCAACGGCGATCAACATGTAGCCGTCGGCGGTGCGCACGGGACCATAGGGCGTGATACTCGGGTGGTCGTTGCCCAGACGGCCCGGGACGTCGCCAGTAACGAGAAATCCTTGGGCTTGATTCACGAGCACACTGATCGCCGACTCCAGCAGCGGCGCTTCGAAATGACGTCCCGGTCGCGACGTGGCACGGGCGAACAGTCCGCTCAGGAGGCCCACGGCCGCGTAGAGGCCCGTGACGACGTCCGCCACCGGGGCGCCGACCTTGGTCGGTGGGCCGTCCGGCGATCCCGTCACGGACATCAGTCCCGAGCGAGCCTGCGCCAACAGGTCAAACGTGGGGTCATCCGACAAGGGCCCTCCCGTGCTCGCGGCGCTGACCGAGACCCAGACGCACTCCGGATTTCGCGCACGCAGTTCCTTCAGGTTGAGGCTGGCGGCTTGGGACGGTAAGAAGTTCTCGACCACGGCGTCGGCGCGAGCGACGAGGTCGCCCACGCGCACGAAGTCGTCGCGGTCGCGAAGGTCGGCCGTCACGTTGCGCCGGTGACGGTTGACGGCCAGATAGTACGTTGCGTCGTCGCCGTAGCGTGGCGGCGCCAGAGCGCGCACCGGGTCACCGGCGGGTGACTCCACCTTGATGACGTCCGCACCCAGGTCGCCCGCGATCATCGCGCACCACGGACCCGCCAACACTCTCGAGAGATCGAGGACCCTCACCCCCTCGAGCGGGAGACCCGTCCCGACGTTGATCGGATCAAGCGGCCACGGGTCGCCCGCGGACACGTCTGAGGAGTTAAGGGGAGGAGTGGTCGTCACGCGAGCCGCAGGCTAGTGCGCCATCACCACCGAGGTGGGCGCGACACTGCTCGCAGGACGGCGTCCGGGCAAGAAGGCCAGCGTGAACAGTGCGATCACCACCATGACGCCGGCGGCAACGAAACAGGCCCGATGAAAGCCCGCGAGGAAGGCGTTGCTCACCGCCACGGCGACGGCGTCGCGAGACGCCGGGGGCACAAAGGACAGCGTCCCGAGCGCGGCTTGCATCGACGACGACGCGGCCGCAAGTTGACCCGAGGTCAGTGGCACCGAGTGCAGCGCCGAACGTATCGCGGGACCGAATTGCGACGAAAAGATGGAACCGAGCACCGCGACCCCGAGAGTGCCCCCGAGTTCGCGCGTCGTGTTGTTCACCGCCGACCCCGCGCCGATCTGCTCGGGCGAGAGCGATCCCATGACCGCCGCAGTGGAGGGAGCGGTAATGAGCGAGAACCCGAAGGCGAGAACGATCATCGAACCCATGATCGGTCCGAAGTAAGCCGCGTGAGCGCCCTGGAGCCCGACCCACACGAGTGCCACGCCCATCAGCACGAGACCCGCGCTCACCACCCATCGCGCCCCGAGACGCAGCGCGGCAACGGCTCCGAGCGGCGTGACGACCATGGACACGATGGCGAAGGGAAGGGTGTGCACGCCCGCGGACAGCGCGGTGTAGCCGCGCACGAGCTGGAAGTACTGCGTCATCAAGAAAATGAATCCGAAAAGACCGAAGAAGCACGTGGCGATGGCGCCCGCACCGGCCGAGAATGCGGGGACCCGAAACACTCGCACGTCCAGCAGCGGGTCTCGTCGACGAAGTTCGTAACGGGCAAAAGACACCAACAGCACTGCCGACAGGGCGAACAGGGTCAGTGTCGTTGTGCTGCGCCACCCCCAGCTGGGTCCCTGGATGATGGTGAGGACCAAAGTCGTCACACCCGCTGTGCCCAGTGCGAGTCCGACCGTGTCCACGCGACGACGATGAGGGCTTGAGGACTCCGGCACAAAGAGGGCGCCCGCGATCAACGTCACGATGACGATGGGCACGTTGATGAGAAAGATCGACCCGTACCAAAAGTGCGTGATGAGTGCACCACCCACCATCGGACCGAACGCCACGGCCAGTCCTGACGTCGCACCCCAGACTCCGAACGCCCTCGCACGCTCGTCGGCGTCTTCGAACGTCACCGTCAAAATGGAGAGTGTCGCCGGGAAGATGAAGGCCGCGGACACGCCCATGAGTGCTCTCGCAGCGATGAGCGTGCCCACCGAGTCCGACAGTGCGGCCGCCAACGAGAAGACCCCGAAGGCCACGAGACCCGCCTGCATCACCTTCTTGCGGCCCAGTCGGTCCGACAGTCCCCCGCCAGCGAGGAGCAAACCGGCGAAGGGCAGCGAGTACCCGTCCACGATCCACTGCAGTGCGGAATTGGACGCGCCCAGTGACTTGGAGATCGACGGCAGGGCGACGTTCACGATGGTGTTGTCAACAACGACCAGAAAGACCGAGAGGCAGAGCACCCCCAATGTCACGTACTTACGATTGGCTCGAGTGCTCACGGCTCCTCCTACGGAACGATGTTCTATAATAATAGCACGTCGTTCTTTTCTTTCGACCCAACGATAGTGTGGAACCGATGAGTCCCCGCCACCGCACCGCGTCGACGGAGATTGAGGGCCGCATTCTCGACGCGGCCCTACGGATTCTCGACGAACGCGGCGTCGAGGCGCTGACGGTTCGTGGCATCGCCACTGAGGCGGGCATCGCCCCGATGGGGATCTACAACCGATTCGACGGAAAGATGGGCATCTATGAAGCCCTCTGGGTCGAAGGTTTCGACCGCTTGACAGCTGAACTGTCGCGGATCACGCTCACCGAGGATCCTCGGGCGGACCTCCTGCGCTGTGGTCTCAACTACCGCGACTTCGCGCGCCACAACCCTTCGCACTATCGGCTGATGTTCATGACGACACAACGAGACTTTGTGCCGTCGGTCGACGCCGCCAGCGCGGCGGCGCGCGCCTTGCAGTGCCTGATTGACCACATCGAGCGAGCGCAGTTGGCGGACCTCTTGCCGCCGGGACCGTCCCTCGATCTCGCCCAATCGTTCTGGGCCGCCGTCCACGGATTCGCCGCACTCGAACTGTCATGTCTCGTCTTCGCGGTCCAGCCCGACGTGGCGTACCGCATGATGCTCGAGGCCGTTCTCGCGGGATTCTCGTGTCGAGTCGACGCTCCCTAACGAAGTAGATCCACCGGCCAACGTCCGGGCCGACTCGCGGTGAGCAACAGGTCGGTGAGGGAGCGATCGAGATGCTCCTGGCGCCACACGAGCAGTTCCTGGGCCGCGGCGAGCGTACGGGCATCATCGGTGCAGTCCGTTCGCCACGTGGGATCGGCGCGGAGATCAAAGCAGCGGAACGAACCGTCACCGAACTGGACGTACGCCACGTCGTCGCCGCAACCCACCGCGAGGTTCTGGCGGCTCAGCGTGCGGTCGAGGGGCCAGGGTGGCCGGTCACGTCCAATGAAGAAGTACCGCCAATCCCACTCGTAGTGCGCCGCGGACCGCCACTCGATGTCCTCTCCCCTGAACAGCGGTGTCAGCGATCGCCCATCAGTTTGAATCGGAATTTCCAGACCCAAGGCGTCACACATCGTGGCGAGAAGGTCCACGTTCTCCGTGAACTTGTTGATGACGCGACCCGCGTCACCAGAACGCGGATCGCGCCACAGTCCCAGCACGTGATAGCTCTGGGGAAAGAACGCCAACTTCTCCTTGAGGCCATGGTCACCGAGTTGCTCGCCGTGGTCCGACGTCACGATCACGAGCGTGTCGTTCCACTGTCCACGCTCTTCCAGCGCGGCGACGATGCGACCCAGTTGAGCATCCACCTCGCTGATCATGCCGTAGTACTGCGCACGAAGTTCGCGCATCTTCTCAGGATCCGTGGGCGACGCGCTCGCGTCGAATTGGAGGGAGAGGTCGTGCAACGGATGCCGGTGTGACGCGTCGACCGGTTCGATGGGCATGGTGACGTCGTCGGGGCTGTACTGAGTCGCGAACTCCCCCGCCGCGGCGTACGGAGGATGCGGTCGTAGGTAACTCAGGTGAGCGAACCACCCGACGTCCTGGCGATCCAGCCACGACAGATATCGGTCGGTCAGAAAGGCCGTCAGGGAATGTTCCGCCGGACGACGGGGTTCACCCGACAGAGACCCGACCCAACCCGTTGGGACGTCGTAGCCGAGTTCGCGTAGCCAGTGGATCCAGGGGCCCTGACTCTCGGGCAGATAGCAACCCACCGAGAACCCCGTGAGGATCCCGTCGTAGTTGTCGAGTCGCGGATCATCGGCGCCAACGGCGTCGTCGGGATTCACGCCCTGGTCCGTATATCCAAACAGTGTGGGGTCGTATCCCGCTCGGCGTGCCGCAAGGGCGATGTTGTCGAAGTGCTTCGGATGCGGCGTCCCGTTGGCCACGACCCGATTGTTCATTTGATAGGTGCCCGTGTACAGCGCGGCGCGACCAGGAGAGCACGGCGCCGCCTGCGAGTAATGGCGCGACAGACGCACGCCCTCTCGAGCAATTCGGTCCAACGTCGGCGTTTTCACGAGAGCGTGCCCAGCTTCGCCGAAGCTATCGCCGCGGAACTGATCGAGTGTGATGAAGAGGATGTTCACCGGGACGCTTCGACGAATCGGTGAAGATGCTCCGCGAGATCATCCACGATCGCCATGGCGTCAGGAAGGACGCCTCCGAGTCGCAAGAACCCGTGGATCATTCCTTCCGCTTCCAGCAGTTCCACGGTCGTCCCGAAGTGTTCGAGCAACCCCGCGTACGCCACGGCCTCGTCGCGCAACGGATCGTACTGCGCGACCACCACCACGGCCGGAGGTGAGCCGGTCAAGTCAAGGTTCAACAGCAGCGAGACTCGCGCGTCACCGTGATCGGATCGATTCGAGAGGTAGAGATCGTAATCATGTCGCAGATGCTCGACGTCAAGGAGGTAGCCCGTCGCAAAATCGTGGGCGGAACTCGTCAGCAAATCAGGCCCCAGCGTCGGATAGAGGAGAGCCTGTGCGGCGATCGGGAGGTCGTCGTGCCGAGTCGTCGACGCCGCGGTCGCCGCAAGTGATGCACCCGCGGAGTCGCCGATCACGATGACCTGCGCAGTGGGTTCGGTGAACTCGTCGACGTGTCCTCCCACGTAGCGAAGCGCCGCGATCGCGTCGTCGACCGCCGCCGGAAACGGGAACTCGGGGGCCAAGCGATAGTCGACCGCGAGAAGCCGCATTCGAGTGTCCGCAGCCAGACGGCGGCAAATCCCGTCGTGTGATTCGAGGTCGCCAAGAACGAACGACCCACCGTGGAAGAACAACAGCAGTCCCCGACCTTCGTCACCCTCCGGGACGTACAACCGTGCGGAGAGCCCGTCATTGACGGGCAGGTGGAACTCGCGAATCTCCTTCATGTCCGTGGGAGTCGGCCACAAACGGGCGGCAACTTGGCGATACTGCTCGCGACGCTCGTCAAGTGGCAGGGAGCCCGGAGGGGTCGCGTCGTCGGTGACGGCCTTCACGATGGGTCCAATGCCCGGATGCAGTGCCACGTGGCCTCCTCGCTCCTGATACTAGGCAGCAAGCACAGACTCGTCACGTGCGAACATGGAATGGTGCTGGGCGACCCCATCCTGACGGACAGTGAGGGGCGCCGCGTCGCCGCGACGTTTTCGCTGACACGGTCAGATCTCGACGGAGGGTCGCTGCTGGCGCTGCGCGTCACCCCGCACGAGACGCTGCGCGCGGATCGTGTCGCCGTCATATTTCACCGCGACGTCCGCGAGATCGTGGAACACGGCTTCCAGTCGTGGTCCACCGTGCGGCGAGCCCGGGTCGACGATGTTCGACCCGAACGAGCGGAGGCGCCCCGATGGTTTCGTGGACAGATGCTCGCCGATCGTGACGGAGCGGGCATCGAACTGGCGGGAGACACCTTTCTGATCCACCGCGAGGGCGTCATCGGCTTTCTGGGCGCTCGACGTTCGTTCACGCGCTGTCGCGTCGACTCGGCAGGGCACGTGGAGGTGCACTGGCTGTTGGACGGCATTCAGTTGCGTGCGGGAGAGAGCGTCGAACTCGACCCCTTGTGGGACGCGGTCGGTTCGCCGGGTGAACTGTATTCACGCTACGCGGCGCTGGCGGGAGAGTTCATGGGCGCGCGCCGACCTCGACCCGTTCCGCGCGTGTGGTGTTCGTGGTACCACTATTTCGACCGCGTCACTCCGACCGACGTCCGCGCGAATCTTGCGGTCGCCGCTGGGCACGGACTCACTGTCGTGCAGATCGATGACGGGTGGCAACGCGAGATCGGCTCCTGGCGCGAGGTCAATGATCGATGGGGCGAGCCCCTCGACACCGTGGCACGCGACATTCGCGCCGCGGGACTGACAGCAGGAATTTGGACCGCACCGTTCCTCGCGATCGAGAACGGCACCCTGGCACGTGAGCACCCGGAGTGGCTTGTTCAGAACACGAGCGGCGCACCCACAACAGCGCTGTTCCACGCCGGATGGGGAGGGAAGATCTTTGCCCTGGACACCTCTCGAGACGATGTCCTCGAACACATCGCGACGACGTACGCCTCACTGCGAAGCCAGGGCTTTGACTACTTCAAGATCGACTTCTGCCACGCCGGAGCAGTCGTGGGTCGACGTGACTCGGCGTCACTCACGCGCGCCCAAGCGCTGCGCCGTGGTCTCGAGGCCGTGCGCGACGGCATCGGGGACGACGCCTACCTCGTCGGGTGCGGGTGCCCTCTGCTGTCGGCGGTCGGCGTGGTCGACGCGATGCGCGTCTCAGAAGATGTGGCGCCGTTCTACGAGCCCCGAGAGTTCTTCGCGGGTTTCGCGGAATCCACGGTCAGCGCTCGCAACGCCATCGAGGCGTCGATTCTGCGGTCGCCATTGCACGACCGCTGGTTCACGCTCGACCCGGACTGCGTGCTATTGCGGTCGACGCACACGGACCTCACGGCACACGAACGACAGCTCGTCACCACCGCGGCGATGGCCGCGTCTGGCTTCATCGTCCTGAGCGACGACCTCACGCAGTATCAGACGTCGCAATGGACCGAGGCAGAGCAGTTGTTCACGAGCGCCACGCACGGACCTCGTGACATAGTTGACCCGTTCGCCGAGGATGTTCAGATCGTGTGGGCCGAAGGGCGCGCCCAGATCAACTGGAGCGAGCGTCGTGGATCACTCGATCCGCTGCCGTGACCTCACTCTGCGCCGGTGTCGTCCGGAGCGTCGTCACCCGTCAGCCGGTGATACATCGATTGGTCGATCTCGAGCCCTTCTTGAATCGCGGCGACCGCCTCTTCCCTCGTGCGCAGCTTGGTCGCTTCGTGGGCCGTGCGGTCGAGACCGGTGAAACTCGTCGCGATGGACACGGCGGTGCTCAGCAGTTCACCTTCCCCCACCACCTTGTCCAGAATCCCCGCCGCGACCGCGTCGGCGGGCGCGTACGTCTCCGACAGGTTCACGACCCGTTGGAAATGCGCGGGCGCGAGTCGCTGTCGGCAGATCTCAATTGCCGCCCACGGCAACGTCATCCCGATGGCCACCTCGTTGGCGACCAGCTTGAACGGTCCGTCGACGCCGAGTCGGTAGTCGCCCGACAGCAACACGAACAGTCCCATGGCCACCGCGTGGCCGTTGCACGCGATCACCACGGGCGTCGGGAACTCCAGAAGGCGCAGTGACAGCTCGAAACCCTCGTCCAGCATCTTGGCCGCGTCGGCACCTCCGCCACGCAACACCTTGAGATCAAATCCTCCCGAGAAGATCCCCGATCGTCCCGTGAGGATCACGACCGCGTCGTCCGCGACCGCCTGGTCCAGGGCATCATTGATCTCTCCGAGCATGCGCAGGGACAGGGCGTTCGCCTTGCCGTCGTCGAGCGTGATGGTGGCCACACTTTCGTTGAGTTGATACGAGACAATCGAGTCCACAGTCAACCTCCTCTTCACTGTGAGCCTATTGCGATCGGACAACGGCGCCGCGGGGATGCGATCTCCTCACGGGACCCACGAGGTGCATACTGGACTCACGAGGACGAAGTGGAGGGTACGTGGCGACGCAACGTCGGTACAGTGTGCGGCGGCTCGTGCGCACCGCAACCGTCGGAACCGTCGTCGTCGCGTGGTCGGTGGCACCACTGAGTGTCGGTGCGGCCACTCTCGAGTCCGCGCACACACTCCCCTCACCGTCGACGTCGTCGTGTGAGCCCACCCGAAGCGGAATTCTCACGCAGGCGCCGACCGTGCCGTCCGGTGCTCGGACCATTGCCTTGACGTTTGATGATGGACCTGGCCGCAGCACCAACGCGATTCTCAAGATCCTGACGGCGTTCGGTGTGCGGGCCACCTTCTTCAACATTGGCGAGAACGAGTCGTGGTACCCGAATCAAGTTCGAGCCGAGGCGCGCGACGGATTCTTGATTGGCAACCACAGCTGGAACCATCCCGACCTCGCTCTCCTCGACCGCTCCGGCCAGGCGCAGCAGCTCGCGTGGGAGATCGGAGAACAGCACGCCCTCGTCGGTTCACAGCCGTGCGTCTTTCGCCCGCCGTACGGTGACGCGACGGCGACGACCCTCGCCGTCGCACGCGCGGATCACATGTCGGTGTGGGACTGGAGCGCGAGTACCGACGACTGGCAAGCCGACGGATCGGGTTCCACGGCGTGGGTGACTCGAATCGTCCACAACGCCGAGTCCGAAGCCGGCGCCCAGACGCACCCGGTCCTCTTGATGCACAATCAAGGCATCGCAATGCCCGCCACGGTGGCCGCGTTGCCAACGATCATTGAGTACTTTGAGCGCCACCACTACGTCTTTGTCGATCTCCTCGGACGGAGTGGTCCCGTGGGGACTTGTGGACCTGCCACGTCGTCGCCGGCCTCCACTCTGGCGAGTGGGGTCACCCTCTCGTCGGGGGCGTCGGTGAGTTCACCGAGCGGTCAGTTCCACTTGACCATGGAACCATCCGGGGTCCTGGCACTTACGACGGACGGACACCGACTGTGGTCGACCTCGACCGCAGGGCATCCGGGCGCCACCGCCAGCGTGCAGTCCGACGGCACGCTGGCGGTCACGTCGGGCGCGCGCGTCGTATGGACGTCGTCCCCGGGCGGAGCCGCTGGCGACCACTTGGAAATCCGCGATGACGGCAACGTGGCGCTGGTGTTGCACGGCACCACTGACTGGTCGAGTGGCACCACCCTGACCCGGCTGATTGCGGGCGGCGTTCTGCGCCCGGGGTGGTCTCTCGAGTCCCCTGACCATTCGTGTCGCTTGACTCTGACCACGGCCGGACAGTTGACCGTGACTGGAACGTCTGGTCAGCTCTGGCGTTCACCAGTGAAGGCGGGAGCCCATTCACAGCTGCGGATCACGAGCACCGGAAACGTGGAACTGCTGAGCGCGCACCACGTGGTGACCTGGATCACGAACACGGGCGGTCAACGCGGCGCGGCGCTGACCATGCTCGCGTCCGGGGAACTCGTCGTCCAGGTCAATCACGGACCATGGCTGTGGTCGAGCGGGTGATCGAGACGCCCGTGCGATATCCACACCGTGACGCTCCGCGGTGGTGCGGAGCCCGATCGTCAAAGCCGATCCGCAACGAACTTCGAAACAATTCTGGAGCGGACGACGGGACTCGAACCCGCGACCCCAACCTTGGCAAGGTTGTGCTCTACCAACTGAGCCACGTCCGCGCGAATCCCATCCTAGCCGAGAGTCACGGCCAGAATTGCTACTCCACCTCGACGGGGGTCTTGATGTAGTAGTCGGCCTCTTCGGCGATGTAGTCGCGCAGCTCGTTCAACTCCGGCACCCGACGAGAACATCCGAGCATTCCGTATTCGAGTTGGTCGACGTAGCCAAAGACGGTGATGTTGAGCGCGAGCCCCGCCATCAGCGGTCCGAGCGGGGCTGCCGTCGCGACGCGGTGACCGGACAGGAACAGTGGAAAGGGCGGCCCCGGAACCGACGAGACCACGACATTCGCGAGCGGGGGAAGGTGGTCGTAGAGCTCCAGTGCCGCCAACGTGCGACCAGCCGCCGACGCCACGGTGGGTCCGGCGGCCGTGGCGAGGTTCACGAGCAACTTCGCACTCTGCTCACGCTGCTTCTCGGCAGATTTGGATTGCGCCTTCGCAATGGCGCGAAGACGATCCTCCGGGCTCTCGAGGTCCGTCCGCAACGCCAGCAACATCGCGGAGATTTGGTTGCCGAGGTCGCCCTCGGCACCCTGGCGCCGCACGTTGATGGGGACGAACGCAATGAGGTCCTTGGTGAGGACCTCGCCGCGAGCGTCGAAGAGCTTCTTCAGTCCACCGGAGACGGTCGCCATGACGAAGTCCGTCACCGACGCGCCGCGTTGGCGTGCCGCAACCTTGACCTCGTTCAGATCCATGCGCAGGCGGGTGAACTTTTTCGAGTGGCTGGGCGTCCCGTTGATCGATGTACGTGCCGCGTCCAAAATCGACGGCTGGTGCGCGCCGAACTCAGGGTCGACGTTCTCCTCGGTCATCCGAACCACGCGTTCGAGGACGTCCGCGGCGCGCTCGACGCCCGCCGTGACAACGTCAACCAATGCGCCCGGACGGCGCAAGAGCTCGCTCGCCGTTCGCGAGAGCATCTCGATGGGCGACGGCAGCGGTGGTGGCGTCTCGCGCGCAGTCGCGGTCGGTTCCGGTGACCGCACGTCACGAGAAATGTCGAAGAGGCGTGCGAACGTCGCCGCTCCCGACACCCCGTCCGCCAGGGCGTGGTGAATCTTCAAGACCAACGCGGATCGACCGTCAGCGAGCCCCTCAATGACGTTGAGTTCCCACAGTGGCCGATCGGGAACAAGCTCGCGACTCATCACGCGTCCGACCAGAGCGTCCAATTCGGCTTCGCCACCCGGCGACGGCACGGCCCGCCGGATCACGTGAGAGTCGATGTCAAATTCGGGATCCTCCGCGTACAACGGCCACGCGAGGTCGAAGGGCGTACGCAAAATGCGCTGCGTCAGCACAGGAATCTCGTGAAGTCGATCCACCACGTTGGCCTTGATGATCTCGAATCGTTCACGCGGGTCGAGCTGGTCGTCAACCTCGAGTTCGATAATCACGCCAATGTGGAGCGGGGCGCTCGGGACTTCCAACGTGATGAAGGCACTGTCCAGGGGATCGAGGGTGCGATACGTCATCGTCCGGAACTCCCGAATCCTGCGTCGCCCCGGGTTGCCGGCGGAAGTTCGTCCACCACTCGAAACGTAATCGCTGAGACGGGCAAGATGACGAGCTGGGCCACGCGGTCCCCAGGCTGCACGGTGTAGCTCTCAAACGGATCGAGATTCACGAGGGCCACGCGCACCTCTCCGCGATAGCCCGGGTCGATCAGACCAGGAGCGTTGGCGCAGGTCACGCCGTGTTTTGTCGCGAGGCCACTGCGCGGCAGAACAAACCCGCCGTGACCTTCGGGGATCGCCACGAACAGCCCCGTACCGACCAGCGCGCGACCGCCTCCCGGCGCCAACGTGACCGATTCGTTCGCCACCAGATCACAGCCGGCGTCGCCCGCGTGGGCGTAGGCGGGCGGCGCGAGGTTCGGATCACCGAGGCGCACGGACACATCCATGGATGAAGGTTACTGCCGGACCCTCCAGCGGTCCCGACGAAGTTCACTAACCTCGCAGCAGTGTTGGTCTGGATGGATCTTGAAATGACGGGGCTCGAGCCCGAGCGGCACGTCATCGTCGAGATTGCCACCGTGATCACGGACGACGACCTCACGGTACTCGCCGTTGGCCCCGATCTGGTGATCCACGCGACCGACGAGGAGCTCAGCCACATGGGCGACTTCGTGCGCACGATGCACACATCATCGGGACTTCTCGCGTCGATTGAGGCGTCGACCGTGTCGCTCACCGACGCCGAGCGGCTCACCAAGGAGTTCCTCCTCGCCAACGGAGTCGAGCCTGGATCCGTTCCTCTGTCGGGCAACTCCATTGGCACGGACCGACGATTCCTGCAGCAGTACATGCCGACTCTCGAGAAGTTCTTCCACTATCGCAACGTCGACGTGTCAACGATCAAAGAGCTCGCCCAACGGTGGTTTCCCGACACCCTCACACAACGTCCGGACAAGGCCACCGCCCATCGCGCGCTGGATGATGTCATGGAGTCCATCGCCGAACTGGCCTTTTATCGACGAACCTTGTTCGTGTCTCCCGTGCCCGACCACGCACCTGACGGCAACTAACCTCGCCCACGACCCACCGGAGGAAGACCATGAGCGATGAGACGATGTCCATCCACGAAGCGACGGCCACGCTAACGGCACCCGGACAGATGTTTGAACTCGACACCGTGACCATCCGTGGCGTGAGCAATCGTGTCTGGAAGAACGCGCCATCAACCTTGCGACAGGTTCTCGACCTCTCGCTCAACCACGCTGACAAGGATTTCATCGTCTACGAAGACGAGCGTTACACCTTTGAACGGCAGTATCGCGTGGCGGCAACCATGGCGCACCGCTTGATGGAGGCAGGTGTCGCGAAGGGCGACCGTGTGGCCATCGCCGCGCGCAATCTCCCCGAGTGGATTTTCGGCTTCTGGGGCGCCGTGTCAGCGGGCGCCATCGTTGTTCCCCTGAACGCATGGTGGACGGGCGAGGAGTTGGCGTACGGACTGAGTGACTCTGGTGCGACCGTCGCTCTCGTCGACGAGGATCGCCTCGCTCGCATTCGCCCGCACCTCGATGAACTGGAGTACTTGCGCGACGTCATCGTGGTGAGTGAGAAGCGTGATCGGGATCCCGAATTGGGCGAACCCCACGGTCGAGTTCGCATCTGCTCGTTCCGTGACTTCATCGGCGACGTGGACACCGCGGCCGTTCCGCCCACGGTCACCCTCGATCCGGACGATGACGCCACGATGTTCTACACGAGTGGCACGACGGGCCGACCGAAGGGCGCCGTCGGGAGTCATCGCAACGCCATCACCAACCTGATGAATCTGTTCTTTGTCGGGGCGCGCAGCACCTTACGATTTGGCACAGGCAACGTCGACGAGAGCGGCGCCAGCATTCAAAACAGCTTCCTTCTGAGTGTGCCGCTGTTTCACGCGACCGGATGTCTGGCGATTCTCATCGTGAATACCGCGGCGGGCGGCAAGTTGGTCATGGTCCACCACTTTGATGCGGGTCAGGCCCTGCAGCTGATCCAAAACGAAAAGATCACGACCTTCGGCGGTGTGCCCACAATCGCGATGCAGGTTCTGGATCATCCCGACTTCGACAAGTACGACCTGTCCAGTGTGCGCTCGGTGTCCTACGGTGGCGCTCCGGCGGCACCCGAACTCGTCCGTCGCATTCGCGCCCACTTTCCGCTGGGACAGCCGGGCAACGGATACGGGCTCACCGAGACGTCCGCGGCCGTCGCCAACAACTCCGGCGCGGACTACGTTCTCAAGCCCGAAAGCTGTGGGCCCGCGCACCCCATCAACGATGTGGCGATTGTGCCTGAGGAGTTCGAGGGCGATGAACCAACTGCGGATCTTCCTTCGGGTCCCGACGTCGTTGGTGAACTCTGGATCAAGGGTCCCAATGTCGTGCGCGGATATTGGAACAAGCCCGAAGAGACCGCGGCCACATTCACCAAGGGCTGGCTGCACAGCGGGGATGTTGCCCGCATTGATGACGACGGGTTCATCTTCATCGTCGATCGCGCGAAGGACATGATCATTCGCGGGGGTGAGAATGTGTACTCGGTCGAGGTCGAGGCGGCCATTTTCGAACACCCGGACGTGGCCGACTGCGCGGTCGTGGGTCTGCCCCACCGAGTGCTCGGAGAAGAAGTCGCCGCCGTCGTCGTCCTGCGGCCGGGGCGCACCGTCGAGGCCGAGGAGCTCATGCGCCACGTCGCCACGCGCCTGGCCAAGTTCTCCGTCCCCACACAGATCTTCTTTCGTGCCGAGCCACTCCCGCGCAATCCGGCGGGCAAGATCCTCAAGCGGCAGTTGCGCGACGAGCTAACCCGCTGAGAACACCCAGTAGGTCTGCAGTGGCGATGTCGCCACGAATCCAGCACGACGCAAGACCGCCATAGAGGGGGCGTTCGCGCGATCCGTCGTCGCGAACACGACGTCCACCAGCCCACTGTCGAGCGCCGTCTCCGCCATCGCTCGACACGCCTCCGTCGCGTAGCCGTGACCCCAGTACGCGGGACTGAGTCCATACCCCACTTCGACGCGGCGATCCTTTGGACGTCCGTGGAATCCCGCTCCCCCGATCAAGAGTCCCGTGTCGAGCTCGCGGATGAGATAGGTCAGAAACGGAGAATGTTGCAGTCCCCGGTCGTCATCGGTGAGGACCCACTTGGCCGCCTTGAGCTCCCCCGACGCCGGAAACCCTTCGCCCCAGTCGTCGGCCGTCGGTCCGTGCAAGATCGCTTCGGCTTGCTCCGCCGAGAGATACTCGAGGCGCAGTCTCGCCGTGGTGATGATGCCGTCAGTCATGCGCCGAGTTGACTCAACTCGTCGAACTGCGTGTCGGTCAGTGCCACGTCGGCCGCCGCGCAGTTCTCCTCGAGATGCGCCAACGAACTGGTGCCCGGAATCGGCATGACAACCGGGGAACGTCGCAGCAGCCAGGCGAGAGACAGTTGGGCGGGCGTGTGCCCACTGGTTGACGCCAGCGTCCCCAACGTTCCGTCGGGGCGCGCGAGGCTGCCCGACGCCACCGGAAACCACGGTATGAAGCCAATCTGTTCAGCGTCGCAATACTCGAGCACGTCCTCGCTGTGGCGCTGGGACAGGTTGTAGAGATTCTGCACGGTCGCGATCGGCACGATCGCGCGCGCACGAACGACCTCCTCCACCGTGACCTCACTCAGGCCGACGGCCTGGACCTTCCCCTCGTCGAGGAGTTCCCGCAAGAGACCGAACTGCTCGTCGGCGTCCACCGTGGCGTCGATCCGGTGAAGCTGGAAGAGGTCGAGACTCTCCTGACCCAGACGACGCAGCGACATCTCGCACTGCTGGCGCAGGTACGCGGGACGGCCGCACTGGATCCAGACGTGTGGGCCCGTGCGAAGATTCCCGGCCTTGGTCGCAATCTTCACGTCGCCGTAGGGGTGAAGTGCCTGCTTGATCAACTCTTCGGACACCTCGGGACCGTAGGAATCGGCCGTGTCGATGAAGTTCACGCCGAGATCCACCGCTCGACGCAGGACGGAGAGGGCGTTCGGAATGTCGTCGGGATAGTCCCAGATTCCCGGTCCCGTGAGTCTCATCGCGCCGTACCCGAGCCGATTGACCGTCTGCCCGGCGTACGTCCAGATTCCCGAACCGTGGGTCATGTCGTGTCCTCGTCTCGCGTCGCGCCGCGCCAGCGCGATCACCATTCAACCACTCGTGCTCGCCCGGATACGACCACGCGCCGCCGGTGAGACCGGCGGCGCGTGATGGTGACCGCCGAAGCGGCGTTGGACTACTTGTTGGGCTGAGGCGTAACGCGCAAGTACGGCTTCAACGTCTTGAAGCCCTTGGGGAACTTTGTCGCGGCGTCTTCGTCGGAGATCGCGGGAGCGATGATGACATCGTCGCCATCATTCCAGTTCACGGGCGTGGACACCGAATAGTTCGCCGTCAACTGCAGCGAGTCCAGAACACGGATGATCTCTTCGACGTTGCGTCCGGTCGACGCGGGGTACGTGAGCGTCAGCTTGACCTTCTTGTCCGGGCCGATGATGAAGACGCTGCGAACGGTGAGGGTCTCCAGGGCATTGGGGTGGATCATGTCGTACAGGTTCGCCACTTCGCGATTCTCGTCACCGATGAGGGGAAAGTTGAGCGCCGAACCCTGGGTCTCGGAAATGTCGCCCTTCCACTTGTCGTGGGACTCGACGGAGTCAACGGACAAGCCAATCAGCTTGGTGTTGCGCTTGTCGAAGTCAGCCTTCCGAGCCGCGAAGGCACCGAGTTCCGTGGTGCACACCGGCGTGAAGTCCTTGGGGTGGGAGAACAAGATGCCCCAGCTGTCGCCCAGCCACTCGTGGAACTTGATCGTGCCCTCCGTCGTCTCCGCCGTGAAATCCGGAGCCACGTCACCGAGTCGAATCGCCATTTCCATACTCCTTGTTCGAACGAAATCGTGCTCGCGGTGAACACGACTGTCCACAAAATACTAGCGGTCACATTTCAATTCCCGCAAATTCCGAGTGGTTTTGTCAACATTCGATCAGACCGCCGAATCCCTCGTGAGAGACTGCACTGTCATGACTGAGATCACGCCCGCCGTCGTCGCGGCCTTTGACCTCGACGGCACGCTGACCGAGGGTGGCAGTGTCTACAAGTGGCTGCGGTACGTGAGCAGCTCCGGTCGCGTGTGGAAGGAAGCTCTCAAGCGGGTGATTCCACTTTCGTGGGGAATCCTGCGCAGTGGCGACGCGGCTGATCGGGCCAAAGAGTCGCTGTTCTTAGGTGTCTTGCGAGGCCGCGACGCCGCCGAGGTCGCCGATCTGTCGCGTCAATTCGCGGATGAACACCTCGAACACGCAGCGCGGGTCATCTACCTGGACCGACTTCGTTGGCACCTCGAGCAGGGTCACCACGTGGTGGTCGTGTCCGCGTCACCGGACATCTACGTCGCGGCGATCGCAAATGCTCTCGGCGCGGAGGCCACGGTGGCGACGCGATTGGCCACCGATCCCCTGGGTCGCCTGACGGGTGGATACCTCGGCAAGAACTGCCGAGGCGACGAAAAGAGGCGTCGCCTCGCTGAATGGATCAGCGGACATTCGTGGGGTGACGGGGCCGAGATCTACGCCTACGGGAACTCACGCGGTGACCGCAAAATGCTGACGGCTGCGGATCACGCGTTCGACGCGGGCAAACTCGGGCGAGTCGGCGCGCTGCGTCACTTCGAACGCCTCAGTACACCGTGACTTTGGGTTCGATCGGCACCAGGCCACTCGCGCGTCCGTCGTAGGACACTTCTAACGTCGCAATCTGCTCGCGCCACGTGACGATGCCGTGACCCAACGAGCTGATGAAGCCCACGCTGAGCTCGTAATTTCCGTCCAAGAGTGGAAGCTCCGGAAGATTGACGCCGAGGCGCTGATGTCCGAACTGCAAGGCGACGGGTGCGGACATCGGATCACTCTTGGACATCAGGAGTCCGTGGGCGTTGTGAATCTCCATCACGAAGTAGCCCTCGAAGGGCTCTCGGGCGTCCACCGCGACTTCGAACGACCAGGGCGCTCCGGTTCGAGCGTCAAAACGGCCCGTGGCTGTCGACAGCGACTCGATCGAGACGGCGTCGCCTAGATTGTTGGTGTGGTCGTCCATCCGTGACTCGCCGAGCAACGCCTCGCGAAAGATGCGAACCGAGTCACCGGACGGACCGTCGGCGATGAGATTGCCGTGGTCCAGCACGATCGCACGGTCGCACAAGGAGCGGACCTGGTCCGCGTTGTGCGACACCAACATGATCGTGCGTCCCTCTTGTTGGAACATGCGAATGCGATCCATGCACTTGGTCTGGAATCGTTCGTCGCCCACGGCGAGCACCTCGTCCACCACGAGGACGTCCGGGTCGACATTCACCGCAACGGCAAAACCCAGCCTCACGTACATGCCCGACGAGTAGAACTTCACCTGCGTGTCGATGAAACCCTCGAGCTCGCTGAAATCAACGATGTCGTCGAACAGTCGATCCACCGCCCGTCGCGAAAGTCCGAGCATCGATCCCGACAGGTAGATGTTGTCGCGGCCGGACAGTTCCGTCTGAAATCCCGCTCCCAGTTCCAACAGGCCAGCGAGCGTTCCGCGAACCTGGATCTGGCCATTGGTTGGTTGCAGCACGCCGCAGATGCACTTCAGCAGGGTGGACTTGCCCGATCCGTTGCGGCCCAAGATGCCGACGGTCTGGGCGGCGTCGATCGCGAAACTGACGTCGTTGACGGCGTGCAGATCGGTGTAGGTGCCACCACCTGGATGAATGAGGCGCTCCTTCAGCGACTTGTGTCGCTCGTGGTAGAGCCGAAAGTGCTTCGAGACGTTCTGGACTTCAACGACGGCGGTCATTTACAGCTCCTCGGCGAAGTTGCCCTCGAGGCGACCGAAGACCAAGATCGCCAGGAGAAAGAGAACACAACCGAATCCAATAACCGCAAGATTCAGGAGAAGATAGGTCGACACGGGCCAGGTCGGCAGCAGAGTGAGGATCTTGTGGGGCGGAGCAGTCGACGGTGCGGACTGCGTCGCGTAGAGCACCCGCTGGAACGTCATCACGATGGGTGTCACGGGATTCAACATATAAAGCCACACAAGGTGATACGAGTGCAGCGGCTTGGACACGGTGTTCTCGAACGAGTACACGATCGGCGTCAAGTAGAACCACAGTTGCAAGAACACGTCCACCAGGTGCTTCGTGTCGCGCAAATAGACGTTGACGGCCGACAGCATGATCCCGAGCGCACCACCGAAGATCGACAGTCCCACGATTGAAATGGGCAGAAGCCACAGCAGTTGCCAGTCAGGTGCGTGTTGGAGGGCCAGCATCAACACGGCCATCACAGTGGACTGCAAAAGGAAGTAAATCAGCGACGTCCCGACGGTCGACAAAGCCAAAATCTCCCGCGGGAACGCAACCTTTTTTACGACGGCGGCGCGATCCACCACAATGCCGGTCGAGGTACTCACGATATTGAAGAAGAAGTTCCAGATCAGCAATCCGGACGTCAAAAAAATGACGAACGTGGGTATGCCGTTCTTGAGGATGGTGCCGAAGACCAAGTAGTAGATGCCGAGGGTGAGCGCCGGAGCGAACAGGGACCACAGCAGTCCGAGCGCCGAGGACTTGTATTTGATCTTGATGTCGGTGATGACGAAGTAGAAGAGCAACTCTCGAGAGTCCCAGATGGCCTTCAATCGCAACCACAGGGAGGGTCGCGCGCTGACAATGCGTACGGGGCGATCTTCTACGGGCCGGCGCGCCGGACCCGGCGCGTCGATCACGGTCAGTTGCTCCCGGCACGCACCGCCGAGCGGTCAATGACCGCGTCGATGAATCCGTACTCCAACGCTTCCTGCGCCGTGAACCAGCGGTCGCGGTCCGAGTCGGCCTCAATGCGCTCGATGGGCTGACCAGTGTGAAATGAAATCCGCTCGGCCAGCATTCTCTTCATGTAGATGATTTGCTCCGCCTGGATAGCGATGTCCGACGCCTGTCCCTGCATCCCGCCCTGTGAGGGCTGATGCATCAGGATGCGGCTGTGCGGGAGTGCGAAGCGCTTACCCGGTGCGCCGGCACACAGCAGGAACTGACCCATCGACGCCGCCATTCCGAGACAGATCGTGCGAATGTCGCTGCTCACGTACTGCATCGTGTCGTAAATGGCGAGACCGTCAGTGACCGATCCCCGGGCGAATTGATGTACAGGCTGATGTCCTTGTCGGGATCCTCCGCTTCTAGCAGCAGGAGCTCCGCACAAATGCGGTTCGCGGACTCCTGATCAACGACCGAACCGAGGAACACGATGCGCTCCTTGAGGAGACGCTGATTGAGGTCGTTGAACGGCATGCCGTCCGCCATGGAGTGAACTGTCATGGCACCAATCTACCGCGCAGGCGGCTGCGGAACGCCGTGATCGTCCCGGCGCGGGGGCCGTGGCATCCGTCGTCGTCGCACGCCCATTCGTGTCGACACGCTCGATCACCGTCCAACGAGCGCAGTATCGTCGGGACTACGCAACGCGGGCGTGGCGGAACGGCAGACGCGCTGGGTTTAGGTCCCAGTTCTCTTTGAGAGTGGAGGTTCGAATCCTCTCGCCCGCACCATCGCCACGTGACGAGGGTGGCGTCACCAGGCGCAGATGCCCTCGTTGTGAGCCGTGCGCACAGACACCATCACGAACGAGTTTCGTTGGTGATGGTGTCTGACCGCGTGAACGTGCTAGTGTTCTCAAAGCAGTTATTCGCCGCACCCCCGCGGTGGAGACCGATTCGACGTGACTATTCGAGTTGGACTCAAATTCAACTTGTTTGGAGTAAGTCATGTCTATGTCCTTTGCCGATCTCGGGGTGTCTGACGTCCTCGTACGACGCCTCGAGGCTCGTGGTATCTACGAGCCCTTCCCGATCCAGTCCGCCGCCCTTCCCGACGCCCTCGCGCGCCGTGACGTGGTGGGTAAGGCCCCGACCGGTTCGGGCAAGACCCTCGCCTTCGGCCTCGCGCTGGTAGCCAACACGTCCAAGGCCGCGCCGCGCCGTCCGCGAGGGCTGGTCCTCGTGCCGACGCGCGAACTCGCCGCACAGGTGCAGACCGAACTTGGTCAGTTGACCCAGGACAAGGGGCGTCGCGTTCTGTGCATCTACGGCGGTACGTCCTACAACGTCGCCCGCAAGGCGCTGTCCATGGGAGTCGACATCGTGGTGGCCTGCCCCGGTCGACTCGAGGACATGCTCGAGCAGCGCGGACTTGACCTCAGTGATGTGACGACCGTGGTCGTCGACGAAGCCGACCGAATGGCGGACATGGGATTCTTGCCCGCGGTACGCCGCATCATCGGTCAGACGTCGTCCGACCGCCACGTCATGCTGTTTTCAGCGACCCTGGGCCCCGACGTCCAGTCACTGGTACGCGAGTTCACGCACGATGCGGTGATTCACGACGTCGTCGGTGACGAGTCTCCGAGTGACGTCGACCACTACTTCTGGAAGGTCCCGCGCGAACAGCGTTCGTCGGTGACCGCGGACATCGCCGACAAGTACGACCGCGCGATTGTGTTCACGCGCACCAAGCACGGTGCCGACCGTCTCGCACGTCAGCTGGAAGACCGAGGTGTGTCGGCTGTGCCAATCCACGGTGACCGGACCCAGGCCCAGCGCGAGCGCGCACTGCGCAGCGTGAAGAACGGCTCGATCCGAGTGCTGGTCGCCACGGACGTCGCCGCTCGCGGCATCCACATCGAAGCCCTGCCGTGCGTCATCCACTTCGATCCGCCCGCACAAGCGACGGACTACCTGCACCGATCGGGACGTACCGGTCGCGCTGGAGCGACCGGTGTGGTGATCTCGCTCGTCGGTGAGGACGTCATTGGCCAGGTGCGCCGTATGCAGAAGACTCTCGGTGTCGCTTCGGTCATTGAATCTCCCGATGTCGCCACTGCGGTCCGCCTGCACGCCGTTGACGACGCGCAGGCCGCCGAGCGGCTCGATGAGCGCGGAGGCAAGTCCCCCGCCCGTCGTGCGCCGCGCGATGACCATCGTGGACCGTCGAATCGCCCGGAACGCACGTCGAAGCCTTCCTTCAATCGCGACGAGCGCTCCCCGCGTCCGTCGTTCGCTCGTGACGACCGCCCGAGCTTCAACCGCTCACGTGATGATCGGCCGAGCACGGAGCGTCCGCGACGCGAGCGACCCGACTTCGCCAACGCGGCACCGCGTGCGGATCGACCACGTGAAGAGCGTCGCTCCGCGTCGCCACGCGCAGACCGTGACTCACGAGTGTCGCGCGCGGGTTCCACCAACGAGGCGGTCGTGAGTTTCTTCAACGACTCGAAGGGCTACGGATTCGCCACGGACGCGAAGGGGCAGGATTTTTTCATCCACTTCTCGAACATCGTCGGACAGGGCTTCAAGACCCTCGAAGCCGGTCAGCGTGTCGCCTACGACGCCGCAGAAGGCCCGAAGGGGCTTGAAGCGCGCAACGTGCGAGTGCTCAGCGGTGGTTCACGACGTCGGTCATAGAATCGACCCATGAATTCTGACAAGCCCTTCGTTGACCCCCATCTCGGACCTGCGCCAGAGGGACTTCTCATTGAGGACATCGTGGTGGGAGACGGGGCAACCGCCGCCAGTGGCCAGACCGCAGTCGTCCACTACGTCGGCGTCAGCGCATCAACGGGCGATCAGTTCGACGCCTCGTGGGATCGTGAGGAGCCCTTCAGCTTCCCTCTCGGTGGCGGCTACGTGATCAAGGGCTGGGATGAGGGTGTGCAAGGCATGCGCGTGGGCGGTCGACGCCGCCTGGTGATACCCGCGCACCTCGGGTACGGAGATCGTGGAGCGGGCGGCGTCATTGCTCCCGGCGAGACCTTGATCTTCGTTGTCGACCTGCTGGAGTTGAACTAACCCTCGTCGGGTTGATGCTGCAACGACAACTGCCGCATCAAGTCGCCGTAGCGCTCACAACAGATCTCCGAGAGCGCCAACAGCCGTTCGTCGGCAGTGTCGATGGTCAGTAACTTCAGTTGATCCAGCGTCGCCATCGGCGTCATCGCACACAACTGCCACACTCGAACCGCCACGTCAACTTCAAGTCCGCAGTCGCGCTCCACGCAGCTATCGGGATTCATTTCACTGTGGAGATTGCGCAGCGATCGAACAGCGGCTTCCGTCGACGTCAGCAGCTCCTCGTCATTCGGCTGATCCTGCGTGGGGAGGAAGCGCACACGCGCGCGCGGATACGGTCCGTCCTCGAGCCAGTTCTCGACGCAAATGCGTTCACGGCCATCGACAACCAGCATCGATCGCCCGTCCTCGAAGGGAAACACCGCCCGCAGATCGACCAGGGTGCCGATGTTGACCCGCTCGTCGCCGCCGCCCACTTCGGAACCCCGCGAGATCATGCAGATGCCGAATTGGCCGTCTCCGGCGTGAACGTCATCGACCAGACGACGGTACCGCGGTTCGAACACGTGGAGGGGAACTCGTTGGTGAGGAAAGATCACCGTCGACAGGGGGAACATCGCCAGTTCGAATGTTCCGTCCACGTCCACAGTCACACCCTACGGAGTCCACGCCGACGGCGGTGCGTTTCTACCGTTCGGCGAGCGCGTCGACCAGCGCTCGAAACGCGTTGCCACGGTGGGACAACTCGTGCTTCTCGGTGGATGACAATTCGGCCAGCGTGCGACCGTGCAGGCCGCGAGGTTCGAACACGGGGTCGTAGCCGAATCCGCCGTCGCCACGCGGCGACAACGCGATTGTCCCCTCCAGCTCTCCGTCCACGACGAACCACGAATCGTCGGGATACGCCACCGCCGCCACCGTGCGAAATCGCGCGGTCCGGCGTGACGGCTCGACGCCGTCAAGTGCGTGCAGCAACTTGGTGACGTTGTCGGCGTAGGTGGCGTTGTCCCCGGCGTAGCGCGCCGAGAAAACTCCCGGCTCACCGTGAAGCGCATCGACGAAGAGACCCGTGTCGTCGGCGATGGCGGCGCGACCCGTGGCGGACACGAGAGCGCGCGCTTTCAGTAGAGCGTTCTCTTCGAGCGTGTCACCATCTTCGACGACGTCGGGCACACCCGGGGGGCGATCGAGGAGAGTCACGCCCAAGTCGGCGAAAATCTCGCGGATCTCGTCGGCCTTGTGCGCGTTGGCCGTCGCCAACACGAACGTGCTCACGCCCGGGCGGGGGGTTCTGCCGCGAGTATCTCGCGCTGCGCGGCGTGAATCGCCGCGATCCCCGCGGAGGCGAGATCCAACAGTGCGTCGAGTTCCTCGCGCGCGAACGGCTCCTGTTCGGCGGTGCCCTGGACTTCGACGAAGCGCCCGCTGCCGGTCATCACCACGTTCATGTCGGTCTCCGCCCGCGAATCCTCTTCGTAGGGAAGATCGAGCATGGGCACTCCGTCAATGATGCCCACCGAGATCGCGGCGACCAGATCACGCAGAGCGTGCTCGCGAAGCGTCCCCCGTTGCACGAGGCGGCTGATGGCGTCGTGCAGGGCGACGTAGCCGCCGCAGATCGACGCCGTTCTCGTTCCCCCGTCGGCCTGGAGGACATCGCAGTCCACCGTGATCTGGATATCCGCCATCGCGGTGAGATCGGTGACGGTCCGCAGGCTGCGTCCGATCAGCCGTTGAATCTCCTGCGTGCGCCCGGACTGCTTCCCCTTTGCCGCCTCGCGACTGGCGCGCTCCGGCGTCGACCCGGGAAGCATCGAGTATTCAGCAGTCACCCACCCTCGTCCCGTTCCGCGGAGCCACCGCGGGACGTCCTCTTCCACCGACGCGGTGCAGAGAACGCGTGTTCGACCGAAACTCACGAGCACGCTGCCGTCAGCCATCTCGGTGAAGTCCCGGACGAAACTGAGCGGCCGTGCCTCATCGAGTCGGCGGCCGTCCGCGCGCAGTTTTGCTGGAGTGGTCATGAGGTGTCCTTTTCGCCCGAGGTGGCGGGATCACGGTAGTGCACCAGAGGCGGCCGCGGAAACTAAAAGTAGATGATGCGCTGAGCCCGCTCGATCACGGTGTCCACGTCGTCGGTCCACGCTCCCGTCGAAAGGTACTTCCACCCTTCGTCACAGGCGATCGTGACGATCGTGGCCTCCTGGTCCGCGGGAATGCTCTGCGCACATCGCACGGCGCCCGCCATGATCGCGCCGGAGGAGATCCCGACGAACAGTCCGATCTCTGACATCTTGCGCGTCCACTCAATGGAGTCCCGCGGTCGCACGATCACCTTGCGATCAAGGAGCTGGTCACCGTGGTTGTCCGTGAAGATCGGTGGCACGTACCCGTCGTCGAGGTTGCGCAGTCCGTCCACCATTTCACCCGCGGGCGGTTCGATGGCCCAGATCTGGACTCCGGGTCGATTCTCCTTGAGGTAGCGCCCGACTCCCATGAGCGTGCCTGAGGTTCCGAGGCCGGCGACGAAGTGGGTGATCTCGGGAACGTCGGCGAGAATCTCGGGTCCGGTGTGGTCGAAGTGCGCTTGCGGATTCGCGGGATTGGCGTATTGGTAGAGAAAGACCCAACGGGGGTTCTCTGCCGCCAGACGCTGGGCGAGGCGCACGGCCCCGTTCGAGCCTTCGCTGCCGGGCGACGAGATGATCTCCGCCCCCCACACCTCGAGCAACTGACGTCGTTCCGGCGACACGTTCTCCGGCAGGACCACCTTCAGGTGATACCCCCGCAGGCGACACACCATCGCCAGAGCAATGCCGGTGTTGCCGCTCGACGGCTCGATCAGCGTCTGATCAGGTTTGCCCGGGATCAAGAGACCGTCGCGTTCGGCGGCCTCGATCAGCGATCGGGCGATGCGGTCCTTCACCGAGCCCGCCGGATTACGACCTTCGAGTTTGACCCAAATCTTGACGAGGGGGTTCGGTGAGAGTGCGCTCGCGTCAATGACCGGCGTGTTGCCGATCAGATCAAGGACCGACGCGTACCGACTCACGCCACCGCCCCGCCCGCCACGGCGGGCAGCAACGTGACCTCGTCGCCGGCCGACAGCGCCGCCTCAAGTCCACCGATGTATCGAACGTCGTCGTCGTTCACGTAGACGTTGAGGAACTTGTGCAAGGTATCGTCGGCGTTGAAGAGTTGATCGTGAACCGAGGGAAAGTCGGCACTCAGTTTGGCGAGCACCTCGCCCACCGTCGCGCCGTCGAGCTCAATAGTCGCCTGCCCGCCGACGGCGGCTCGCAGAACGGTCGGAATGCGAACGGTAGTAGCCACGGTGCCTCGCTGTTCAACTCTCGCCAATTGTTGACTAAGTTGGTCACATATTACGGGACGCGAGCGCCGACGGAACTCCTAGGGGGCGGTCGGCGCTTTCGGAGGTCGATACACCGCCGCCAGCTGCAACAGCGCCCCACCCACCCCCAGCACAACCGTCACGATCAGGGCGTGGCTCGGTCGCACGAACCAGTGGACGGGCTGTGTGTGGCGCAGCAGGTGATCGAGCGAATACCGACCCGCGCCGAGCGTGCCGCTGACGAGCGTCATGACGACAATCGCCAGGCAGTATTCGACGCCCTGACCCTTATTGAAGACGAAGAAGCCGTTGAATCGGTGCACGGTGACGATGGCCACAATCATGAGCGCCATCAACCCCGCGGACGCCAACGTCGTGAGAAGGCCCAACACCAAGAGGGCACCCACCGCCAACTCCGTACCCGCGGCCAAGTACGCGTTCAGGGGGCCGGGCCTCATCCCGATCGATTCGAACCACGACGCGGTCCCCTTCAAGCGACCGCCTCGGAACACCTTGTTGTACCCGTGGGCGAAGATCATCGCTCCAAGGAAGACTCGCACCACGAGTAGGACCACATTCACCGATACGCCGGGGTACACCTGGGCCTCCTTCACGCTGCCAACAGCGAGTGGCCGACAGCCTACGACGCCCACGCCCGACTCGTTCGGGCGGTCAAGTGGCGAGGTCGCCGACTACCGTGGACGAGGCGTGAGCGGTGTCCTCCCCCCTGTCGACGACGAGATCCTCGCGTTCGTCGAATCTCACGGTGTCGTGCTGGCCTCCGCTCGCGGCCCGGTCCCGCGCTTGTCGGAGTTCATTGCGGGCGAGGTGATCCACGGCAGTTGGTGGGGACACCCGAAGGGCCCGGAGATCTATCACGCCCTGGGCCTTCTGTCGGACTCCCCCGACGTCCTCGTGTGTCGAGTCGTCAACGGCAACATCACCCTCGTCCACCGCCGCCTGTGGCCCGCGCTCCTTGCCGCGTCGGAGGCGTTCGACCCCCACTGGCTGGCGCGGATTGAGCAGGTGCACACCGCGTCTGGGCGTCACGAGAATCGTGAGACCCCCTTTGCGCTGTGGGCGGACCCCGAGACGGTGGCGTTGGCCCGCGATATGTCTCCCGAGAGCGCACGAGAGCAGCTCGGTGGCTGGGCGCGACCGCGAGGGTGACGGCGTCACGAGTACGCCCGCAGCGCGCCGAAACGACGGGGAGGATGGTGGCGACCCGCGCCGACGCGAACGCGCCGTCGTGGGCTCTGGCACACTCGGAGGGTGATCTGCGAACTCGAAACCAGCCGGCTGACGATGCGGCCGTTTCGCTCGGACGACCTCGACGCACTTCTCACGCTCCACGAGGACGACGCCTACTGGTGGTACCCGCTGCGCCGCAGAATGACGCCGGAGGAAACCGCTCGATTCCTCGAGCGGATGCTCGTCGCCCACGACCGTTCGGACGAGCCGTCCCTCCACGCGGTTGTTGTGCGCGAAACCGGCGAGTTGGCCGGGTACACCGGTCTCTCCGTTCCCCGATTCCTCCCCGAGATCCTGCCGGCCGTCGAGGTCGGGTGGCGACTGGGCGCACGATGTCGCGGGCACGGCTACGCGACGGAGGCGGCGCGCGCGGCGATGACCTGGGGATTCACCGATCTCGCGCTCACTGAGCTCGTCAGCATCTTCGAACCAGACAACGTCGCGAGCGGCCGTGTGATGGACCGACTGGGCTTTGACGACGGATTCCTGACGGCCGATCCCGAGTCGGGCCGTCCGTTGAGGGTGCGCCGGCTCACCCGAGAGTCGTGGGACACGGTCGCCGCGACCTGAGGGCGCCACCACGCGAGTTGGGACTTTCGGCCCCTCCTCGCAGCGACGCCACTGACGTACATTGCGTCTGAGTGTGACAGGCGGGTAGGGGGCGATGATGGCCAACGACGGCGAAACTCCGCAGCGAAAGTCGCGACGCCCCCGACTCATGTTCTCAGATGACGAGCTTCGCGCGATGTACGTCGGTCACCGTGGCAACGCGACCGCTCGTCGATACGCTCGGCTGTGGGCGCGCGTGATGGGATGGGGCGTTCTGCCGCGCCGGTGGATCACGCTCGAAGTCGTCGGACGGTCGTCGGGGCGACCCACGACGTTCCCGCTCGGGATGGCGGACCTCCGCAGTGAGTGGTATCTCGTCTCCATGCTGGGCGACGAGTGCAATTGGGTCAAGAACGTCCGCGCGGCGAACGGCCGCGCGGTGATTCGCCATCGCGCCGCGCGTCCCTGCACTCTCGTTGAGATCCCGGTCGCCGATCGAGCACCGATTCTTCAGCGCTACGTCGCCAAGGTGCCCGGGGCTCGACCCCACATGCCGATCGACCAAAGTGCCAGCCTCGCTGAATTTGCAGCCCTCGCCCCCCTCTACCCCGCGTTTCACGTGGTCTACGACGGCGATCGGTCGACGAAATCCCCTCGCCAGTGACATCGCGTTGTCCACACCCCGCTCACCGTGCCACGACGGACGATCCATCCTGGGCGACACTGGGACCGTGACCGAGTTCGTGGACGTTCGACCCGCCACCGACGCCGATCTCTCCGAGGTGCTCACGTTTGACCACTCCACGCCGGCGGCCCGTGAGCGACCGGAACTCCTGACGAGGTGTGTGCGCGACGGCGCGTGTCTGCTCGCGTGGGACGACGACCATCTGTTGGGATACATCGCCGGGGCGCGCGAAAGCTTTTTTGGACGTGACTTCGTGGAACGACTCGTCGTCGCACGCGACGCTCGTCGCCACGGCGTCGGTCGACGACTGTTGCGAGCGTTCGTCGCGTCCGCGCAAACGCCGACGGTCTTTGCGTCCACCAACGTGTCCAACGGACCGATGATCAGGCTGCTCGCCGGGGAACGATGGTGCTACAGCGGTCGTCTCGACGGCCTCGACGCGAACGATCCGGAACTGGTCTATTGGACACCTCGTGACGTCACGGGGGCTCCGTCCCCACGATGAGCGTCTACGGACGGACGCGCCAGATCAGATCGAACTGTGTCGGATCCAGAGGTAGGAGCCAGCACGCCGCCACGTGACGATCGCGCAGGTCATACAGTCCGACCGTCGACCACGTGTACACGACACCGTCGAATTCGCCCGAGCCGTCGGTCAGCGACACCACGCGGTCCCCCGCACCGACCAACACGTCGCCTGGGTGCAGCTGAAAGGTGCTGTTCGCCAGCTGACGGCGGCGGCGAAAATACTCCACGACCTCCGTGAGACCGCGGTACGTCCCCGCGATGGCGTTGTCGCCGGGAATCGTCCAGTGCACATCCGGCGTGAGAATCGCACGCAGGGGTTCCACGTCTCCCCCCGCGTAGAACGCGTTCTGCGCGTGATGGAGGCGGGCCAATGTGTCGACCGCGTCGCGTGACTCCATGGTCAGTCTCGCGCGACGCGAGGATCACCGCTCGACCGGCCAGTGTGGGTCATTCGGGACGGTGGCTCACGGCTTCGACATTGTTGCCGTCGGGATCGCGGACGAAGGCACCGTAGTAGTGCTCGTGATACTCAGGCCACAGCCGTGGCTCGTGCAGGACCTCCGCACCGAGAGACGACGCCGCCTCACAGAACAAGCGGACGGCGGCGCGGCTCGGTGCCACGAAGGCAATGTGGGACTCTCGAAAGCCATCGCCCGAGTCCCACGGTCCCACCCAGAACGTGGGCCGACCGTCGACGCCGTAGCCAACGACCGTCCCGAAGTCCATCACTCGTGCGCCACCCAACGTGGCGAGGACGGCATCGTAGAACACCAGACTCTGGGCGACATCACCGCACTGGACACTCACATGGTCAAGCACTCTCGCATTGTGACACACGCCACCGCGGGTGACAACGGCCTCGATGGGGTGGAGGCGACTCGGTCGGTGACACCTCTCACTGCGGGTGCCCACACGTGACCTTCGTTCTCCTCGTCACCGGGAGTCTCGTGGACCTCGTGGCGGATCCACGGTGCGCGTTCGTGCGCAGCCACCGACGGTGAGCGCCAGAGGTGATCGAGACGGCGCAGGAGATGACGCGAACCGGTCACGAACGAGTGACGATTACCGCGGGCCCTCCACGACGAGTTCGACGACCACCACGTCGCCGACGTCAATCTCTTCGGCGCGGCGAACGGCACTCTTGACGGGTACAAGGTACCCGCCGTCTTTCGGGAACAGGGACGTCGTGAACCTCGTGGCGCCGATCGTGGCGGAGACGGGGATCACACCCCAGCCGTAACTGGCGTAGGCGGCCGCCTCGTGCAAGTCGCGACACTCGGCGGCGGGCACGGGAACAAAATGGAAGGGAGACGGACCGCGCCAGTAGACAATCTCTCCGGTGAAGCGCACGCGCATCGTCGCACACTATCGAGGTCGCGCACTCGTCACGACTCGCGACGCCACGCACGGACGTGGTTGGCGAGTTGGCCACATCCGTGGCGGGCTCGTCAGTGCGTCGTCAGTTCACCGACGCGAGGTGCGACTCGAGCGCTCCTCGCCACTGCTCGGCGTGCGTGAGCTGGGGCGAGTGGTACGCGCCCTCAATGACCGTCAGCGTTCCGTGCGGGAGCGCTTCGGCCAGTGCGGGCGCTTGATCGATGAAGGGGTGGTCCTCGGACCCCACGATCACCGTGACCGGACAGTCGATTCCACCCAGCTGATCGTGCACCGACGGCACCTCCCCTGAGAACAGCGCCAGTCCAAGGGCTTGGATCGCGTAGGGATCAAGTCCCTTGGTCAGCTGCTCTTTGCGCTCACGCCACGCCTGCGGCGTCTCGCGGTCGATCAGGTCGTCTTCCGGACCACGCATCGTCATGTCGGGAAGCCCCTTCGCGGGATCGAGCGCCGCAAAAAACGCCGTGATCGCGGCGACCCTCTTCGAGTCGGTGACGGCGAACTCACTGGCCGTGGTGTCCATCAGGACGAGTGAGCGAACGAGGTCGGGACGAGCGAGCACCACCCCGAGCGCCACGCGGCCACCCAAGGAGTGTCCGAGAAGATCGACGGGCTCCCGCGCCACCTGTTCGAGGAAGGCGATCTCGTCGAGCACCAGTTGATCAACGGTGTAGGTGGTCGCGTCGTGCGTCTTGGTCGACAGACCGTGCCCTCGGTGATCGAAGGCCAGGACGCGGTGTCGGGCCGCGAGCGCGTCGATCTGGAGCGAGAAGTCGTGAACCGATCCGCTGAAGCCGTGTCCGAGAACCAGGGGAACTCCCGACGGGGGGCCCCACTGATCCCACGCCAGTTCGACACCGTCAAGTGGCACCCGTCGAGTCACGGTCACGAATGAGGTTGATGCGTCCATCACACTGTCTCCCTTTCGAGGTGGCCACACCTCAGCCGCGTCGATGCATCGCTGGTCCGCCACCACACCACGTGACGACGTCTCATCCAGCGACGTCTCCGCAGGATACCGGAGGGTCGTTGCGTGGTCGACGCCGCTGCGTAGGATCGCCTCGTGGACGACGTTCGCTACACCGACGGCGTCGTCACCATCCGTCGGCCACGACTGGACGATCTCGACACCGACCTCGAGGCCAAGGACGACGAACAGATGCGGTGGCTCTGGGAGCCGGGCCAGCGCGAGGCGTGGGAGGCAATGACCGCTCTCGAGCAACGTGACCACGCGAAGCGCTCTCTCCACTACGCCATGATCCGCTTCGGACCGGGACCCAAGTGGGTCTTCGCGGTGGACGCGAGCACCGCGTCGTCTGTCGCTTACGTGGACTGCGACCTGGCCCATCACCACGTGCCCCACGGGCAGGCCAACATCGCCTACGCCTGTCACCCGGATCATCGGGGCCGTGGCTACGTCTCTCGAGCGGTGCGGCTGATCAACGAGTTTCTCCGCGACCAGACGTCGGCCACCGAATCGCACCTCCTGATCGACGCACGCAACGTGGCGTCCGTGCGCGTCGCGACGGCTGTCGGCGCAACGGCCGTCGAGCAGTGGGTCACCGACGACGGGTGCACGATGATTCGCCACGTGATCCAGCTGCGCGACGTACAGCCGAACGGACGCGGTGGAACGATGCGGCGGTCGTCGTGTGAGGCCGAGTATCGCGGAACTGAACACTCGTAGTCGTCGGTCGTTCGTCCTCAGGTGTCGGGTTCAAGTAGCGCCCCCGGTGAACCCGCACCCACCTCGGACATGGCGATCTCCGCGACACCCGCCAGACCCTCCTCGGCGTCGGTACGACGTGAGTGATGAACGGTCGAGACCCCGGGGCCTCGTAGCCACGAGAACACCGCACCGATGAAGCAGATGATCGCCGTCAGGACGAAGGCGAGACGCAGTCCGTGTCCGAAGGGTCCCGCGATCAGATTGGGAAAGAACCCTCGGCCCGTGAGGACCTTCGCGTGCACGGCCGGCAGCGCCAAGAGGTGGGGACCGAGCAGTTGTGTCATGGGATTGATGCCCAAGAACGCGGAGAACAAGCTGCCGATCGGTGACAAATGGGAGATCGCCGCAGCGGCGGGGTGCGGCACCCCCTGCGTGGTGAGCCCCGAGAGTAACGCGTGTGGCAACGTCGTGGCGAGTCCCAACGTGATCACGGTGAAGAAGAAGCCGATGGACAGCACGCTGGCGGAGTTCTGAAACGTGTTGAGCATCCCACTTCCCGATCCCCGCTGATCGCTGGGCAACGAGTTCATGACGGCGCTCGTGTTGGGAGCCGCGAAGAGTCCCATCGAGATGCCGACGGAGACGAGCAGCGCCGCGAATTCCGGATAGGAGAAATTCATCGGAAGCGATTGCAGACCGAGGAGGCTGAGCCCCGTCAAAATGAGGCCCGCCGTCGCGAACGGTCGAGCGCCAAATCGATCGGCGAGTCGTCCCGCGAGGGGTCCGGCGATGAAAAATCCCACCGTGAGGGGCACCATATAGATTCCGGCCCACAGGGGCGTTTGCGCGAAGCTGTAGCCGTGCAACGGCAACCAGATGCCCTGGAGCCAAATGATGAGAATGAACTGGAGACCTCCGCGAGCGAGCGCCAGCATCAGCCCCGCGAGATTGCCCATCGTGAAGCTGCGACTCGCGAAGAGATGCAATTGGAACATGGGTTCTTCGACGTGACGCTCGATGACGACGAAGGCGACGAGCGTGAGGACGCCACCGATCAGGCAACCGAGGACCCACGGACTGCCCCATCCCATGGTGGCGCCGCCGTAGGGCTGGAGCCCGTAGACAATGCCCGTCAGGACCGCGATCAGCCCGACCGCGAACACAATGTTGCCAATCCAGTCAATGGACGCTTTCGTACGTCGCCCGTTGTCACGCAGCTTGACGTAGGCCCACACAGTGCCGAACAGACCGAACGGCACCGACACGAGGAAGACTAAGCGCCACTCGATTGGCGCCAGGAGACCCCCGAGCAACAGGCCGAGAAACGACCCTCCGATGGCCGCGACGCCATTGATGCCCAGCGCAAATCCCCGTTCGTCGGCGGGAAACGCGTCCGTAATGATCGCGTTCGAGTTCGCGAACAAAAAGGCTCCCCCCACGCCTTGCCCGATCCTCATGACGATCAGCCAGATGGCCGCGGCTGGTCCCGTCATCCACGTAATTGCCAGCAGTATCGAGAACACCGTAAAGATCGCGAAGCCGAGGGTGTACATGCGCACACGTCCGTAGATGTCGCCGACGCGACCCAGGCTCACGACCAGGACGGACGTGACGAGAAGAAAACCCATCAGGATCCACAAGAAGTACGTCGTGTTGCCCGACGCCAACGGATTGAGGTCAATTCCGCGGAAAATATTGGGCAACGCGATCAGCAGGATCGACCCGTTGATCGTGGCCATGAGAATCCCGATCGTCGTATTCGACAGGGCGATCCACTTGTAGTGATCCGGCTTCGTGTGCGTCACTGACGTCGACGAAACGGTCACGGGCGGAAGAAGCGGGTGGACGTCACCATCTGACCGGGACCGCGCCAGCGTCAGTAGTTAGTTGCATATAACTAACTATACTGGAGACGACGGCGGAACACGCGACAGGAGGTGGCCGTGCGCACAACCAAGGTGGCAGCGAGCGCCAGTGACGTGGCCACGGCGGCTGCGCTGCGGGTGGCGGTGGCTCGATTGCACCGTCAGTTGCGCACGCGGGCGGCCTGGGACGTGACGCCCTCGCAAGGATCCGTCCTCGCGCGAGTGGAGCAAAGCGGCCCCCTTCGATTGGGCGTGGCGGCCGACATGGAGGGGATGTCTCCCGCCACCATGAGCAAGGTCGTGGACTCACTCGTCGACGACGGTCTGATCGAACGCGTTGCCGATCCACTCGACGGCCGAGCGAGCCTCCTGCGCGTCAGCACGCAGGGTCGAGAGCTGCTGCAGGAGCTGCGGTCACGAGGAACCGAGTTGCTCTGTCGTGCGTTGGCGGAACTCGACTCGGCGGAGGCGCTCGCGCTCGCGCACGCCGTTCCGGCGTTGGAGAAACTGGCGGATCGACTCCAAGACACCGCGAAGGCACCCGAGTAGATTGACGCGCGGCGGCTCGAAGGACTCTTTCGTCGGCCCCGGAGGTGGATCCATGGATATCAGCGTCTGGCCCGACAACGGGCGCTCCTTTGAGGACACGAAGTCGATCGTGTCCACGTGTGAGGGATTCGGGTGGCACGCCGCGTACTACGCGGATCACTTCATGCCGAACGGACCGGACGCCACGCCCCTGCGCGGCGAGACGTTCGAGGCGCTGACGACACTCGCGGCGCTCGCCGCATCGACGTCATCGATTCGTCTTGGCACCCTGGTCGCATCGGCGACCTATCGGCACCCGGCGGTGTTTGCCAAGTCCCTCTGCACGCTCGATCACCTGAGTGGCGGGCGAATGATCGCCGGGCTCGGCGCGGGATGGCAACAAAACGAGCACGCCAGTTACGGCATCGCGCTCGGGACGATCGCGGAGCGCGTCAGTCGATTCGAGGAGTATGTCGAGATCGTGGCGTCACTGTTGTCCCAGGACGCCACAACCTTCTCGGGAGAGTATTACGAGCTCCGTGACGCTCCCTGTGACCCGCGTCCCGTGCAATCGCCACTACCGATTCTTCTTGGGGTGCGCGGAGCCAAGCGCACGACGAAGCTCGCCGCCCGGTTTGCGGCGACGTGGAACGCCTGGACCACACCGGACGACCTCGCGTCCCTGAATCAGGTGCTCGACACTCACTGCGCGTCCTTCGATCGCGAGCCCGGAACGTTGCGTCGCTCGACGCAGGCGTTGGTCTTCGTGAGCCACGACGAAAGCTGGTTGGCGAAGCATCGCTCGACAGGTCCGGGGGTACCCACGGTCGCGGGGACGCCCGAAGAAGTCCTCAACGTTCTCGGCGCGTATCGCGAGGCGGGGTGCGACGAGTTCATCGTGCCGACGTGGTGGACCGGAGACCTCTCCCGGGTCCTCGACACTCTCGCTTTGTTGCAGGAAGAGGTCGTGACCCAACTCACGTGATCAGGTGGTCCGACAACTGCAGAACCGTGAGGATGAACAGCGCCACACCAGCCAGACGCGTGGCAAAGTTGATCGGCCAGTCCTTGCCGCGAAGACCCGCGAGAAAGTCCGTGACCATCGTCAGGGTCAAGATCACGAACAGCAACGTCGCAATCTGCCAGTAGCCCGACGTGAGGTGGCGAATGATGGCGGCCGTGGCGAGGGTGCCGACGACCTCGAAGAGCAGGACCTTGCCGAGATTGCGCGGCACGAAGCGGTAGAACCACGTCGTGACCGAGCGGTCCCACGAGTAGTTGCGGGCCAGGATTCCGAGTCCAAAGAGCGCCACCAGCGGCAGGACCAACCAATAGCGACCAAGAAGCGCCGCGAAGATGAGGCCCGCAAACACCATGCGCACAACCACGGAGACCGCGAGCGACGATTCCTCCTGTTCATTGAGATGCGTAGGCGTCACTTCACGGAGTCGGCGCGGATACGCGAAGATCGCTGTCGTCGTCACGCAGTATCGAACGAACGCCACTGATGCCACCACGATGCCGATGAGCGTGGCGTGAGTCACGAGCGAGATGCGCAAATTGGTCACGAGGGAAAACGTGTCCACCAACTTGGAGGCGAGAAAGCCCGCGAAGACCGGTCCCACAATGAAGTCGGCGTACCGCACCCACCACGAGTCAAAGTCATTCGGGTGCGGCCGGATGAAGGGGCGAATTTTCTTCACCATCACCGGGAGACCGAACCACAATGTCGCGAGCAGCAACCCCGAGATGAGCATGTTGACCGAGAACGCGTGACCGGTCACGATGGCGCCGACGAGCGACGCCGTCGCGGCCGCGAGACCCGCGAGGGCGTCGAGAAAACCCAGCGAGATGATGGCGATGAACAGCGCGAGGTGCGGCGGCAAGGGATACCCGTGGGTTTGAATGCTCGCCAGGACGCCGAGGACCGCCCCCGCGATCGGGAAGACCACCGACAACGATCCGAACATTGCGCGCCAGTACGCCCCGTCGGCGACAGTCATGGCCGCCAGAGGAGAGAACCGCGACAACGCCAGCGGCGCCGCGAGGCTCAGCGAGTCAACGGGTCCGCGTCCTGGCGCTCGCCACGTTCGTGAATGGTCCCCGATATGTTCTCGGTCCGAATCGTGGGTGTGGTGCAACGCTTCGACGTTCTCCGTCGCCGCCCGGTGGGCAGCGGACGCGCCGCGTGTGCCGACGGACGAGGCGTGGCTCGCCGCTGACGCCGCCCCACTCATGCCGCTCGCGGCACGCGCAACGGCGAGTCCCGCGGCAGCGGCCGACAGAACGGCGGCCGCTCCCGTCAGACGGTTCATGGTCGAGGCCGGGTGGTGGACGGGCTTGTAGTGAGGAAGATTGAGCGGCGTCGTCCGCTTGACGTACGCCTGGTACGCGTCCGCAGCGGGCAACGCCAGCGCGTTGTACTGATCGAGCGCGGGATCGGCGGGATCGTCAAAGACCATCACCATCGGCGCCTGGGTGCTGAGTCGCGTCAGCATCGCCTTTGAGATCGTGAGCGTCGTGGCGACGTTGCCACTGTGGTCACTGGAGGTCTTCGACGACAACGCCTGGTAGGAACCGGCCAGGAACATCTGGTGCGTCTGTCCCGCCCAGCCCATGTAGATCGGTATGTCAATCGTCGCCACGCCGTGGGAGTTGGCGACTGCCTGGGAGAGGACCAACGCTGAGGTGGAGTGGCGCACGGCGCTGACGGTAGAACCGGGCACGAACCCGCTGGTTTGAACCTCAACGATTTCGTACGTACCCGCACCCGGAAAGTTGTTATCGGGAAAAGCAATCGAACCCTGTTGGGAGAGTTGCGCCGCGGAGTGCGCCGTCGTCGACGCGGCATTGACGATGAGGGAAGAACTTGTCGAACCCCGAAAGAGGTTCAGCCACGTGGCCACGTCGGTCGTGGAGGGAACGACGAAGGTGCCTAGGGACTCTTCGCTGATGCCGTCAACCCTGATCGGTACGTCCGTCGGAAACGGGTGGTGGACCACGCGCGACTGAATGACGACTCCCGCGCGGGAGAAGCCCACAGTCGTCGGCCCGGCTGATGTCGTCACGCTTCCGAGCAGGTCCGGCGGAAACAGGGGTGCCGGCTCGTTGATCGTCATGACGGTCGAGACGGGAGTGGCGACGTAGTCGTGATTACTGAGCACGACCGAGACGTGGTACACACCGGCGTCACGAGGTGGATGCGACGAGCAGGCATCCGGCGTCGCGTCACCTTCGCGGCAGTACTGAACGAGAACGCCGGACACGACAGGCGAGACCGACACTGACACCGGCTGTGGCCGGCCACTATTGGCGAACGTCCCTCCGGTCACGCTCAACACCGCTCGCGAGGGCGCAACCTCGAAGTAGTTCGCGACCGGATAGGCCGGCAGAAATGTCGCGTCACCGGGTTGACTCGCGGTCACGGCGCACGCCCCGACGGTGGTGAACGTCAGGGAAGTTCCCGACACCGCGCACGCGCCCGACGCACTGAACGAGACGGGCAGCTGTGACGACGCGGTGACGTTGAGTGCCGACAGCAACAGGGGGCCGCTCGCGAAACTTCGTTGAGCGGGAGTGGGAAACGTGATGACCTGTCCCTCCGGACCGAGTGTCGACGTGATCGTAAAGACAGCAGGGGAACGCGACGTGAAGTCGATGGTGACGACGAAGCTGGCGTCTGACCCGCGCCAAAAGGACCGACGTTGCACGCGATCGTGGTCCCGAGAAGATCCGACGCTTGACACGTGTCTCCTTCGGCGGTCACGGCGTACCCCGTGACGGTTCCGGACTGATACGCGAGTGGGACGGACCACGTCACGACGGCGGTGGCAGTACCGGCCTGGCGATCAATCCATTGCACGTACGGGCGGCGAAGATGCACACGGCGAAGTCGCTCTGACACACGAGGGGACGATGTCGGCCGGTTGACAGAACTGGCCGCGGCGTGATGAGCGGGCGCGACAAAGAGGACGAGCGTGACCAGCACGATGCCCATGGCCGACACCAGTCGACCTATCTTTCTCCAACCCTCTGCCCGCACGTTGTTGAACTCGCCCTTCAAACGGTTATCCCCACGATGACGAAGACTCGTCCCAGCCTCGAAGTCGCGAAGGACGTCTCCCCCAACAACTCCCCCGACGTCAGGAGGTTTTCTACCACGCCGACGAGTGTCCCTGGGGGGCGGAGTGGGCCACTCGTCATCCTGGCGTGAAGTGAAGGAACTCTCAATTCCGTGAACAACCCGCGCCAGCGGAGCTCGTGTCGTCCAACCGATACGATTCTCGAAAACGAACGGGGGAACCAATGGGTCTCACAGAGGGCTTTGCGTCCGACAAATTCCAGGGCGTCCGCGATCTCTTCGAACAGCACCTCGCCGACGGCCTTGATCTTGGTGCGTCCGTGGCCGTGCACCATCGAGGCGACGTCGTCGTGGACGTGTGGGGCGGATTCACCGATGAGACGCGCACCACTCCGTGGTCGCGCGACACCATTGTGAATGTGTGGTCAACAACCAAGACCATGACATTTCTTGCGGCTCTCTTGCTGATGGATCGTGGTGAGCTTGACTTTGATAAGCCCGTCGCGACGTACTGGCCCGAATTTGCTGCCGGTGGCAAGGCTGACGTGAAGGTCCGCCACCTGCTGTCGCACACGTCGGGCCTGTCGGGCTGGGCCGAGCCGTTGGTCCCCGAAGATCTCGCGGACTGGGACCGGTGCACCACCGCGCTGGCGCGTCAAGAGCCGTGGTGGGAGCCCGGCACACAATCCGGTTACCACGCCGTGACGCAGGGGTTTCTCATTGGCGAGGTTGTGCGCCGGATCACGGGACAGTCCTTCGGAACCTTCTTTAAGAACGAGTTCGCCACGCCACTCGGTGCCGACTTCCAAATCGGGCTGCCCGAGGCCGACGAAGCGCGCGTCAGCCTCGTCATCGCGCCTCCCCCGGCGGACTTCTCCGGACTTGATCCCGCGTCCATCATGGTTCGCACACTCACGTCGCCTCCCCTTGACGCAACGGCCCCGCGCAACCGTTGGTGGCGCGCCGCGGAGATTCCGGCGGCGAACGGCCACGGCAACGCGCGTTCCGTCGCGCTCTTGCAGTCGATCATCACAAACAAGGGGGAAACAGCGGGCCGACGCTTTTTGAAGCCGGAGACAGTGGAGCGGATCTTCGTGACCGAGTCCGATGGTCACGATCTTGTTCTCAACGTCCCCATGAGGTTCGGAGCCGGATACGGACTGAGTTCCGACACCATGCCGGTCGGACCTCGCCGTGTTCCTGGGGTGGCTTCGGTGGCTCGGTCATCATCATGGATCAAGACACCGAACTCACGGTCAGTTACATGATGAACAGAATGGACGTGGGCCTCATTGGTGACACCCGCGGCGTGATGCTCGCTTTTGCGGCGGCCGCAGCGGCCGCGGCCTAGGGAAACGAACGTCAGGCTGATCGATTACGACTCAGCCGGACCGTATCCTTCGGCTCGTAGCATTCGCCGCAATTCCAAGACCACCTCAACATCCACGTCCTTGTGCTTCGGACGCAAGAACACCTGCGAATCTTCCCCGATCGTGACGGCGTATCGGTCATCGTGCCGTTCTTCCACCGTTCCGACGGCATTGAGCAAGGAGATCACTTCACGCCACTCGAGATTGTGGCTGACGGGATGTTGGAAGATCTTCTGGAGCGTCTCGCGGTGGTGATTGCTCAGATGCGGGAGTTCAACGTGGTCCGACATGCAAATTCCTTTCGTTGTGCGCACCCTAACGCCCGCCAGAACACTCGCTACGGCACCGTTCTAGGGACCTTGGTCCCTCGTCGAAATGTGACCTACCCGACGAGCTGGACCTCTTCTTCGGTCACCTCACCATCGACGATCCGGTAACTGCGCAGCACACTCGGGATCTCACGCAGCGACACGAGGATGTAGTGCCATGACGGATCGGCGGCCTGGCGAACATCAGTCGGGCTCGGGTACGCATCGGTGTGCGTGTGGGAATGGAACACCCCAATGACGTCGACCTGGCGCGACTCCGCTTCACGGTAAGCCCGCAACACATCTCGCGGGTCGATCTCAAACAGCTTGGCCGCATCGCCGCGTTGCGCAGCGCCAATGCGTCGGTGACCCGGCCCTCAACGGTGCCGAGAACGAGACCGCACCCTTCCAGAGGCAGTGCCCGCACGCACGTCGCCACGATCGCGTCGTGAGTTTCCTCGGTCAGGCTCAGCACTCACTCACCTTAGTTTTCGATGTCCGCTCGCTGCGCCTCTACGCTGACGATATGGCCCGCGCAAAAAGGATGATCGAGCGTCGCGACAAAGCACGTGCGGACGCCGCGGGTCGTGATCGCGTCGTGGCCACAAATCGACGGGCGCGCCACGACTTCGAGATACTCGAAACAATCGAGTGCGGCGTCACGCTCACGGGCAGTGAGGTGAAGTCGTTGCGCGAGGGAAAAGCTCAGATTGCCGACGGGTACGCTTGAGTCGATGACGGAGAGTTGTGGCTGTTCGCGACGCACATTCCACCGTGGTCGTACGCGGTGGGCTTCGGCAGTCACGACCCCGACCGGAAGCGAAAGCTCCTCGTTCATCGACGCGAGATCGATGCCTTGGGCAAGACCAGAGCCCAACCGCTGACGCTGATCCCACTGCGGCTGTACTTCAAGGATGGTCGAGTCAACGTGGAGATCGCTCTCGCGCGTGGACGAAGCTGCACGACAAGAGACAGACTCGCTCGCCGCGACGCCGAGCGAGAGATGGCGCGACTGCGACGTAGCGTCGAAAAGTTCGGTTGACGGGATCTCAAGCGCCGAAGATGGCCTCGGACACCCAACCGCTACAGTGAGGATGTCGCCACAAGGTGATACGAGTCGGGGGTGATCGGTTTCGACGTCGGTTGTCAAGATTGAGAGAAGCGAGCCGTGGTCTCCGGAGCCACGTTAAAGAGCCGGAACCAAAAATAAACGCCACAAAGCTCAAGCTTGCGCTCGCTGCCTAGAGCCAGCGACGTCCGTCTAGACCCCAGTCCTACGGTTTAGTTTTCGGGCGCCATGAAGTAGGGCTTACCGGGAAGATCGTGTCAGTAGGACTCCCGGGACATCTCACTGATCACGGATCGTTGTCGCTGCGCCGACAACAATGACGATCCCGACAATCTCCTGTCGGCTGCGCTCGGAGAAGGTCAATTCCTGTGGTGCCGCACGGACGCGGGTTCGATTCCCGCCACCTCCACCAGTGAAATCTGTCGCGACATCGTGAACAACTGAACCTGTGAAGGCCATCCGAATCCTCGCCTTTGGGTTGGTAGTCATGGTTCGGGTCCATCTTCGTTTCGCCGATGAACTCACCGTCCTTGGTTGCAAAGGTCACGACGTATCGAGGACGAACAGTTGAATGGCCTGTCCCCGGGAGCGCGAACCGACGTTGAGATGACGCATCTTGCCGAGGTAGCGCCAACCGACGTTGACACCTCTCGGCGTTCACGGCGTCGGTCACCCGGCTGATGGTGTCCTTGGAGACCTCGGGCACCGTAGATCTCCAGGAGGTGGGCCTGGATCTCCCCGGTCGTGAGACCCTTGGCGTAAAGCCAGATGATCGCCTCCGTCGAACCTGTCGAGCCGGCGGGCGCGCTTGGGCAGATCCTGAGCGCTCGAACTCGCCAGCGCGGTCCCGGGGCACGTCGATCAGCACCGGTCCAACGTCGGTGTTGACGGTCTTGGGCGTCGTGCCGTTGCGCGAGTTCCCGCTGCCGCGACCCGCGGGGTCGCCTGATTCGTATCCGAGTGCTCGGTCATCTCGGCTTGGATGGGCCGCTTCGAGACGGTCTGGTCACCTTGGTGAGAAAACCGTCCGGCCTGACCAGGCCGAGTCCGTCCTCGCGGGCCTTCGCGACCGCCGTTCCGCGAGACGCGCTCGGGTGCTCGGTTGTCGACCGACGAGCTCACGCCGGGCAGGTTCAGTCGAGCCTAAATTGCGTCTAGCGCCAGTTCTTGCCATGAGTGACTCCTTTCTCACCCCGAGCCCTCTCGCTCGAGACTTTAGGACGACGTCACTTACACAAAATTCCTGACACACCCGGAAGTGGCGGGCCAACCATATTTGGGGTGGCTTGACTACTGAGATTGGATCCGATCCGGACTCCGCGACGCTGTTCCGGATTTGGGAGGTGGCTACGAAGACGTCACCGGGCTTGTCTACCTCGTCAATCGCTACTACGACCCGGCGACGGGACAGTTCATGAGTGTGGATCCTGACGTGGGTTCCACTGGAACTCCCTATGCGTACGCGATCGATAACCCGGTGTCTAATCGGGACCCCCTCGGGCTCTGGACTATCGGTATCTGCGGAGGATGGAACTACTTTGCTGCTTTCATCAAAGGCATCGGTGGTGGCAGTGAGTACTGCCTTGTTCGAACCTGGGATACTCCAAGTGGTAACGATGATATTGGATGGACGAAAACAAACATCTTCACTACTGGTGGCCTCGGAGCTTCGGCCGGAGTAAGCGTGACTTATCAAATTTCGAATGGCACTACTCTTCAAGATTTAGGAAAATGGTTTAAGAACAAGTCAGTAAATTATGCTATTGGTGGCCCAATAGGCACCACCGCAACGTGTTTTGAATGTCGCAACATGGGAAGGAAAATATTTGGAGCCGACTTTGGGATTACTGCGGAACTGAGTATGCAGCATCCATTCAAACATTTAAGAGTTATACATACGTTCACCAAGTTAACGGCATCATAGAGGCGAACATTTTGCGCGGAGTGTGGGATGGTCTTACTTGGCCGATTCGCAGAGATAGAGGTTTTTATAGAGACGTTATTCGCACCTCGAAACGGTTCATGCTTAATAGTTGGACTGTCAACTAGTCTCAAGATTTCCAAAAGAGCAATAGGTGGCTTGTCCGAATAACAAGCCACCCTCGTGTGGTGGGCTTAACAGTGCAAATACATGCGAACTTCGGTGATCAATTTCGAGATCGAGCGACTTCATGTGGAGATAGCGCAGGTGTTGCTCATTTGAGTTGATTGTCTGAGCGCAATCGATAGGAAGACGAAATGGTCATTAGAGCGCTCGCAATTGGATGCATCCTGCTTGGGTGCCTGTTCATATGGAAGGCTGACTTAATCGCCACCCAACGAAGGAGTCCGACAAGCCGGTGGCGTTACACCAATATCGGGTCGAGTCCAACTGCAACAAGAATTCAAGGAGCAATCGCTATTGCTGTTGGCCTCTTGGCACTACTTACTTAATAGAGGTATAAGCAATTTCGACACACGCGCCTTGTATCCGAGAAAACGTATATGTACTGGCCTGGAGACCGCGAGGCGCCCAGCGCCGCAGCGGTCTCCTACGGGCCATCGCGGGGGTCCCCTTTAACTGAGCCACTGGCGAGAAGAGTCCTGACGAAGTTCGTCCGGTTTGTCACCGAGAGTGACTAACGAGGGGCCTTTGCTTATCAGGAGTTACCCACAGGTTCGTCGAGTTCGTCACCGTTGTTGAGTTTCAAGAAGTGGCGGTGACTCCGTGGCGTCCTGCGTAGGTGAAGATCGCTCCGCTGAGACACCACGAGCGCGTCATCGTGCCCAGTGGCCACAAGCTGGCAAGAGACCCAAGTAAGGCGTTGGACGCCTGTCAGAATGCTCGTAGTGACTACGCGAAGCACGCTGAGCGATCATTCAACAACCGCGTCGGTGCACTCGAGTTCCCGGCGCGCTAGGCGTTGTCAACAACACGCGACAACTGCACATCGCCTCACAAGCTCCGCTACGCGCCGGCAACCTGTTTCGTACTCATGTTTTGCCTGCTCAGTGGCGGTGCCCGTCACCGTCCCATGGCCCCATTCACGAGAACGCCTTATCAATCGCTACTACGACCCGGTGACGGGACAATTCGTGAGCGTGGACCCGATGGTGGGATCGACCCAGACGGCGTATGCGTATGCGAGAGACAATGCGGTATCTGGTGTTGACTATCTGGGCTGGTTGATTGCGGCGGGTTGATTCCATTTTGCGGTGTGATAACGGATGGTCAAAATGCGGTTCACCGAGGCTACTCAGCTGCCACAAATGCCGCTCACATTGGCTGGTCGGAGTTCGCAAATTGGACTAGCTCAAGGGCAAAGTCTTTTGCGACTGCAACTTGGCGCTTCGCTCGAACTTTCATCCGGCCTTTGCAGGAAGCGCTTTCCACAGTTTCGCTGATTGCTAGCATTGTGGCAATTGCGGCTAGTTCCATCGCACCCTTCTTGCCACCTGGCTTGGATGTAGTCAGTGAAGCCGTGGCAATTTACGCGGGAACTGTTGCAATCGTGTCGACATCAGCGTCGTGTGCGGTCGGCGCATTTAAGAATTGCAATTGGGCTTCACTGGGTCTAGACGTTGTTGCAATGATTCCTGAATTGGGTGCCGCGAAGGCTAGTTCGATAGTCCACGCCTCTGCGGATGTCCTGGATGAGTTGAGTGCGGGTGCAGACGGCACTGTATCTCTTGAGGGACATGCCGTCAGCAGATCGTTCATTCAGAATCTTGGGAGAACTAATCGGAGCATGAAGTACTGGCGAGACATGAGCATTCTCGGTACGAACGCTATTCACGGCGCCAGTGTTGGTTATGAGTTGAGTCGTCGTTGACAAGAGATGTGATCGACCTTCCATCGAGAACGATTCCTATCTTCGATCGGGCATTACTGTCATGAGCAACTGCAACCGCATCGTCAGAGGTTGATCTAATGAATACACAAGATGACGGAAGTAGTACATTCATTTGTAATGTGAGGCGAATCCGCCGACATCAATTATGGCTAAGAGTGGCTGGCTGTCTCGGATTCTGCATTGCGGGTTTTGCACTGGGGGGTGCGTGGCTTGTGATTGCGGCGTTGGCGCTAGCCGGCGCACTAATCGCGGTAATGCTCTGGACAGTTTCACTTCAAACAAGCCGTGCAATGGAGCACGCTTTGTCGTTGCGAGCCTCCGAACGATATGAAGGTTTACCACCCAAGAATCAAGTAGATCCCCTTGGGAGACCGCTCTTGGCGTTGGAGGCATCCGTCTCTGAATTCGTTAAATCGAGGCCTAGTGACTTCCCAGATCTGGACTTCAAACAGGGACTCGAAGGTAGAATTCTTGGGTCTCGGGGGAATCGGTCGACTCAACATTTGTGTTGATCGAGTCGAATGGAGAGTCCAATCTTGGCCTCTGTCCGTAGGGTGGTCAGCAAGACCAACCGAACGAGTACAGGGACATAAC
>CAWHLQ010000010.1:0-6990 GCA_963830195.1 uncultured Actinomycetota bacterium | reverse complement strand
TCGATGAGACCCTCGCGCGAGCCGAAGTAGTGGTACAGGACACTCGTGGCACAACCCCCGCTCTTCGACACTTGCGCGACGCGAAACGACGCCTCGTCGCGGTCGCGCACCTCCTTGACCGCGGCGGCCAGGATCTCGTCTCGCGTTGACATTGCCCAGTGTACGAAGCAACACATCGCGGGGGACGGGCAGGCCCATTGTTGTTCTGTCAATGGATGCGATAGAGTGGTCATTCCGCCGCGGGGTGAAGCAGTCTGGTAGCTCGTCGGGCTCATAACCCGAAGGTCGCAGGTTCAAATCCTGCCCCCGCCACCGAAGCGATCACCACGGTGATCGCGATGTCGTATCACAGACCCGTTGAGCCTCCGCTCAACGGGTCTGTGGCTTTTTCACCGATCGCTCGTGACCAACGTGAACGATGTCGTTGAGACGGGCGACGCGGTGACGGTCAGTGAGGATGGCCACGACCTGCCGACGATCGTCGAACTCTACGGTCGGCACGACGTCGTCGCGCCGGGAAGCCGGTACCGGTAGCGGGCGATCAGTCGATACGACGGCCCGAACAGCCAACGCATCGATGGTGCACCGATGAAACGGCCGAAGGGACGCCACGCGCCCCCCGCCATTTCGAGCGCCGCACCGACGGCGCGCTCGCCGCCTCGAGTCTCGTTGTGGTCGACCCACCACGCCTGGGTGGTGACGTCACGTTCGGACAGTCCCATCTCACGTAGACGGTCCGTGCTCAGACGCTGCCACGCGATCGTGACCGCTCGCTCGTGCGGCCAACGGCGTTCGATCCAGTGCGCCGATGATGTGCAGAAACCACAGTCGCCGTCAAATATCAGCAACGGCAGGTCGCTCACAACGTCCAACCTACCGTCGGTGACCCCGTCGCCACCCCTCGTCGGTGCGCACCGCGGGCCGCGTCCGTCGCGCCGGAGACGAGAGGACACTCACGCGACCTCGTGTCTCACTCGTCGGACTCGGCGCCGCCGACGACGGGCGTTGCGGCTTGCCGATATCGCTGGACCAGGAACACGGACCGCGAGATGGCCTCGACAAGACCAAGCGCCGCGAGAGCCGTTACCGCGGTCGACGCAAAGCTCGTGTGGGACTTGTCGATCGATGATTCAGCGGTGCGAATGATGATCAGGAGAAGGACGAGGCCGTACTCGAGTCCGCTCCGACGAAGGACGATGGAGTGGGTGGGCTTCTCGGCGCGCACGAACATGACGCGGGCTCGCGCGTAACCAATTGCCACGCCCGCGGCCGCGCCCAGGATGGTGGCGACGACGTGGAGAGGGTTCACGGTTGCGAAGCGGTAGAGAAACGGTCCGATGATCACCGCGCTGATGATTGGATCCAAGAGCGTGATGGCGATCGGCCGCACTCGCTCGCCGGAGGCCAGTCCCATTCCGGCACCTTGAACGCGACCACGTCGGACGAGGACGACGATGACCACGAGAACAGCCAGTACGATCAGGCTGGTCGCCGGATTTGTTGAGTTATGCACGGCGTCAGGCTATCGGTGCCGGGGTCGGCGTCCCTGACCCCTCACGTGCGACAGACTCGCCGGAGCCGACCCTCGCGTAACGTCACTCGACCCAAGGTCCGAGTCCGCCGACGTGCTCCACCGTGATGTGGATCACGTGACCCGGGGGCGGGTTGGGGGAGGCGGGGAACGTCACTCCGGGACCGACGTACACCTCCGCCAGTCGCTGCAGAAGCTCGGGGGCGCCTCCCGCGACGAGTCGCGCGTGACCTCGGATGAGAATGTAGTGACGCATCCCGACCGCGTTGGTGCCGCTCGTCTCGACCGTGAGAACGACTCGCGGATCTCGGCTGATATTCGCGATCTTGCGACCGTGTCCGAGGTGAGCGATCACGATGTCGTCACCGTCAACCCCAATCCACACCACACTGACTTGCGGACTGCCGTCGGCGTTGACGGTGGAGAGATGTCCGAGATGTCCCGCGACCAAGGCGTCGCGAAGTTCGTTGGTCAAGGCGGCCACGGTGTCAGCGTACGGCACGGATCCGTGGGGTCGCCGAGGGGCGGACCGACGAGTGCGTCGTGCCTACACTCTCGATCGTGCGACACGCCAACGCGAACGACCTGCTGCCACTCGCGTCGCTGCTCGATGGACTGCGGCGCGTGGAGGGAATCGCCGAGCGACGCCCCGGGGTGTTCTATCGCGGATCGAAAGCGTTCCTTCACTTTCACGCCGATCCCGCCGGACTGTTCGCGGATGTTCGATTTCACGATGAGTTTGAGCGCTGTCGCGTGCAGACAGCAGCAGAACAGAGAGCGTTTCTCGCCCGTGTGAGAAACTCTGTCACCGAACACGGGACTCGCGGAGTAAATCGTCGCCACTGACTCGCTCGAAGGAGCGTGTCGCACGCTCGTCTAGTGTCGAATCGCCGCGGGTGCGGTGGCGAGAGGAGTCGAGGGTGCGAGCGCTGGTCAAGGTGGACGCGTCACCGGGACTCGTCGTGCGGGACGTGCCCACGCCAACCTTTGGCCGCGACGACGTGCTGGTGAAGGTGCTGCGAACTGGAATCTGCGGCACGGATGTCCACATTGCTGACTGGGACGAGTGGGCCCAAGAGCACATACCGGTTCCCCTCATCATCGGTCACGAGTTCGTCGGTCGAGTGGAGGCGTGCGGGAGCGACGTTCAAGATCTCGCACCCGGTGACCTCGTCAGTGGCGAGGGCCATATCGTCTGCGGCCGGTGCCGAAACTGCATGGCCGGTCGCAAGGTCCAGTGCGCCCGGACGCAGAGCGTCGGCGTCACCAGAAGCGGCGCCTTCGCGGACTACGTGACGTTGCCCGCAACGAATCTGTGGCGGCATTCGCCGACGATCGACCTCGATGTCGCCTCGATCTTTGATCCCTTCGGCAACGCGGTGCACGTCGCGACCGCCTTCGCGGTGTTGGGTGAAGACGTGCTCATCACGGGCGCCGGACCCATTGGACTCATGGCCGCGATCGTGGCGCGTCACGCGGGAGCCCGCAACATCGTGGTGAGTGACGTGTCGGACTACCGACTGGCGTTGGCGACGACGGTCGGCGTCACCCGCGTCGTGAACCCCGCTCGCGAACGATTCAGTGACGTGATTGCCGACCTCGGTATGGCCGAGGGCTTCGACGTCGGCTTCGAGATGTCGGGACATCCCGAAGCGCTTCGCGAAATGATCGGCTCAGTGACCCACGGCGCGAAAGTGGCGCTACTGGGACTACCAGCCGAGCCCTTCGCGATCGACTGGTCCGAGTTGGTCATGAAGATGGCCACGCTCCGTGGCATTTACGGTCGTCAGATGTTTGAGACCTGGTACGAAATGTCGGTCTTGATCGAATCGGGAGTCGATATCTCGCCAGTGATCACGCACCGCTTTGACGCCTCCGAGCACGAGGCTGCGTTCGACGTGGTTCGTTCGGGGCACTGCGGCAAAGTGATTCTCACGTGGGCCACGGAGTAGAACGGGCTCATGAGGGACGACCTACGACGAGAACTCGTTTCGGAGATTGACGCGATTCGCGCCGCGGGGACCTACAAGGCCGAACGCACACTGGAGACGGCGCAGGGCCCGCGAGTGAACGTCAACGATCGCGAAGTGCTCAACTTCTGCGCCAACAACTACTTGGGTCTGGCCGATGACCCTCGCATCGTGGAGGCCGCCCATCGGGGACTCGACGAGTTCGGTTTCGGGATGGCGTCGGTTCGCTTCATCTGCGGTACCCAAGAGATCCACACACAGTTGGAGTCAGCTCTGTCGGCGTTCCTCGGCACCGAGGCGACCATCTTGTACTCATCGTGCTTCGACGCCAATGGCGGCGTCTTCGAAACGTTGCTCGGTGCCGACGACGTCGTGATTTCGGATCAGTTGAACCACGCGTCGATCATTGACGGAATCCGACTCTGCAGCGCGCGCCGGCTCCGGTACGCGAATCGGGACATGGCCGATCTGCGGGCACAACTGGAGAGCGCGAAAGGAGCACGTCGAACGTTGGTCGTGACCGATGGCGTCTTCTCCATGGACGGCTCGACCGCACCGCTGGACCAGATCTGCGAGTTGGCGGAGTCCTACGGCGCGCTCGTGATGGTGGACGACTCGCACGCCGTGGGGGTGCTCGGACCGACGGGCCGGGGCACGCCGGAACTGTTCGGTGTGACGAGTCGCGTTGACGTCATCTCCGGAACGCTCGGAAAGGCCCTCGGAGGCGCCAGCGGCGGGTATCTGAGCGGTCGACGTGAGATCGTCGAGCTGTGTCGTCAACGTTCGCGTCCCTATCTCTTCTCGAATTCACTCGCGCCCTCCATCGCAGCTGCGGGACTGCGAGCGCTGGAGATTCTTGACGACTCCGACGAGTTGCGGGAGCGATTGGTTCGCAACACCACGCGACTGCGCGAGGGACTGACGCGGGCGGGGTTCGAACTGCTTCCCGGCGACCACCCCATTGTCCCGGTCATGATCGGCGACGCCGCGCGGGCCACGCACATGGCTGACGCGCTGCTCGAGCGCGGCGTCTACGTGATTGGGTTCAGTTATCCGGTGGTTCCACTGGGTCTCGCGCGCATCCGGGTCCAACTCTCCGCCGCCCACTCCCTCGACGACGTTGACGCGGCCATCGAGGCGTTCACGCAGGTGCGCGACGAGCTCGACGTCGCCTGACACAGGGCCTCGCTACATTGTGCGAATGACGAACACACCTTCTTCGTACATTCGTGTGGCCAACGGTTTTGCGGACCGGCTGGCGGGAGTGGCGGACGACCAGTGGTCGTTGCCAACGCCCTGCTCCGACTGGACAGTCCGCGATCTGGTGGTGCACGTTGTCGAGACACATCGTCGCGTCTATCGGATCGTTCATCCGGACGCGGGTGACCCAGCCGTGGGCGACGTCGACGTGATCGAGGCGTGGCGACACGCGACGGCCCAGATCCAGGACGCCATCACCGATCCGACTCTCGCCGCCACGCCCGTGCAGGGTCGCGGGGGCGAACAGCCGTTTGCGGCTGTGGTCGCGGGGCTCCTGACCTGTGACACGCTGTGCCACACGTGGGACCTGGCACGCGCGACGGGTCAGGACGAGGAACTCGACGCCGTCGCGATTTCCAGCTGCCACGAGATGCTGCGCGGCATCGACGACGCGATCCGCGTACCCGGTGGCTTCGCTCCCGCACTCGAACCGCCCGAGGGTGCGAACGCGCAGACGGCGTTCCTCTGCTTTACCGGTCGCGCCGTCTAACCCGCAGTCTCAGGCGAAGGTGCCGTGTCGGCCTTCGCCGGAGCGGAATCGCGACGCGCCCTCGAGGGTTTCGCCCGACGTGATCACGCCAAAACCGTTGACGTATTCGTGATCCATCGCGACCTTCTCGTCAACACCCCACTGCGCGAGTGACGAGTCGCGGTCGCTGCGCATGCACGCCTGCGGAAACGCCGCGATCTCGTGCGCGAGCGCCACGGCCGCGCGCAGTGCGTCGCCGGTGGGCACGAGCCGGTTCACCAGTCCCATGGTGCGGGCTTCCTCACCACCCACGGGACGTCCCGTCAAGATCAGATCCAAGGCGTGGGATTGGCCGATCAGACGCGGCAGACGCACCGTGCCCCCGTCGATCAGGGGAACGCCCCAGCGCCGGCAGAAACCCCAAACACCGCATCCTCGGCGGCGATCCGCAGGTCGCACCACACGGCCAACTCGAGTCCACCGGCCACCGCGAATCCCTCGACGGCCGCCAGGACGGGCTTGGACAGTCGCAGTCGTGTCGGGCCCATCGGACCACAACCCTCCGGGCGGACCTTGTTCTCAGCGGGCGTACCGATCGCCTTCAGGTCCGCGCCGGCACAGAAGGTTCCGCCGCGACCAGTGAGCACCGCGACCGACGCGCTGTCGTCATTGTCGAATGCCTCGAACGCGTCGGCGAGTGCCGCCGCGGCCGCGCCGTTGACGGCGTTGCGAGCCGCGGGGCGATTGATCGCCACGATGACGACCTCGCCGTCACGCTCAATCTCGACGTCACTCATGAACACTCCTCTCGACGCGACTGATCACTGGTTCCACGAGGGCGGTCGCTTTTCGAGGTACGCCGTCATGCCCTCGCGGGCTTCGTCACTGGCAAAGAGTCGAGCCGACAGTTCGGCGGTCCACGCGAACGCCTCAGATTCGGACAGGTCCGGCACCGTCGCGGTGAGCTGCTTGGCGGCCGCGAGCGCCTCTGGTCCTCCCGCGAGGAGATCGGTGACCACCGCGTCAACGGTCGCGTCGAGGTCGTCGTCGTCCACCGCGTAGTTGATGAGTCCCATCGCGGCCGCCTCCGCCGCGGAGAACCGGTGACCGCGCAGGAAGGCGGCTTGCGCGTCCGCCGCACGCATTTTGGGAAGGCAGACGACCGAAATCATGGCGGGAGCCACGCCGATGCGCACCTCCGTGAAGCCGAACTTGGCCGACGCCTGCGCCACGGTGATATCGAGCCCCGCCGCGAGACCCATCCCCCCCGCGACACAGTGCCCGGCGATGCGTCCCACGTAGGGCTTGGGCGAATGACGCGCTCGGGCGAAGAGCGTCAGCGGATTGAAAGGAACGACCGGAGTTCCGTCGACACTGTCGCTCGCGCGCTCAGTGAGATTTGCGCCGGCACAGAAGGTCGAACCTCGATTGGTGAGGACGACGACGCGCACGGTGGGATCATGATCGGCCTGATCCATGGCCGCGACCAGTTCCGCGGTGAGTTGGCGACTGAGGGAGTTCCGGCGAGGCTCGTCCGCGAGCGTGATCGTGCAGACGCCCTTTTTGAGCGAGGTCTCGACGACGGCCACTAGGCGTGCCTCGGAGCGGGTCCGTCCGTCGGACCACCGGCGAAGGCCTGCGCGTGCAGCATCCAGTCGCGCGCGAGAGGTGTGGTGAGAAGTGACGTGTCGTCGAGGTGGCGGCGTTGCGTCACAACGAGGCAAAAGTCCTCCGCGGAGCCACTGAGAGTCTCTTCGCAG
>CAWHLQ010000009.1:0-12962 GCA_963830195.1 uncultured Actinomycetota bacterium | reverse complement strand
TTGTTCCACGCGGACTGCCCGTGGCGGATCCGGAGCGAGATCAAGCACGTAGGTAGCGTAATGATCGCCGCCATACGCCTCGTGGCGACAACGTCCCCGGGTGGGCGACGAGAGAGGTGGCGTGAAGCGGTGCCAACGCTCGACGACGCGGTTGCGCGAACGTGTGGGCGGTGGTCCCGCGAAGGTTGTGGAGGCCGGTCGCGTCGCGAGAATCCAGTCCGCGAGTCCGACGAAGATCGGGCCGGCTGCGAACAGCACGATCCAGAGGGTCCCCTGCGTCGTGAGAGTGACGACTGCGACATCGGGCCTGTGGCGGCGTCCACGGTCGCCCAGAGGATGATGCCGAGGCCCACGACGACGACGGTCAGGAGGCCCGGTCCAATGATCTCTGCGATCACGACGTGTGGCCGCCCCTGTCGGCCGGGCCTCGCCGGCGTCGCCGGCTCCGTCGAGGCGTGAGTTCCCCGAGGTATTTGAAATGATTGCTCTCTATGAGTTCATCTTTAGAAGTTTTCTTGACAAGAGGGGACTCAACTTTGATATACTCATTCCCAGAAGATCCGTCGCCTCGGAGGGACCGGCGCGGCGGAACCAGAACAAGGAGTTTCACATGGCCAAGGCAGTCGGTATCGACCTCGGAACCACCAACTCGGTGGTCAGCGTGCTGGAGGCGGGCGAGCCCGTCGTCATCCCCAACGCCGAAGGCGGACGCACCACGCCGTCGGTCGTCGGATTCTCCAAGACCGGCGAGGTCCTGGTGGGGGAAGTCGCCAAACGTCAGGCCATCACCAATCCCGACCGGACCATCCGGTCGGTCAAGCGTCACATGGGGACGAGTTGGAACGTCGACATCGACGGCACGAAGTACACGGCTCAGGAGATTTCCGCGCGCATTCTGCAGAAGCTGAAGCGCGACGCGGAGGCGTACCTCGGTGACACCGTCACCCAGGCCGTGATCACGGTGCCGGCGTACTTCGACGACGCCCAGCGCACCGCGACCAAGGAGGCCGGTCAGATCGCGGGCCTCGAAGTCCTGCGCATCGTGAACGAGCCGACCGCGGCCGCTCTCGCCTACGGACTGGACAAGGGCGCCGCCGAGCAGACGGTCCTCGTCTTCGACCTCGGTGGTGGCACCTTCGACGTGTCGGTTCTCGAGATCGCCGACGGCGTCTTCGAGGTCAAGTCCACCGCCGGTGACACCCATCTCGGTGGAGACGACTGGGACGACGCCGTCATGGCGTGGCTCGTGAAGACCTTCAAGGACACCGAGGGTGTTGACCTGTCCGCGGACAAGATGGCCCTCCAGCGCCTGAAGGAAGCGGCCGAGAAGGCCAAGATCGAGTTGTCCTCGGTGCAAGAGACGACGATCAACCTCCCGTTCATCACCGCGACCGCCGACGGTCCGAAGCACCTCGACATCAAGTTGTCGCGGGCCAAGTTCAACGACCTGACCGCGCCCCTGGTCGATCGCTGCCGCAAGCCGTTCGATCAGGCGATCAGCGACGCCGGACTGACGCTCGACAAGATCGACCACGTGATCATGGTCGGTGGCTCGACGCGCATCCCCGCGGTTCAGGAGCTCGTCCAGAAGGTGACGGGCAAGGAGCCCCACAAGGGCGTGAACCCCGACGAGGTCGTCGCGGTCGGTGCCGCGGTGCAGGCCGGTGTGCTCAAGGGCGAGGTGAAGGACATCCTCCTGCTCGACGTCACGCCGCTGTCGCTCGGCATCGAGACCAAGGGTGGCGTCATGACCAAGCTCATCGAGCGCAACACGACCATCCCAACGAAGAAGTCACAGATCTTCACGACCGCCGACGACAACCAACCGTCCGTCGAGGTCCACGTGCTCCAAGGCGAACGTGAGATGGCGTCGTACAACAAGACGCTCGGCAAGTTCCAGCTGGTGGGCATTCCCCCGGCGGCGCGTGGCGTGCCCCAGATTGAAGTGGCCTTCGACATCGACGCCAACGGCATCGTGCACGTCTCGGCGAAGGACCTCGCGACCGGCACGACGCAGTCCATGACCATCACTGGAGGTTCGTCGTTGTCCAAGGACGAGATCGACCGCATGGTCCGCGACGCGGAGTCCCACGCCGAGGACGACCGCCGTCGTCGCGACGAGGCCGAGGTGCGCAACAACGCCGACGGACTCGTGTACTCGACGGAGAAGCTGCCGAAGGATCAGGCCGACGCGTTCGTGGGAACCGAGCGCGACGACGTCGAGTCGGCGCTGTCGACCTTGAAGAGCGCGATCAGGGCACGGACCTCGAGGCCATCAAGAGCGCCACCGACGCGTTGCTCACGGCGAGTCAGGGTTTCAGCCAGCGTCTCTACGAGGAGGCCGCGAAAGCCGGCGAGGGCGTCAGTGGACCGGATCAGTCCGCGACCAATGACGACGACATCGTTGACGCCGAGATTGTGGACGAACAGTGACGGACCTGCCTCTCGATCCGCGAGACGCGCGAGCGAACGACAGTTGGAACGCCGACGACGCCGATGACGCGTCGTCGGCGTCGTCGGACGACGTCACGGCCGCCGACGAGGTCATCGACGCCGACGCTGACGACGACCTGTTCGACGGCGACGTCGTTGTGGCGGCGCAGTCGGTGCTCGACAGCGAGGCCGTCCGTCAGCGCGACGAATACCTCGACGCACTCCAACGGTTGCAAGCGGACTTTGAGAACTATCGCAAGCGCGTCGCGCGCACGGCCGAGGACGTGGCGGCGCGTACCGGTGCGGATGTGGTGGCAAACTGCTGCCGGTCCTGGACGCACTCGACCTCGCCGAGGCGCACTTCGCGGTCGCCGACGCGACCGAGTTGGAGTCACTCGAGGCCAAGGCGCTGGTGCAGGCCCGCAGTCTGATGCTCGACATTCTCGCCAAGGAGGGTCTGGCGCGCATTGAGTCGGTGGGAGTTCCCTTCGACCCCCAGATCCACGACGCGGTCGCCCACGTCGCCGACGAGGACGGAGCCGGCCAGGTCGTCGATGATGTCCTGCGCGCCGGCTACCAGTGGAAGGGCACCGTTCTGCGTCCCGCCATGGTGAGAGTGAAGGGGTAGATGGCCGAGCGCGAGTGGTTTGAAAAGGACTACTACAAGGTCCTCGGGGTGCCCAGTGGCGCCACCGACAAGGAGATCACGCGCGCCTACCGCAAACTCGCCAAAGAGCATCACCCTGACGCGAATCCCGGATCGGAGGAACGGTTCAAGGAGATCTCGGCCGCCAACGACGTTCTCGGTGATCCGGTCAAGCGCAAGGAGTACGACGAGGTCCGTCGCCTCGGTCCCGCCGCGGCGGGATTCGGCGGTGGCGGCGCGAACTTTCGAACGGCGGACTTCGGCGACATCGGCGACCTCTTCGGGGGTCTGTTCGGGGGTCGACGTCAGCGCACCCAGCGCGGTGCCGACCTCGAGACCGCGCTGCACCTCAACTTCCGTGACGCGGTCAACGGTGTCACGACCTTCGTCTCCCTACCGACCGACGACCCCTGTCGTACCTGCGGCGGGCGAGGCGCCGCGCCGGGGACCGGCTTTGCCACCTGCGAACGGTGTCACGGTCGCGGTGTGCTCAACGACGACCAGGGTCCCTTCTCGCTGTCAAGTGTCTGTCCCGTGTGCCAGGGCCGCGGCGGACGCATCGTGACGCCGTGCGCGGACTGTCACGGCACCGGCCACGTCCTCAGCTCGCGTCGCGTGAACGTGCGCATCCCCGCGGGAGTCGAGGACGGTCAACGCATTCGCGTCAAGGGCAAGGGCGCTCCCGGTACGCACGGCGGTGCGCCGGGGGATCTCACGGTGAATGTGCACGTCGCCCCCGCGGAGGGATTTGCGCGTCGGGGTCGTCACGTGACCACGACCGCCAAGATCTCCGTCGTGCAGGCCATGTTGGGCAGCACCATCGACGTGCCGACACTCGACGAACCGGTGACGCTGAAGATTCCCGCGGGCACCCAACCCGGGACGACCTTGCGCGTACGCGGACGCGGCGTGCCCGCGGTGGGTCGCCACGCGGTGGGGGACCTGCTCGTCCTCGTGAACGTCGCGGTGCCCAAGAAGCTGAACAAGGAGCAGCGCGCGCTGGTCGAGAAGCTCGGCACGTCGTTGCACGAGGAGGTGACCGTCGATGAGTGACGCGAATGACTTCCGGGCCGTCTACGTCATCTCCGTCGCCGCGCAGTTGGCCGGCGTGCACCCCCAGACGTTGCGCAACTACGAGCGCACCGGACTGCTCGATCCCTCGCGCACGAGTGGGGGGTCACGACGATTCTCCGAGGCCGACCTCGCGCGGCTGCGTCGGATTCAGGAACTGACCAACGAAGGCGTGAACCTGGAGGGTGTGAAGCGCATCCTCGCGCTGGAGACCCAATTGGCCGAGGCCACCGCGCGGCTCGCCAATGTCAGCGGCGAGATCGCCCAGCACGTCGAGGAGACGCACCGTCGCTACCGTCGCGAACTGGTCCCGGTTCGCAACACCGTGGCGGTGTTCGTCGAGGCCACCCGCCGCCGCAACGAGGAGTAACACATGACACTCGATCCGCAACGCTGGACGGTGAAGACCCGCGAGGCGTTCCAGAACGCCAACGCGCAGGCGGCCGCACTCGGCAATCCCTACGTCACACCGGCGCATTTGCTGCTCGCGCTCCTCAATCAGTCCGACGGCGTCGCGCGTCCCCTCATCGCGGCGGCGGGACTCGATCCCGTGGCGGTCGCCGCGTCGCTCAATGATCGAGTCGGCCGTGAACCCACGACCGTCGGCGGAACCCAGCCGGGTCTCTCTCGGGAGGCGCGCGACGGTCTCGAGGCGGCGGACGAACTTCGTGCGGACCTCGGCGACGACTATCTTTCGGTCGACCACGTGGTGGTCGCGTGGGCCCGCGAGCTCGGCACCACCCGTGAGGCGCTGTTGACGGCGTTGCGCGGTATTCGTGGATCCGCCCGGATCACCTCGGAGAATCCCGAGGAGACCTTCGCCAGCCTCGAGAAGTACGGACGCGACCTCACGGTGCTGGCGCGCGCGGGCAAGTTGGATCCGGTCATCGGTCGCGACGACGAGATTCGTCGGGTGATTCAGGTTCTCTCGCGTCGCACGAAGAACAACCCGGTGCTCATCGGGGAACCCGGCGTCGGCAAGACGGCCATCGTCGAGGGGCTGGCGCTGCGCATCGTCGAGGGCGACGTACCCGAGTCGCTCAAGGATCGGCGCCTCGTCGCACTCGACCTCGCGTCGATGGTGGCCGGGGCCAAGTATCGAGGGGAGTTCGAGGAACGGTTGAAGGCGGTGCTGAAGGAGATCCAAGACGCCGAGGGCGACGTGATCACCTTCATCGACGAGTTGCACACCATCGTGGGCGCGGGCGCGGCCGAGGGTGCGATGGACGCGGGCAACATGATCAAACCCCTGCTCGCGCGAGGCGAGTTGCGACTGATCGGTGCGACGACGCTCGACGAGTACCGCACCTACATTGAGAAGGACGCGGCGCTGGAACGACGATTTCAACAGGTCTACGTCGGCGAGCCGTCGGTCGAGGACACCGTGGCGATCCTGCGCGGGCTGAAGGAGCGCTACGAGGTCCACCACGGTGTGCGCATCCAGGACGCCGCTCTGGTCGCCGCGGCGACGCTCTCACATCGGTACGTCACGAACCGGTTCCTCCCCGATAAGGCGATCGACCTGATCGACGAGGCGGCGTCGAAGTTGCGCATCGAGATCGATTCGATGCCCACCGAGCTCGACGTCGTCCTGCGGCGCATGCGACAACTCGAGATCGAGAAGGTTGCGCTCGCCCAGGAGACCGACGACGTATCCAAGGAACGTCTCGCCCGGCTGGAGGAGGAGCTCGCCGACCAGCGCGAGACGTCCGACGGGCTCGCCGCACGGTGGCAGGGAGAGAAGCAGGCGATCGAGAAGATTCGCACCGCCAAGCAGTCTCTTGAGGATCGACGCGCCGAGGCCGAACGGCTCGAGCGTGAGGGCGACCTGGCCGGGGCCTCGGCACTGCGCTACGGCACCCTTCCCCACCTCGAGGCCGAGATCGAGACCGCGACGCAGGAACTCGCCGTCCTGCAGGCGGACGGCGCCTTCTTAAAGGAGGAGGTCGACGCCGAGGACGTCGCCGACGTCGTCAGCCGATGGACCGGAGTGCCCGTCGTCAAACTCCTCGAGGGCGAGATCGACAAGTTGGTGCGCATGGAGTCGCTGTTGCACTCGCGCGTCGTCGGTCAGGACGAGGCCGTCGTTGCTGTGTCCAACGCCATCCGACGCTCGCGCGCCGGACTGTCGGACCCCAACCGTCCGATCGGATCCTTCCTCTTCCTCGGTCCCACGGGCGTCGGCAAGACCGAATTGGCGCGAGCGCTGGCCGAGTTCCTGTTCGACGACGACAAGGCCATGGTTCGCCTGGACATGAGCGAGTACATGGAGAAGTTCGCCGTGAGCCGCCTCGTGGGTGCACCCCCGGGCTACGTCGGCTACGAGGAGGGTGGTCAACTGACCGAGGCGATCCGACGTCGCCCCTACGCGGTCGTCCTGCTCGACGAGATCGAAAAGGCCCATCCCGACGTCTACAACCTCCTGCTGCAGGTTCTCGACGATGGTCGTCTCACCGACGGTCAGGGGCGTACGGTGGACTTCACGAACGTGGTGCTCATCATGACGAGCAACCTGCCCGGAGATCCGCTCGAGTTCTTCCGTCCCGAATTCATCAATCGCGTGGACGACATCATCCGATTCCGCTCCCTCGACGAGCGCGACCTCGCGGTGATCGTCGAGATACAGCTGGGACGGCTCCGCCGACGTCTCGCGGAGCGTCGTCTCGTGCTGAATGTCACTCCCGACGCGGCACTCCTGCTCGCGCGCGAGGGATTCGAGCCCGCCTACGGCGCGAGGCCGCTCAAGCGCGTGATCCAGCGCCGACTCGAAGACCCGCTCGCGCTGGCCGTGCTGCGCGGTGAGTACCACGACGGCGACACGATCACCGCCGACGTCGTGGACGGTGAGTTGACGTTGCACTAGGGAGACGACCGAACGACCCGCTCGCGTGGGCCGTCGGCGTGACGAGCGCGACGCGCGGCTCGGGGACGAGCCTCGAGAACCTCTGGGGTAGGCTGGGGTGTCAACGAGGCCAACTCGAAGGAGCGTCGTGCCCGCAACGGTTGTAGTTGGAACCCAGTGGGGGGACGAAGGCAAGGGCAAATTGACTGACTTGCTCTCCAAGGAGATGGACGTCGTCGTTCGCTATCAGGGCGGTCACAACGCCGGTCACCGCATCGTCGTGGACGGCGAGGCGTTCGCGCTGCAACTCGTGCCGAGTGGGATTCTCTACCCGTCGGTGACGCCCGTGATCGGCAACGGCGTCGTCGTCGATCCGGGCGTGCTGCTCGCCGAAATCGACACCCTCGAGGCCAAGGGTGTGGACACCTCCGCGTTGCTGGTGTCGGGCAACGCGCACCTGATTATGCCGTACCACCAGGAACTCGACCGGGTCACGGAACGGTTCCTCGGCAAGAACGCCCTCGGCACCACCAAGCGGGGGATCGGACCGGCGTACGCCGACAAGGCCACCCGCGTGGGTCTGCGCGTGCAGGACCTGCTCGACGAGAAGATCTTCCGCCAGAAGCTCGACGTCGTGCTGAAGGAGAAGAACGCGATTCTCGCCAAGGTCTACAACCGCCTGCCGCTCAACGCGAACGAAATCGCGGATCGGTACTTGAACGAGTACCGACCCCGGCTCGCCCCGCTGATCGCCGACACGGTCACCTTCTTGCACAACGCGCTCGCTGCGGGTCGACACGTCCTGCTCGAGGGCGCTCAGGCGACCTTCCTCGATCTCGATCACGGGACGTACCCCTTTGTCACCTCCTCCAACCCCGTCGCCGGCGGTGCGTGCACGGGTTCCGGTCTCGGGCCGCGCGACATCGATCGCATCGTCGGCATCGCCAAGGCGTACGTGACCCGCGTCGGGGCCGGACCGTTCCCGACCGAGGTGGAGGGCGACCTCGGTGAGTTGCTCGTCACGCGCGGTCACGAATTCGGCACCAACACCGGTCGTCGACGGCGCGTCGGATGGTTCGACGCGGTCATGGCGCGTCAGGCCGTGCGACTCAACTCACTGACCGAGATCGCGCTCACCAAGCTCGACGTGCTCGACACGCTCGAGACGATCAACGTGTGCGTCGCCTACGAGGCCGACGGCGTGCGCTACGACTACCCGCCGTATCACCAGTCCGTCTTCCACTCAGTCACCCCGGTCTACGAGACCTTCGAGGGGTGGCAGAGTGATCTCACGGCCTTCACCTCCTACGCCGACATGCCGGCGGCCGCGCGCGCGTACGTGTCGTTCCTGGAACAAACCATTGGCGTCGCCATTTCCGTCGTCGGGGTCGGACCCGGCCGGGAGCAGTACGTCCGGCCGTCGTGAATCGCGTCGTCGTCGTCGGATCCGGAGGACGCGAGCACGCGTTGGCGTGGGGTCTGGCCAAGAGCGCACACGTCGTGGTCACGCCGGGCAATGACGGGATGCGTGCGTCGGGCCTGTGGTGCACGACGGCGTCGCCGGTCGACCTCGAGGCGGACCTGTTCGTCATCGGTCCCGAAGTTCCCCTGGTCGCCGGTCTCGCCGACACCCTGCGCTCGCAGGGCAAGACGGTGTTGGGACCGAACGCCGACGGCGCGCGACTCGAGGGATCCGAAGGCGTACATGAAGGAGTTGCTGGAGGTCGCCAACGTGCCGACCGCGGCCTACGGAACGTTTCGTGACGTCGACGACGCCCTCGCGATGCTCCACTCCATGACACCGCCGTACGTCATCAAGACCGACGGCTTGGCCGCGGGCAAGGGCGTGCTCGTGACGGACTCGCGACGCGAGGCCGAACACGACGTGCGCGAGAAACTGTCGGGCCAGTCCTTCGGCGAAGCGGGTGGAACGATCGTCATCGAGGAGGGTCTCGTCGGTGACGAGTGCTCACTCTTGGTTCTGGTCGACGGAACGCGAGCGGTGGCGCTTCCGCCCGCGCAGGACTTCAAGCGCGTCGGTGACGGAGGAACCGGTCCTAACACGGGGGGCATGGGGGCGTTCGCGCCGCTGTCCACCATGTCGATTCCGCTCGTCGACGACGTGATGACCCACATGATCGAGCCCACGCTGCGCGAGTTACGTCGGCGAGGTGTGGACTATCGCGGCGTCCTCTACGCGGGGCTCATGCTCACCGGCAATGGACCCAAGTTGCTCGAGTACAACGTGCGCTTCGGCGATCCCGAGACGCAGGCGTTGATCCCGCTGATCGCGGACGACCTCGATCAACTGTTGATCGACGCGTCGACGGGTGGTCTGCACGCCGGACCGGCCCTTCACCCGGGGGGATCGGTCACAGTCGTGCTGGCGGCGCGCGGGTACCCGACGACCCCGCGCTACGGCGACGTGATCACCGGCCTCGGCGCGGACGGGCAGCTCGCGGCACCGCTGGAGGGTGTCACGGTCTTTCACGCCGGGACGCGTCTTGATGATGAGGGTCGATTCGTCACCGCCGGGGGACGGGTGCTCGCCATCACCGCCACCGGCCCCTCGGTCGCGGCCGCGCGCGGCCGTGCCTACGAGGCCACTGATCGGGTGCAGTTCGAGGGTCGCCAGATGCGCACCGACATTGCGAGCGCGCACGGATGAAGGAGAAGCCATGATCAATCGGTACGCCCCCCGAGACGTCGCCGAACTGTTCGAGGACGCGCGTCGCTTCGACACCATGCTCGAGGTTGAGCTGCTCGCGGCCGAGGCGCTGGCCGAACTCGGGGTCGTGCCCGCCGCCGACGCCGCGGCGCTGCGCGAGCGACGCCCGGTGGTCGACGCCGCGTTCGTTGCCGACGTGGACGCTCGCGAGCTGATCACCAATCACGACACCGCCGCTTTCGTCGACGTGGTCCAGTCGCGGATCGGCATGCCCGAGGGCGCGTGGATCCACTACGGACTCACCTCGTCGGACGTCGTCGACACGGCGCTGTGCCGCATTCTCACCACGGCGGCGGACATCCTGGTGACGGAGGTGACGGCCCTGCGCGACGCCCTGACGCGTCGCGCTCGCGAAACCATTGACTGGCCCGTCACCGGGCGCACGCACGGAATGCACGCCGAACCAACGACCTTCGGGGCGAAGTTCGCGTTGTTCGCCCTGCAGGCCGATCGCGACCTGAGCCGCGTGACGTGGGCCCGCGACGAGATTGCCGTGGGCAAACTGTCGGGCGCGGTGGGCACGTACTCCAACATCGACCCGAGGGTCGAGGAGTACGTCTGTCAGCACCTGGGCCTGAAGCCCGTTCCCGCGACCCAGGTCATTGCGCGTGACCGCCACGCGGAACTGCTCTACGCGTGCGCCGCCGTCGGCACGACGATCGAGGCGATCGCCCTCGAGATCCGCCACCTGGCGCGCAGCGAGGTCGGCGAGGCGGAGGAGCCCTTCACGGCCGGTCAGAAGGGTTCATCGGCGATGCCGCACAAGCGCAATCCGGTCTTGTCAGAGCGTTTGTGCGGACTCGCGCGGGTGCTGCGGGGATACCTCGTGGCCGGTCTCGAGGACGTGGCGCTCTGGCACGAACGCGACATCTCGCACTCGAGTGTCGAACGGGTCATCCTGCCGGACGCCCTTCAACTCAGCGTCTACATGGTGCGCAAGTGCACCGGCCTCGTCGACAAGTTGGTGCTGCATCCCGAGCGCGCCCTCGAGAACCTTGAGGTTCACTCGCTCGGACTGGTGTTCAGCCAGTCCGTGTTGTTGGCGCTCGTCGAGTCGGGGCTGGCGCGCGAAGACGCGTACCGTCTCGTCCAGAGCGCCGCTCGGCGCGCGGTGGAACAGCGACGATCATTTCGCGAGGTGATCGAGGCCGACACGGGCGTGACGATCTCGCCGGAGGACCTCGCACGCGCCTTTGACGCGGAGCGTCTCCTCGTGCACCGCGGACGGTTCCTCGACGCGCTGACCTGGTCGGAGCAGTCGTGAGCGCGCCCGCCCTCACCCACCTGTACCGGGGGAAGGTCCGTGATCTGTACGAGGTCGACGATCGCCACCTGTTGATGGTCGCCTCGGATCGCCTCAGCGCGTTCGACGTGGTGATGAACGAGGAGATCCCCGAGAAGGGTCGGGTTCTCACCGCGCTCACCTACTTCTGGGTTCGCGAGTTCGGCGACAGCGTCCCCTCCGCTCTCGTCAGTTGCGATCCGGTCGAGATCGACACGATGGTGCCGGGATTTCTCGCGTACCCCGCGTGGCACGGTCGTTCGACCCTGGTGCGACGTGCCGAGATGCTGCCGCTCGAGTGCATCGTGCGGGCGCGACTGTTCGGCCAGGCCTACGAGGAGTACGCCGCGACGGGCACGGTGCACCACATGGCCGCGCCGCCGGGGCTTCGGCTCACGGACCCGTTTCCCGCGCCGATTTTCACGCCGTCGACCAAGGAGGAGGCCGGTCACGACCGCAACATCGATCTGACCGAGGCCGCCCAGCTCGTGGGCGAGCCCGCGCTCGCCGCCGCACAGACGTTGTGCGGCGACCTCTTCGCGCGGGCCGCGGCGACGATGGCGGCGGTGGGTCTGGTGCTCGCTGACACCAAGTTCGAGGTGGGCTACGTCGACGGGCAACTCGTGCTGTGCGACGAGGTGATCACGCCGGACTCTTCGCGCATCTGGCCGGCCGACCAGGTCACGCCCGGCGAGTCGCCGCCGGCGTTCGACAAGCAACCGTTCCGAGACTGGCTCGCGACGCTGCCCTGGGATCGCACGCCCCCTCCGCCCCCGGTGCCCGCGGACGTGGTCGCGCAGGTGTCGCGTCGGTACGTCGCGGCGTACGAAAACGTGACCGGACGGTCGTTGGCCGACTGGTACGGTCAAGAGCGATGAAATTCTCCGTTCTCGTTGAAGTATCCCTGCTGCCCGGCATCGCGGACCCCGAAGGGGCCACGATCGAACGCGCGCTTCCGGCGCTGGGATTCGAGGGTGTGTCGGACGTGCGGGCGGGCAAGGCCTTTCGCCTCTCGATCGAGGCGCGAAACGAGAAGGACGCCCTCGCGACGGCGACGTCGTTGGCCGAGCGTCTGCTGTCGAATCCCGTGATCGAGCAGTCCAGCGTCGTGATCGAGGACGAGGACTGAGCCGTCACCGTGTCGAATCTGCCCGTCGAGGACCAGCGACTGATCTCGCGCTACCGCGCCGGCGTCGCCGTGGTTGAGTCCGCGCTCTCGACGCTGAGCGACGAGGACCTCGACCGCTCGTCGGGCGACGAAGGGTGGACCGCTCGCATGGTGGTCCATCACTTGGCCGACTCCGAGGCGCGCTCGTATTTGCGCCTGCGACAGCTCCTCGTGGAACCGGCACCCGCCGCGATCCAGGGCTACGACGAGGAGTTGTGGGCGTCGAGCGACGTCCTCGGGTACGAGACGCTCCCGGTGGGTCCGTCGTCGATTCCACATCTGGTTCTGGGCCGCTACGGCGCCGGACAGGTGCTGCTGAAGCCGGCTCCCGAAGGTACAGGTGTGATTGCCGGCGGCGCGGTGCGCGCGGTAATGACCTCGGCTGGAGTGCAGAACGTGCTCACCAAGAGCCTGGGTTCGCCCAATCCGCACAACGTTGTCAAGGCCACCTTCGACGCGCTGGTGCAGTTGCGCGACCGCAGCGATGTGGCGAATATGCGCGGCAAGTCCGTAGAGGAGCTCTAAGCCATGGCGGAGACCAAGATGATTCGCATTCAGTATTACCGCTCGAAGAACTCCACGCCGTTCAAGCACCGGCTGGTGGTCAAGGGCCTGGGCTTTACACGCCTCAATCAGATCGTCGAGCGCGTCGATAACGAGTCTATTCGCGGCATGGTCAAGGCCATTCCGCATCTGGTGAGGATACTGGAAAGCTAGTGAAGAAGTGAAACAGTGAAAAAGTGAAGCACCGGTTGTAACGAGGTTTTCTTCACTCCTTCACTCCTTCACTCC
>CAWHLQ010000008.1:0-16194 GCA_963830195.1 uncultured Actinomycetota bacterium | reverse complement strand
TATCGCTATCCAGGTCGAGACCGCCTGGCTCGCCGACACGGTGCCGCAGGCCGCGAGGAGAACCGCGGCGAGCACCACCGAGGCGGCCACCTTCACGACACCACGACCAGGTGGGACTGGCGACGCCCCCGACGCAGAACGAGGTACCTCGAGTGGAGGGCCCGGTCCAGCGTGATGGGAGAGTGCGCATCCACACGAACGTTGTTCACGTAGACGCCCCCCTGGTCAAGGAATCGACGCGCTTCACCCTTGGACGTCGCCAGCGCGGTGCGCACCAACATGTCCACGGCGTCAACCCCCGCGCGCAGCTCCTCACGGCTCATTGTCGATGACGGGGCACCCGCGATCACGTCGAGCAGCGTCTGTTCGTCGAGATCGGCGATGGCCTCGGAGAACAGGGCATCACCCGCGCGCGCGGCGGACGCCGCGTCGTGAGCACCGTGGACCATCGTCACGACCTCGTTCGCCAGTTCGCGCTGCGCGACGCGAAGGTGCGCGTTGTCGCTGATGGATCGGTCGAGTTCCGCAATTTTCTCGTGATCAAGGAAGGTAAAGAATCGCAGCATCGTCGGCGTGATCTCGTCGTCCGCGTTGAGCAGAAACTGGTAGAGCTGGAACGGAGACGTGCGGTGACGGTCGAGCCAGACGTGCTCATTGCCGCCTTCGGACTTGCCGAACTTCTTGCCATCCGCGCGCAGGAGGAGGGGCGACGTCAATCCGTAGACCACGTGCGAGGTGGTCTTGCGTATCAACTCGACACCCGCGACAATGTTGCCCCACTGGTCGGACCCGCCGATCTGCACCGTGCACCCGACGTCAAGATGCAGGCGTAAGAAGTCGTATGACTGCAACAACATGTAAGAGAATTCGGTGAACGACAGGCCAACGTCGGCACGATCCAGGCGGCTCTTGACCGAGTCGCGCGCGATCATCTGATTGACGGTGAAGTGCTTGCCCACGTCGCGCAGGAAGTTCGTGAGAGGGATGGTGGTCAGCCACGCCGAGTTGTCCAGCAGCAGGGCCTGAGCGTTGCCGGCGTCGGGCGTGAAATCGAGAAATCGCTCGAGTTGGGCCCGAATCCCGCTCACGTTGACATCGAGTTCTTCTTGGGTCAACAGCGATCGCTCGGTGTCCTTGAAACTCGGGTCCCCAATGAGTCCCGTCCCGCCCCCCGCGAGAGCGATCGGACGATTTCCCGCCAGTTGGAGTCGACGGAGATTGCAAATTTGCAGCAAGTGGCCGAGGTGCAACGACGGAGCGGTCGGATCAAAACCGGCGTAGACCGTGACGCCGCCCGCACTCAACTGGTCGAGAATCGAGTCATCAGTCACCTGATGCACGAGTCCCCGGAAGGTCAGGTCAGAGCGCAACGTCATAGAGCGAGTCTACGAGGCGCGTCACTCTTCTAAAGAGGCAGATTCACCGTGGGCGAGTGCACTTGGATCCAGGTCACGAACTGCGCCCACCACCCCGTAACTTCGGCGAGACCGATCGCGATAAGCAAGAAGCCGCCGACTCGACCGATCACGCGCTGATGCCGCCGCAGCCACGACGACGTTCGTGTCGCCCACTCACCGGCCAACGCGAACGCCATGAACGGGATGCCGAGGCCCATGCAATAGAAGAAGGCGAGGAGAGAACCTCGCAGTGCCGTGGCCCCCCTCGACGACGCGGCGATGCCCAGAATCGACGCGAGCGTCGGACCAATGCACGGTGCCCAACCCAATCCGAAGAGGAAGCCCAGGGCGAAGGCGCCGACCACCGTCGCCGAGGGCAGGTGGTGCGAGCGGCGCTCTCGTTGCAACGTCGACACCGGTAACCACCCCGCGAAGAACAGTCCGAGCAGGATCGTCACGACACCGAACACAATCGCGAGCAGGCGTTGGTGGTCGCGCATCTGGTGGCCGAACGCACCGAAGATGGCCCCTTCGGAGACGAAGATGATGGAGAACCCGACGATGAAGCTGACGGAACCAAAGAAGGCTCGGTAGCGGGTGCCCTCGGTCTCGTTGCCGATCGCGCCGCCCAAGAACGCCACGTAGCCGGGCACGAGCGGCAGCACGCACGGAGAGGCGAAGGAGATGAGACCGGCCACGACCGCGAGGGGGATCGCCAAGAACAGCGACCCCGGAAGGGTCGCGATCACGAGAGGCGATCCCGGGCGCTGTTCGCCGCGAGCGCGTTGAGCTCGGCGTGCAGTTCCACGTTGTCGCGATGGTGCGGAACGCGCGCCACGATGACCGTGACGCCGTCGTGGTCGAGGGCCTCACGCAGCGCGTCGCGCAGGTCGCCGTTGGTCTCCACACGAGAGGCTCGGTGACCGAATCCCGTCGCGATCGCGACAAAGTCGTGCTCTCGCGGCGTCGCGAAATACTGCGCGAACACCTGCTCGTCAACGAGATCTCCCTGGGCCAAGAAGGAGAAGATGCCGCCGCCACCGTTGTCGGCGACGACCAGCGCGCAGGACCCGCCGACCGGGCCGAGTCCGTCGGTGAGCGCGCTCACGTCGTGCAGGAACGTGATGTCGCCGACGAGCGCGATCGCGCGTGCACCGCAGGCCGCGCCCAAGGCGCTGGAGGTCACGCCGTCGATGCCGTTGACGCCTCGATTCGCCATCACCGGGACGTCGACGCCCGACGACCACCACTCCACGTCACGAACCGGCATCGACGATCCAACGAAGATCGGGACTCCAACGGCACGACCCCACGCGGTAACGGATCGTGCGAGCGTCGGTTCGCTCAACTGCACCGCGTCATCGTCGAGTTGCGTGGCCATGTCGTCAACGGCGCTCTGCGCGTCGCGCCATCGCGCCTCGAAGGCGTCGTCGCGCGTCACCGTGCGCACGAGGGAGCCTCGGGTGCCGGGCGCGAGTCGGCGCAGCTCGTGGACCAGGCCACCGGGGTCCGACACGTCCGCACTACTGACGGCCACGACGGGTACGTCCCACTGCGCGAGGCGCTCCTGCAAGATCTTTGACGCCGGCATCGCGCCCGAACGCACCACGACGTCGGGACGCAACATCGCGGCGACGACGTCGTCGCGAAGAAAGGCGTCGAAGTGCGCGACCGTCCCTCGTGTGGTGACGTCGGCGACCACAGTCCACGCGGACAACTCATCGAACACGAGGTCGGACCCCGGTCCGGTGACCACCAGGACACGCGCGGCGCTAATGGGAACGGGCGACGGGGCCGCTTCAACCTCGGTGATCCACGGGGCATCGTGAACGCGGCCCACCGGCAGTGGCGTCGGCGCGGCGACGAGGGGTTCCACGAACGCCGCATTGAGGTGCACCGGTCCTCGTCGCTGCTGGGCCGTGCGATAGAGACGCGACGCCAACGGTCGCCACGAGGCGGCGGCCTCCGAGCGCGCAACGCCGGGCTCCTCGAAGAGGCGCACCGATCCTCCGAACAGGTTTCCCTGATCCATGGTCTGGGGCGCCCCCACGCCGTGCAACTCGGCGGGGCGGTCCGCCGTCACCACGACCAAGGGCTCGCGCGCGTGATCGGCCTCGGCGACTGCCGCGTGCAACTCGGCGGCGGCCGTGCCGCTCGTGACGACGATCACCGTGGGTCGACCCGTGCGTTTTGTACACCCCAGTGCGAAGAATCCGGCGGATCGCTCATCGAGACGAACGTGCACCGTGAGCTCGGCTCGAGCGGCCACCGCCAGGACGATCGGCGTTGACCGTGAGCCGGGACAGACCACTACCTCTCGGAGCCCGTGGCGAATCCATTCGTCAACGAGGGTCGCCGCGAAGGTGGCTTGCTGCTCGCTCGGGCTCGGTACGCTCACACTCAATGCCTCTCCAACCGACCGACCCGCACGACGAGGCTCCCCCGCTGTGCTGGCTGCACGGTTTCACCCAGACGGGGCGCTCCGCTCACTTGTTCCGAGACATTCTGACAGCCCGCCGGGACCTCCTCGCGCCGGACCTTCCCGGTCACGGGACGAACACCGATTCCGCCGTGGACCTCGACACCACCGCGGACGCCGTCGTGGCGCAGTGGCCCGCGGGTCCGGTGGATCTCGGGGGCTACTCCCTGGGTGGGCGACTTGCCCTGCACGTGGCGCTGCGCCACCCCACGCGAGTGCGTCGACTGGTCGTCCTCGGAGCAACGCGGGGACTGAAGGATCCCACCGCGCGCGCCGCACGCGTCGCGCGTGACGACGAACTCGCCGCGCAGATCGAGGAGCTCGGTGCGGACGAGTTCATCCGCCGGTGGCTCTCCCAGCCAATGTTCGTCGATCTTCCCGACGACGAGCAAGAGCGCGCATCTCGTGACGGCCAACGCGCCGACGCACTGGCGCGCTCGCTGCGCGCGCTCGGAACGGGGACGCAGCGTTGGCTCGGGGAGGAACTGCGGACGGTGACGGTGCCGACGCTCGCCCTGGCGGGACTTAGCGACGACCGATTCGCCCGCGAGGCGCGTGAACTTGCCACCACGATCCCCGGCGGGGCGTACCAACTCATTCCCGGAGCGGGGCACGCCGCTCATCTCCACCAACCCGCGTGGACCGGGCGCGTCGTGAACGACTTTCTCGACGACTTAATGCACCAGGACACACGTCACGACGAGAACCACGCCGAGCAGTAGCTGCGCGCGCGCGGAGACCACGAGCAAGACCAGAAGGTCTCGTCCGGCCCGCGGCGAAAAGGCGAGACGCACGCTGGGCGCGTAGATCGCCAGAGCGAGGACCGCGGCCGGCCACGCTCCCCCAACGCCGGCGCCCACGACCACGATGATCACGAAGACGGCAACCAGCCAGCTGGCCCTCTGACGTCCGAGCCGGGCGGCGAGGGTCTTTTTCCCCGACGCTTGATCACCGTCGATGTCGCGCAAGTTATTCGCTTCGAGCAGCGTGCACGCCGCCGCGCCGACCGCCGCGGCCAACCACCACGTCCGCGACGGGATGGCGAGATGCTGGACGTACGCCGTGCCCACCGTGGCAACGACGCCGAAGTACACGAAGACAAACAGTTCACCCAGTCCGAGGTAGCCGTAGGGGCGGGGCCCTCCGGTGTAGAACCACCCCGCGAGGATGGCGGTCGCCCCGATCGCGACGAGCCACCAGCTCGTCTGAGACGCGAGCACGGCCCCCACGATTGCGGCGAGCGCGAAGAAGCCGGCGGCGGCACGTCGCACGCTCGCGGCCGTGACCAGACGTGACGCCGTCAATCGGAAGGGGCCGACGCGTTGCTCGTCCGTGCCGCGCACGCCGTCGGAGTAGTCATTGGCGTAGTTGGTCCCTATCTGCAAGAACAACGCAACGAGAGCGCACTCCAGTGTGCGACCCCAACAGATCTCTTGGGGTCGCACCGCGGCGGCTCCCACTGCCACGGGCACGACCGCGGCGGGCAGCGTGCGCACGCGAGCGGCCAGCACCCACCGCCGCAGCGGCCCGGGTTGATCGCTCACGGGCGCTTGGGAAATTTCGAAAAGTCGGGTCGGCGATGCTCGACGAACGCGTTGCGACCCTCCTGGCCCTCCTCAGACATGTAAAACAACATCGTGGCGTCCCCGGCGAGTTGCTGGACACCGGCGAGCCCGTCGTCGGCCGCGTTGAATCCCGCCTTCAGCATCCGCAACGCAATAGGTGACAGCGTCAGCATCTGGCGGCACCAGGCGACCGTCTCACGCTCGAGGTCGTCGAGGGGCACAACCGCGTTCACGAGTCCCCAGTCGTACGCGGTCGCGGCGTCGTACTGACGACACAGGAACCAGACCTCTTTGGCACGCTTCAGTCCAATCGTGCGCGCCAGCAGTGACGAACCGTACCCGCCGTCGAAGGAGCCGACGCGAGGTCCGGTCTGGCCGAAGCGGGCGTTGTCGGCGGCGATCGAGAGATCGCACACCAGGTGCAAGATGTGGCCGCCCCCAATGGCGTAGCCCGCCACTGCGGCCACCACCGGCTTGGGGAGTCGACGAATCTGAATCTGCAAGTCGAGGACATTGAGACGACCGACACCGTGGGCGGCAACGTCGTCGTCGCCAATGTACCCGTCGTCGCCGCGAATCGTCTGATCGCCACCGGAGCAGAAGGCGTCCGGACCCTCACCCGTGAGGATGATGGTGCCGACGGTGACGTCGTCACGCGCACGCTCGAACGCGTGCGACAGTTCGAAGAGCGTCTGGGGTCGGAACGCGTTGCGACGTTCTGGTCGGTTGATGGTGATCTTGGCGATCCCCTCAGCCGAGACGTACCGGATGTCGTGGTAGTCGCCCTCCGCTTCCCACGCGGGCAGCGGCCACGATCGATATTCCTCGACGGGATCGAGTGGGGATCCTTGAATCACGGTGTCGGCCATGACCCCACGATAACGGCCGACTCGACGCCTCACGGGAGGTCGGCGCCCCACTCGCCGGCGATCGTGACCGAAATCGGCACCCTAATGTTTCGACCATGGCCGATCTCATCGCACTCGATCTTGCGCTCGGTCCCGTTCTCCTCGACGAGATCCGACGAGCCCACGATCGTGGCCACGCCGTGTGTGTGCTGGACCATCGTCTGTCCGACGCGCGTCGTCGCGAGATCCTGGACGTGCTCGCCCCGACACGGCTCGTGACGAACGATGGGGAACGACGAACACTGCCGACGGGGCGTCCTGTGGAACCCGGTGACGGACTCGTCGTGTTGACGTCGGGTACCAGCGGCCCGCCCAAGGCGGCGGTCCTGACCTGGACCGCGGTCATCGCCAGCGCCGAGCTGACGTCACTGGAACTCAGTCGCGGGTTCCCGACGTGGTGGAACGCTTGCCTGCCTCCGACACACGTCGGCGGGTTCGCCGTGCTCGCGCGCGCGATCTTCACGGACGACGGCGTGATCTTCGGCGAGAGTGATCACCTCGAACGGGGCCCCGATCACGGCGCCACCCACGTGGCGGTTGTGCGCACACAGCTCCACCGCGCTGACCTCTCGGGGTACCACGTGGTCCTGCTGGGGGGATCGCGCCCTCCGACCGATCTGCCCGGCAACGTCGTGACCACGTGGGGAATGACCGAGACGGGTTCCGGCGTCGTCTACAACCGACGCCCGCTCCCGGGCGTCGAGATCGCCACTCGCGGCGGCGAGATCCTCGTGCACTCGCCCACTCTCTTGCGCGCGTATCGCGACGGGTCCGACCCCCTCGCCGTCGGACCCGATGGCCGTGGAGGGTGGCTCCCGACGGGTGACGTGGGTGAGGTCATCGACGGTGAACTGTTCGTCCACGGTCGTGCGGCGTACGTGATCAACACGGGCGGCGAAAAGGTCTGGCCCGACGATCTCGAAGCGATCCTCGAGTCCGTCGACGGCGTTGATGACGTGGCGGTCGTCGGTCGGCCCGATCCGGAGTGGGGCGAACGAGTGGTGGCCGTCGTCGTCAGTGCTCGTGACCGCGCGGACCTCCTCGGGTCATTCGCCGATATCGCGGCCGAGAGGCTCGGACCGTGGGCCAAACCGAAAGAAGTCGTCATCGTGTCGGCGATCCCGCGAACCTCGGGTGGAAAGGTTCGCCGCGACGCTCTCGCGTCGTTGCTCTAACCCACCGCGCCCGACGGCTGCGTCGTCGATCCACCATCAACCACGAGGGTCTGGCCGGTGATCCACGACGCCGCGTCGCTCGCCAAAAAGAGCGCCGCGGTCGCGATGTCGTCGACCTCCCCGAGCCGTTGCAACGGGATCCGCCGCGCCATCGCCTCCTCGTGTGGCTCCCACAGGGCACGCGCCATGTCGGTCTTGACGAGGCCGGGAGCAATGGCGTTCACCCGGACGGTGGGAGAGAGCTCGTACGACAACTGCTTCGTGAGGTGAATCACCGCCGCCTTGGTCACGTTGTACCAACCAAGACCGGGCTCCGGCCCCAGTCCTCCGACCGAGGAGATATTGATGACAACGCCGCCGTGCTCCTTCATCCACGCGTGCCACGCCGCGCGCGTATGCGTGACAACCGACGCCTGATTCACCTCATAGGTCTTGTGCATCCGGGCGTCGTCGATCTCGACGAGGGGCCCGAAGTAGGGGTTTGTGGCGGCGTTGTTCACGAGAATGTCCACCGCTCCGAATCGGTCCCGCGTCGCCGCGATGACGCGGTCCGCGTCCTCGGATCGTCCGACGTGCGCCACGCAGTGCGCCACGCGCGGGCCGTGGGTGACGAGCGTGGCGGCGGCCTCGAGGAGGTTGTCCTCGCGTCGCGACGAGAGCATGACGTTCGCGCCCGACTCCGCCATCCGGCTCGCAATGGCGAGGCCGATACCTCGTGACGCCCCCGTGATGACGGCGGTCTTGTTCGCCAGAGAGAGTTCCATGGCTGAAGGCTACGTCGGTCGGTGACCTCGAACTACCGTCGGTAGGAGCACCACAGACGAGTTCGCGACGACACGGGAGGACAGGTGTTCCACGACGTCGATCCTTCGATCCTGAACGTCATGTCGCGACTCGAGCGACGCGACCGTGCCGACCGCCTCGATGGCACCGAGCGCCTCGCTCGACTGCGACAGATTCCCCCCGAGACGGGACGCTTTCTCGCCCTCCTGGCGGCCAGTTCGCCCGACGGCGCGTGGATCGAGGTGGGCACAAGCGCGGGGTACTCGACCTTGTGGCTCGCCCTCGCCGCTCGTGAACGAGCTCGACACGTGACGACCTACGAGGTGCTCGACGAGAAGGTGAGCCTCGCGACCGCAACCTTTGACGAGGCCGCGGTCAACGACGTGGTCACGCTCGTGCACGGAGACTTCCTCGATCACGTCGCCGAACTCTCGGGGATCGCGCTCTGTTTCCTCGACGCCGAGAAAGAGGTCTACGAACGCTGCTACGACGCGGTCGTTCCGCGACTGGTTCACGGCGGGCTTCTCGTGGCCGACAACGCGATCAACCATCGAGAGACGCTGCAGTCCTTTCTCGATCGGGCTCAGAGCGATCCCCGCGTCGACGCCCTCGTCGTGCCCATCGGCAAGGGCGAACTCGTCTGTCGGCGTCGCCGTGAACCGTGACCCGGGTTTTTGTAGCGAGACCATTACTCTGACTCGGTGAGCCCCAACAGATTGGCGTCGTCCCACAGCGCCTATCTGCGCCAACACGCCGACAATCCCGTGGACTGGTACGAATGGAGTGACGAACCGTTCAGCCTCGCGGCGACCACGGATCGACCGATCTTCCTCTCGATTGGCTACGCCGCCTGCCACTGGTGCCACGTCATGGCGCACGAGAGTTTTGAGGATCCTGAGGTGGCGGCCTTCCTCAACGACAACTTCGTCGCGATCAAGGTCGATCGTGAGGAGCGTCCCGACGTCGACGCTCTGTACATGGCCGCGACGCAGACCCTGTCGGGGCACGGCGGATGGCCGATGTCGGTGTTTCTCACACCGACGGGTGACCCCTTCATGGCCGGCACCTACTATCCGCCGACACCGCGACACGGCCAACCCTCCTTTCGTGACCTTCTCGCGGCCATGGCGGACGCCTGGACCACGCAGCGAGCGGCCGTCACCGAACAGGCAACCCAACTGGCTCTGGCCGTGCGCAATGAAACGCGACTGATCGACCGACTCCAGCCCCAGACGCCTCGCGCGTCGTGGGCGGGAGTGAACGCCGCACTCGTTCGTGAGCTTCTCGAGCGACTCGACGACGACGGTGGATTCGGAGGAGCTCCCAAGTTCCCGCGACCGAGTTACGTTGAAGCGCTCCTCGTCCGGTGGCGCGAGGAGGCTCCTCGACTCGGCGCGACGCTCACTCTCGACGCCATGTCGCGTCGGGGTCTGTACGACCACTTGGCCGGTGGCTTCGCTCGCTACAGCGTCGACGCCCAGTGGCACGTGCCGCACTTCGAAAAGATGCTCAGTGATCAAGCCCTGCTCGCTCTGGCGTATCTGCGGGCCGACCGCGCCGCGGGTGGCGCCACGTCGTGGCGCGCGGTGGCTCTCGACACGTTGCGCTTCGTTCTCGACGAACTCCAGGTGGGTGACGGCTACGCGTCGTCCCTCGACGCCGACAGCGGCGGCGTCGAGGGCGCCCACGCCACCTGGACCGTCGACGAAGTGCGCGACGTTCTCGTCGCCGCCGGACTCGACGACGACATCGACGCCGCGCTCACGCGCTGGCGGATCGTCAGTCCGGGAGAGTTCGACGGTCGCTCGATCCCCCGCTTGGCGGACGGAGAGCCTTTCACCACGCCCGCCCACTTGGCCCCCGCCGCCGCGGCACTCCTGGCGGCACGTCGCACGAGGCCGCAACCCACGCGCGACGACAAGGTCGTGCTCGAGTGGAACGCCATGCTCGCCGCGGCCCTGCTCGAGAGCGCCCACGACGAGTTCGTGATCGAGGGACTACGCCTTCTCACGTCACTACGCGACACTCATCGCGCGAACGGCCACTGGTGGCGCACTGACTCACGTCGCGCCTACGCCACCGCGGGCGATGTTGGCTGGATGATGGAGGCACTCGTGAGTGCGTTCGAGGCCACGGGAGACGATCAGTGGCTGGCGCCGTTCAATGAGCTGCGCGGCTACCTCCTCACGCACTACTGGGACGGCGAGGTCCCGACGGTGCCGAACGCCCACGTCGGCGGCGGCGTGTTCACGTCGAGCGACGCCGTCGGCGACATCATTGAACGCCCCAAGGAGATCTTCGACGGCGCCACGCCATCCGCGCACGCCGTTGTCACGAGTGCGTTGGCGCGATACGCACTCGTGACCGAGGACCAGGACGCTCGCGTGGTGGCGGATCGGCTCATTGAGTTGGCCGCGGCCCTGCTCGACGATCACGCCGCCGCGGTGCCGGACCTCGTGCGCGCCTTCGGCTTTGTGGCCGACGGACGCGAGATCGTGGTGCCCGGTGAGCGTGGCGACCTCGTCGATCTCGTACGATCGACCTTCGTGCCCTCCAGCGTTCTCGTGACCGGCGACGGTCGTAGCCCACTCTTGGAGGATCGTCGCGCCGGCTTCGCTTACCTCTGCCAGCGCCAGACGTGCTCGCTGCCGGTGCGTGACACGGCGTCGCTTCGTGCACAGATCAACGCCGTCCTCGAGGGACTCTCCTGATGCCCACGCTCCGACCCAACGCCGCGGCCGCGTCAACGAAGCGCTTCGTTCGAAGTCTCCCGGTGACGCCGCTCCTCGAACTCGAGCCCGGTGCCACGACCTACGGCCTCGTGCTCGGCTCGACGCGTGAGGACACCACCGTGATCGAGCTGTCGAGCGGCGCCATTGTCCGCTGGAGGATTCCGTGGCCCGACGGCGTCGACACCGACCTCGCGCTGTTCGACGTCGTGGAAGCCGAACTGGCGGACGACCTCGAACTCGACGACCTCGCCCAACCCGAGGCCGTCACGCTGGCGAACCTCCCGCGACAGATTGGCAAGTTCCGGGGTCGTCGCGTGCGCGCGATGCTGGAGAACCTCCAAACGCCGTCGGACGGTCCATTGTTCGGCTTTCGCGGTCCCAGTGCGCCGTACTGGGAGTTTCGAGGCGAACGTCCGAGCGTGGCGTTGATTGTGGCCGACCGGGGTCCGCAGCTCCTTCGACGGTTCGAGGACAACTCCACCTGGGTGCGATTCGGCTGGGATCGCGACGACGTGTGGTTGCTGTGCGAGGACCCGCACGCGACGCGCGCGCTCGATGCCGCGCGCCGGCACACGCTCGCGGGCAAGGATCTGGCCGTCGCCTTGGGGTACCGGCCGACCTACGTCCTCACGACGCTCAGTCGGCCCATCATGGGGCACTGTTACAAGATCTGCACGGGTCTGCTCCCGCGCAGCTGAGCGTCAGCGCGGCAGCTGACCCTTGGCCAAGGACTCAGCCATGGCCCAGCCGAACACGATGAGTCGCTCACCCTTTTCGGCCTTGACGGCGCGGAACGCGTCATCGGCGCCGTCGGGCACGACCGCCTTGGCGGCCACGTAGTCAAGACCCCCGACGGGACGTCCGTCGTCGATGGCCATGATGAAGGTCTTGTCGTCGAGGGCGCGCTCGGAACCGAAGCGCTTGGCGAGTCGGCGGCCCCAGGCACGGTCCTCGCCGGTCGGCTTGTAGTCCGGCCGCGGCACGATGTCCTCGAGGCCCAGGTACGCCCGAAAACCGTCCGGCGTCGTGAGACGGGAGCCGAGCAGCACGTCCTCGTCGGGAAACGCGAGCAACGCGCGACGGAATTGGTCGTGGATCAGGGCCTTCAACGTCTGGTCGCTCTTGGCGTTGCGGTCAATGAGGGCGATGCCGACGAGGAGTGCGGGCGTGCCGCCGATGCGCTCCAACGTGCAAAACGAGTAGCCGCGCAGTTTGTTGCCCTCACGCGCCTGCGTGACGAGCACCCACTGTTCGCGCTGCTCGGTGAGAAACGCCACGTCGAAATACGGAGCACGGCCGAGACACAACTCGGCCATCTCGGCAATTTCGGCTTCCAGTAGTGCGGTCGTGTCCTTCGTCGTTACCGTCATCGCCATAGAGAGCCATTCTACGGGAGATTGACACCCCGCTCCGCAGCGCCTAGGAGGCCACCACGTTTTGGCCGAACGCCGCACGAAGTTCGGCCACCGCCGTCTGCGTGTTCACGTTGAATTCGGGGCCCAATTTGAACGCCCTCGACTCGCCCTCGGTCTCGACAATCACCGATGTCGGACCGTGATTCGACGCCAGAATCTCCTTCAGCCGGTGGATGCCCTCGGGGTTCAGACGGCTCCCGTCAAGGCGCACCCGCAGGACCTCGTCGCCCGAACTCACGAGAGCGGGCTTGGAGACGCTCTGGGCCGTGAAACGGACCTGCTCGTCTCGCCGTTCCAGCCGTCCCTTGATCACGACGACGCTGTCGCGTTCGAGCAATCCCCCCGCGGCGGCGAAGGCCTTGGCGAACACGAGTGCCTCCAGTGAGCCCCCGAGGTCCTCGACGACGACCCGCGCGAAGTTGTCGCCACGCTTGGATGTCTTCAGTTGGACTTCGCTGAGAATTCCGCCGATGGTGAAGAAGTCGCCCTTCTCGCCCACTTCCTCGGCACGCTCGCGCGCGTCCGAGATCGTGCCGTCCGTCAGGCGTCGCAGTTGGGGCTCGATGCCGAGCAGCGGGTGATCCGACACGTACAGTCCCAGCATCTCGCGCTCGAACGCGAGCAACGTCGCTTTGTCGAACTCAATCTCCGGCACCGGGATCTCGGTACCCTCCCAGTCGTTCGCCGCGCCGTCGTCGGTCATGGCCGCGAAGAGCGTCGAGATCCCGACGGCCAGATCCTTACGACGGTCAAGTGTCGTGTCGATGAGCTCGTTGATGACCAGGCTGAGACCCTTGCGCGGCACCCCCAAGGAGTCAAAGGCGCCGGACTTGATGAGTGACTCCATGGTGCGCCGGTTCAACACGGCCGGATCGACGCGACGAACAAAGTCGTAGATCGATTCGAATCGTCCGTTGGTTTCCCGCTCGAGCACGATGCGCTCGACTAAGGACGTCCCGACGTTGCGGACCGCCGCGAGGCCGAAGTTGATCGCGTCGGGCTGCGTGGCCGACGGCGCGAAATCCGCCAGCGACTCATTCACGTCCGGCACCCGAACCGTGATGGCGCACCCGCGACACTCGGCGAGGTACAGAGCGGTCTTGTCCTTGTCGTCTTTGAATGACGTCAGCAACGCCGACAGGTACTCAACGGGATAGTGCGCCTTCAGCCACGCGTTCTGATACGCCACGAGCGCGTACCCGTAGGCGTGGGACTTCGGGAACGCGTAGTCCGCGAACGGCTCGATCTTGTCAAACAGCAGTTCGCCGAGTTCGCGCGGGTACCCCGTCGCGACGACGCCGTCAATGAACTTGGAGCGCTCGGCGCGAATCATCTCGCGGATCTTCTTCGAGCACGCCTTGCGGAGATTGTCGGCTTCGGTCATGGAGTACCCGGCGATGCGCTGGGACACTCGCATGATGTCTTCTTGGTAGATCATGAGGCCGTAGGTCTCGTTCAACACTTCGCGCAAATCGTCGTGGTCGTAACTCACGACTTGTCGATCGTTCTTGCGGTCGGCGTAGTCGTTGTGAACGTTCTCACCCATCGGCCCGGGTCGATAGAGCGCGATGAGGGCCGCAACATCGTCAAACGTCGTCGGCCGAAGTCGGCGCATGAGCGCGCGCATGGGGGTTCCCTCGAGTTGGAAGACGCCGATGGAGTCACCCCGCTGCAACATCTCGAAGACCGCCCCGTCCGCGAGATCGACGTGGTCGATATCGACCTCTTCGCCGCGCACGCGGCGAATCAAGTCGACCGCACGGTCGATGATGGCCAGGTTGCGCAGACCGAGGAAGTCCATCTTCAACAGGCCGAGCTTCTCGATCGCGTGCATCTCGAACTGCGTGACGATCGGCGCGTCGTCGATCGATCCGTTGGGTCCAGGCTTGCGCTGCACGGGGACGTACGCGGTAACGGGTTCCTTCGTAATCACAACCGCGGCCGCGTGAATGCCGTCCTGGCGACGCTTGTCGACGAATCCGAGGGCCACGTCGATCGTCTTGCGCGCGTCCGTGTCGGTCTCGTACATCTCCCGCAGCTCGGCGGCCTCACTGAAGCGATCTTCAAAGCCCGCCGTGCGTTCGAGGCAGGCCGCGAGGGGCACGTCCTTGCCCATCAACAATGGCGGCATCGCCTTGGCAATCTTGTCGCCGGTCACCGGCGGAAAGCCGAGCACCCGCGCCGCGTCGCGCACGGCGGCGCGCGCCTTGATGGTGGAGAACGTCACGATCTGGGCGACGTGATCGGACCCGTAGCGCTCCGCGGCGTATCGAATCATCTCGCCGCGGTAGCGCTCGTCAAAGTCCATGTCGATGTCGGGCATCTGCTTTCGACCCGGATTAAGGAACCGTTCAAAGATGAGTCCATAACGAATCGGATCGAGGTCGACAATGCGCAAGCAGTACGCCACGCAGCAGCCCGCCGAGGATCCTCGTCCGGGACCGACGCGGATGTGCGCCTCTCGCGCGAATCGTATGAGGTCCCACACCACGAGGAAGTAATCCGCGAAGCCCATCTCAGTGATGACGCGAAGCTCGTAGTCGATCCGCTCGCGCACGGCGTCGTTCAAGCCGTCGCCGTATCGCTCGCGCGCTCCCTCGTAGGTCAGCTCTCTCAGGTAGTGAATCGCCGACTCGCGATGATCGCCGCGCACGAAACTCTCCGGCACCGGGAACTCGGGCAACGCGTCATTGTCGAATTCGATCGTGACGTTGACCCGCTCGGCGATGGCCAACGTGTTGTCACACGCTTCCGGCACGTCGCGAAACAGGTACCGCATCTCGCTGGCGGACTTGAGATAGTGCTGCTGGGAGTGGAACCGGAAACGGTTCGGATCCGACACCAGTGACCCCGTACCGATGCACAGCAGCGCGTCGTGCATTTCGGCGTCGTCATGACTGACGTAGTGGAGATCATTGGTCGCCAGGAGGCGCGTTGATCTCTCGCGCGAGAGAGATCAACTGGGGATTGGTGCGCGCCTGTTCGGCAATGCCGTGGTCTTGTAACTCGACGAAGAAATTCTCGTTCCCGAAGATCGTCTGCAGCCGACCCGCGAGCGCCACGGCCTGCGGATAGTTGTCCTGGAGGAGGGCCTGGAGGACAACTCCCCCCAGGCAGCCCGTCGTGGCGATCAGTCCCCGGCTGTAGCGCTCCAGCAGCTCCCAGTCGAGTCGCGGCTTGTAGTAATACCCCTCGAGAAAGGCCATGGACGAGGCCTTGATCAGATTGGAATACCCCTCCGAGGTCTCGGCCAGCAACGTGAGGTGGTGGTAGAGCTTCTGACCGCCGTCCACGTCACCACCGGTGTCGTCGATCTTTCCTCGTCGCGTGGGCCGATCGAATCGTGAGTCGGCGGCCATGTAGGCCTCGAGACCCAGGATCGGCGTGACGCCGTGGTTGCGGCAGGTCTCGTAGAACTCAATGACCCCGTACATGTTGCCGTGGTCGGTGATGCCGAGCGCGCGCTGACCGTCGGCGGCCGCGGCACTCACGAGCTCCTCGATGCGCGCGGCACCATCCAGCATGGAGTACTCAGTGTGGTTGTGGAGGTGTACGAATCCGCTCTCCGCCACGCGCCGCGCCTCCTCTCCCTGAATTACACCAATGTATTTCTCACCGGGGTTTCGACTGTACACCGACTCCGTGACTCACTCTCGCGAGCCCCGAGTTAGAGGTAGGTGCCCGATCGCGCTCCGGTCGGGTCCTGGCCGGCGTTGAGGGATCGGTTCCTCATCTCGGCC
>CAWHLQ010000007.1:0-22633 GCA_963830195.1 uncultured Actinomycetota bacterium | reverse complement strand
TGTAATGCTCCTGCCGCGCTTCCAGCAGGCCCAAGTACACCCATGCCTCCCCGCGGACGAAGGATGCAGCTTCAGAACCGCGCGCCACGCGGCCTCGGCCTCGGGATACTTGCCCTGCTGCTCCAGCACCGCCGCTTCGCCGGCAGAGCTCGATGGGCTCTGCGCGTTCCCCGCCGGCGCCGCCGGCATCACGGTAGCCAGCGCAAGAACGCCTGCCAGCGCCCATCTTCCGCTTGCCGGACCGCGCCGCGAAACAAACCTCAACTTACCCATCCTGCCTTTTCCTTCGCGACGCGTCAGGCCCAATCCCTCATCCATCTTCTCAGCCCGCGCCCACCGTCAGCTGCATCTTTGCCTTTACGCTGTGCGCAAGCTTCTCAATTTCGTCGGCCTTGCGGATCACGCTGATTGACAGCGTGTCCTTGTTCGTCTTCTCCACCTCAGCCTTGAGCTCGGTGGCAAGTTTCAGCAGCTTTGCGCTGTCCGCGCTGATCTCTCTCTTGCGCTCGGCGTTTGCAGCCTCGAAACTGTCCTTTTGGGCCTGCTGGTCGTTGATCTCGTTGGTCTGATTGTTATCGGGGATGCGGTTCAGTTCGGGCGGAAGATGTGGATATTGGTTTTGCTGCCTTCCATCGCTCACCGCCGGTGTCATCGCAACCAACACCAGGCCGGCAAACAGGCTGGCCCACGGCGCCATCCTCCACCGTAGACGCGCACTCCTCGCCTTCTCAACACGCAGGTTTTTCATGGATGACCTCCCCATTTCTGATTTTCTCTCCGCGACCGGGCCTGCGGAAAAGAGAATTGCAAAAAAGAAAGGGGCGCGGCAGGCAGAGCCTGCCGCGCCCCCGTAGTTCATTGAGGTTAGAAAATGATCTTGGCCCGCAGTGCTCCAAGATCACCGCCTTGGTGAGTTGCGGCATCGAGTACTCACGCAACACGTTGATGTGGTCGCGAAAGCCCGGCCAGTTGACAACGGGATCCTTGTCCCCCCCGACGTACAGGGACGGCTCGGGCAGCGGTGCCCCGTGCCAAGCGGCCGTCATGCGCCAGTTGAACCTCGAGTTCCGGTACCAGTTGAGACCTCCCCGAAAGCCGGTGCGCGTGAACTCGCCGACGTAGAAGTCGACGTCCTCGGGTGTCAGCCACGCCGGGAGTGGCGTGTCGCCGAGGCCCGTGGGGAGGACCTCATTGTCACCCGCGCCCGACAACGTGGCCACCGACGTGGTGTCGGCGGACAGTCCGATCAGCGTGCCGAGGACCGACGCACGCACGTCGGTTTCGAGGGCGGCCTCCGCGACCCCGGGCTCCTGGAAGAACACCTGGTAGTTGTCCGGTCCGAGTCGTTCAGTCAGCGCGGTCAGTGTGTCGGTGTCGCCACGGGGGGCGTAGGGGACACTGAGGAGCACGACCCCGCGGACGAGATCGGGTCGGAACAGTCCCACCGTCGAGGCGACCGGTGAGCCCCAGTCGTGTCCCACCACGACCGTCCGTTCGCCCCCGAGAGCGCGGATCAACTCGATCGCGTCGCCCGCCAAGTGCATCATGGAGTACTGGAGAATCTCCGGCGGCGCGTCCGTCTGTCCGTAGCCTCGCTGGTCGGGGGCGACGGCGTGATAACCGGCCGCGGCGAGCGCCTCGAGTTGGTGCCGATACGAGTACCAGGACTCGGGGAAACCGTGAAGCAACAGGACGAGAGGCCCCTCGCCCGCCTCGGCGATGTGCATCGACAGTCCGTTGACGCTGAGCGTGCGGTGCGTGATGGTCATAACGTCCCCCGGAAAAGTGGCGGCCCCGTACGGCTCATCCTGCCGAGGAGATTAGGCCAGGTGGCCGGGTGGTGACGAACTCCTAGATCGTCGCGTCGTCGGTGAAGTGCCGACGCAGTTCGTTCGCGTACGTGCGACCGAGCGTGGGTCCGTTCTCCTGGAGCCACTGTGACATCCGCACGGAGCCCGTCGCCGGTGACGTGGTGGTGGCGAGACCTCGCGCCATCGCGCGATACTCGTCGGCGGTGAGCAGAACGTCGGAGAGCACGGCGCCGACGACGCGGCTCAGTACCGGCAGGAGCGCCCCCGGCACTTGCATCACGAGGGAGTGACTCCGCACGGCGTCCTTGATCATTCTCACCAGTTCGTTGAAGGTCGGTGACTCCGGGCCAACCGCGTCGGTGACGCTGCAGTCGCTCTCGCCGGCCTTCTGCAGGCACAGGTGAGCGAGGTCGTCCACGTGGATGCCGCGGATCTGGTAGTTGCCGGAACCTCCCACTGCGAACACCGGCACGTGGCGCAGGAGCCACGCGATGTTGTTGAGCAGGACGTCGTTGCCGCCGAACAAGATGGCGGGGCGGACGATCGCGAAGGAGACGTCGCTGTCGGCCAGCGCACGCTCGACGAGTGCCTTGCCGTGGAAATAGGGCAGCGGGCTCGACACACGAGGGTGCGTGATGCTCACGTGCACAATTCGCTGGACGCCCGCGCGCCGAGCGGCGTGGAACAGAGTGCGGGAGTTCTCCACGGCCAGGTCGTGATCGATGCGTCCGTGGGCGAAACGGACCCAGTAGGTGTTGTAGAGGGTGGTGACTCCTTCGAGGGAATTCGTGAGCCCGATCACGTCGTCAAAGTCCAGTGGCCGGACCTCGATGGCGTTGTTCGCGTGGGCGCGTGAGGGGTGTCCGGTCAGCGTGCGCACCTGACGGCCGCGCGCCAGCAGTTCTGTGGCAATGACGCCGCCGGAGTAGCTGAACGCGCCGGTGACGGCGTCGAGCCCCGTCTCTCGAGAGGTCGTCGGGACAAGGGTGGGCGTGACGGTCATGCGGGCTCCTTTGATGGTGGTGAGAGAAGGGCGAGCAGCGGCGCCAGTTCCTGGGCGCGAGAGAACAGTTGGAGGGCTCGCTCGCGGTCCCCGTCGAGGTGCGTGAGCATCTCGAGTCCGAGGTAGAGCGCCACGATCCCGTAGGCGACGTCGTGCGACGGCAGAAGCGCGGCGAGCGGTGAGTCGCCGAGCGTCCGCTCGACTGCGGTCTCGGCGAAGGTGAACCACGGGCCGATGCGCGCGGCGACCTCGACACCGAGACCGGGCGTGGACGACGCGCCGCCGATCATCTCGGCGAGCACCGTCACGTACCCCGCGTCGAGGTCGTCACGGAAGATGCGCACGGCGACGTCGACCAACTCGGCGGGCGTCGTCGTGGTCGCCACGGCCTCGCTGTACGCGGCCATCCGCTCGGCACTGACGAAGTCCAGGGCCGCGAGCAGGAGGTTGGCGACCGAGCCGTAGTGGTAGAAGATCAGACCCTGGGTGACGCCCGCGCGCTCGGCAATCGACCGCGCGCTCGCTCCGGCAAAACCCTCTGCCTGCAACGTCGCGATCGCCCCATCGACGAGCGCGCGACGAGTGTCGACGGTTCGGCGCGACCGCGACGCGGTCAGTTGACTGGGCGAACCCGACTTTGCCATCTGTCCTCCAAATTGAGTGAACGCTCAAATAGTACACTCAATTCTGTCGCTGTCAAACGTGAACCGTGACAGTGAGCGGTAAGTCGAGCGCGGTCCCACGGCCTACGGTGGCCTCCCATGGACCCCACCCCCGCCCTGCCCCCACTGCCGCGCGGACCGGTCGCCACGATTCCCGACGCCGTCGGTCGGATGACGGCGATCGCTGCAGCGCTCCCCGCGACCGACGGCCTCGCGTGCTTCAACGCGATGTACCGGATCGTGACCGAAACGCTGCTGAGCGCCGTCGCGTCCAGTATGGAGTTCGCCGATCCCGCGTTCATGAGTCACATGGACGTGGTGTTTGTGAACCTCTATCTGTCCGCCATCGACGCGTATCAGGACGACCCCACGACTTCTCCGCGGTGCTGGAGCGACCTGTTCGCCCGTCGCTCAGACACCCACGTGGCGCCGATGCAGTTCGCCCTCGCCGGAATGAGCGCCCACATCAATCACGATCTCCCGCTCGCGGTTGTCCAAACCTGTCGCGATCTCTCGACCGCCCCCGACGTGGGTGGTCACGAGGAGGACTACGAGCGCGTGGACACCATCCTCGGATCGCTGGATCAACAGGTTCGCGAATCCTTCGAGACCGGGGTTGTGCTGGAACTGGATCGCGCGGCGGCGGGACTCGAGAACGTGATTGGCAACGTGAGCATTGCCGCGCTGCGCCAGGGCGCCTGGGAGAGCGCCACGGCGCTGTGGCACCTGCGAGCTGACGAGCGGCTCAGCGCGGACTTTGTACGAGGGCTCGACGACGTTGCCGCGGCGGCGGGCCGCACGTTGATGGTGCCGCTTCTCTAGAGCTCCACGGCAACGGTCGTGGATAAAGGGACCTATGGCGGAGGTAGAAAACCTTGATTTTCTACCATTTCCCGTTGCCGAATAAGAACCAGCACGCGGAACAATGACGGCCTAAGGTCATCGACGTCTCGGCAATGTGCGGAGAGCGAAATGGGGAGGTCGATCGTGTCAACGAACGTGTGGCGCAGCGCGGTGGTGGTATTGAGCGTGTTGGGGATGGGGGCGGTTCTGAGCGCGTGCGGGGGCGGTAGCGGTTCCAGCGCATCGACGTCGAGCACGTCGACGACGATGGGCGACTCGCCCAGCGAGCAGCTCCAGGCGTTGACGAGTTCCGCGCACGGTGGCCAGAACGCCACCTTCGTCGCGACGTGGACGTCGACGAGCAGCGGGAAGACCACGACGCTGACACTGGCCCAGTCGCCGCCGAAGAGTTACTTCGCCGCGGGCAGTGGCTTCCTCCTGAACACCGGCTCGAAGACCTATTACTGCACGTCCAGTGCGTACTGCATCGTCGAATCCGGAACCAATCCCCTGTCGTCGCTGGTCGGCATCTACAACGGCCAATCGTTCATCAACTCGGTGCAGGCCTACCAGTCCGCGGCCATCTTGAAGACCGAAGGCGTCACGCTCACCTTCAGCACCGGCACCTATGGCGGTGTCAGCTCGAATTGCGTCAACGTGCAGCACGCGTCATCCACCGCCAAGTGGTGCGTGGGCACTTCCGCGGGGGTTCTCACGTACTGGTCCGCGGACGGGGACTCCTTCACCCTGAAGAGCTACAGCTCGTCACCACCGGCGTCGGACTTCACTCTGCCGTCGGGTGCGAAGGTCGTCACCCTGTAGGCGACCGGCCGCAGAGCGAGTCCGCCCCGCCACGGCCCACCTGCGTGGGGGTCGTGGCGGGGCGTGTCTCGTCTACGCGCGCACTTGCGCCATGAAGTTGGTGAACGCCGGCTCCCACTCGTTGTGCCACATGTCCTGCACCGGCGGCGGCATGGACCCGATCATCTCGGCACTCTGCTCGGGCGTGAGCTCCTCCCGGATGAGCCCGATGCACAGCCACGGCTTGTCCTGCTGGAACGCCATCATCCCGTGGGCGGGCAATTCGGACCACTCCTCTTGACTCAGCCACTTGGCGGCGATGGGTAGGACTGTTTCTTCCTCTTCGGCGAGGTGGGGTCGCAGCGTGGCGTCGACGGTCGTGAGCGACGCGACGACACTCTGGCCGTCGGCGATCGCGTTCGTCGACTTCCACGTGGCGAGGGCGCTGCGCGCAGCGTCCATCGGCTCGTAGAGGAGCTTGTGCTGATCGTCGATGCGCACGAGGATCGAACTGTGATCGGTATTTCGCTCTTCGAGTTTCGGGTACAGCAGCTCGTCTTCGCCCATGTGATGGACGTGCAGGAACTCGAGGACGTTCTCGTAGAACGAGCTGATCACCCCGACGCGTTGCGGATCGTCTCCCGCGCGCGCGACGAGCGCGGGCGCCTCGTCGAGTGCGTCCAGCAACGCCTTGTGCACCGCGTACATGTCCGAGACGTTGGTGCTGTACTGACCGGGTTCTGTCATGGGGGTCCTTTCGTGTGAGTCGGCGTCGTCGACACACGTCGCGCGAACCCGTCCTTTCTAGTCGGCGTACGGACCGACGTGCGATGACCGTTCGGCGCCACCGCACCGATGTCGTGGCGCGAACGCGAAGGATGGTGCGAAGATGGGCCCGCTCGTCGCCCACGCCGGCGAGTATCGAGGAGGAACGGTGAGCACTTCGTACGTCAAGGGTCTGCACGAGGTAGCACGCGACGTCTACGCCTACCTGCAACCCGACGGCGGATGGGGATGGAACAACGCCGGTCTCATCGCCGGTGAGGAGACGTCGCTGTTGGTCGACACGCTCTTCGACCTCACGCTCACTCGAGAGATGCTGGCAGCGATGTCGGTCGTGACCAGCTCGCGTCCTATCACCACGGTCGTCAACACCCACGCCAACGGCGACCACTGCTACGGCAATGAAGTGATCGCGGGGCCCGGCGTCTCCATCATCGCCTCGCACGCGGCGGCCCAGGAGATGGACGAGATGCCGCCGTCGGTCCTGGCGTCCATGATGGGACACGCGGACGCGCTGCCGGCGGACGTCGCCACGTTCGTGCACCGGGCGTTTGGCCCCTTCGACTTCGACGGCATCGTCGCGACGCCGCCGACCGAGACGTTCAGCGGTGCGCTCGACGTCGACGCGGGGGGCCGCGTTGTGCAACTCGTCGAGGTGGGGCCGGCGCACACCGCTGGTGACATTCTCGTGTGGCTGCCCGACGAGCGAGTGATGTTCGCTGGGGACATCTTGTTCATCGAGGGAACCCCGATCATCTGGGCGGGCCCGGTCGCGAACTGGGTCCGCGCGTGCGATCAGATCATCGCTCTGGAGCCCGCCGTGATCGTGCCCGGTCACGGGCCACTCACCGACGTGGACGGCGTCCGTGCGGTGTCGAGGTACTTGCAACGCGTCGAGGATGAAGTCTGCGTGCGACACGAAGCGGGTCTCAGCCTCGAGGACACGACGAGCGACCTGTTGGGGTTGATCAGGGAGTCGGAGTTCGCCTCGTGGGGAGATCCCGAACGACTCGTGATCAATGCCGCCACCATCTGGTCCACGCTCGAGCCAACGTCGGAGCGGCCGTCCATCCCGGAGTTGTTCGCCCGCATGGCGACGGCTGTGGGCGGGTCGCCGCGGTAGGGAACAACGTCCCGAGTGAATCGCGGGGGCCCGCGATACCGTGGGTGCGTCCCTCGTGCGGCGTCGCCGCGCGTCGCGAGAATCAACGACGAGGAGGAGTCATGAGTACACACGATCGTTTGGCGTCGGGACCCATCGGGGAACCGGGAACCGCGACGTGGCTGGGCCACGCGACCGTCCTGTTGTCCACGACGTCCGGCACACGACTGGCGTGTGACCCCTGGCTCGAGGGCAATCCGAAGAGCCCTGAGGGGTTGAGCGATCTCGGTCGGCTCGACGCGATCCTCGTGACCCACGGGCACTTCGACCACATCGGCTCGGTCATCCCGCTGGCGGCCGCAACGGGCGCCGCGGTGGTGTGCGTCCCCGAGATGGCCGCGTATTTCGCCTCGGTCGGCGTGACGAACATCGTCGAGATGAACAAGGGTGGCACGATCACCATCAAGGACGTCACGATCACGATGGTGCACGCGGACCACTCCTGTGGCGTCTCCGTGGCAAGCGGTGTGCCCAACATCTACGGCGGCAATCCCGTCGGCTTCGTCATCGGGTTGCCGACCGGCGAAGGTGGTCCGCTCTATGTCTCGGGTGACACCAACGTCTTCGGGGACATGAGCCTCATCCGCGAGCTCTACGCACCCGAGATGGCCTTCATCCCGATCGACGGGTACTACAACATGGGTCCGCGCGAGGCGGCGCTCGCCGTGCGACTCCTCGGAGTGGCCCGAGTCGTGCCGTACCACTACGGGACGTTCCCGATCCTCACCGGGACGCCGGATGAACTGCGCCACCACCTGGCGAGCGCGGCGACCTCCGTCACGACGGTCGCCATCGAGCCCGGTCAGTCAGTCGCTTTGCGCTAAATCGTGTACGGATTCAACACGCACGCGAGGAGGTTTCCTCATGTCGTTGGACGCGAATCGGAGATGGAGTGCGATCGCGCCACTGACAATGGCGGCGTAGAAGCACCACAGGCTCGTGAAGCCTGAGGCGCACAGGAGTGCGAGAGCAACCACCGCGGCAACGTTGGCCACTCCGAACCAGAACACGTGTCGAAAGCTCGACAGGAACAGGGGACCGCAGGTTGCCACGATGTAGAGGAAGATCCAAAATACTCCGTGCTGGAGCCCCAGTGAATAGGCAATGTGATAGTGACCGAGCATCACGTGCGGTTCGTTGACGACCATGGTCTCGAGCAGCACGGCGGACACCACCGCACCGACGCCGATGAAGGGAATCATGATTCGTTGTCGATGTCGATCAGGTTCGGCCATCGTCATCATCGCGGGGGCAAGCGTCGGCAGTACCACCATCGCGAAGGCGAGATAGATCCACATCGCAACGCGTCCGACGTCGGCACCGACGTGACCTTGGAGTCCCCACCAGACAAACGTCTCGTCGATTTGATGGAGTCCGAAGAGGACCGGCAGTGTTGCCGCGACGATATACTCCGGCCGACCCTTCACGTGCACGAGGGCGTCCACGCCAATCGCCGTGATGACGATGCCGCCGACAAGGTCACCTTGGGGAGAAAAACACATCGTGTTCCTCTCGGAGTCGTGGATGCTGGACAGTGGAAGTTGCATCAGATTAGGGCCACCACCGGGACAGAGAGCAGTATCTCACTCCGGGCTCTCGCGGACGCGAACCGTAGGCTGTGACCCGTGGTGTATCTCCTGGCGCTCGCGACGGCGCTGATCAACGCGGTCGCGAGCATTCTGCAGCGCCTGGGCGTGGAGGACGCACCCGGGGCCAGTGGACTCAACACCCGCCTCATCAGTCACATGCTGCGCCGCTCGGTGTGGTTGTTTGGTTTCGGCCTGATGGCGCTCGGCTACGTGGCCCAGGCCACCGCGCTGCACCTCGGGTCACTGGCGGTCGTGCAACCGCTGCTCGTGACCGAGCTGGTCTTCGTCGTCGGCGCGCTCTGGCTGTGGTACTCCATGCCCCTTCGCCCGCGGGACCTGGTGGCCGCGGCGGCGGCCACCTTGGGCGTCGCGGGCTTTCTCGCCGCGGCCGCCCCCGTGAGTGGGTCCACGGTGCCGTCGGACCGCACCTGGTTCGTCGTCGGGGTTGTCGTGGTCGCCGGGATGGTTGGTCTCGTCGTCGTCGGTCTGCGCGGCCCGGCATGGTGGCGGGCCTTGTGGATCGGCGCGAGCGCGTCGGTGGGCTTCGCCCTCACCGCGGCGCTCACGAAGTCGGTCACCAACCTCGTGACCAAGGGTGTCGGCCCGCTGTTCAGTTCGTGGGAACTGTACGCGCTCGCCCTGATCGGTCTCGCGTCGTTCCTGCTCATGCAACAGGCGTTTCACGTGGGGCCGTTCGCCGCGTCGCAGTCCACGCTGATCCTGGTCAACCCCTTCGCGTCGATCATCATCGGCGCGATCTTGTTCGAGGACCACCTCCGCACGAGTCCCGGCGCCGTCGCGATTGAGGTGCTGTCGCTCATCGTGATGGTCCTCGGAGCCGTGATGCTGTCCACGTCACCGCTCGTGGTGGGCATCCACGACGAGTCGCCGGAGCACTCGTTGCTCGAGGGACGGGGGCGACTGGCTCGCTGGCGCGCCAAGCGGGCGTTCGCGCGCACGGCCTGAGAGTCGTCAGATCGGCGTGTCGGGAGCGCGCGTCGTGGGCGTCGGCGGGGTCACGCTCGGCGAGGGACTGGACCACACGGCGAGGCGGCGGGTCGCCGGACCGAGCGCGATGTAGCAGGTCGTGATGCCCCAGATGACGTAGCAGACCGTCGTGTTGACGAACGCCAGTCCCGTCGTCACCGCGTAGGCCATCGGGACGACGGCGGATCGGCGCGCCGAACTGAGCACGGCTCGCCGCGTGACCGGATCGACGAAGAGATGACGGTGGTACGCGAGGTACAACCACAAGCCGGTGAAGGCGACGCCGATGGCGATCATGTTGAGGCTGTAGAGCATGACCGAGATCGACGCCCCGAGGGTGCCGTTCCACGAATACTGCGCGAGGACGGCGGTTGAGAACGGCAGGAACGCCACGAACAGCATCAACACGAGGTTGATGAGCAGCAACGGTCGGTCGACCTCCTTGATGCGTCGAAACATGCCGTGGTGCGCCAGCCACACGAGACCAATGGTGCAAAACGACAGCGCGTACGCGAGATAGGACGGCCACAGGTGCCGCAACGCGCGGCCCAACTCGCCGCCGGGAACCGTGGGCACGTGGATCTCGATCACGAGCAGCGTGATCGCGATCGCCAAGATGGCGTCGCTGAAGAACTCGAGACGTTGCGAGCCGCTATCGAGGGGTCGCGCGGGCAGGCTCTCCGGTGTGCTCATCGGACTCCCTCCTCGTCCACCTCGTCCGTCGCGCGACGGCGCCGGGGTCAGCCGTGACCCGCGATGCCCCCGCGTTGGAGCCCACCCTAGAAGTTCCCCCGCGCACCGGAGGGCTTCGTAGGGTGGCGTCATGCGCAAGGCCCCGAGCGAGTGAGCACCAACGGACCGACGAGTCCTGACGCCGTGAGCGCACTCGTGGCGTCGGCGCTCGCGATCAGCGAGAACTGGGAGCACGATCTTCGGCTGGCCGACCTGCTCGTCGAGCCGCTGTCATCGCTTCATCCGGGTGACGCCGTCGACGTCGTGGCGATCGGCAAGGCCGCGGTGGAGATGGCGAACGCGGCGTTCGAACAACTCGGAGCGCGACTTCGTCGCACGCTCGTCATCGCCGACCAAGCGGCTACGGCGGCGGGACCTAATGACCGCGTCGTGTTGGTCGGCGAACATCCCCGGCCGGGAACCAAGAGTCGTCGTGCCGGAGCGGAACTGCTCCGCTTTTTGGACGACGCCCCACCCGACGGGACGACGGTCTTTCTCTTGTCCGGCGGGGCGTCGAGTCTCTGCGTTGTCCCGCAACCCGCTCTCTTGATCAGTGATCCGTCCGAGATCTTTGACGCCGCCCTTCGCCACGGTTGCGACATCACAGTGTTGAACACCGTGCGAGCAGCGGTCTCGGCGATCGCCGGTGGGCTGGTGTTGCGACGCGTCCGCACACCGCGCTCGTCGTCACTGATCCTCGTCGACAACGTGATCTCGGGGGCGCCGTGGGTCGCGTCGGGCCTCACGTACGACGTGGATCTCGCCGAGAGCGACGTGCGCGCCGCGCTCGCGGCCATGGAGCTCGACGGAACTCCCGTCGGTGAGCGTGCTCTCCTCGCGGCGGCCCACGGCGCCGAAGCTCGCCGACAACGTCCCCTCACGGATCATCACAATGTCGTTGTCGCCGAGCCGTCCACGATGCTCGCGGCGGCGGCAGGGGTCGCCCGAGAACGCGGCTTTCGCGTCATCTCTCTGGGCGGCGTCATCCACGGGGACGTCGAGGACGTCGTGCAGGAGTATCTCGCGGCTCTTCGTGCCGCAGACGCGTCGGGGCCCGTCTGTGTACTCGGCGCGGGTGAGGTGACTGTGACGGTGCGAGGGGGCGGCCTCGGGGGTCGCTGTCAGGAGTTCGCCTGCGTCATGGTCGAGAAGCTTCGCCAGTGGCCCACGGACGTGGCCGTCGTGGCCCGCGCGTCGGACGGACGCGACTTCCTCGAGGGAACGGCGGGGGCGTGGGTTGATCGCGGAACGTGGGCGCGTGGACGGTCGCGCGGCGTCGCGTGGGAGGACGCGCTGGCCCGCCACGACTCCCACACGGCTCTGGGTGCGATCCATCAGCTCCTGCCCGGGCACCACACCGGCTGGAATCTCTGCGACCTCTACGTCGCGTGCGCGTCGGCGGGCGAGTGACGAACCATCGTCGTTTCAGCCACAGAGATTCGGGCCTGGCGCGTTCGTCACGAGACGCGTCGTCGGCGTGAGGTACACGTAGCCGCGAAACTGAGTGTGCCGGCTGTTGGCGATGAACTCGGACTCCGAGATCGTCACGGTCGTCGCGACGTGCGTGTGGGGATTCATCTGATACTCGTGGTAGGTGAGTCCCTCTCCGGGCACCTGGTAGAAGCCGGACGCGATCGGGAGGTTGTCCGGAGAGCTTCGTGCACAGTCCATGAAGAAGATCAGATCCTGGCTCGTGAAGCTCGTGAAGGTCCCGTACCCGACGGCGTCGGTGAAGACGGGGTACGTGGACTTCGGTGGTCCCCCGGTCGCGCCGTGCACAATCAGCGCAACGATCAGAACCAGCGTGACGATGACGATGTTGCGCCGTGCCCGCGGTGACGCGATGACCGGGACACGCGGGGTTGCCGCGTCGTCGGTCGGCGTCGGCGGATCGCCCGGCGTGCTCACGCTCTAGGCCGTGGTCGCGTCCGCATCACCCGGAGCACGCCACCGCAGTCGCGCGACACGCTCGGGCGTCACGTAGTTGTGTTCGACGAACCAGCGAGCCGAGTCGTACAGGGCGTGACTCGCCGGGCGCGACGTGTAGCCCAACTCGCGGCGCGCCCTCTCATCGTCGAAGGTCATCGTCGTCGTTGACATCAGGGCGGCCTCACGCGCGACCCGCGGTTCACGGCGCAGCACGGTGCCTTCCACGAATTCGGAGGCGTAGCTCGCGAGCGTGGGTAACGCGGCCGGGAACGACCGTGTGGCGGGGGGCAGGCCCGTCACGGTGGAGAGGCTGGTCAGGATGTCGCGCATGCTCATGTTCTCGCCGCCACAGATGTAGCTGCGCCCCTGCGCGCCCCGTTCGAGTGCGGCGAGATGGCCCTGGGCCAGGTCGTCGACGTGCGCCACGTTCATGGCCGTGTCAACGAAACCGGGGATCTTGCCGAGCAGGTAGTCGAGCACCAATTTTCCCGACGGTGTCGGACGATGATCGTAGGGACCGTGCGGCATCGTTGGTTGGACCAGGACGACCGGCGCTCCTTCCGCGGCGAGTCGCAGCACCTCGTGCTCGGCGACGTACTTGGTCTGCTTGTAGTTGCCGAAGAGGTGGGTGAGCTCGGCGTAGTCGCTCTCGCGCGACGGCACCCCTTGTTTCGTCCGCCAGAGTCCGAGGGTCGCCACCGAGGACGTGTAGCAAATCCGCTCGACGCGCGCTTTCGTGGCCGCGGCGATGACGTTGCGACTGCCGTCGACGTTGACGCGGTAGAAGATGCCGGGGTCGCGGGGCCAGAAGCCGTACTTGGCCGCCAGGTGGAAGCAGTAGCGCGCACCGTCGAAGGCACCCGCGAGCGAGTCCGGTGAACAGATGTCGGCGGCCACCGTCGTGACGGCGAGGCCCTCGAGATTGGCCACGGACGCGCCGGGCTCGACCAGGGCGACCACGGTCGCGCCGCGCGCCAGCAACGCGCGCGTGACGGCCGACCCAATGAAGCCGGCGGCGCCCGTCACCACCACGCGGTCGCCCGCGTCGAGGGGGAAACGTACCTCATTCATCGCGCGTGCACGTCCTTTTTCGACTTCACCCGATGGAGTGATCCCTTCATCATCGTGACGCCGAAGTTCACGAGCCACGCGCTGCTCGTCTCGGTGCGGGTGAGCAACTCGTCGAGCGCGGTGACGACCTGGTCGATCTCGCTCGGCCCCGCAATCAGCGGCGGGAGCAGCTTGATGACGTTGAGATTGTCGGCGGCGACCTGAGTCAGGATGCCGAATTCGTGGAAGAGCGGGACGACGAGAGTCTGGGAAAACATGGCCGTGCGGGCGGTCTCGACGGCGCGCCACCGCCGTTTCAACGCGGGCGTCGTGGGGGGTCCAAATTCGATGCCGATCATCTGTCCGCGCCCGCGCACCAGGTGCAGGAACTCGTGTCGCGACGCCAGTTCGGTCAGTCGGCGGTGCCAGAGATCACCCATCGCCGCGGCGTGCTCGATCACGTGGTCCTCGTCGAAGACCGACAACGTGGCCAGCCCGGCGACCATGGCCAACTGGTTCCCCTTGAACGTCGTGGAGTGGACGAGGGCCTTGTCGAGTGACTTGTAGACCGACCGGTAGATGAGGTCACTGGTGAGCATCGCGGCGACCGGGACGTACCCGCCGGAGAGCGCCTTGGAGACCGTGATGATGTCGGGTCGAAGGTCGAAGTGGTCGTGCGCGTAGAACCTCCCCGTGCGACCGACGCCGGTTTGGACCTCGTCGGCGATGAACAGCGCCCCCGCCTCACGCAGGGCCGCCGCGATCGCGCGCCAGCGCTCCGCGTCGAGCTCGAAGACTCCCTTGCCCTGGATCGGTTCGGCGATCAGTGCGGCCACGTCCCCGCGACGCAGTTCCTCCTGCAGGGCGCCGAGATCACCGAAGGGAATCTCGATGGCCCCGGGCATGAGCGGACCGAAGCCGGCCTTGAACTCCGCCGAACCGTTGAGCGAGAGCGCGCCCATGGTGAGCCCGTGATACGCGTGCGAGAAATACAGGATCTTGGAGCGCCCGGTGGCCGCGCGCGCGAACTTGATCGACGCCTCGACGGCCTCGGCTCCCGAGTTGCAGAAGAACGCCCGCTCGATCCCGGAGTGACTGCGCCGCACGAGCTGTTCGGCGAGCAGGCCCGGGAGCAACGCGCAGTCCATCTGGATCATGTTCGGTAGATCCGCGTCGAGGGCCTGACGCAGGGCGTCCTTGATCACCGGGTGGTTGCGTCCGAGCGCGAACACGCCGAACCCGCTCAGCATGTCGAGGTAGCGCCGACCGCGATCGTCGTAGAGGTAGCAGCCCTCGGCACGCTCGTAGAAGCGGTCGAATCCCAGCGTCTTGAGAACACCCGCCAACTGCGGGTTGATGTACTCGCGGTGCAACTGGAAGTTCTCACCACGACGTTCCGCCATCAGGGCGGAGAGATCAAAGGTCATCATCGCTCCTCGCGCGTTGGACGACTGAATCGTAGGCCGCGAGGCGAAACACGAATCGCTTCCCCGCACGCCGCCGAACGGGGGCGTCGTGGGCGCTCGATCGCGTCGCAAGATAGGGTCCGACTATGAACTACCACAGCCTCGGCAAAACCGGCATCAAAGTCAGCCCCCTGTGCCTCGGCGCGATGATGTTCGGCGCGTGGGGCAATCCGGACCACGACGAGTCCGTTCGCATCATCCACCGTGCACTGGACGCGGGCATCAACTTCATCGACACGGCGGACGTGTATTCCCAGGGCGAGTCCGAGATCATTGTGGGCAAGGCGCTCGCCTCGCTCGACCGCAGTCGCGTGGTCGTCGCGACGAAGGTCCACGGCAACATGGGCGACGACCCGCTGGCGCAGGGGAATTCGCGACGCTGGATCATGGCCGAGTGCGACAACTCGCTGCGTCGATTGGGCGTGGACTACATCGACCTCTACCAAATTCACCGACCCGACGAATCCGTGGACATCGACGAGACGCTCGGGGCGCTGAGTGATCTGGTGCACGCCGGGAAGATTCGGTCATTCGGCAGCTCCACGTTTCCCGCCGAGCAGATTGTCGAGGCTCAGTGGGTTGCCGAAAAGCGCGGACGCGAACGGTTCATGACCGAGCAGCCGCCGTACTCGCTGCTCGTGCGCGGCATTGAGCGCGACGTCCTCCCGACGACGGAGCGGTACGGCATGGGCGTGATTCCCTGGAGTCCGCTCGCCGGCGGGTGGCTCTCGGGACGCTTCGGCGAAGGCAAGGACAACACCAGTCGACGCGCGAGTCGCATTCCGGCTCGCTACGACCTCACCATCCCGGACAACCAGCGCAAGCTCGAGATCGTGACCGCCCTCGCGTCGGTCGCGGCCGAGGCGGGTTTGACACTGATCGAGATGTCGCTCGCCTTCGTTCTCGAGCACCCGGCGGTCTCGGCCGCCATCATCGGGCCGCGGACGATGGAGCAGTTGGAGAGTCAGTTGACCGCGCCGGACGTGACGCTCGACGCCGCGCTGCTCGACGCGCTCGACGCCATCGTCCCTCCGGGCACCAACGTGAACGCCGCCGATGGCGGATGGTCGCCGAGTGTTCTCACGCGGCCGCGGCTGCGTCGTCGGTCCGCGCGCTGAGCGGTCCCATCCACCGCAATTGCAACGCGTTCGCAACACTGCGGACGGGATTGGTCGAGTAAAAATGTCGCTGGACTTCTCGTCGATGGCGCCCGTGGGGCTGTAGCCACCCGTTCCGGAGAGCAAGTGCCGACTGGAACCGCCCGCCGGGCGTACTCAACAAGGGAGTTGGACCGTGAAGATTCTGGTACTTGGTGGTGACGGATTCTGTGGATGGCCGACGTCCCTGCACCTGTCGGACATCGGCCACGACGTCACGATTGTCGACAACCTCTCCCGACGCTGCATCGACGTGGAGCTGGAGGTCGACTCGCTCACGCCGATCCGTCCGATCGGCGAGCGCCTGCGCGTCTGGAAGGAACTGACGGGCAAGGAGATCTCCTTCGTCCACCTCGACCTCGCCCAGGAGTACGACCGCCTGGTGGACCTTCTCAGTGAGACCCGCCCCGATGCCGTCGTGCACTTCGGTGAGCAGCGCTCGGCGCCGTACTCCATGCGTACCGCCGCCACCAAGCGCTACACGGTCGACAACAACGTCCGCGGCACCCACAACCTCCTGTGCGCCCTCGTGACCCTCGGTCTCGACACCGCCGTGGTCCACCTCGGCACGATGGGTGTCTACGGCTACGGCTGGTCGGGATCCGCCCCGATCCCCGAGGGCTACCTGACCGTGAAGGTGCCCACTCCCGACGGCGACCTGGCGCGTGAGATCCTGCACCCGGCCAATCCCGGCTCGGTGTATCACATGACCAAGACCCTCGATCAGCTGCTCTTCTCCTTCTACGCCGCCAACGACGGCGTCCGCATCACCGACCTGCACCAGGGCATCGTGTGGGGGACCCAGACCGCCCAGACCGCCCTCGACGAGCGGTTGATCAACAGGTTTGACTACGACGGCGACTACGGAACGGTCCTCAACCGCTTCTTGATGCAGGCCGCCATTGGCCACCCGCTGACCGTGCACGGAACCGGTGGACAGACCCGCGCGTTCATCCACATCCGCGACACCGTGCGCTGCATCGAGATCGCCTTGAACAACCCGCCCGAGATCGGTGACAAGCCGTCGGTGTTCAATCAGGTCTCCGAGACGTACCGCGTGCGGGACCTCGCCGAACTGGTCGCCAAGTTGACCGGCGTGAAGATCGCGAACCTGCCCAACCCGCGGCGCGAGGCGGTCGAGAACGACCTCGTGGTCTCGAACAACCGCTTCCTCTCGCTCGGACTCAACCCGACGACGCTGTCGGAGGGTCTGCTCGAGGAGTCTCGTGAGATCGCCGAGCGATACCGGGACCGTGCGGACGTCTCCAAGATCGTCGCGCGCTCCGTGTGGCGCAAGGGGATGGAAGTCTCCGAGGACCTCGTCGAGGCGCACTGAGCGTCACCCCACGAACGGCCCGGGCACGATCTACGCTGCCCCCAGGTCGTCGCGGAGGTGGAGTGTGCAGAACGTTCGAAGCAAGGGCGACCCGTGGGTCGCCGTGTCGTCACGGGAGCACCGATGACCACGGGTCCGTCGCAGCCGCGCATCGCCCCCCGACCGGTTGATCCCGATCGACCGGCGCTCAACATCTTTCGGACGCTGTCGACCAACAAGCCGCTCGCCAAGGGCTTCCTCGCTCTCGGTGGACATCTGCTCCAAGGCGACGTGCTCCCCGCTCGCGAACGCGAGATCGTCATCTTGCGCGTGGGATGGCGGTCAGGTTCGGAATACGAATTCGGTCAGCACACGGTCATTGGGCGTTCCGCGGGACTCTCGAGCGACGAGATTGATCGACTGGCCGACGCCGGCGACGGTTCGTGGAGCCCCGAGGACCAGGCGCTCGTTGACCTCGTGGACGAACTGTGCGACGACAATGTGGTCAGTGAGGCCACGTGGCAGGCGCTGCACTCGCGATTTGATGACGCGGCCATGCTCGAGTTGCTCGTGCTCGCCGGCTTTTACCGACTCGTCTCGGGCATGTTGAACAGCGTGGGGGTAGCCCTCGAGCCCACGACACCGGGTTGGCCCGCAACGGCGACGTCGCGTCGGCGGGCGCCACGGGAGGAGTCGTGACGAGCCGTCTGGAGAACAGGTGCTTCCTCGTCGTCGGCGGAGGCACCCGCGAGTCCGCCGAGGCGGACGCGCCGCTCGGGAATGGTCGCGCCATTGCCGTAGCCATCGCGCGAGCGGGGGGAGCGGTCGCGGTGAGTGACGTGAATCTCTCGGCGGCGCAGGCCACTATCGCTCTCGTGCACGAGGCGGGGGGCGTGGGCCACGCCATTCAGTCCGACGCGGCCGATCCGGCGAGTTGCGCGCACGCCGTCGCGTCGGCGCTGGCGGCGCTGGGCGGACTGGACGGTGTGGTGTTGAACGTCGGGATCGGACTCGGTCGTGGGATCGTGGGCACGACACTCGAGGAGTGGGAGACGACCTTTGACGTGAATCTTCGCTCGCACTACCTCACGCTCCAAGCGGCGATCCCGGTGATGAACGACGGATCCTCGTCGGTGCTCATCTCGTCGGTCGCGGGTCTACGACCGGGGAGCGGCATCCCCGCCTACGACGCGTCCAAGGCGGGTCAGATCGGCCTCATGCGCCAGGCGGCGCGGGAGGTGGCGCCCCGGGGCGGACGCGTGAACGTCGTCGCGCCGGGACTCATCGACACGCCGCTCGGCCGGCTCGCGACCCAGGGCCGACCCGCACGGGCGTCGACACGGATCCCCCTCGGCCGTCAGGGCACGGCCGACGAGGTCGCGCTCGCGACCGTGTTCCTCCTCTCGAACGACGCCAGCTACGTCACCGGTCAAGTTCTCGCCGTCGACGGTGGCCTGTCGACGTTGGGTTGACGTGTTCGTGCACCGACCGCACCCTCCGCAATGACCCAGTGGGCCATTGATCGCTACGGCGAACCGTGCCGAGAGTGTTATTTCTCCTGGACCCTCGACGTTGATGCGGCGATCGAGATCGTGTGCGGTGCGCCCGAGGCCGTGCACGCACTGGTGGAGAACGCCTCCGGGAACGAACGACGCGCTGATCTCGAGTGGAACGTGACCGCGTACGTGGCCCACGTGGGTGACAACCTGCGCATCTGGGCGGAGCGACTCGTGAGCGCCCGCGACAACGCACCGCTCGACGTCGGACGCTACGACGAGCGCCTTCTGTCGCGCGCTCGCTGCTACGAGGACCTCCGACTGACCGGCGTCGAATGGTCCCTGTCGCGCGCCGTCGATGACTGGCGCGTCGCAACGTCGAGCGTCGCCGACGGCGTTGTTCTGCTCGTGCACCCCGATCGCGGCGCGTTGACCCTCGCGGACGTCGCCGTCGCGAACGCGCACGACGTGTGCCATCACCTGCACGACATCCGCACGACGCTCGAGAGTGCGTGACCCACAACGCCAAATTCTGTGATGACCTCATCTACGATGCACGTTCGAGTGGGCCACGAATGGGGAACCGTGTGAGCGAAGTGAACCGTCCGAGCGCGTTCACGACCCTGCTGGCGTGGTGGCCGGAGCCCACCGCCAGCAAGGTTCCCGAGATCACCGCCCTCTTCTGGGTGATCAAGGTGCTCACGACCGGGACGGGCGAAGCACTCTCCGACTCCTTGGTGCACCGATTCGGGGGACCGGTCGCGGTGCCCCTCGGCGCACTTCTCTTCGGCGCCGCCTTGTTGGTGCAGTTGCGCGCGCGCCGGTATCGCACGTGGGTCTACTGGATGGCCGTGGCGATGGTCGGCGTCTTCGGCACGATGGCCGCGGACGTGCTCCACGTCGGCCTCGGCATCCCCTACATCGTGTCGAGCGTCTTCTATCTGGTGGTGCTCGCGGTGGTGTTCGCCGTCTGGCATCGCTACGAGCACACGTTGTCGATCCACACCATCACGTCGCGCCGCCGGGAGACCTTCTACTGGCTCGCCGTCTTGTCGACGTTCGCACTCGGCACCGCGACCGGGGATCTCACGGCGACGACCTTTCATCTGGGATACCTGGGCTCGGTCGTCCTCTTCGCCGGTCTCATCGCCGTGCCCGCCGTGATCTTTTTCCTGTGGCGTCAGCACGCGGTGTTCTTCTTCTGGTTCGCGTACGTCCTCACTCGTCCGTTGGGCGCGTCCGTGGCGGACTGGATGGGCTTCTCCCACGAGCGCGGGGGGCTCGGCATGGGCTCGGCGACCGTCGCGGTCATCGGGGCAGTGTTGTTCGTGATCTTCGTCACCGTTCTGGCTGTCACCCACAGCGACGTGGAGCCGGATTCCTAGCGGCCGGCGCTCGCACGACGCGACACGATGCGCGAACGTAGATTGGGCTTGTCGCGACTGTCGAGCACGAGCCGTGCGAGACTGCGACGACTCGACAGATCAAGACGCGAGGGAGGAACCACGATGGGCCGCACGCGTAAGGCATTTCCCACGCGACTCGGTGTCGCACTGCTCGTGGCGTTGACCGCGACGGGCACACTGACGTTGATCGGAGCGGGCGCGTCGAACACGTTGAACGTGACGACCTACGACTACTCCAATTCGCGCACCGGTGACGAGCCGAACAGCGGGACCATCACGTCACTGTCGGCGCACCCACGGTGGAACGTCACGTTGAACGGCGCCGTCTACGGACAACCGCTGCTCTACGACGGACAGGTCCTCGTAGCGACGGAGGGTGACACGCTGTACTCCCTGTCGCAGTCGACCGGGAAGGTGTCCTGGCACCTCACCGTCGGCACACCGGTGCGCACGGCCACCATCGACCAGGCGACCACGTTGTACAAGGGGTGCGGTGACATCGACCCGCTCGGCATCACCGGCACGCCCGTCATCGACGCCTCCCTCGGCGAGATCTTCGTCGCCGACGAGACAATGGTCGGCTCGAGACAGTGGCAGCACATCCGCCACGACCTGATCGCGATTTCGCTGCACACGCACAAGATCGTGTGGGAGCGCGACATCGATCCCGCCGGCGGCAACAAGCCGGGGAACTACGTCATTCCCGGCGAGCAGCAGCGCCCGGCACTCACGCTCGCCAACGGTCGGGTGTACGTGGGGTTCGGCGGATTGGCGGGTGACTGCGGGATCTACCACGGCTTCGAGGTGGGCGTCGCGACCTCCGGTGGCGGCACCGAGCAGGTCTACAAGGTCCCGTCGGTGACCGAAGCGGCCATCTGGGAGACGAACGGCGCCGTGGTCGGGCCGACCGGCAACCTGTACGTCGCGACCGGCAACGGCAACTCCACGACGAGCTTCGACGGTGGCGACGCCCTGATCGAGCTGTCGCCGTCGCTGCACGAACTGTCCGAGTGGGCGCCCGCGGACTGGTCGACGCTCACCGCGGACGACTGGGATCTCGGCTCGGCTGGCCCCATCCCGATTCCGGGCTCGTCGGATCTGTTCATCGCGGGCAAGGTCGAGACAGGTGGAAGCTTTGGCTACATCGTGAACGGCAACGACCTCGGAACCGGACCGGGTCCCGACGTGTGGCGCGGGGCCGTGTGCACGGGCGGCTCGGGTGACTTCGGCGCGGACGCCTCGGACGTGGTGAGTGTTGCCAACACTCCCGAGACCTTCATCTACGCCGCCTGCGGCGGGGGTATTGAGGCCCTGCGGGTCACGCTGGGCGCCACGCCGTCGTTTACGCAGGCGTGGACCGCCTCGAGCGGCGATCCGAAGGGACCACCGATTGTGGCCGGCGGACTGGTGTGGGCGCTGGACTGGTCCAACGGTGTGCTCGACGCCATGAACCCCGTCACCGGAGCCGTCGAGTTCAGTCGCTCGACCACGACGTTGAACCACTTCGCGTCGCCCATCGCGGGAGACGGTCTGATCGTGGTCCCGACGCACACGGGTGTCGAGGCCTTCACGACGGGCTCGTAGTCGCGGTGTCGCCCGTGACCTTGGCCCTGTGGCGCCGCCGCCGTCACACCGGGGAGGGTCGATGGGCGGCGGCGCCACGAGGCGACTGTGGCCGGCAGACCAACGGTGTGTCCGTTGGCCCGCCGGTGGACTAACGACGACCAAACTACGGTCTCTCTTCAAACTCTCCCTGAACGAAGGTTGAAGGTGAGATAAGAACTTGGTGACCGCACGGTGCGGATGGCGAAAGGAAAAACGTGTTCCGCCTGATCAACGTCCAGGGACGATCCGCACTCGCACTCGAGGGGGAGTATCACGACCTCGCCACATTGAGCGGGCGCGACCACTTCGCCGATCCCGCGGTGGCCGTCGCGAATTCGGCCGCTCTCCACGATGCCGCGGCGTCCGCGAGTGCGCGCACGGTCACCGGAGCGTTGGCGTCCGTTGCACTCGGAGCGCCGGTGCCGCGTCCCACACAAGTGTTCGGGATCGGCCTCAACTACCGTGATCACGCCAGCGAGACGGGCGCGACCCTGCCGCCCGCACCCCTGACGTTTACGAAGTTCCCCACGTGCATCGCGGGTCCGACCGATGACGTTCCCTTGTCGGGATCGACGGTCGACTGGGAAGTGGAGATTGTGGCCGTCATCGGCACCACGGCCTCACACGTCGACGTCGAGAACGCGTGGAGCGTCGTGGCCGGACTGACACTCGGTCAGGACATTTCGGACCGCACCGTGCAGCGGACGGGAACGCCGCCTCAATTCTCGTTGGGCAAGAGCTTTGCGAACTACGGACCCACGGGCCCGGCTCTCGTGTCACTCGACTCGTTTCGCGACGTCAACGACGTCGCGTTGTGGTGCGAGATCTCCGGCGAG
>CAWHLQ010000006.1:0-16145 GCA_963830195.1 uncultured Actinomycetota bacterium | reverse complement strand
GATCTGTTTGATGGTGGTCACAGGCATGGGCTTGATCCTAGCTTCGACTGCCCGCCGCGATTTTCCTAGCTAGCCGAGCGGCTAGTTTTAGGAGCCCTGTCCCTGCTTGAATTTGAGCGCTGCTTCCGTCCGGGAATGCACATGCAGTTTTTCGTAAATGTGCTGAAGATGCCATTTTATCGCGGCGATGGTGACGCCGAGGCGGTCGGCAATGGCCTTGTTGCCGTGGCCATGCATGACCAACTCCAGGACTTCGCGCTCGCGGTCGGAGAGGTCTTCCACTTGGGCGATGGCGCTGGCTTGGTGGCGAAACTGCCCGATCACCTTGCGGGCAATTTCGGGCGTCATGGGCACGCCGCCTTCGTGCGCTTCTTTGACGGCGGCAATGATTTTCTCCGGCTGCGCGCGCTTGAGCAGATAACCGCACAGCAATGTGTATGCCCTGCTGCTCAACCGTTCGGTCTTGCTCAGGGCCTGTGAGCGATCTTGCGCTCGTCCGGCGCGGCGGCTGGTGTTCGATCTTGTTCTGCGCGTCCGGAAATGAACAACACTATTCTGTACGCAGGCCAGGAGAAGAGAGTTCCCTTGGGAGCCAAAGTGCACAATTCGCCGGGTTTGCTCGCGAGGCGGATGCGGGAACTGGCTCACGAAGCTGGTTTTGCCGAAGCCGGAGTGACGCCATTGCCGTACGAGGCAGAAGATCGCGACGCCAAGCGGTTTCGCGAATGGGCCGGCAAAGGCCGCGCGGGGACGATGCGCTATCTCGAACGCAAAACCGAAGACGGACAGTTGGCGCGGGAGCGCGTGGCGGCGCCGTTTCCCTGGGCGCGTTCGGCGCTGGTGTGCTTTGCGAGTTACCTCTACCCTGACGTACCACTCTCAACCAAAGCCCAAAACCCGCGGAGCGGGTGGATTGCGCGGTACGCGTGGAGTAGCCGCACAGATGAGAAGGGCGAGCGGCGGCCCAGCGATTATCACAAAGTGCTGCTCAAGCGATTGCGCGCAGTGGAAGCGCGGCTGCATGAGGAGTTCGGTGAGTTTGAATCGCGCGCGTATGTAGATACGGGTCCGGTGGTGGAACGCGCACTTGCCGTAGCGGCCGGCGTGGGATGGACGGGCAAGAATACGTGCCTGATTCATCCCCAGTTGGGCTCGTGGGGATTTCTGGCGGTGCTGTTGACCTCACTCGAAGTGAGCGAGGGAGCAAGCCACCCCAGCGGCAGAGCCGCCAGGGGCCCCGGCAGGGAGCGAGGGAGCGAGCCAGCCGTGCTAACGCTCGTTGCGGATCGTTGCGGCACGTGCCGACGCTGCATCGAAGCCTGCCCTACGAACGCGCTCGACACGCCCTACCAGATGGACGCCACGCGGTGCATTGCCTACCTGACCATCGAGCACAAGGGTCCGATCGCCGAGGAGCTGATGCCGGGCATGGGCCGCCAGGTCTTCGGCTGCGACATTTGCCAGGATGTTTGCCCGTGGAATGGGAAGGCGGCGCGGAGCGGGACGTTATTGCGCGATCCCACCCTTTCTCCGCCGCGGCGGACGGAAAGGATGGGGCACTCGGCCCTGCGTGACGGACCGATTTGCGTCGATGCGGAACTTGAACCGCGGATGGAGCTTGTGAATCCGGCGTTGGAGTGGCTGGGCTCTCTGGATGAGCAGTCCTTCGAGCGGATGTTCAACGGGTCGCCGGTGCGGAGGGCGTGCAACCCGCGATACAAGAGGCCGATCGTTTCGTTCATGACTCATCCAACATTTGATCAGCTTGCCGAATCAGTTGGAGTCCCTGACGCGGTGTCAGTCCTGAGATCCATTCTGGAGAAGGGCCACGGGAGTCTCTCGTGAGGTGTCCGGAACGACACGGTTCGTGACTTTCGTCCGTTCGGCGGTGCGCGGGTTCGAACGTATCTGCAATGGGTGCCTCTGTAAACTCACCCGAGTGCCGCTGCGGACCACGCTTGACGACGCGCTTGACGCCGCCACGCAGACCCTTCCAGGCGTCGTCGCCTGCGTGACCTCGCCAACTCAGATCCTCTACGAGGGAGCCCGGGGTGTCCGGTCGACAAGCGCCGAGGGCGAGATGACCATCGACACGATCGTCGCGCTCGCGTCGATGACGAAGCCGCTCGTGTCCGTCGCGGCGATGCAACTCATCGAACGTCGGGAGTTGGCTCTTGACCAGCCCCTCGACACGGTCGTGCCACAGCTGGCCTCTCCGTCGGTACTGGAAGGATTCGATGACGGTGGATCACCAATCCTGCGCCCCGCTCGCGGCACCATCACCGTGCGACAACTGCTCTCGCACACCTCGGGCTACGGATACGCCTTCTGGAACGAGGATCTGTGCCGTCTCCTCGACTCGCGGGGCACTGGCGTCGTCCCCGCGAATTGGGAGGAACTCGAGGCGACACCGTTGCTGTTTGATCCGGGCGCTGCGTGGGCGTACGGCATCAGCACGGACGTGCTCGGAAAGGTGATCGAAGCCGTGTCGGGAGTCGCGCTCGACGAGTACCTCACGGCCAACGTCCTCGGGCCCATGGGAATGCACGACACGACCATCACGCTTTCCGACGAGCAGCGTGCACGGGCGGCGTCCATCCACGTGCGCGGCAGCGGCGGAGCGCTCGAGCCACTGGAGGACCCGATCGACGGCGATCGTCGGTTCGCGATGGGCGGGGGATCGCTCTGCGGGACGGGACCCGATTATGTCCGGTTCCTTCAGATGCTGCTTGGGTACGGCACGCTCGACGGCGAGCGAATCCTTGAGCCGGCGTCCGTTGTCGCAATGGCGGCGGATCAGCTCGGCCCACTCCCCGTCACGATCCTTCGGACCTCCATGCCCAGCGCCTCGAACGACGTCGACCTGTTGCCCGGCGTCCCGCTGACCTGGGGGCTCGGGTTCCAGATCAACACGGAGCCGACGTCCACCGGTCGCTGCCGCGGCAGCCTCGCGTGGGCGGGCCTGTTCAACACATACTTCTGGGTCGACCACGCCTTGAGCGTGGGTGGCGTCGTCCTCACCCAACTGCTCCCGTTCGCCGACGAGACGGCGCTGGGACTGCTCGACAGGGTCGAGCGCGCGACGTACTCATCGCTGTGAGAGTGACAACGATGGCGCGGGAGTGAACTGAGAAAGTCACGCCGTCGCCGCATCGTGAATCGTGGCGGCGGTTGCCAGATCAAAGTAATCGCGCCACACCGTGATTTTCCCCGCGTGCACCTCAAAGACGCTGTTGACGGGAAGGTCGCGCCACCCGTGGTCGAGCCGGTGGCGATCCAAGCGCTCGAGGAAGACCACCGGACCCGTCGACGCCTTGCGGATGATCTGAAAGTCGTTTTCGTGGATCGGTGCAAAGAAGTCCTCGAGAATCTCGCGGACGGCATCGTGACCGAGCACGGTCAACAACGGGATGTTGGTGTACTCGACGTCTTCGTCGAGCAGTGCGAGCGCCCGATCGAAATCCATGGTGACGAACGCGTCCACGAACGCCTCCACAATCTCCAACGGCTGCCGGTCAACGTCGGTCATACGCATCTCCTCGTTTCTGGGTTGTAGTGATCACTACGAAAATCTAGTCGCAGTGATCACTACAATCAAGTGGTCATGGGCTTTCGGCACACCAAGGAAGAAATCCTCTCGGGCGCTCTGGCCGTGGCGTTCGACGACGGGCTGTCGCAACTCACGTATGGCCGTGTGGCCAAGAAGCTCAGTATCAGCGACCGGATCGTCGTCTACTACTTCGGGTCCAAGGAGGAGCTCGTCAGCGCGGTGCTGCTGTCTGTCGGACTCCAGCTCCAGAACGCTCTTGAGCCCGCGTTCGGCTCACCAGCCAAGGATCATCGTGAGCTCTTGGTGCGAGCATGGCCGATCGTCGCTCGAGCCGACGCCGACGCGATATTTTCCCTGTTCCTCGAAGCAAACGGACTGGCCGCGTCCGGACGAGAGCCCTATTGCACGTTGGTGCCCGTGTTTGTCGAAGCGTGGATTACGTGGGCGAGCGAATTTCTCCAGGGCTCGCCAGAGAGTCGGCGGATTGAGGCGGAGACGTCCATTGCGATCCTCGACGGCCTCTTACTGCTTCGCCAGATGGCGGGTCCCGATGCCGCCCACCGAGCGGCGACGAGGATTGGCATCGCGTAGCCACACGGCAGACGACGCGAGTCGCGAACGCTGCGGCGAGCGGGTCGATGTCGTCGACGGGGTGCGAACAGCGACTCTCCCCGACGTTCCTTTCGGTCCCGTTGATCCTGCTGCCTCCACGGCGAGGCCTAAACGGTGACCAGAGGGTTCTTTAGTAGCGTGCGGGCGTGGCAAAGAGCTCTCTCGGTAAAACAGTCAGTCGTGTCGGTGCGTCAGGAGGCGGAAAAACCTACGCCAAGGCTCGTCCGAACCTCTATTACGCCGTGTTGGCGCTGATCGTGATCCTGGGGCTGTCCGCCGTCGTGTACTCGCGCTACGAGCGCCAGCACCCCGCGAAGGTGTCCACCACGTTCCCGGCCAAGGGAACGGTGGGCTATTTCGCCGCCATGACCGACGTGTGCGGCACGGCTCAGCCTGAACTGAACGCCGGAACTCTGGCGAACAGCGCCTACGAGATCCTGGCGAAGAACGTCGTGAAGGTGCAACCGACGACCGACGCCCAAGCGGGCAGTAACGCCAACGTGGGTTCATTCCTTGAGGCCGAGAAGGCCCTGGAGCTGACGTCCACCAAGTTGGTCGTTCCCAAGACGACCGGCGTCGGAACCGTGACGTACACCGCGGGCGAGGCGTGTCCGAAGGGGACCAAGTACGCCGGACAGACCGCGTACCCCGAACTCGGCTACTGGACGTCGATTAGCCAGACGGTCCCGTCGATCTCGAACGACCCGACGGCCGTGGTCTTTACGACCAACATGCGGTTGAGCTTCGCCTTTGTCCCGAAGAAGGTCTCACCGCTGCCGCCGACGAACGCGTCCATTGCCTACATGTTCTCGCAGTCGCCCGTCGTCTCCACGACCACGACGACGCCGGCCACCCTCCCCACCACGACGACCGTTCCGGTGACCACCACCACCAAGGGCTAGACGTGCAGGCGATCATCCTGGTCGGCGGTGAGGGGACCCGCCTTCGACCGCTTACGTACACGACACCCAAGCAGTTGCTCCCGATCGTCGGAACACCGATGCTCGAACGTGTGCTCGACAATCTCACGCGTCACGGCGTCACGTCGGCGATCCTGTCGATGGGGTACCTTCCCGATCGCTTCGTCGACACCTATCCGGACTACACGGTGGCGGGCATTCCGGTCACGTACGCGGTCGAACCCGAACCACTGGACACGGCCGGGGCCATCCGATTCGCCGCTCTCAGCGGAGCCGTCGAGGACACGTTCCTCGTCGTGAACGGCGACGTCCTGACCGACCTGGACGTTCTCGATTGGTCGGCGTCCACCGCGACCGGGGTGCCTTGGCGACCATCGGGCTCCACCCGGTCGAGGACCCCTCTCGGTTCGGCGTCGTGCCCACTGACGAAGCCGGACGGGTCCTCGCGTTCGTCGAGAAACCGCCACGGGACGAGGCGCCGTCCAACGAGATCAACGCGGGTGTCTACGTGCTGGAGCCGTCGGTCGTCGATCTCATCGCCCCTGATCAGCGCGTCAGTGTTCAGCGAGTCACCTTCCCCGAACTCGCGGCGTCAGGAGTCCTGTTCGCCGTCGTGGACACGAACTATTGGCTCGACACGGGAACGCCGGAGGCCTTCTTGCAGGCGCACTGGGACATCCTGGACGGACGTCGTGCGGTCGCCAGCGTGCCCGCAGTCTCCGCGGGAAACTGGATTCACGAACGCGCGACGGTGCACTCGGACGCGGTCGTCACGCGATCGACGATTGACCGCGACTGCCACGTGGAAGCGGGGGCGATCGTGCGGGACAGCATCCTCCTGCCGGGCGCGATCATTCGATCGGGCGCACGGGTCGTTGGATCGATTATCGGCGCCGGAAGCTCCATTGGCGAACGAGCCACGCTGGCGGCGACGTGCGTCGTGGGCGCGGCAGAGGTGGTCGACGCCGACGCGCACCTTGACAGTGGCGCACGAGTGGGGAGTCCGTCATGAGAGTTCTCGTCACCGGAGCGGCCGGATTCATAGGATCAACAACCGCGGCGTTGATGGTCGATCGCGGCTACGACGTCGTGGCGCTCGACAATCTCTGCGCCGGTCGCCGGAGCAATGTTCCCGCCGGTGCCACGTTCGTCGAGGGCTCAGTGGGAGACGTTGCGTTGGTGCGATCGCTCGGATCCTTTGATGCGTGCGTGCACTTTGCGGGGTATTTCGCTCCCGGTGAGTCCATGAAGGAGCCCGAGTCGTTCTTCACGAACAATGTCGCCGAGACGTTCCAACTGCTCAAGGCGCTCGTCGACACCGGTGTGGAACGATTTGTGTTCTCGTCGTCCTGCGCGGTGTACGGCGACAAGGTGACGATCCCGATCGACGAGACGCACCCGACTAATCCCCACAGCCCCTACGGGGAGTCCAAGTTGATGGTGGAGCACGGTCTGCGGTGGCTGGCGTCACTCGGACGGATTCGTCCGGCGTCGTTGCGATACTTCAACGCCGCCGGAGGCACCCCCGCGCACCCCGAGCGCCACGTGCCGGAGGTCCACTTGATTCCCCTCGCCCTCGCCGCCGCGGCGGGGGATCGCGAGGGCTTCGAACTGTACGGCGACCAGTATCCGACGCGAGACGGCACGTGCGTACGCGACTACGTCCACGTGAGCGATCTGGCGGAGGCGCACATCTTGGCCATCGACGCGTTGGCGACGCACGAGCAGTTGACCCTCAACCTCGGGACGGGCTCGGGTTACACGAACCGGGAGGTCGTCGATACCGTGCGCCGCGTCACCGGTCGAGAGTTCGAGGTTCGCGTCGTGGGTCCGCGTCCCGGCGATCCCGCAGCCGCGGTGGCGAGCAACACGCTCGCCCGCGAGACGCTCCAGTGGGAACCAAAACACTCGACTCTCGATGAAATCGTCCGCGACGCGTGGGACGCCTACCAGTACCTCTAACGGAAGAGGTCCTCGTGAGCGGCTCGCACGACGTGCTCGCCGACGGATCCGTCACCGAAGTACGTCGGATCGAGACCGCGCACAACGCCGAAGGGCGTCGCCGCTGACTTTCCGAGCACTAGGTTGACCGCCCCGGCGATCTCGTCCACAAGAGCGACCTCGGTCGCCTCCAAGAGGCGACCGTTGGCGTCGCGCGTCCCGCGCAGGTCAAGAATGGGCCGCACGCCAGCGGAGCCAATCGCCACGTCAGTGACGCCCTGGCGCCAGACGCGTCCGAAGGTGTCCGTGATGATCACCGCGACGTCGACGTCACGACGACGACGAAGCTCGGCCCGGAATCGGCGCGCCGAACGGTCGGGATCCACGGGGAGCAAGACGGCGGTTCCCTCCGCGGTATTGGAGAGATCGATGCCCGCGTTGGCACAGATGAAGCCGTGCGAGGTCTCGGTGATGCGGAGAGGGCCGCGACGGCGAAGGACGCGACGCGCCTCGCGCTCCACCAGGGCGATCTTGTCGGCCTCACTCTCACCGCACGCGACGACGCGGTCCTCAGATTTGGCGACGACCTTGCTCGTCACTGACACCAGGTCGCCATCGCGCACCTCGTCGCCCTGGGCGTCGAGCGCCGTCAGAAACTCACTGACGAGGTCACTACCCACCGTGATCTCTCCGACGCCGGTGACCGCGAAAATGGAGAGCGTCACGCCAACACGACCTGAGCCAATTGGCGCGCGTGCTCCGGTACCGACATGATCGTTGTGGTCACCCGCACGTCCATGTCCAAGGCGCGCACGTCGTTCGCGAGGTCGGCGTCGAGCTCGTCGAGAATGAACGTGCCCACGAGTTCACGGTAGTAGCCCGCGACGCCACGACTGCTCGGTTCGTGGCCCAGTTCTCGCATCAGGCGATCGGCGGGACCCTTCAGGGCTGCGCCTTGGATGAGGGGCGAGACGGCGACGACGTCGGCACGACGACGTCGAAGGATCTCTCGCACGCCCGGTACCTGAAGGACCGGTTCAATGGAGATCACGGGATTGGACGGCGCGATGATGATGCGGTCGGCGTCGCGCAGTGACTCGAGAACACCGGGCGCCGGTCGCGCCTCGGGCGCTCCCTCGATCTCGACGGCGTGGACGTCGATATCGTGATGGTGACGCACGAAGTACTCCTGGAAGCTCAGGCGACCCGCGGCCGTGACGAACGTCGTGCGGATGTCGTCGTCACTCACGGGGAGCAGTCGCTCGGCGACACCGTGGCGCGCGCACAGCTCCTCGGTCACGTCAGATTTCGTGGCGCCACGGCGAAGACGTTCGGACCGATAGAGGTGCGTGGCGAGGTCGCGGTCGCCCAAGCGGAACCAGGATTCTCCGCCGAGCACGGCGAGTTCCTCCATCACGCGCCAACTTTCACCGGTGAGACCCCAACCGAGCTCATCGTTGTTGAGACCGGCCAGCGTGTAGGTGATGGTGTCGAGGTCGGGACAGATCGTGAGTCCGTGCATGACGAGATCGTCACCGACGTTGACGACGGCTGTGACGTCGCGTGCGGGAATCGTGCCGCGCAGCGCACGCAACAGTCGCGCGGCACCCACACCACCACTGAGGACGACGATCACCTCCGAGACCTTAGGGGGACCGACACTAGAATTTCGATTCGTGAACGACCCCGCCGAGATGATCGGCTGGCCCGAGGGGTCGGCGTTCCTGGTGGCGCACGTGGGCGACGAGACGATCGACGTCATCGCGAGCGCGGGCGAGACGGATCAAGTGCGGTCCTGGGCGTCGGTCACGAAGTTCGCCGTCGCCTGGGCGATGGCGGTGTGCGTCGACCGCGCAGAGGTGGATCTCGCGTCCCCCGCGGGTCCCGTCGGGTCCACGGTGGCTCATCTGCTCTCCCACGCCAGTGGTCTCGGTTTGGAGGTCGGTGACCCGGTGATGCCGGTCGGTTCTCGTCGCATCTATTCGAACATCGGGATCGATCGAGCCGTGGCGGTCGTGACGGGTCACGGCGACCCGGCCGCGTGGCTGCAGCGGCACGTGTTCGGACCTCTGCACATGACCACCTCCTTCCTCGATGGCCGGCCGGCCGCCGGGGGGTGGGGTTCACTTCGTGATCTGGTCACGCTCGCGGCGGGATGGCTCCGCGCAGACGGCGTGTCAACGACAACGCGTGACCTCTTCGTGGCACCCTTTCTTGCGGACCTGGCGGGTGTCGTCCCGGGCTTCGGACGCTTCGATCCGTGCGAATGGGGTCTGGGGCCGGAGGTCCACGGTCATAAGAATCACTGGATGGGTAGTCGACTCTCGGCCAGAAGTTACGGCCACTTTGGTCAAAGCGGTGCCTACGTGGTCGTCGAGCCGGAATCGGGCATCGTCGTGGCTGCGGCCGCGGGCGCACCGTTCGGCGCCTGGGCGGTCCACTTGTGGCCGATGTGGATGGACGCGCTGCACGATCGGTACGTCGCGTGAACGACCAGCCGCGCCTGCGAGTCGCCCTTGACCTGAGCGGGCCTCACGAACCCCTCGGCAATTGGATGGATCTGCTGGCCGCAGCGTTGCGAGACCAGGATCTGTGCGACGTCGTCAGGTTCCAGACCGGTACGGAGCAGTTCGACGACGTTGACGTCGATCTCGTGACGCGAGGGCTCTGGCGGCCGCTGTGGCACCGCAGTCGCGGACGTCGCGTGGACGCGCTGTTGCCGCGGGTCGACGTCGTGCACGTGGGTGGCGTCGCCACGCCGCCAACGCGTTCCACACCCCTGCTCATCTCGGTTGACGACCTTCGACCGCTTCGCGATGACTCTCGGGGGCGACAGCGCGTGGCGCAACTTCGCCGCGCTGTTCACCACGGCGCGCAACTGGTCGCGTCGTCGCGCGAGGCGAGTCTCGAAGTCCAGCGATCACTCGGCCTCTTGCGTGAACAGGTCGTCATCGTCCCACCGGCGGTCTCGTGGGGACGGGCGGTGACCGACGGTGAGCAACTGGTGGTCAATCTCACGGGTCGAACCGACGATTTTCTCCGACTCGCACCGGCTTTGGTGGCGGTCGCGCGACGACGGTCCGCTCGGGTGGAGGTGCTCGCGAGTCACGAGGCGGCGGCCCGCATCCGTCAGGCGGGACTGGACGTCGATCTGCGCGCTCGTCGAAACGCCGCCGACGTCCTCTCCCACGCCCGCACAGTCGTTCACCTGTCCGACGGCGCACGATTTCCGTCCTTCGCTATTGCCAGTCTCGCGGCGGGCGTTCCGACCTGCGCGACGTCCACACCGGTGAACCGCGAACTCCTCGAAGGAGCCGCCGTGTTTGTCGATGAAAGTGACGAAGATCGACTGATCGCGGCGGTGGAGGAGCTGTGGGAGAACGGCTCGCGTCGCTCACTGCTCGCCGCGGCGGGTCGAGCCCGAGCCGTGGACTTCTCACCCGACGTCGCCGCGCGAAGTTACGCGGCGCTCTACGGCGTGTTGGCGCGGCGTCAGGCGCGCGTATGACCACCCGGGTGCTCGTCACGCTCGATCAGCTGCAACGGCCGCATCCCGGTGGCATTGGGACGTACGTGCGGGGGCTTCTCGCGGGTCTGGACGAACTGGCGTCGTCGGGGGAGTTCCCCGGCACCGTCGAAGGTCTCGCGTGTCGAGAGTCCTCGCCGGAACTGTCCGTTCCCTGTCCCGTGACGCGCACGCGCTTGAGCACGCGCGTCGCGACTGTCGCGTGGCGACACTGGCCCATCGGCGTCCCCGCGTCCGCTGACGTCGTGCACGCGACGAGTCTCGCCGGACCATTCCGTGGCGGCGCGAGCGCCGCCGTGCATTCCGTCTCTCTCCACGACGTCCTGTGGCGGGATCATCCCGAGTTGACGACGCGGCGAGGTGCGGCGTTCCACGAACAGCGACTTCGACAGATTCTCGAGACGCCCCGATTGCGCGTGCTCGTCAGTTCGACCACGTTGCGCGCGCGGTTGGTGAGTGAAGGTCTTGATCCCGCTCGCGCGTTCTCTGTCCGATTGGGAGTGCACCACCGAGATCAGTCGTCACTCGTCGACCCGCGCGAGATCTTCGAACGACGTCTCGCAGAACGCGAGCGTCCCGGTGAGACATTCACTCTCGTCATAGGGACCATCCAGCCACGCAAGAATCTCGAGAGGCTGATCGCGGCGCACGCTCGCGCTCGCACTCACGCTCCCGAACTGGGACCGCTGGTTCTGGTGGGCGCGCGCGGGTGGGGCTCTGTTGACACGACCGGAGCCGTGGAGCTCGGCGAGCTGTCCGACATCGAACGTGACAGCCTTCTCGCGGGCTGTCGGGTCTGCGTGTGCGTACCCATTGAAGAAGGGTGGGGGCTTCCCGCTGTGGAGGGCCTCGTCGCGGGCCGGCCCGTCGTGGCGTCCGCGACTCTGCCGAGCACGCAGGGCAACACTGACGTCGTCGCGGTCGATCCGCTCTCCATCGACGACATCACCGACGGTCTCCTTCGGGCACTCGCGCAGCGAGACGACGACGACACGCGTGAGCGTCGGCGCGCGTCAGTCGCTGACTTGACGTGGGCCAACTGCGCACGCGACCACCTGGCGGCGTGGTCGTGAGAGTCGGGCTCGACGCGTCAGCGGTGCCGGCGCGCCCCGCGGGTGCGGGTCGATATATCGTCGAACTCGCACAGCGGCTGCCGACCGAGGGGGTCGACCTCACGGTCGCCACTCGGCACTCCGACGCGCAGCGATGGCGTCAGTGGAGTCCGCACAGTCGGGTCGAGCCCGTGGTGCCCAACTCGCGCGTCCTGCGGCTCGGGTTCGAGGCGTACGTGCTCGGGAGCCGGTCCGTGGTGCGCGACGTCGACGTCTGGCATAGCCCGCATTACTCCATGCCGCACCGCGCACGTCGGCCCGTCGCCGTCACCGTGCACGACATGACCTTTTTCACCAACCCCGAGTGGCACGAGCGTTCCAAGGTGGCGTTCTTCCGGCGGGCGATCCGATACGCCGCCCGTGAAGCCGACGTGCTCATTGCCGTGAGTGAATTCACGGCGCGGCTGCTGCGTGACGTGACGGCCACGACGCGGCCCGTGGTTGTTGCTCCGCACGGTGTTGACCTCGAGCACTTCACCGCGTCGCCCCATCGAGACTCCGCACCGCCCACGGGACTTCCCGACGTGTCACGGCCCTACGTGTTCTTCGTCGGCACCTTGGAGCCACGAAAGGGCGTCGACGTGTTGCTGGACGCGTTCGCCGACGTCGCGGCGAACGACGACACGATTGAGCTGTGGCTCGCCGGTCAAGACGGCTGGGGCGTCGATGAGCTCCGCACGTCGATCGAACGCCATCCGTATCGCGAGCGCATTCAGCGACTCGGTTATGTCGACGACGACGCTCTGCCGTGGCTCTTGCGCGCGGCGCGCGTCGTTGCGTACCCGTCACGGGGTGAGGGCTTTGGTCTTCCCGTCCTCGAGGCTCTCGCGTGCGGTGCCTCCGTCGTGACGACGTCCGACACGGTGATGGCGGAAGTCGCCGGCGACGCCGCGACTCTCGTTGCGGTCGGCGATGCGTCGGCGCTGGCGGAGGCCATCGGGGCTCTCGTGCGTGAGGTTGACGAGATTCGTGCGCACCGTGCAGTTCGCGCTCGCGCTCGAGCGGAGGAGTTCACCTGGCAGGCCTCGATGACGCGCCACATCGAGTCGTATCAGATTGCGTGTCAGTCGAAGCACACGTGAGTATTCCCGGGGCTCCTGTCGGTGAGGGGCAGCCCAATAGAGTGAGAGGTCTATGCGTGCCCTGATCACCGGCGGACGAGGCTTTGTCGGCCTGCACCTCGAACGCCATCTGAGTTCGTGCGGCGACGACGTCGTGGCGATCGACATCGAGCACGACGTGGCGGATCCCACCGCGATGGGGCGTGTCGTCGCCGAGGTTCGGCCCGACGTCGTGTACCACCTCGCGGCCATCAGCCACGTGGGGCAGTCGTGGGATGATCCCACCACCGTGCTGCGCGTCAACGTCCTCGGAACGGCGGTCGTCCTGGCGGCGGTGCGCACGCACCAGCCCACCGCACGCACGGTGCTGGTGAGTAGCGCCGAGGTGTACGGCGTGGTGTCGGCTGACGACCTTCCCCTCACCGAACAGTCACCGGCTCGGCCCAACTCCCCCTACGCCGCGAGCAAACTGGCCGCCGAAGTCGTCGCTCTTCAGGCCGTCCGTGGTTTCGGCCAAGAAGTGGTGGTGGTCCGGCCGTTCAATCACATCGGCCCCGGACAGTCCCCGACGTTCTTCGTGCCCGCCATTGCGTCACGTCTCGTCGAGGCGCAACGTGACGCTCGCGCGACGGTGTCGGTGGGGAATTTGAGTTCACGCCGCGACTTCACCGACGTCCGTGACGTCGTCCGGTCGTATCGCCTTCTCGCGAACTCCGGCGTGAGCGGCGAGATCTACAACGTTGCGAGTGGCGTCGATCGATCGATGCAAGAGATCGCTGACGAGTTGGGCTCGATGATCGATCCGACCTTGCGCTTCGTCACCGACCCGGCTCTCTTGCGGCCGTCGGACATCCCGGTGTTGCGGGGCAGTTACGCCAAACTTCACGCAACAACGTCGTGGGAACCCGAAATCGAGTTCACCACGACGTTGCGCGACATTGTGGATTCGGCGCGGTCGGCGCCGTTGGTCAGCTAGACCCGAGAACTACTTCTCGTCGGTGGTCTCGTCGGTGGTCTCGGCGGCCGGCGCGGAGGCCTCGACGTCGCTCTCGCCGTCACGCGTGACGAACTTCTTCGTCATGGTGCGTGCCTTCTCGGAGACGTCACGAACGCTGGGGGGCAACTTCTGCTCCAGCGGAGCGACCACGTCGTCGAGGGCCTTGACGGACTTGTTCAGCTGGACGTCCAACCACGCAGCCTGTCGCTTCACGGTCTCGGTGACGTCGGTGACGCCACGCTTGACCGAGGCGTTGACACCGTCGGTGTCGACGCTGCCCTGGACGGACTTGACGGCCGCGGCCGCCTTCTGGGTGCCGATCACGCCGAAGCCAACGGCCGTGTAGACGGCGTCCTTGGTCTTCTTGGCGACGGGGTTGGACTCGGCAAAGGCGCGAGCCTTGGCGCTGGCCTCGCGGCCGAGGTTGGTGGCCGCCGTGGTGAGGTCTGCCATGATTTCTCCTTTGTTGGGGGGACTAAACAGAAGTATAGCACAGTGCAAACTATAGTTTGCGCCACGGAAGGCCCTCGGGGTCCAACTAGCCTTAATTTCCTGATGGAAGCCCGAGCACCGGCGGTCGTAGCCGTCGTCGTTACCACGGGTCCCGCCCCCGGACTTGAAGCGACCCTGTCAACCCTGGTGGGTCAGGACTACGAGGAACTCAGCGTTCTGGTCGTCGCCAACGGAGGCAACGAGGATGTCGTGTCACGGGTGGCGGCCGTCGCGCCGAACGCCTTTGTGAAGGTCCTCGAGGAGAACCGGGGCTTTGCCGCGGCGTGCAATGAGGCAGCCCTGACCGTGCAGGGAGCGGCCTTCATGGTGTTCTGCCACGACGACGTCCTGTTTTTTGAGGGGGCCGTGAGCCAGTTGGTGGAGGCCGCTTTTCGGGCGAACGCGGGGATCGTGACACCCAAGGTCGTGGCCTACGACGACTACTTCATCCTGCTGCACGTCGGTCAGGTCGCGGACCGATTCGGCACGGTCCGCGAACGCGTCGAACTCGGCGAGATCGATCACGGCCAGCAGGATCTTGAGCGCGACGTCTTCGTCGCCCCGGGCGGGGTCACGTTGGTGCGCACGGACCTGTTCGAGACGCTGCACGGCTTCGATCCCCTGATCCCCGCGCTCGGGGAGGATCTGGACCTCTGTTGGCGCGCGCAAGTGGCGGGCGCCCGCATCATCGTCGCTCCCTCAGCAGTGATCGCCCATCGCCAGTCCCTCGCGACCGGCGACCGTCCCGTGACGGCGATCGGCACACGCCACGCATCCCTCACGGATCTTCAACGGCGACACCAGCTCGCCACGGTCCTCACGTGCTGGACGACGGTGACGCTCGTCGGTGTCGTCGCCGCGGTGATCATGTTGGACCTCTCGGAGGCAGTCCTGTCGCTGATCGGTCGCGACACCGACCGCGCGGGAGCGATCGCGGGGTCGTGGCGGTGGGTCTGGCGCAACCGGAAGCACCTTCGACAGCGCCGCCGCGAACTCGGGGCCATCCGAGTGATCAAGGACGCCGACATCATGCGGCTCCAGGTCGGCGGCGCCAGTCGACTGAAGACCTTCGTGGCCACGTTGTTCCAAGACGGTTTCGATCGAGCCCGGGGCATTCTGCCCGAGCGGCTCCACGACGACGAGGCCGATATCGAAGCCGAGTCCGTCGGTTTTGCGGCGGCCTTCTCCGAAGAGGAGAGCTTCGACGACATCGCCGCTCTTGAGGTTGAGGGACGTCGCCACCGCCTCACGAAGCTGTTCACGGGGGGGCAGTCGCAGTTGATCGTCGGGATCGTCGTGGCACTGGTGTGGCTCTATGGAGCGCGCAACATCGTCGCGGCACAGTTGCCCATCGTGGGACGGCTCGCACCACTCGATTCATGGTGGAACACCTGGCGACACTTCTTTGCGTCGTGGTCGTCCAACGGTGTGGGCACCGGGACGCCCGGCATGCCCGGTTACGGCGTCCTCGGATTTGCGGGCACCTTCGTGTTCGGCCGTATGGGAGTTCTCCCGAAGGTCGTGCTCATCTTCGCGGTGCCCCTGGGCACCTGGGGCGTGTGGCGGCTGTTGCGCGGCGTCGTCTCCAATCGGGCCCGACTCGTTGGATCGATCGCCTACTTGGCCTTTCCCGTGGGCGTCAATCTCATCGAAGGCGGCCGACTGGACGTTCTCGTCATTACCGCCCTCTTACCGTTCGCCCTGCGTCGTCTTCTGTTGCTGCTGGACGTGACGGGATTTCGACCAGAGCCACTGGATGACTCCGTGGCCTTCGGGCACCGCGGTTGGGGTCGCACGCGTTCGGGGCAGACGGCGGTCTTGTTGTTGCAGGTCGGCATCATGACCGCCATGGCGCCGGTGGCGTTGGTGCTCGTGGAGTTCGTCATTGCCTCACTGGTGTTCGCCCAGACCCTCACGCCGCGACTGGAGCACCG
>CAWHLQ010000005.1:0-128813 GCA_963830195.1 uncultured Actinomycetota bacterium | reverse complement strand
TTAGCTGTATGAACGGCTGCGCATCCACAGTAATGGTTCCCCCGTTAACATCGGCCTGGATCGTGCCTTGGTTGAACACGCCACGTTGGCCGGCCCGCCATAGGCGCTGGCGTAGCCAACCACCCCGTTTTGACCACGAACCGTTATGCCCGGCCCAATCATCAGGGTCGTCCCTCCGTTGAGCACCCGCAACGCGCTATAGAGTAGTTGCCGTTGTTCCCAAACACCACCGTCCCGCTGCCGCCCAGCGTCTGTGTGCCCGCAAAACCGATCTCGCCCGTAGTAGCTGTTCGTCGGGTTGCCCACCAGCGCCGTCCCGTTCAGCGTCAGCCCGTTGGTCACCGTCAAAGTCGCCGCGTTGATGCTGTTGCCCATGTCCAGCACCCCGTTGACCGTCACTCCATCAAGCGTACCGCTGCTGACGATTAGCACCGCCCCGTCGGTCATCGTCACTTGGGCGGTGCGCAATGTGCCGCCGGAAAGTGTGAAAGTATTGCTGGAGATGAAAGCATTGGAAACTGTGAGCGAACCGCCTGACAGGACAAATAATTGCATGCCTTGAACGCTTCTCACCGTGTGCGTTCCAATGAATGCGAAACCGATATGCTTGCACCGAGACCAAGCAGGACGTCATCGTTTGTCCCCGGCAAAGCGCCCGTGCTCCAGTTGTTCGTCGTGTTCCAATCACCGCTCCCGCCAATCCATGAGACTGTTGCGGCATCAAGGTGAATCGGGCAGAACACTGCGCAAAAGGCAAGCCCTGCCACTGAGAGTTTGAGGAAACATTGTTTCACAATGACTTCGGGTGATATTACGATCTTTGCACGGCTGCAATCGCCGATTTTGGAATCATGGAAAAACAAATGACCCTCACGAAACCTTATGGCGTTTCGTTGCCGCACGCACTGTACCAGAACCCTTTCACATTTTGGCCTCGGCAGGTCATTTATCGCTTGCTGGATTTTTCAAACGGAACAATGAGCGAACAAACGGTCTCTCGCAAGCGAAATTGACAGGGCTGGCGGCAGGGCCAACCGATTTCGGTGCATCAGACTTCGAATCAGAGACCATCCCAGCGATCATAAAGCCGTTGGTTTTCATCGTTGTTAATTTGATCGATTAGAGCATGTGATTATCTGGTGCTTTCAGTTCGTAATACGGACGCATGCTGAGAATCTGACAAAAAAGTCTCGCTGAGTGCGTTGTCCAGAAGCCAGTGTCAACGGGCGTCGCGTTCCGGCGGCGCCGAATAACGATGGACGCATGAATTTCATTCTCGCTTTCATTTCAACTTCTGATTCGAGAAATGGCGTGCCGAGGTTACGTGCCATTGTGTTGGTCGGCATGCACGTCGTTGGCCGCATCGTTGGCCGGGGGCGGACGGCATCGCCGCAAACCATGCTTGAGCATCGCTCGCTGTGACAAGTTCCCGATAATGGCGGTGAACCACGGCGGCGGAGTTTCCAAGCTTCCCGGCCACGCGCCCGGCGTCTCCGATGTGCCCAAAGCGATAACTGGCGTACCAGTGGCGCAAAGCACTGGGCTTCCATTTCATCCCGGCGGCCGCGGCCACCTGCCATTGGGCCCGGGTGATCGCGGCGGAGTTTCCCGGCCACACCATGCCTTGCCGACCAGTGTTGGGTGCCAGCCAAGCGGCCAGGGTGTCGCAAATTGGCACGATCCGCCGGCTGGCGGTTTTGGCTTTACTTGCACCCACTTCACTGCCATTCGGAGGGCGATCTCCCTCGGAGGCATCTGCCGTGACTGCCATCATTACGATGACACCAACCGCTGACAAAGTTGCGTTCACAGAGAAAACAAAACGACAAAGCCGGGATGACGACTTCGCTGACCCGCGCCCAGGATGTCTTTGCTCATTGCGTTTCGAGAATGTAAAACCCCTGCGGGATGTTGCGGGTCACCGTGTTGGTGGCGGTGATGGTGAAATTCCCGCTGGCGCTCAAAACATTTGTCGCAACGCGCGTCCACTGGCTCAACGGCAGGGCGAGGTTTGTGCTCATCAGCACATAATATTTCCCGCCGGACGCCCCGTTGAACCCATTGAGCACCAGACTTGTGCCGGACAGGCTGACGCTAAGAATGCCGGGTTGTGGTAACGTTGGCAGTGCCAGAGCGAACACGGCGCCGTTGCCACTGGCCCCGCCGATCTGGGTGACTCCGTAGAGATAGCCGTCAAAAGCCACGAGGCTGCCGGTTGAACAACCCCCGTCATCTCCTCCGCTGAACGAATAAAGCAATGTAAACGTGCCGTCGAGGGCGATTTGGAACATGGTGCCAAAACCGCTGGCCCCGCCCGCGATAGTGGTTCCGTAAAGATTGCCGTTTCCGGCCTGAATTAGGCCAGCGACAGGATTGGCACCGTCGTTGCCGCCGGTGAACGAGTAAAGTGAGGTGAGAGAACCATTGGTGCTGATTCGGTAAACCGTGCCCCTGCCGTTGGTTCCGCCATTCCAAGTTGTTCCGTAGAGCCAGCCGTCACTGGCCTGGAGGAGAGCAGACTGCGGAGAACCGCCATCCGAGTAGCCGAACGAATAGATCGAAGTGAAGGCACCATTGGTGGAGATCTTAAAGACCGTGCCCCAATAGATGTTGGAACCACCTCCGTAAGTTGTGCCATAAAGATAGCCGTCATTGGCTTGAATGAGAGCGGCTTCCGGATTGGCGCCGTCCGCACTCTTGAAGGAATGAAGTGAAGTGAAGGCACCATTGGTGGAGACCTTAAAGACCGTGCCATCGCCGTTGGCTCCGCCCGAATAAGTGGTGCCATAGAGCCAGCCGTCGCTGGCTTGGACAAGGACGGCCTCCGATTGGCGCCGTCCGCGCTGTTGAAGGAATGAATTGAAGCGAAGGCGCCGTTAGTGGAGCTTTGGAAGACGGTGCCATAGCCGCCGTTCGTACCGCCCCATTCGGTTGTCCCGTAAAGCCAGCCGTCGCTGGCCAGGAGCAGGCCGGCGATGGGATTTTCGCCATCAACGCCGCCGGGGAAGGAAAAAAGCGTGGTGAGCGCGCCATTGGTGGCAAGCTGGATAATGGATCCCTGGCCATTGGCTCCGCCACCTTGCGTTGTTCCGTAAAAATTACCGCCGCTCACGGCCAGCGCTCCCGAAAAGCCAGCCTGGAAGGTGGGAAAAAACGAAAAGAGCGCGTTGAAGGCGCCATTGGTGGTGATGTTGAAAACAGTGCCGTTGCCGTAGCTTCCGCCACCCGAAGCCGTACCATAAATGGAGCCGTCACTTGCCTGGATCAGGCTGGCGTCGGGATTGGCGCCGTCATTGCCGCCGGTGAACGAATACATCGGGGTGAAGACCGCATTGGTGGTGATCTTGAAAACAGTGCCGTTGCCGGAGTTTCCGCCTCCCGATGCTGTGCCGTAGAGAGAGCCGTCACTGGCCTGGACTAGGCCGGCGTTCGGATTGCTTCCATCGGACCCGCCCGTGAACAGATAGATTGCGTTGAAGATGGCGCTGGTGCTCATCTTGAACACCGTGCCATAGTTGTTTCGATTCCCCCCGGAGGAAGTGGTTCCATAGAGCCAGCCGTCGCTGGCCTGGATTAGTGCGCCTGCCGGAGATGCGCCATCCGCATGGTTGAAAGAGAAGATCAAATTGAAGGTTCCATTGGTGCTGATGCGAAAAACAGTGCCCACGCCATTAATTCCTCCTTAATTCGCGGTGCCGTAGAGCCAGCCGTCGCTGGCTTGAACAAGGGCGGCTTCTGGAAATGCGCCGTCATTCACGCCAGTGAACGAGTAGAGCAAGCCAAACCCGCCATTGGTGGTGATCTGAAAAATTGTGCCGTAGAAGTCGCCCCCGGAAGCAGTTCCGTAGAGATAGCCGTCGCTGGCCTGGATCAGGCTGGCGGCAGGATTGCCTCCATCAGCCGTGCCTGTGAACGAATACAGTGTGGTGAGATCGCCTCCGGTGCCGATTCGAAAAACCGTGCCCTCGCCGTAGGCTCCGCCATATTGCGTGGTTCCGTAAAGCCAGCCGTCGCTGGCCTGGATCAGGCCGGCATAAGAATTTTTCCCATCGTTTCCGCCGGTGAAGGAATAAAGCGTAGTGAGCGCGCCGTTCGGGGTAATCCGAAAAACCGCGCCGTCGCCGTAGATTCCGCCGTTTGCAGTTGTTCCGTAAAAGTTGCCGTCGCGGGCTTGGAGGAGGGGGGAATCGGGATTTGCGCCATCGCTGCCAGGAAACGAGACCAAGGGGGAGAGGAGCGATTCATAGTCAACTTCGATGCTTTGGACAGCGCCTTCATTAAAATTTGTGAAGTCGAGAAAGAACGAATAAAACCCGGGATCCAAGTTGGCGGCCGCGGCGGTGGCAGTCGGTGTCAAAGACATGGAAGCGCCGGGCGCCAGGGAGCCGCTGGAGGGTGAAAGGTTCAACCAGGGGGTGCCGCCCATGTTCCAATTCAAGGAAGCGGTCCCCAGGTTAATGAAGGTCAGGTTTGTGGCGGGTACGGGTCCGCTGGCCGGGGCGGAGACCAGAAGGCTCCGGGGCGCGATCAGGAGTGAGTCAAGCACAAACACAGCGCCGTTGCTGGAACTCCCGCCATTCGCAGCCGTCCCGTAGAGATAGCCGTCGGTGGCTTTGATCAGGCTGGCATAAGAATTGGCTCCGTCGTCCCCGCCTGTGAACTGACAGACTGCTCTGAAATTCGCGCCGTTGGTCTGGATCACATAAACCGTGCCGTTGCCGGACCTTCCGCCGCCCGATGCTGTCCCGAACAGGTAGCCGTCGTTTGCCTGAATGAGACCGGCGTCCGGAACCGCTCCATCATCTCCTCCAGTGAAGGAATAAAGCGGGGTGAAGACCACATTGGTGGTGATCTTGAAAACGGTGCCCGATCCATTGGTTCCGCCTTGACTCGCTGTTCCATAGAGATAGCCGTCACTGGCTTGGATGAGGCTGGCGCCAGGATAGGCCCCGTCATTACCGCCGGTGAACGAATAAAGCAGAGTGAAGGATCCGCTGGTGCTGATCTGAAAAACCGTTCCGACACCGTTTTTTCCGCCTTGATTAGCTGTCCCATAGAGATACCCGTCACTGGCTTGGATCAGGCCGGCGAGGGGATCGGCTCCGTCATTGCCGTTGGTGAATGAATAAAGTGTGGTGAGCGCGCCATTCATGCTGATCCTGAAAACCGTGCCATAATAGTTGGTTCCTTGGGTCGTCCCGTAGAAATAACCGTCGCCGGCCTGGACCAACCCGCCTTGCGGAATCCCGCCGTCATTGCCGCCGGTGAAGGAATAAAGTGACGTGAAAGCGCCATCGGTGTTGATTCGAAAGATGGTGCCAAGGCCGTTGCTGCCGCCCCATTCAGTTGTCCCGTAAAGCCAGTCGTCGCTGGCTTGGACAAGCGGCGCTCCGGCGGGATTCGCTCCATCATTTCCGCCGGTGAACGAATAAAGCGGGGTGAAGGCGCCATTGGTGTTGAATCGAAAAACGCCACCATAGCCGTTACTTCCACCCTGGCCAGTTGTTCCATAGAGCCAGCCGTCGCTGGCTTGGACGAGGGCGGCGGTGGGACCCGCTCCATCATTTCCGCCGGTGAACGAATAGAAAGGCTCAATTCCTTGTGAGACAAACCCCGTTAAGATGTAAGAGCCAACGGCAGTTGAGGTCGAATTGGAACGGACGGAAACTGTCTGGTTAGCGGGCGTCGTCCAGCCGCTGGCGGTGCTGAAGCTCACAATGTGGTTGCCTACCGGCAGACCCAATACAGTCGCTCCGCCGGGCTGGGGAATTCCGCCATCCACCTGCCATTGCGCCCCGGCGGCGCCGGCCCAAGCCGGGGTGATGATCACCTGCAAAGACCCGAATGAAGCCGGCGGATGCAGCATCACGGCCGGAAATCCGTCAAATGTCGAACTCCACCCGCTGGTGCCCGGCGAGTAATAAACAGTCAGGTTGTTGTCCTCGTAGAACGCAGTCGAATCAGCGTCGGGGGCGTTGCCCTGGAAAATGGCGTTGGTCAGCCCGTCGAATGGAAACGCATAATCCTCGATGCTGACGACGCTGCTGGGGATCGTGACGCTGGTGAGGCTGCAGCCTTCGAAAGCATTCGCTCCGATGATGGTGACGAAGTTGGAAATGACCACAGTACCCCCGGCACCGGTGTATCCGGCGAGGGTGATCGCGCCGTTATTGGTGGTGTAAGTGAATTGGGCCTGCAATGCTGTCGGTACACCCAAGAGCAGCAAGCCTAAAAGGATGATCAATGGTCTTTTCATAGTTATATATTTGACTTTGTGGACTGTTAGAGGGTGTTGCGAATTTCAATGCAACCTCCGGATTTCCAATAGTTTACGTCGTGAAAATGTCATTTTCACGGTATTTTGAGAAGGTCTGCTCAACAAATGGTAGCCAAAACCGTTCGAAACACCTGCAAATGTGCGGGATAGAACACTCTGCCGTCGCGTTAGTTCCGAACGCGCAATGTTGCCGTGAAATTGCGCTATCACCCGGTTTCCCTCGTAGAATATAATTCTCACTGAATGAAATTCGTAACACCCTCTGTTACTGAATGTTATCGTTTTCAAAGTATTGTTCTTCGCTTTTATGGACGATTTATTTGTGAGGTGATATGGTCACGGGTTTTCGAGCAGAAAAGCGCCGGTTTGGTTCGTTCCCAAGAAATAGCCGGCGGCGTTGGTCTGGTTTTGCAGCACGGCCCCATGCGCAATGGTGTTCGTTCCCACCCCCGTTTTCTGGAAGGTCACGGTCACCAGGCCGTTGTTGGTGTTGATCGCGATGACCAAATGGTTGGTCGGGGAAAGATTCGGGTTTCCCGCGTCCAGGTTGGTCAGGGTGTTGTGGCTGGTGAGGTTGGTGCCGATGTTGGTGTAAATTAAATAGCCGTTGGTCAAGTTGCCGTTGGTCAGGAGTAGTGTGGCTCTGGTCAGGTTCAACACCGGCACTCCCGCCTTCGCCGTGTTCGTGTAGGGCGAGCCGAGCACTCCCGTCAAGTTGGTGAAGCCGGACGGATACAATGTATTCGGAACGGATGGCTTAATCCAACTGACCCAACTGTTCGTGGACACATTTTGCGACGGCTCGTTGGTAATATAGATCCATCCCAGCAAACTCCCCTTGCCCGAATAAAGGGATTGGTAGAGCGGGATGCCGCCGTTCGCGGCCATCGGCGCCGACCATAGGAGGCGCGTGCCGTCGGCCAGCCCTCCGCCCAGGGTGGAAATTCCGGCCAGCGTGTTGGTGACGGCGGCATAACCGTAGCTGTCCGGGCTTCCCAGCGGCGCATTGGTGTCCGGAGGCAACAGCAGGGTAAAATGCCCGGCGTAATTGGTCGCCGGGTTGGCCGTCGCGCTGAAGACAGCCCGGTCCGCCTGAATCACCGAATTCCAGCCCGCCGCCTCATTGCTGACCGACCCGCTCATCAGGGCGTCGGCGGGATTGAAGTCCAGGCTCAAGGTGACGCTGACCGGTGTCTTGCCTTTGCGGGCAAGATTGGTTTGTGCGATCCCCATCAAGTTAAAGGATCCGCTGAAGGAATTGGTTTCGCCGTCCAACAGCAATTTGGCCGTGTAGGCCCCGGCGCTTTTGCTCGCAATCGTGGTCGAGATAAAGCCCAAACTGGCCTCCGTCACGCCGTTGGCCGGATAGAACAGTCCGTTATAGTTTCCCGCCACGGCCAGGAACGGGTTGGTGACAAAGTTGGCCTGCAACACCAGGTTGGATTGCATGGGGAATGTGTAGTTGGACGAGGAAGACAGCACAGAGTAAGGGAGAGATGTTCCGCCAACCCAGTTGGAGAAAAGCCAATTCTTGCCCGGCGAAGCGGTGAGGGTGTAGTTGGTGCCAATGGCCAGCATTTTGCTGTTGTCAACGGGAGTAATTTTGCCGTTCCCGTTGGTGCTGACGGTAACCGGGGCGCTGGGGATGTAGAGGAAGTGAACCCTGTTGGTGGGCGAGTTATTGCCGGTGGTGTCCACGGAATAGGCTTCAAACAGGTTGGTGCTCTCCAAGGGGGTCAGAGTGGCTCTCCAATTGGTCCAATTGGTGTTGCCGGGAGTGGCCATGGTCCAGCCGCTGCTATTAAGTTGGCACCAAACGTTGGAAACTTGGACTTTGTCCTTTGCCATGCCCGTGGCAGTGAAGGTGCTGTTGCTCCAGCGCTCATTGGCCGTGGGCGATGTGACGGTGATGGTGGGCGGTGTGTCGTCCACAAAGTTGGCGATGAATGTCCAATTCGATTCCATGGTGAAGGTCAGCTTCGGCTTGTTCGTGAGGACGCTGAACGGAAGATTCGTTCCTCCCGTCCAGTTGGTGAAGGCAAAGCCCGCAGCGGTCGTGGCCGCGGCTGTCATGGAGTAGTTTGACCCAATCGCCAGAGACTGGCCGTTGTAATCAGGGCTGATCGTTCCTCTGCCGGTATTCGTGACCGCCAGTTGAGCCGTCACCACATAGAAATTGGTTACGCTCACGATGGGGGATGCGTTGCTGCTGGTGTCTGCGGCGTAGGCGCAAATGGTATTGGCTCCCGGCGTCAACGTCACATTGGCCGTCCAATTAGTGAAGCCGTTGGTGGAGGAGGCGTTCGTCCAAGTGCCGCCGTCCAGTTGAACGTAAACCGATGCGACCGCCACGTTGTCTTTGGCCGTCCCGGTCACCGTGAAAGAAGCGTTGCTTACGTTCTGGCCGGGTTTCGGTGAGGTGATGGTGTTGGTGGGAGGCGCGATGTCCACAAAGTTGGCAATGAGCGTCAAATTCGAGGCCATAGTAAAGGTCAGCTTCGCGTTGTTGGTGAGGACGCTGGACGGCAGATTCGTTCCTCCCGTCCAATTGGTGAATTTAAAGCCCGAACCGGGCGTGGCCGTAGCCGTCATGGAGTAATTTGACCCAACCATCAGAGACTGGCCGTTGTAATCAGGGCTGATCGTTCCTTTGCCAGTATTCGTCACCACTAGCGAAGCCGTCGCCACAAAGAAATTGGTTACGCTCACGGTGGGGGATACGCTGCCGCTGGTGTCCTGGGCGTAAGCGCTAATGATATTCAGACCGGATTTGAGGGTTACGCCGGCCGTCCAGTTGCTCCATGAATTGGAAGGCGTGGCCACGTCCAACCGTTACTGTTCAGTTGATGATCAACATCGTCCACGGCCACGCTGTCCGTGACTGTGCCGGTGACCAGAAGCAGCGCATTGCTCACGCTCTGGCCGGATTTTGGCGAAGTGATGGTCAATTTCGGATTCCCTTCTATAAAAGTGGCAACCATGGTCTGGTTATTGGTCAACGTGAAAGTGTAGCTGGCCGACGAATTCACCACCCTGCCATTCTCCGTCCAGTTGGCGAATGCGTACCCGCTATTGGCCGTGGCTGTCACCGTCTGCCGACTGCCCGAAGCAAAGGTTCCGCCTCCGCTGACTGTGCCGCCCGCACTCGGCGAGGCACCCACTGTTATCATATAATTGACATTGGTCGCTGTAATGGAAGCCGGGCCGGAGCCGTCAATCGCGGCGCCGATATTGTTGGTCGCGATGAGAGCGGGGGAGAAAGTGCCAGCATTTGTGTAAGTGTGGGAGGGATTCCGAGCCGTGCTGGTGGAGCCATCACCAAAGGCCCAGTTCCATCTGGAAACAGTATTTCCGCCGCTGTCAACGTTGGCAGAGGTGAAGCTCACCGTGAGTGGAACGACGCCGTTGGTGGGATAATCAGTGAACGCAACGATGGGCGAGGACACGGCGATCAACACCCCTGCTCCGGCAACCGGGACACCGTTGTTGTTGGTCTCAATGAGTGCGACGGAATATGTTCCGGTGTTGGTGTAAATGTGCGAGGGGTTCTCGGCATTGCTGGTTGAACCATCGCCAAAATCCCAGTTCCAATTGGTGATGGCATTGCCGCTGGCGTTAGTGTCCGCAGAAGTGAAGCTCGCGTTGAGAGGCACCACCCCGTTAGTTGGATTGGCCGTGATGGTTATCGCTGTCAACGCCCCGGCCACGGCACCCGCAAAAGTATTACTCCACCCGCTTGTGCCAACCAAATAATAGGCAGTGGTCCGTGGGTAGTAGTAGTAGTAATAACCGGCCAAAAGAACCGAAGGGAACACAGTTGAATCAGCCGTGGGGGCGTTTCCATAGAAATAGGCTACGGCGAGGTTGGTGCAGCCGGCGAACGCACTCTCGCCGATGTTCGTGACGCCGTTGCCAATCGTGATATTGGTCAGCACGGCGCAATTAAAGAACGCTCCACTTCCGATGGTGGTGACACTGCTGGGGATCGTGACACTAGTTAGGCTGGTATATCCGAAGGCATAATCCCCGATTCTGATGATCCGGTCGCGATCGTGATGCTCGTCAGGCTGGTGGAAAAGAACGCATAGTCTCCGATATTGGTGACGCCGTTGGGGATCGTGACGTTGTCCAGGCTCAGGCAGCCATCGAAGGCTCCTTCTCCGATACTGGTGACGGTGTTGGGGATCATATAGGACGTTACGACCTTGCCTGCCGGGTATTGAATGAGCGTGGTCCTGGCTTAATTGAACAAGACCCCACCAACACTGATATAATTGGGATTGTTTGTAACGCTTATCCCTGTCAGGCTGGAGCACTCACTGAATGGAGCGACTCCGATGGTGGTCACACTGTTTGGGATTGTTGACGTTGGTTAGGCTGGAGCAGTAAGAGAACGCATAATCCCCGATGCGGGTGACGCTGTTGGGGATGGTGACGCTGGTGAGGGGGTCGCCAGACCAGTAGCCAGAGAAGGCATAGGCGCCGATGTTGGTGACGCTGTCGCCCGATCATGAAGTTTGTCAGAGCGTTGCAGTTATAGAAGAACATAGTCTCCGATGCTGGTGACGCTGTTGGGGATGGTGACGCTGCTGAGGGGGTCGCCAGAGAAGGCATAAGCGCCGATGGTGGTGACGTTTTTCCCAATCGTGACGTTGGTCAGGCTGTAGCAGTCATAGAAGGAATAGTCTCCGAGGCTGGTGACATGGTCGGGGATCATAACGCTGGTCAGGTTGGCGCAGCTATTGAACGTGTTGGACCCGATGCCGGTGACGCTGTTGCCGATCAGGATGCTGGTCAGGTTGCTGCAATATTCGAATGTGCCGGCTCCAAGGTTGGTGACGCTGTTGGGAATGGTGAGGCTGCTGAGGCTGGAGGCTTCGAAGGCATAATTTCCGATGCTGGCGACGTTGGTGCCAATAGTGACATTGGTGAGCGGGCCGTCCACCGGGGCATAAGAGTCAACATCATAAGCGAAGGCATAATCTCCGATCGTGACGACACTGTTGGGGATGGTGACGCTCGTGAGGGGAGTGCCGGAGAAGGCATGGCCACCGAGGGTGGTGACGCGTCGCCAAACGTGATATTGGTCAGGCTGTAGCAGTCATAGAACGAATAGTCTCCGAGGCTGGCGACGCTGTTGGGGATGGTGACGCTGGTCAGCCGCGTGCAGTTTTCGAAGGCAGCCACGCCGATGTTGGTGACGCTGTCGGGGATGGTGACGCTGGCAAGGGGGTCGCCAGGCCAGGAGCCAGAGAAGGCATAGGCACCGATGCTGGTGACGTGGTCGCCAATCGTGATGTTGCTCAGGCTGGAGCAGTAAGAGAACGCATAATCCCCGATGCTGATGACGCTGTTGGGGATGGTGACGCTGGTGAGGAGAGCGCGAGAGAAGAAGCCGGAGAAGGCATAGACACCGATGCCGACCACCGGCAGTTGGTTGATGGTGCCGGGGATGGTCAGAGCACCGCCAGGACCGGAATAACGGTTTATGATGATGGCGCCTGCATTGGTCGAGTAACTGTACTGGTCCTCTCCGACAAGGCCCGTATTGGCGGAAAACTGAGACCAACCTGTGGTGTCGGGAAAATAATAAACCGTCGCCCGGTCATGAAGGAACGCCGTTGAATCAGCGGAGGGAGCATTGCCAAAGAAATATATTGCAATCAGGTTGGAGCAGCCTGCGAACGAATAGCCCCCGAGGCTGGTGACGCCGGTTGGAACCGTAACGCTGGTCAGGTTGGTGAGGTTCTCGAACTCACCGTGGCCGATGCTGGTGACGCCCGGCGCACCGTAGCTCGTGATCGGGCACCCCTCGAACACGCCGCTGAAGTTGGTAACACTGCCGGGGATGGTGACGCTGGCAAGGTTTGTGCAGCCTTCAAAGGCAGAGTCGCCGATTTGGATGACGCTGGCTGGGATCGTGAGGCTGGTCAGGGTGGTGCAGCCTGCGAACGCCTGGTTTCCGATTTGGATGACGCTGGCTGAATCGTAACGCTGGTCAGAGTGGCGAGGTTTTGGAACTCGCCGTCCCCAATGTTGGTGACGCCGTTGGCGATGGTGACGTCCGCGATGGGGCAGCCCTCGAACACGCCGCTGAAGTTGGTAAGGCTGCCGGGCAGATGACGCTGGCAAGGTTGGTGCAGCCTTCGAAGGCAGAGTCGCTGATGCCAGTGACGCTGCAGGGAATTGTTGCGCTGGTGATACTGATGCAGTTCAAGAACGCATTGCTTCCCAGGTTGACGACGCTGCTTGGAATGGTCACGCTCGCCAGATCTCCGCAGGATTGGAATGCAGAGTCTCCAATACTGGCAACGTTTGTGCCGATGGTGGCGTTGGTCAGGCTGGAGCAATTCTCGAAGGCCGCCGCTCCGATGCTGGTGACGCTGCCGGGAATCGTGACGCTGGTCGCGCCATCCCCTCAAACGCCGCCGCTCCGATGCTGGTGCACTGCCAGGGATTGTGACGCTGGTCAGGCCGCTCCCCTCGAATGCATTGGTCGCGATGCGGGTGACGGACAGACCACCGATTGAGTGGGGATGATCACGCCGCCTCCCGAACCAGCGTAGCCCGTGATGGTTATGGCATCGTTGGTGATCACGTAATAGAACAGGTCATAATACAATTGGCCCTGGGGCACGTAAATGCCGATGGCCGTGGCCGCGGAATTGGCTGCAACCGGAATGGTTTGTTAGTTCGGGGTTGTCTCAACCGCTGACCGTGGTGAAACTCACCGTAAATGATTCGTTACCGTTAGACCCTCGACCGTCCGTGGGGACTCGCGGGGAACGTGTTGGCGGGAACCGCACTGTTGCTGCTGCCGCTCACCTACGACACCTTGGCCGCCGGGACGCGCGCGTTGGCGGTCTTTGGGCTCCAGGGAGGGTCCTGGAGTGCTCTCGACCTCGGCCAACTTCTGCGCGGGGCGAACGGCACATTCGGGTACGGCTGGGGCGGGTGGGTGCTGCCGATCGTGGCGCTCGGAGGCGTCCTTATCGCGCGCGGTGTAAGACACGAGTACGCGGTCAAATTCCTCAGCGTGCTGGCGCTCACGCTCGCACTGGCGGTGCTGGTCGGTCGCAATTGGCTTGGTCCCTTCGCCCCGGATGTGAACGCGCTCCTGGTGCTCGTCGGACTGATGGTCGCGGTGCTCGTGGCCGTCACGGTCAGCGCGATCGAGACCGACCTGGTGGCGACGAGCCCCGGGTGGCCCCGGGTGGTGGGGGTGGTGTGCGTCGTTCTCCTGGTGGTCGCGTCGCTCCCTCTCCTGGCCCAAACGGCGACGGGTCGTTTCAATCTTCCCGCCACCGGCACGCCCGAATCGATCGGCAATCTCGCTCCCGCGACCCTCGGCGGCTACCGGGTGCTGTGGCTCGGCGAGCCGAACGTTCTGCCGGTCGCCGGATGGTCAGTGGCGCCCGGACTGGCGGCGGCGACCTCCACCGACTCATTGCCAAACGGCTCGACGCTGTTTTCGCCACCGGACCCGGGAGCGGCCGACGACGTGCTGCACGCCGTGAACGAGGCCCTGAACGGACAGACGGTCCAGCTTGGACAGTTGCTCGCCCCCGCGGGCATCTCGTCGATCGTCGTGATGTCGTCGGCCGCCCCGACGCTCAACGGACTGCAGGTGAGCACCCCCAACCCGCCCCCGGCCAACCTGCTGCCGTCGCTGCGGCGCCAGAACGATCTCATGGTGGCAGCGCACTCGCCCGGAGTGGAGGTCTTTACGAACACCACGTTCCACGGCATCATCGCGGAGCGCTCGTCACCTCTCCCGTCGACGGTCACCAGTGCCAATCCCGACAGCGTCGTGGGGTGGACGCCGGCTCTGGATTTCGAGGCGCGCACGGGAACCGTGAAGGCCGGCACCGTCGTGGCGGGCATGTCACCGGCTTCGGCCTTCGAATTGCGGGTCAACGGCAAGGACACGCCGCGATCTGTCTCGTTGTCGTGGGCACCGGTGTTTGATACACCCGCGGGGACTGCCACGCTGGTGTTGCACCAACTCCCTCTCAACGCCGTGTTCGCGACCATCACGCTCGGTCTGTGGGCGTCGTTTCTGCTGGGTTTCGGCGCCCTTGAGTTCCTTGCGTCACTGGACAAGCGCCGGACGCGGCGCCGGCCGGTCGCGCGCGCGGCGGCACCCGACGCGGAGACTGTGCCGTGAGTCACCGACGCCGCAACGCGGGACCAGCCGTGCTCGTCGCGATCGTCATCGTCGCGCTCGTGGCCGCGGCCCTGCTGATCGGCACCTCGAACACCGTCACGTTGCCCTCGGGTCTCGGCGCACCGTCGACTGCGGAGTCCACCGCCCTGTACTGCACGGGCTTCTCCGGAAGCGAGGGCATTGCTCCCGCAACGGTGATCTTCTGGAACACCTCGTCGTCGCCGCATGGCGTCGTCGCGACAATCTCGTCGACCCACGGCGCGACCATGCGACGCTCCTTCCTGCTCGGTGCGAACGGCGAACATCGATTGAGCGAAGCGGATTTCCCCGGACTCTCGTACTACGGCGTGAGCGCGTTGGTGAGCGGTGGTGGCGTCACCGCGACGGTCAACGGCGCGGGTGCGGACGCGTCGGTGACCTCGTGCGCCTCGTCGGGAACGGGCGAATGGGCCGTCGCGGGTCTCAGCACCCACGTCGGCACGACCTCGGTCATCACGTTGTTGAACCCGACGTCCACCGCGGCGGTGCTCAATCTGACCACGATCAGTCCGAACGGCTTCGCCGCTCCCCAGAGTTTCCAAGGCATCGTCGTGCCCGCACACGGCACGTCGGCGGTGAACCTCGGCACGCAGATCGTCGACACCACCAACGTCATGGCGAGGGTCCAGGTCCTTCGTGGATCAGTTGTCGCGGCGGCGGCGACGAGTTGGACGGGGCGCGTCACCGGCGCCGCGATCCTGGCCGGGATGGATGGACCCTCTTCGTCGCTGAGCTTCCCCAACATCCCGACCAATGCCGCCGCCACCGCGGAACTGTCCCTGGCGAATCCGTACTACTACCCGGTCGTCGTCACCGTGCAGGTGCAGCTGTACACGCTGCACCAACCCGCACCGTTCATCGTGACCTTGAACGCGGAGTCCGTGAGCGACATCGTGCTCGTGCCGTCGACGCGAGTTCCGGCTCTCGGTCAGGCGAGTGTGGTCATTCGTGCCACGCGGCCGGTGGTGGCGACGATGGCGACTCGCTCGACGGCGGTGCCGGGCGTCTGGTTCGTCTCGGCGTCGCCGAGCGGTACCGAGCAGGCGTTGACCAACGACGACCCGACGGGCTGGGGATCGATTCGTCTGGTCGATCCGACGACGCAGGACGCGGCCGTGAGTGCCACCTTCATTCTGGGATCAGGACACTCCGACACCGTGAACGTCACCGTTCCCGCTGGGAGTTCCGTGTCGATGCCGCCACTGGGACGTCACGCCACGCGCTGGCCGTCACGAGTCCTCGTGACCTCGAATGTTCCCGTGGCGATCGCCGGAGCGCTGCAGGGTGCGCCCAACGGGGCGCGGATCGTGAACGGTTCAGGCGGAGGGCAGTGACGGGGGAGCCCAGGTGCTGGCCGTGGCGGCCGGCTCGGGTGCATCCGCCCGCGGTGCCGCGCGCAGCGCGCTGACCGTCTTGGCCCCGTCGGGGTGCACGGGCTCGCCGTGGGCCTCGTCGATGAGTTGGGCTGCCGTCTCGCCATCGATCGTCTCGTGTTCGAGGAGTGACTCGGCCACGGCGGTGAGACCTCGTCGATGCAGGGTCAGGACCTCGATCGCGCGAGCTTCCTGTTCGCGGAGAATCCGTTCAACCTCGTCGTCAATGACCTTGGAGGTGTCGTCGGAGTAGTCGCGGGTGTGGATCAGATCCTCGCCCAGAAACACCTGGTCGTTGGTGCCCCAGGCCATCGGACCGATCTCCTTGGACATTCCCCACTCACGGACCATTCGGCGCGCGAGCTCGGTGTTGCGTTGTAGGTCGTCGGCCGCGCCAGTGGACAAGTCACCGTAAACGAGGAGTTCCGCCACGCGACCGCCCATCCGCATGCACAAGGAGTCCTCGAGGTGTCCCCGCGAGTAGATGTGCCGATCCTCGACGGGCAACGTCATCGTGACGCCCAACGCCATGCCACGGGGGATGATCGTGATCTTGTGCAGGGGATCGGCCTTGTCGAGCACGTACGCGAGAAGGGCGTGGCCACTCTCGTGGTACGCAATCCGCTCACGTTCGTCGTCGCGTAACAAGATGGCGTCACGCTTTTGACCCATGAGCACGCGGTCGCGGGCCATTTCAAAGTCCTCCATCGCGATCACCGTGGCGCCGCGGCGCACGGCGTGCAGGGCAGCCTCGTTGACGAGGTTCGCGAGGTCGGCGCCGCTCATGCCCGGGGTCCCGCGCGCGACCAGCGTGAGATCAACGTCGGGACCGAGTCGCTTGTTCTTCGCGTGCACGGTGAGGATCGGCAATCTCTCCTCGTAGTCGGGCAGAGGCACGACGATCTGACGGTCGAATCGACCAGGACGCAGCAGAGCCTGGTCGAGCACGTCGGGTCGGTTCGTCGCCCCAATGACGACGACTCCCTCGGAGGCGTCGAATCCGTCCATCTCGGACAGCATCTGATTCAAGGTCTGTTCGCGCTCGTCGTGACCACCGCCCAGACCCGCACCGCGCTTGCGTCCGATCGAGTCAATCTCATCCACGAAGATGATGGACGGTGCCTGCTTGCGGGCGGTCTGGAAGAGGTCGCGCACGCGACTCGCGCCCACACCCACGAACATCTCCATGAAGTCCGAACCCGAGACGGACAAGAACGGAACGCCCGCCTCGCCCGCAACGGCGCGCGCCAGCAGGGTCTTGCCGGTACCCGGAGGTCCGACGAGGAGCACGCCCTTGGGAATGGTGGCGCCGATCTCCTTGTAGCGACCCGGCGTCTTCAAGAACTCCACAACTTCGGAGATCTCCTGCTTGACACCGTCGTATCCGGCGACGTCGGCGAAGGTCGTGGTGGGTCGATCCTCGTTGAACAGTTTCGCCCGCGATCGACCAATGGACATCATGCCGGTCATTTGGCTGCGAGCTTGTCGACTGATGAAATACATGAAACCGACGATGAGGACGATCCAGATGATGTAGGGGAGCCACGTGCTCGCGAATCCTGAGGGGTTCGCAAACTTGACGTCAATCCCTTCCGCACGAAGGGTGTCAATGTCAGTGGGGATGACCGGATTGGGTCCCGTCGTCGTGTAGTCAGTCCCGTTGGACAGTTTTCCGGTGATGGTGCCGGTCGCGTTCTGCACCGTGGCCGAGGTGACGGTTCCGCTCTTGGCGTCCGTGAGAAATTGGGAATAGGTCAGCGTCTTGACCGTCGTGGTGGCCTCGAACAACCGGGGCACGATCAGAACCACCAAGATGATCGCGAGGGCGATCACGATGAGACGTCGGCGTTGATCCGGTTGGGGTGAAGTCGCGGTGCCCTTGGGTCCGGTCAACTTCTTCCACGGCGATTGGTCGTCGGGGGTCATACTCATTGCCAACCATGCTAGGTCCCCCGCGCGACACTGTTGCCGCGCCTCATAATCGCACGGTGCCGGAAACTAGCCTTGTGCCTCGTGACCGTCGAGACACTGCGCAACGATCCCGGTCGATCTCTTTCTCGTCACGATGGATTCGTTGTGATCCTTCTTTGCTTCGGGGGTTTTCTCCTCGGGCAGGTCATGGGATTGGTGCTCAGTTCCGCGTGTGCGTCCTTAGCGAACTATCACGGTTCTCTTATCAAGTTGTCAACCTCGTCCGAGCCACCGTGGTGGTTCATCGCGAGCGGTCTGGTGGGCCTGTGGATCGGATTCCTCAGTGCCACCGCACTGGTCCAAGTGCGCTACCGCGTCCTGTCGATTCCGCGCGTGTTCGTCCTTCGCGCGACCGACGTCGGGTACGTCCTTCTCGGCGTTGGCCTGCAGTTCGCGATCGGGTTGGTGTACTCGCCCTTTCACGTGAAGCTGGGTGGTCCCGCCAACAAGATCCTCGGAGGAGCGACGGGCTGGGAGTTCGCGGTCGTGGCGATCATGACCGTGGTCGGTGCGCCGATCGTCGAAGAGCTGTTCTTTCGTGGCACCCTGCTGCGGGGGTTGCAGGGACTGTTCCGAGTGTTCTCGCCCACGGTGGCCCTGGTGGCGGCGATCGTCACCGACGGCGTCCTGTTCGGGCTGGCTCACGGTGAACTCGTCCAGTTTCCCGGGCTCGCCGTCGTCGGCGTGGTGCTGGCGTACGTGTACGTACGGACGCAGCGACTGCTGCCGAGCATGATCGCGCACGCCTCCTTCAACGCCGTTGCGTTGGTGGCGGTGCTCGCCCAACGCTCACACTCATGATCTGGCGTCGACTCGTCGCGTTCTTTGATGCGCAACGAGTGGCCAACCTGGTTGTCATCGGCATCGTGCTGTACGTCGTGCTGTGGGCTCTGCACCCCTCCCTCATCCTCTCGGGCACGACGATCACTGGTGGTGACACGGGATCGCACGTGGCCACCGCCCTCTACCTGAAGCAACACTGGGGCAGCGGAGCTCTCACCAGCTGGGATCCGGGTTGGTTCGACGGATTCCCTCTCTACACCTATTACTTCGTCCTGCCGGACGCCCTGGCGGCCCTGGCGAGTTACGTGATCAGCTACGCGGTCGCGTTCAAGTTGGCGACGATTCTCGGATCGCTTCTGCTACCCATCGGGGCGTACGTGATGGCACGTTTGTTCAAGGCGCCGCACCCGATCCCCGCCGCGTGCGCCGGCGCCACGCTGCCGTTCCTGTTCGACTCGTCGTTCACGATCGACGGGGGAAATCTGTTCTCCACGCTGGCCGGCGAGTACGCGTTCTCCCTGTCGCTCGCTCTGTCACTCATCACGATCGGTCTCTTCGCCCGCGGCATCCGCACCGGCAAGGGCCGCTGGCCCGCCGCCGTGCTCTTGTCATTGACCCTGGCGGCCCACCTCCTGCCGTGGTTGTTCGCGATCGGCATCGTGCTGATTGTCCTGGCCCTCGAAGTGGTGGATCGCCGGGGATACTTCGACGCCCGTCGCGGAGTCCTGCCACGCCAGCACGGTCGGCGTGCGGTGTGGTTCGTGGTCTCCGCGGGGGCGCTGAGTGCGGGTCTGTCCGCGTGGTGGCTCCTGCCCTTTGCGACGTCGCAGGAGTACACGACGACCATGGGCTACACCAACCTGCCCGTGAACACATTCCGTCAGATCTTCACCGAACTGTCCTGGTACAACGCGTCCGGTGGTGCGAGCGGAGATCGATGGGTCATCATCTTGGCGTTCGCGGCGTTGGTCATGGCGTTTTTCTGGCGCGACCGACTGGGCATCACCGTGACCCTGTCCGCGGTCGCGGCCCTCGTGGCGTACGTGAGCGATCCGCAGTCGGCAATTTGGAACGAACGACTGGTCCCGTTTTGGTACATCTCGATCTACTTGAGCGCGGGCTGGCTCGTCGGTGCGACGCTGTGGCGCGTGGCGCGGTGGTGGTCGGCGCGAACGGTGGAACGACTCACGCTGGTGGACGGGCCGATTGACGACGACACCCGCACGCTCGTCCAGCGCGCGAGGGTCGTGGCGGTGACCTACGTGGTCGCGATCGCGACGTTGGTCTCGACAGTTCCCGGACTCGTGCCGAGCCTCGCGAACGTGGTGGGCATCACGCCGGGTCCCAACCAGGTCACCAACTGGGCGAACTACAACTACGAGGGCTATCAGGCCCAGACCGCGTGGCCGGAGTACCACTCGATCATCGCGACGATGGCGTCGGTGGCGAAGAAGTACGGGTGCGGTCGCGCGATGTGGGAGTACAGCTCCAACGAGGGTCGCTTCGGGACGCCCATGGCACTCATGCTGCTGCCGTACTGGACGGACAACTGTGTCCAGTCGATGGAGGGGCTGCTGTTCGAGTCCTCGGCGACAACGCCCTATCACTTCCTCAATCAGGCCGAGTTGAGTGACGCGCCGAGTAATCCTGTCGTGGGTCTCGACTACGGACCCGTCAACGTTCCCCTAGGTGTGCAGCACCTGCAGATGCTGGGGGTGAAGTACTACTTCGCCTTCTCGCCCGACATCGTCGCGGCGGCCAATCGCGACCCCGATCTCATTCCGGTCGCCGTGACGCGTCGGTGGTCGGACTCGGGAGTCGCGTGGCACTTCTACCTCATCCGCAACAGTCCTCTGGTGCAGCCCGTCACGTCAGTACCCAACGTCATTGCGAGCCTCAACTCGAAGGAACGTTGGCTGGCGGCCAATCAAGCCTGGTGGCTCCAACCGAACAAGTGGCCGGTGCTCTACGCCAGCAGCGGGCCGGCGAATTGGCCGCATCTGGCGTCCGCCGGGTTCGTCATCCGTCACGATGTGCCGACGACGAGTGTGACCAACATCGTCATGCGCGACCAGTCCCTCTCGTTTCACGTGAGCACCCTCGGGGTGCCCGTGATCGTGAAGATCTCGTACTACCCGCGGTGGCACGCCACGGGGGCCACTGGGCCGTACCGCGTCAGTCCGAATCTGATGGTCGTGGTTCCCACCTCGCACCAGGTCGAACTCGTCTACGGCAGTTCACCCGCGGTGTGGTGGGGCAATCTTCTCACCGACCTTACGGTTCTCGCTCTGCTCGTGGCGATCTGGCGGGTGAGGTGGTGGCGTCGGCCACGGGTGGCGCGAGAGCACTGAGAATGGAACGGGCGGCCTCGAGCGGCGTCACCGTCTCCGTGGAGATCACTACCTCCGCGTGTTCGGGGACGTCGTAAGGGTCGTCGACACCCGTGAGCTGGAACTGTTCTCCCGCTCGCGCACGCTGGTAGAGGGCCTTGGTATCTCGCTGCTCACACACGTCAAGCGGAGTGGCAATGTAGACCTCGAGGAAGTGCACTCCGACCTCGTCGTGACGCGCGCGCACCTTCCGACGAGCCGCACCACGCGGCGAGATCAACGCGACCACGCACACGTGACCCTGCCGCGCGAGAAGAAGCGCGAGCTCGCCCGCGCGGCGGACGTTCTCGTCGCGGTCGGCAGCGCTAAATCCCAGGTCGGCGCTCAGGCCCCGACGCAGGTCGTCGCCGTCAATGACCACGCACGTGCGACCGAGCACGCGCAACTCGTCGTGAACGGCCCGGGCCGTCGTCGTCTTGCCCGCGCCCGAGAGACCGGTTAACCAGATCGTGCATCCGGTCTCGCTCACCTCGGGCATAGTAGTCAAGGCTCCAAAGGCGCCAGGGACGACGAGTAGGATTCACCTCCGTGGATACGGCGGCAGTTTTCAAAGCGTACGACGTTCGCGGCACGTACCCCGATCAGATTGACGAGCACTTCTTCCGGGCGATTGGGTCCGCGTTCGCGACGTTTGCGGGGACCGCGGAGATTGTCGTGGCCCGCGATATGCGACCGTCGGGAGTGGGACTCTGCGAGGCGTTCACCGACGGGGCGCGCGCCGTGGGCGTGGCCGTCATCGACATCGGACTCGCGTCCACTGACTTCTTGTATTTCGCCGCGGGCCATCTGGACGTTCCCGGAGCGATGTTTACGGCGTCGCACAATCCCGCGCAGTACAACGGCATCAAAATGTGCTTGGCGGGAGCCAAGCCCATCGGTGTCGAGACCGGACTGGCGGAGATTGAAGCACTGACCAAGAAATTCCTCGAGTCGCCCGCTGACGGCGTGATCGCCGGAAAGGTGGACCGCGACCTGCGGGCCGAATGGGTGCGTCACGTACATGGCTTCGTCGCGACCTCCGCCCTTCGCCCTCTCAAGGTGGTGGCCGACACCGCCAACGGCATGGGTGGACTCATCGCGCCCTGGGTGTTCGAGGGACTTCCGTACGAACTGGACATCCTGTTCGGTGAGTTGGACGGGAACTTCCCCAACCACCCGGCGGATCCGATTCAGCCGGAGAATCTGCGCGATCTCCAAGAGCGGGTCGTCGCAACCAAGGCCGACGTCGGTCTCGCGTTCGACGGTGACGCCGACCGCGTCTTTTTGATCGACGAGAAAGCACAGCCCATCAGCGGTTCGGTCACCACCGCGATCGTTGCCGCCGCGATGTTGCGTCGCCATCCCGGCGCGACCATTCTGTACAACCTGATCTGCTCGAAGACAGTGCCCGAGGTGATCGCCGAGAATGGGGGAGTCGCACTGCGGACCCGCGTGGGACACAGCTACATCAAACAGGTGATGGCCGACACGGGTGCGGTCTTCGGCGGTGAGCACTCGGGTCATTACTACTTCCGCGACAACTACCGGGCGGACTCGGGAATCATCACCGCGCTGATCGTCCTCGAGCTCCTCGGCGAGGCGGGCGTGCCATTGTCGGAGTTCGTTCGACCATTCCAGCGCTACAGCGACTCCGGCGAGATCAACACCGAAGTGGCCGACCCCGCAGCCACCGTTGCTCGACTCGCCGAGCAGGCGGTGTCCGCGGGCCACGACATTGATCTACTCGATGGCTTGACGGTGGATCACGGTTCGTGGTGGTTCAACGTTCGACCCTCGAACACCGAGCCGTTGCTGCGCCTCAACCTTGAGGCGACAACACCCGCGGAACGTGACGGGCATGTTCGCGACGTGATGGCTCTGATCACCGACGTCCAGGAGGACTGACATGGCACTTGACTCGTTCCTGCTTGGCGTGTTGGAGGACCCGATCGATCACGGATCTCTGCTGTACGTGGAGTCAAAGTCGGTGTTGTACAACCCGCGTCGCAGGGTGGCGTACGAGGTGCGTGGAGCGATTCCGGTCATGTTGCCCGACGAAGCGCGAGCGGTCGACGACGACGAGCACAAACTTCTGACGGAGGACGCTTCCGCCATCCAGACGGGCGAGCACAGCTAGGTGTCGATGGACCCCCTGATCGATCAGTTGATGATCGTGATCGGGGTGCCGTCGGGCACGACCCTGAGCCTTCGCTGATCGGCGAGGTGCAAGCGGATACATCCGTGTGACACCCGAGCCCCCTTGGTACCGATCTGCGCGTCCGCGCCGAGCGGACCGTGCAGAGAGATCAGTGCGTCTCCCGTATTGGCCCAGTTAGCAATCACGTCCGAGTGCGCGGACGTCATCATGAGCCACGGTCCGTAGCCGGGTCCGGGTGTCTTGGCGTAAAAGGTCACAAAGAACTGTCCGGTCGGCGTGGGATCCGTGGTGGTCCCGACGCCCACGGGCACGTTCAGAACTACTCGGCCGTTCTTGAGGAGTTGCAGATGCGTGGTCTTGACGTTGACAATGAGACGGTAGGGAGTCGACGACTCCAAGACGTCCGTCGCCTTGACCCACGTGGTGGAGCCGTTCGGTCGCATCGGCAGTCTGATCTCGTCGAAGCCGTGGGATTGGGCGACGATCGGGGTGATCAACGGCGAGCCCAGCCACTTACTCGCCACGTTGCGCACTTTGTGTCCGTTGGGCATGTTGTAGCCGGGAATCGTTTTGGTCAGGCTCGCGATGTTCGTCGTTGACGGAGTCGACGACGCTCGCGGGTGAGCGTCGCGCACCGCGACGGGTGAACCCGTGGCCGCGGCCGACGTCACGGAAAGAAGAACGGCTCCCCACACAACGATGAGGGAGGCTCCTGCGCGTCGCAGTGAGCGGGCGGCGGTGGCGACCTCACGCGGTCGGCGCACCGGGTGGTTGACTCTCATCTCGCTGTTCCTTCTTCGCACTCTCGAATCGCCACGGGGACGACCCGTAATCGCTCGACGTTAATGGCTCGGACGAAGTCGCGTCGAGATGCCGTCCACGACGCGGGTGACGGGCTGATTCCGACGGTGCGAATGGTCACGGAGGAGCCACAACGCCAGCAGTGGCTGGACATTGACTCGGCCACGACCCGTCGCCCACCGTCACACGCGGCCGTGGGGATCGTGTCACCGCGGGACCTCGCCTCGCCCGGGGTGCAGGCGACACACGGTACGAGGGGGTGCGCCGCGATCGATCCGGAACTAGCGTTCAGAGCGAGCCGTGACTGGCGCTGAGGTGGGTCACCACCGGGGAGCGGCTCCGCGATGTGACATCGTGCGGCCGAACGCCTGGGCACTCCGAACTCAGAAAGGACTGCCCGTGGATCATCCGACCAGCCCCGTCATCATGGACGGAACCGCCCTCGCCACGACCTCGTTGCGATCAAGCGCACAACGCGCGGCGGCGTTCGCCGCCCAGTACGACCGCGCACCATGTCTCGCCGCGGTCCTTGTGGGTGACGACCCCTCGTCGGTCACCTACGTGCGAATGAAGCAGCGCCGATGCGCCGCGAACGGGGTTGACTCTCGCGTGGAGGTTCTTCCGACGTCGTCGACCACGGGCGAGGTGATCTCCGTCCTCTCGCAACTGTCGCAGGACTCGCTCGTTGACGGCATCCTCCTCCAACACCCCGTGCCTCGTCACGTCGACGAACGGGCGGCCTTCGAGGCGATCGATCCCAGTAAGGACGTCGACGGTGTCACGACGCAGTCATTCGCGACGGCGGCGCTGGGACTCCCCGGTTTTCGTTCGTGCACGCCGCTCGGGATCATGCGACTGCTCGACGAATACGGAGTTGATCTGAGTGGCTCGCACGCCGTCGTGTTGGGGCGCAGCCCCATCCTCGGCAAGCCCGTCGGCATGATGTTGTTGGCGCGTGACGCGACGGTGACCTTCTGTCACTCCCACACCCGCGACGTCGCCTCCATCGTGCGCACGGCCGATCTGGTCGTCGCGGCGGTGGGCCGGGCGGGGTTCGTTCAAGGCAGCTGGCTGCAGAGGGGTGCCGTCGTGATCGACGCCGGCTACTCCAATGGCCGCGACGGTGACGTCGACTACGCGCAGGCGTGCGCGGTCGCGGGCATGATCACCCCGGTGCCCGGCGGCGTCGGACCCATGACCATCGCCATGCTGATTGAGCAGACCATCGACGCCGCGTTCCGTGCGCGTGCCGTCACCTAGTCGTGACCACCGGGACGCGCGAGGGGTGGTGAGTGGTTAGGGGAGTCGCTCGACGATCATGGCCATGCCCTGACCACCACCGACGCACATGGTCTCCATGCCGAATCGCTTGTCCTCGTCCTCGAGAGCGTTGAGCAGGGTCGTCATGATGCGCGCGCCCGTCATGCCGAAGGGGTGGCCGAGGGCGATGCCGCCGCCCTTGACGTTGAGCTTGTCCCAGCTGATGCCGAGGTGCTTGGCGCTGGGGATCACCTGGGCAGCGAACGCCTCGTTGATCTCGACCAGATCGATCTCGTCGATGGTCATGCCCGCGCGGCGCAGTGCCTGACGACACGCCTCGATCGGACCGAGGCCCATGATCTCGGGATTGAGGCCGCTGACGCCACTGGCGACGATTCGCGCGAGCGGCTTGATGCCGAGCTCACGGGCTCGGGTGTCACTCATGACGATGACCGCGGCGGCGCCGTCATTGAGAGGACAGGCGTTGCCCGCGGTCACGGTGCCACCTTCGCGGAAGACCGGCTGGAGAGTCGACAACTTCTCCACCGTCGTTCCCGCACGCGGACCATCGTCCTTGGTCACGACCGTGCCGTCCGCCAGCGTGACGGGGATGATCTCTCGCTCGAAGAAGCCGTTCTCCTGACTGGTGACGGCGCGGTGCTGGGAGAGGGCGGCGAACTCGTCCATCTCCTGGCGGCTGACCTTCTCGTATTCAGCGACGTTCTCCGCGGTCTGGCCCATGGCGATGTAAATGTCGGGCAGGCCCGTGGGCGGGGTCCAGGGTTCGGTCACCTTCTCGCTGCGCGACGCGGTCCGCGCCAGGGCGTCGTTGAACAGCGGGTTCATTGCCTTGCCCGAGTCCGACGCGCCGGACGCGAATCGCGACACGGTTTCGACACCGGCGGCGACAAAGACGTCACCTTCTCCGGCGCGGATCGCGTGAGCGGCCATCCGAATGGTCTGTAGCGACGACGAGCAGTAGCGGTTGACCGTGACGCCGGGAACCTCGGGCAGACCCGCGAGGATGGCGGTGACGCGCGCCACGTTGAAGCCGGCCTCACCCGCGGGCTGTCCGCAGCCGAGAATGAGGTCCTCGACGCTCTGCGGGTCGAGAGAGGGAACCTTCGCGAGGACCGTGCGCACGGCAAGCGCGGCGAGATCGTCGGGGCGGCAGTCGACGAGAGAACCCTTGAAGGCTCGCCCGATGGGGGTGCGTCCGGTGGCAACAATCACGGCTTCAGGCATTCGTCCTCCTCAAGTTACTGCGTAGTAACGCAGAGGAGCATACTCACGGGGCGCCGGTCGAGGGGCCTACGCGAGTGGCACGTGAGCGAACACCCCCAGCAGCAGCCCGACGCCGGTTCCCGCGAGGAGCCACCACGTGGGCGACCGTCGCGCGAGGACGACCGCGACGACGCCGACACCGATGATCGGCCACTGCCACGAAAGAGTGCACGAACGAGCCAGGATCACGGAGGCGGCGACGATGGCGCCGGTCGCCACGGGCGCCGCCCCGTCGAAGAACGCGCGCACACCCGCACGCGATCGCAGGCGCGTCAGGTGCCGTGCGCCCACACCGACAAAGAGCAGCGACGGCGCGAACGCGATGGCGGCCGCCAGGAGTCCACCCTGCCAACCCGCCGCCGCGTACCCCACCGCGGCCACCGTCGCGACCACCGGTCCCGGTGTCAACTGCCCGATCGCGACCGCGGTCACGAAGGCGCTCGCGGTCAGCCAGTGGTGCGCCGTCACGGCGTCGCCGCGCATGATCGGCACGATCACGAATCCTCCGCCGAAACTGAGAGCTCCCACCTTGAGCGCCATCCAGGCGAGGGCCGTCTTTGTCGAGCCGAGTCCGAGCCAGCCCGCGGGGCGCGCCGACATCTCGCGGCGCACCACCAACTCGCACAGTCCGGCCAGAATCATGGCGAACGGGAGCGCGCTCGCTGCTGTCAGGCACACCACGATGCCTGCGACGCCGTAGAGACCGAGACGCCACTGTCGCGCGTGAGGGAGCTCACCAATCCGGTAGCCCCGGGCGATGTCAACGCCGGCGCGAAGCGCCACGGCGGGCACGACCGCCGCCGCGCCGAGCGCCGCCGCGTTGAGCCACTCCGGGTGACCCTCTCCGAGGACCAACCACGACAGAAGGAGCACCATGGCGACCGCCGGCGTGATGAAGAGGGCCGCGGCCGCGAAGAGTCCCGGCACGCCCCGGGTGCGCCAGCCCACCCACAGTGCGAGTTGCGTCGACGCTGGTCCCGGGAGCAGTGAGACGGCGGCGAAGGCGTCATTGAACTCGCTGACGTCGATGACGTCGGTATCGACCCACTGCTGACGTAGCAGGAGAGTGTGCGCGGGCGGGCCACCGAAGCCGAGGAAGCCCAATCGAAGATAGCGAGCGAGAAACGTCCGCCACGGGATGTGCTCATCGCTCATCGGGTGAGCCTAAACAGTCGATGGTCCGGGTACCCGGGTCGTCACGCAGATGTCAAGTTCGCGTGGCCAGCCAGTCGGTCGCTTCGGTCTGGTGACGCGCGTACTCCATCTTGCCGTTGTCCGCGCGCCCGATGGTGTCCACGAAGCGAATCGCCCGCGGCGCCTTGTACGAGGCGAGGTGACTCTTGACGTGTTCGATCAGCTGTGGCTCGCTCACGTCGAGACCGGGGTGCAGCTCAACGGCGGCGACGACGCGCTGTCCGTATTCCTCATCGGCGACGCCCACGACGCACGCGTCCGCAACGGCCACGTGCATCTTGAGGGTCTCTTCGACCTCCTCGGGGAAGACCTTCTCGCCCGCGGTGTTGATGCACTGCGATCCGCGTCCGAGAAGCTGAATCGAACCGTCGGCGTTGACGCGCGCCATGTCACCGGGGACCGAGTAGCGAACGCCGTTGAAGACGCGGAAGGTCGACGCCGTCTTGGCCTCGTCCTTGTAGTAACCAACGGGGTTGCGTCCTCCGAGCATGAGCTTGCCGATCTCCTCGGACCCGGGCGCCACGTCGACACCGTCATCGTTCGCGACCCGAACGTCGGGACCGAGCGTGAACCGGGCGGTCCGCTCGGCCGAGTCGCCGCTCGAGATTGACGAACCCATCCCGAGCGCCTCGGATGACGCGAAGTTGTCCATCAGGATCATGCCCGAGTGATGGCGCAGGAGACCGCGCTTGATCTCCTCGCTCCACATGGCACCGGAACTGACAATCGCGACCAACGACGCGAGCGAGTAGGTGCCGGGTTGGGTGTCCAACAGACGCAGGAGCGGGCGCGCGAACGGGTCGCCGACGATGACGGCGACGTTCACGCCGTGACGGTCGATCGTGGCCGCCAACTCGGCGGGGTCGTAGTGACGCTGCGTGAGCAAGATGACGCACCCACCGGTGCTGAGGGTCGTCATGGCGGTGAACAGTCCGGTGCCGTGCATCAAGGGGCACGCCGGAATGCTCGATCCGCCCGGGTCGCCCGCGAGGACGGTCGCCGCCAAGTCGGCGGTGGTGGCGTCGCTGCTCAAGAACGCAATGGCCCCGGCGTTCAGTCGTCCGAACAGGTCGTCTTGACGCCACATCACACCTTTGGGCATGCCCGTCGTGCCACCGGTGTACAGAAAGATGAGATCGTCCGGCGTCGGCTCCGGCAGAGCGGTTAACGGTGCGTTGACGACCTCCTCGAACGGAGTGGCCCAGGACGGACAGGGATCCGTGTGATCATCGACGAAGATCAGATGCGTGAGCTTCGGCAGATGGTCGCGGATCGCGTCGACCTTGTCGGTGAACGTGCCATGGAACACCAACACCTCCGCGTCGGAGTTGTCAAAGAGGTACTCCAGTTCCTCGACGCCGTAGCGGTAGTTCGTGTTGACCGGCACGCCGCGGAACAAGAGGGTGCCGGCGAAACTCATCAGGTACTCGGGGCAGTTGTAGAGGTAGTTGGCCACCTTCGCCTGCTCGGAAACCCCCTGCGCGCTGAGCCAGGAGGCAAAGCGCGAGGCGTGATCGAGGAACTCTCCCCAGGTGACGGTGCGGTCGCCTTGGCGCAGGGCCGGTTTGGCGGGTTGCGCCTCGCCAATTCGGCGCCACAGGTCCGCGTAGTTCCACGATGTCATGAGTTCCCCCTCGTAATGGATCGAGACTAGTGAACGTCGCCGTCGTGGCGCATCGACCACGTTCGAGAGGTGCGATAGTTTCGCCGTGAGGACCCGAGGGGAGTTCGGACGTGATGAAACGTGACCGAGAGTGTTGTGAGTGAGGGCCGAGGACTGCTCGCGCCCGCGGGCGTCGGGGCGACGCCGGGCCTGCCGGACGGCGACGACCCGCGCCGACTCGAGATCCGTGAGTGGTTGTCCGCGCACCCGACGCCGAGTGGGCGCGAGCTCGCCGACGCCGGGCTGGTCGCGCCCCATCTCCCCGCACCGTGGGGTCGCGGCGCCGACATTGAGACCCAGTTGGTCATCGACGACGAGTTGCGTCGAGCGCACATCCAACGCCCCATCAATCCCATCGGTATCGGCTGGGCGGGTCCCACGATCATCTACGCCGGTACGCCCGAGCAACAGCAGCGGTGGCTTCCGCGCCTGTTGAGCGGCGAGGACTTCTGGTGCCAACTGTTCAGTGAGCCCAACGCCGGCAGTGACCTGGCGTCGTTGACCACCCGCGCCGAACGAGACGGCGACGAGTGGGTGATCACGGGCCAGAAGGTGTGGACGAGTTACGCCCACATCGCCACGTACGGGATTCTCCTGGCGCGCACGTCGAACGAGGGTGCGCCGCAGAAGGGAATCAGCTACTTCGTGTGTCCCATGAAGGTGCCCGGGGTCACGATCCGCCCGCTGATCGATATCACGGGGGACCACGCCTTCAACGAGGTCTTTCTAGACGAGGTTCGACTGCCCGCCGACCATCTGATCGGTACCGTGAACGACGGGTGGCGACTGGCCAAAGTGACGCTCGGCAACGAGCGGGTCTCTCTCGGGTGAGGGCGCCTTATGGGGTCGGGGACCCACCGCCAAGGATCTGGTCGCGGTCGCGCGCGATCAGACTCCAGCACCTTCCCGACTCGATCGTGACGACTTGGTGCGGTGCTGGTCGCACGGAGAAATCCTGCGGATCCTGCGGCTGCGACTTCTGTCGGCGGCGCTCGCGGGGAAAGAGCCCGGTCCCGAGGCCAGTGTGCGCAAGGCTCTCGCTGACGACCACGGACAAGAGGTCATGGAGTTGGGCCACCGACTCGCGGGCGCGGCGGGCATGATTGCCAACTGCGGTCCCGGTGGAGCCGGCGGCGAAGTCGGTGCGACGTGGTACCACGGGTTCTTGTACGCCCAGGCTCTCACGATCGGTGGAGGAACCTCCGTGGTGCAGCGCAACATCATCGCCGAGCGTGTGCTCGGTCTTCCGCGCGATCTGCCGGGCTGATCAGGCCTCGTCGACCAGGAGCGGTCCGGCGTCTTCGAAGCCCTGGCGCACGCCGTGCCCGGCGCGTTGGCGCAACTGCTCGGGTTCGAACAACATCCAGTAGGCGTTGCGAGCGTGCTTCTTCGATCGCTGCTCGAACACCGACATCAACACAGCGGGATCGTCGGCTTCGTCCTCGTGCACGAACACTTCGAGGATCGGGGTCGAGGTCATCAACTGGGCCCACATGATGCCCTGGGCTGCTTCATGGGCGCACTGCTTGTCAATGGGGGCCCGACCCGGCATGCCGAGGGCCACGACGATGTCGCAGCTTTCCTGTTCGATGAGAATCTTGGCCGCCACGGCTAGGTCCTTGAAGCCCGGCACCGTGCGGGCCAGCGTGACGAATCGTTCGCCGTACCCGGGACAGTCGCGGAGCTCCTCGAGGGCTGCCGCACCCATGTCATAACGGGCGAACATCGTGTCAACGACGCCGATGCGCTTGGGTGATGCCTTCTCGTTCTTCGACACGCGACTCCCTCGACGATGTGCAGTGTAGGACGACGCCGCAGGATCAACGCGGGGCGAGGCCGCGCACCGCTTCCTCGAGGTCGACGCCGAAGGGAACGATGGCAATCGAGGGGATATCGACGCCCGCGGCGATGTATCGCTGCACGTGCTCGCGACACTCCTCGTAGCTGCCATGAACGATGAGCTCGTCCACGACCTCATTCGGAATCACCTCGTTGGCCTTCTTGCGATCGCCCTCGGCCCACGCGTCCCACATGGGCTGCAACGCGTCGCTTCGACCGAGCCATCGCTGAAACTCGGCGTAGGCGTGCACCGTGAGGTACGACGAAATCATCCGCCGACCGATGAAACGTGCGGTATCGGCGTCCTCGGTGGGGATGACGAAGATACGTGCGGCGATGGTTTTGCCCTCGCCGACCTCGCTCTTGCACTGAGCGACATCCATCGCCCCGAGCCAATTCAAGATGGCGCCGTCGGCCTCTCGTCCCGCGAGCCGCAACATTCCCGGGCGAAGAGCACCGAGCAAGATGGGGGGCCGGTGAGCCACCGGTCGGGAGAGCTTGAATCCACGCACGGTGAAACTCCCGCACTCGACGTCAATCTTCTCGCCGTCGAGTGCCCGATTCACAAATCGCAGGACGTCGCGCGTGCGCGTGAAGGGTTCCTCGTAGGAAATGCCGTTCCACCTCTCGACGACGGGCTGACTGGACGCTCCAAGTCCCATCGTGAATCGACCGGGTGCGGCCTCAGCGAGCGAGGCAACGCTCATCGCCATGAGACCGGGACCACGGGTGAAGGCCGGTGCAACCGCGACGCCGAGCTGCAGTCGTGGCTCCCACGCCGCCGCGAGCGCGAGCGGAGTGAAGCCATCGGTCCCGTCGACTTCCGCGCTCCACACGTCCGTGTAGCCAACATCGGCTAGGAGATGAAACCACCGCTCATGTTCGAGCAGGGTGACGCCGTCAAAGGGAATGGTGATGCCGTAGCGAGAACTCATCTGGACAGTGTTTCAGAGATCGCGGGGGCCGTCATGACCGGTCCAAGTAGTCGTCGCCGCGCGACGGGGGAACCTCATATCCGAGCCCGCTCAGACCGTGCTCGAGAGCCGTGTTCAGAGACTCGAGGACGTGAACGCGCGCGTAGTGCTTGCTCTCTGCGGGAACGACGTGCCAGCGCGCGTGGGGCACGTCCGTCGTTGCGAGAACGTCATCGACAGCCTCGACGTACGCCTCGCGGCGCTCGCGGTTGCGCCAGTCGTCCGCGGTGAGTTTCCAATGCTTCAACGGATCATTCTGTCGTTCAGTGAATCGTCGAAGCTGCTCGTCGGCGGAGACGTGAAGAAAGAATTTGACGATGATGGTGCCGTCGTGCGTGAGCGCCCTCTCAAACTCCACGATCTCGTGGACGGATCGCGTGAGCGTGCGGGGAGAGATCAAGCCCTCGACGCGCTCGACCAGAAGTCGCCCATACCAGCTTCGATCAAAGATCGTCATTTCGCCCCGACCCGGAAGGTCCGCCTGAAAGCGCCAGAGAAAGTGGTGCGCGGCTTCGACGGGCGTCGGCGTGTCGACCGGAACGACGCGCACATGTCGCGGGTCCAACGCCGCCGCGATCCGTCGAATGGCGCCGCCCTTGCCCGCGGCGTCAAAACCCTCGACGACCACGACGATCGCCGGACCAGGTGTCGGCAGATCCAGCAGACCTGCGGCGTACAGACGAAGGTGGGTGAGCCGCCGTTGGGCCGTGAGCAGTCGCGCGAGGGAGTCCTCCTTCGACATCGTGGCGGAGAGGTCGACGTCGTCGAGCCGCGTACTCACGAGTCCATCCAAGCACCGTGCGTGAGCGTCGCGAGGACAGCGCTGGCGCTCGTCACGGCTCCGCGGGCCGATCTCCAAAACGCGCTTCGCGCTTCTCGCTGAATGCCGCGAGACCTTCGTCGAGGTCGCCGTGAAGCAGTGATCGGTGTTCCAGTTCACGTCCGAGCTCGTGCACGTCCAGTCGTGCCGTCAGGGCGTGAATGACTTCCTTGGACGCCGCTTGCGTCAACGGTGACCGCGACAGGAGGGACGCCAACACGGTGTCAAGTGCGTGGTCGAGATCATCGTCGATGCGGCTGACGAGTCCGACCCGGTGAGCCTCGGTGACATCAATTGCGTCACCGGTCAAGAGGAGTTCGCTCGCCACGGCCACTCCGACGACTGACACCAGGCGAGCGAGTGCACCCACGGGGTACACGATCCCGAGTTTCGCCGGCGTCACGGCAAATCGTGCTCGCGACGTCGCGATCCGGATGTCGCAGGCAAGTGCCAACTGCACGCCTCCACCCACGCAGTACCCGTCGATGGCCGCCACGACCGGGAGCGGCAGCGTGGTGATGGCGAGCTCCGCCGCGGCATTGGTCGCGCGGTAGGTGGTCTCTGACGTGTCCCCTGCGAGTTGGCGGCCCAGTCCCACGATGTCGGCCCCAGCCGAGAAATGAGGGCCTCGCCCCCGGACGACGACCGCACGCACGCTCCGAGTGGTGCGCACCCGATCAGAGTGCTCTCGCAGCGATTCCCACATCGACAGGGAGATGGCGTTTCGTGCGTCAACGCGGTTGAGCCACCACGTCTCCACCGCGCCGTCGCGCGAGAGTTCGACGTCAATGCTCACTGGTCACCCGCTGGTGAGCGTGCTTCACGCACCGCGTCGAGCCAGCCGCGCTCGAAGCGAGCGTCGGGCTCGATGTAGTTGCCCTCTGCCCATTCGTTCCAACTCTTGATCACACAGAGCTGCTCACCGGAGGGATTCTGTGCCTCCAGCCGCAACGCTTGCTCCAGGTGGCGTCGAAATTTCGCGGGTTCCGACGACAGTGCGACGGCGCCGCGACGCTGAGAACGAGGGGTGTTGTCCCAGTTGGGTTGCACACTGCGATGCACGCGACCGGGCACCTCGACCGAGGGACGGGGCAAGTTGGAGGCGTACGGGTATCGATTCGGACCGAATCTCTCGTTGCGCACCCGAAGCCGCTCTCGCACACGCGCCGACAGTGTGCGGGCGAATGGGAAATGTACGTACAAGCCAGCGTCGAAGCCATCGGCATCGTGAGTGGTGTAGTTCACGCCCCACTCGCGCCCTTCCAACCACGCGACCAGGTACAGACCCGAGAGCCCGGCTCGGCGGGCCATGGCCTGCCACGTGTCCACGAATGAGCGGGGATTGGGCAGGTCGGCGGGGCAAAAGATCAACAACACCGGACGACCATCTAGGCAGACGTAGCGATCATCTCGAAAGGCCGTCACCAGGTGGTCGAAGTGAGCCTGATCGTCGCCGTCGGGGTAGGACTGCTCCACGAGGATCCGACCCGGATCCCCGTGCCAGATGCCCGACCACGACTGATTGGCCCAGCCGAGGAAGAATGGAAAGTCCGGCTCGCGCGACGCCAGTACCTCGGCGAACGGTCGTTCGAGGAGTTGGCGACCCGCAAACCAGTAGTGCCAGTAACAAAAGGACGTCACGCCGTGATCGCGTGCGAGATCGGCTTGGCGCTGGCGGACCGCCGGATCACGCAAGTCGTAATAGCCGAGTTCTCCCGGCTCGACGGGCTGGCGGTGTCCGCGAAACAAGGGACGCGCTTTGCGCACGTTGGTCCACTCGGTGAATCCTTCGCCCCACCACTCATCGTTCTCGGGGATGGGATGGAACTGGGGCAAGTACAACGCGGAGAGTTCCATCAGTGCGTGACGTTATCCACTCGGCGCATCACGGTCAGTGAGGTCGATGCTCGACGCGGAATCGGCGGGCGAACTCGTTGACGTCCTCGCGGCAGTTCGTTCGCTGGTCGTACAGTCCATCCAGATCGAAGGTTCGCAGAGTGTCCACCGCGCCTTCGACCAATGCGGGGTCGAGATCGCCCCATCCGTTCTCGGTGGCGCTGACCGCGCTCGTGCGGAAGTCAGTCGCCGATCGTCGTGCCGGTTCGATCATCGAGAGGTCGAGTCGAGCCCAGTCTTGGTCGAACGTCGCCGCGTAGTTTCGAATGTCACTCAGACGTGCCACGGGATCGGTTCGGAGAGCCTCGTACGACACAAACCAGACGTCGCTCAGACGCTCATCGGCGAACGCGGTCGCGTGCAGTTCGCACCAACGGGAGACCTCTCGAGTGAAGGCATCGGCGCGTACGTCGTCGCTCGCCCAGCCGAGGTCGATGACGCTGCGCGCGACGGCGATGGGGTGACGCACCAAGATCACGATCGGTGTCGCCGACACGCGGTCGCGTACGGCGCCCGCCAACGCCAACGCTCGAACATCCTTCACGACACGTCGGCGCTCTACGTGCGTCTCGTTCAACTGGTCGACCCACACTCCTCGCGCCGTACCGGTCAATGCCGAGACGACATCGTCGACTTCAGGACCGTCGTCGAGAGGCAGGGGAACCTGCGACGCGACGACACCATCAAACACGCCACTGGCCACATTGGCCGGCTCGTAGATGAGCCGAGTGGTGGATGCGTCACTCAGCATCTCCGCCAGCCACGTCGATCCGCTGCGCTGCCACGAGCAGATCCAGATGGCACGGCTCGGGGAGTGAGAACCTGGTAGCGACAGGACCCATGACCGCGACCGGCGGCGAGTCTGCTTGCGAACATACCGCCATCGCCACAGCGATCGTCGTCGAAGCTCGTCGAGGGTGCTCACGGCGCAATTCTGTCAGACCTCTCTCGCGCGACGACTCGATCGGCGAGAGAGTGAGAGTCCGTCCTCACGGTGACGACGGAGCGACAGTCAGGCGCTACGACTCGATCGGCGATCTAGAATCTCTCTGGAGTTGAACGAGACCTCGGGCCTCGTGCTTGTGGCGAGTGGTGAGAGATTCGGGAGGATGGACGTGTCAGACGAATCGAGTGGCGCCGCGAACGCGGTGACGCGGCAGATTTCGTCGACGCCGATCATCCACACCGAGGAACTCACGAAGGTGTACCCCGGCATGGACGTGCCAGCCGTTGACCACCTGAATCTCGACGTGATGGGTGGTGAGATTTTCGGACTCCTCGGACCCAACGGCGCGGGCAAAACGACCACGGCGGGGATCTTGACGACACGCGTCGTGCCCACCTCCGGCCGAGCCGAAATCGCCGGCGTCGACGTCCAGAAACACCCGGCCCTCGCGAAGCAGATCTCGGGAATCGTGTCCCAGCAAAATACTCTTGACCGTCAGCTGACGGTGTGGGAGAACCTCTACTTCCACGGTCGCCTGTTCGGGATTGGAGCACGAGAGTCCCGTCAGATCTCCGATGATCTGCTGGAGCGCTTTCAACTCACCCGTTGGGCCAAGGCGTCGGTCTACGCGCTGTCGGGTGGCATGGCGCAGCGCCTCATGGTGGCGCGCGCGATCTTCCATAGTCCCGCGGTGCTCTTTCTTGACGAACCCACCGCGGGACTCGATCCCCAAAGTCGACTCGCTCTGTGGCAACTGCTGCAGGAGCTCAATCGGGGCGGGCAAACCGTTCTCCTGACGACTCACTACATGGAAGAGGCGGACCAGTTGTGTGATCGCGTCGCGATCATGGACAACGGACACTTCTTGGCCCTGGACACGCCCTCCAATCTGAAGCGCGGGACCGGGGCCGACACGATCGTGACCGTCAAGGTCGTGTCCGGGGCGGACCAGTTCGCGTCGGAGCTTCAGCGCGACGTCGAAGGTGTCGTCACCACTAGAGTCGTCGACGGGTCACTCCAGATCCACGTCCAGGGCGCACAGCGCATTGTGCCGCGCATCGTGGCGGTCGCCGAACGTGGCGGCATCGACATTCTTGACCTCGAGGTCGCCGAGCCCAGTCTCGAGACAGTGTTTATCAACTTGACCGGCAAGGAGCTGCGAGAAGCGTGAGCACCCCGTCCACCGACCACAGTGTCGTACGCGCACCCTCGCGAACCGTCGTCGCCGCCAGCCGCACGGCCCTCGGTGCCCTCATGCTGCGCGACCTCGTCGTGCTGCGAAAGAATCTGCGCGAATTCGTGTTGCGCACACTCATCCAGCCGTTCCTGCTGTGTTTTGTCTTCCTGTACGTGTTTCCCAAGATCGGTCAGTCGGTCGGTGGCGCGGGGGCGAAGGGTGCATCAGACTTCGCGACGGTTTTGGTGCCCGGCGTGGTCGGGATCTCCGTGATGTTTCAGGGGGTGCAGTCGATCGCACTGGCGATGTCCCAGGAGTTCGGCTTTACGCGCGAAATCGAGGATCGCGTCCAAGCCCCGTGTCCGATCTGGCTGGTGGCGATCGCCAAGGTACTTTCGGGCGCCGCGCAGGGTCTCATCTCGGCTCTGATCGTGTTTCCGATCGCGGCGGTGGTTCACGCCCCGGGGGTCACTGCGGACATCTCTCTCCACTGGGTCATCATTCTCACGATGTTGCCGCTGGCCTGTATCTCGATGGCGGGCCTCGGGCTCGTCCTCGGTACGAGCTTCGAGCCGCGAAACATCGGGTTGATGTTCGGCTTCGTGATCTTGCCCATCACCTTTCTTGGAGGCACCTACTACCAATGGACGCGGCTCTCGCCGGTGCAGGTGGGAGGATTCCACTGGCTCCAAACGTTGGTCCTCATCAATCCACTGATCTATGTCAACGAGGGGATGCGAGCGGCGTTCACGGACGCGCCCCACATGCATCTCTACGTTGTGTACCCGGTCCTGTTTGGCTTTGGTGCGGCGTTCATAGCCCTCGGATTGCGGAACTTCCGTCGCCGAGTCTTGTCGTAGCGTCACGGTGATGCTGACGGGGGAGTTTGAGCGACGCCGGGGACGCTACGGCGACGCACTGGGACATCACCTGGCGTGCGTGTCGCCGTTGCACCTCCTCACGCAGATGCCCGGAAGCGTGGGCGATCGACTGATGTCGAGGGGGATCGAGGATCTGCTCAACAGGCTGTCGATTCCGTACTCGGCAATTTCCGTGATGGACGTCGACGCCACGACGACGATGGGCGGCACGCTCGTGGTTCCCGGAAGTGGCGCACTCCACCCACACGGGAACGAGTGGCTGCCCGCCACGATCGAGCGTGCGTCGACAATGTTTGATCGAGTGGAGATTCTCGCCTCGTCCTTTGATACGTCCGTCCCGTCGGTCGCCTCGGCGGTGGCGCGAGAGAACGTGTTCTGCTGTGCCCGCGACGCCGTCTCGTACCACGAGATTGCGCCATACGGACGCGCCGTGCTCGCGCCGGACGTGTCCGTCTTCGATCGCGCCTTCGAACGGGTCGCGCCCGCGATCGCGAGTGACGGAGAGAGCGACACCGTTTTGCTCGCGATGCGCGACGATGGCGATTCACTTCTACCCGCACAAGGTTTCCAGCCCGAACCCGGTCGCAACAATGACGTCAGTGCGCACGCGAATGATCTGGACGACTTTCTCTCTCAGATCTCGAACGTCGACATGGTCGTGACCGACCGGTTGCACGTCGCCATCGCCGCGACTCTTCTCGGTCGGCACGTTCGATACGTTGATCCTTTCGCCCACAAGATCTCACGGGCTCTCGCGGTCGCGTTCCGACACTTTTTCGATGACAGGGTCGTGCAGGTCGACGTGCCGTGGCTTCGTGAGCGGGGCTTCGTGCGCGAGGTGGTGCCCGCGTGAGCCGTGCTCGGGTTGCCGGCGTCATGTTCGTCCGTAACGAGTGGCCGCTCATGGCGGCGAGCGTCAGCAACGCACTGACCCACCACGTCGACCGGCTGTGGATTTTCGATCACGCCAGTGACGACGAATCGATTCGCGGTCTCGCGGCGCTGTGCGACCTCTGGGGTGACCGACTGGTGGCCTACCGATTGGAGGATGTTCCGTTTCTGCAAGGCGCGCTGGCCACCGTCGCACTGGTTCTGTTACGCCACGAACCTTTCGAGTGGGTCTACTTCATCGACGCTGACGAATTTGGCCTCGTCGGCGCGACACCATTGCGAGACGTCTTGGGAGGCGTGCCCGCGGACATCTCTGTCGTGCGCTACTCGATCAACAATTGGGTGGCGCCACGTGAGTGGAATGACTTCGAGGTTGAGCGTCTCGGCGACGTCCGAGCGCGCGCGACGGCGAACTCCTTCATGTCGTTGCCCGGGGAAATGCTGGCCGAGCAAATTGAGTGCGGCGACCTCAATTACTTCGACTTGACCTTTCCTTCGAAGATCATCGTGCGCAACGGCTCCACGCTGTCGGTGGGCGCGGGAGCGCACGGACTGTCGGACAACTCGTCGCCCCGCGAACTGGCGCTCGAGCCGGAGGCTTTCTCCGTGGCGCACCTGCCGCTGCTGAGTCGCAGCCGACTCGCCCTGCGCGTGCGCAACGGGCAGAAACTCATCGAGGACGGCTTCGATTTCGATCACGGGTGGCAGTCCCAGTTAATTCGGCGCCTGGCCCTGAGCGGCGCCGTTGATGAGTTCTGGCGCCGACACAGTCTCGCGAGTGGCCCCGAATCCGACGGTCCCCGATACGTGCGTGACGACTCGTTCGCCTCGACGATACGACCGATTGTGACGATGCTCGCAACCGACCCTCGTCTCATGACGCCGGAGGCCCTCACCGGTGACGAGGGAGCGATGCGATCGTTGCCAATGGCGACGCTGCTCGAAGCAATCTCCCTTCTTCACGTTGTGCTGGCCGAACGCGCCCTCGAGAGTCATCGAGACCGAGAGGTTCTCGCCCATGAAGTGAGTGTCCTGGCTGACGTGCTGCGTCACACGGAAGAGAGCTGGCATCAGTTGGAAGAGCACCACGACAAGGTTCTCTCGTCAAGTACGTGGCGGTGGGGGCGACGGGTGCGCTCCATCGCGCGCTTTGGTCGTTCGTAGGGTTGCGGGCTAGTTCTTGAACAGACCGGCTTCGCTCACCCATTTCCAATGCATCCGTCCGTGGTCCGCGTTGGCAGCGAGGATTCCGCCCACGGTCCCGTCACTCCAGGGTGCTCCGGGAACACGCTCGAGCAGTTGATCGTCGGTGAGTTCGGCCAGCAGGTGCAGCGTGGCCGCGCGCGCGTCGCCCGTCAGCGCCACCACTTCGTTGAACGTGTCGTCATGGTGCTCGAGCTGGAACTCGTCGGTCATCGCGTGCACGCTGGACATGATCTCCTCACGTGATCGCGGAGCACCATCGTCGCCGAGGACGACGCCCACGGCATTGGCGTGTCCCGCGACGTGTCGGCGCACGATGTGGCAGAAGTTCTGTTCGATCAACGCCAGATGAGCGAAGTGGTCGAGCGGTGTCCACACGTTGTCGGGGTCGTGCTCGCTCGGAGTGATGGGTCGACAGAGTTGCTCGTCCGACAGTCCTTCGAACGTGGTGAGGAGCCAGCTGCGGCCGTCATTCAATTTTGTCTCGATTTCGATGCGGTTCATGTTCTCTCCCTGTGTGACGCCATGTCTAGCAACTGTGCCACCGTGCCGCCCGGACGACGAGAGGAGCCTCAGACCTTGGCGATGACCTCGTCCCCGTACCGAGCCAGTGACTCCTGCGGATCGCGAAAAAAGAGGAACGACGGCACGATCACTCGCGAGACGCCCAGGTCCGCCAGTTGCGCGACCTCGTCCAACGCTCGCTCGCCGACGGCGCCGTTGCCGCCGGTGGTGAACTCGATCGCGTTGGGGTCGCGATCGCATTCGATCGCGGTCTCGCGCACGACATCGAAGAGACGTCGTAGTTCGTCGTGGTTTCCGCTGGCGGGAAAGAAGCCGTCGCCGAGACGACCTGCGCGCCGCGCGGCGAGGTCGCTGTGGCCGCCGACGTGAATCGGCACCGACCCGCGAACGGGTTGAGGTTGAGAAATGCAGTTGGAGAACGACGTGAACTCTCCGTCGAACGTTGCTTGGGGCATGCTCCACAGTGCGCGCATTGCGGCGACGTGGTCGTCGAGGCGACGGCCTCGTTCCTCGAAGGGAACGCCCAGGGCGTCGAATTCCTCGCGAAGCCAACCCACGCCGACGCCGAGTTCGACGCGTCCCCCGGAGAGATAATCGAGGGTGGCGATCTCTTTGGCGAGCACCACCGGTTCGCGTTGCGCGGCAATGAGAATGCCGGTCGCGAGTCGCAGGGTCGTCGTGACCGACGCGAGGAACGCGAGCCACACCAACGGATCGGGAATGGGCGCGTCCTCCGCCCCCGGCATCCGTCCGCTTGTGCTGTACGGGTACGGCGACTCGTAGTTGGCGGGAACGACGACGTGCTCGACTGTCCACACCGACTCGAAACCCGCCGCCTCCGCGGCGACGGCGAACGACTTCGCTCCCTCGGGTTGGGCGAACGGACCGGTGTTGGCGAACGCGATTCCGAATTTCATGGTGACCCCCTCGTGACGATCTGCAGTCTTGCCGACGACCGATCGCTCCGTCGAATGCGAGGAGGTCGGCCTAAAGTGAACCCGTCACGCGAGGGAGACCCATGAGCAAGAACGTTCTCATCACTGGTGCCGGATCGGGATTCGGCAAGGGGGCGAGCATTGCACTCGCGGCGCGCGGGCACCACGTCATCGCGACGACCGAGACCGACGAGCAGGCCGCGTCACTGCGCGCGGACGTGGCCGGCATCCGTGTCGAGCGACTGGACGTGACGACGTCGGACGTCGACCGCGCGCGTGAGTGGGACGTGGACGTCTTGATTGACAATGCCGGCGTGGGCCAAACGGGCCCCATGGCCGACGTGCCCCTCGAGCGGGTGCGCCGGCTCTTCGAAGTGAACGTCTTTGGGACTCTGGCCGTCACCCAGGCGGTCTTGCCCGCCATGGTCGCGAGAGGATCCGGTCGCGTCATCATCGTCTCGTCCATCGCGGGCGTGGTGTCGGGCCCATCGTTCGGCCCGTATTCGATGACCAAGCACGCACTCGAGGCGATGGGCAAGGCCATGCGCGCCGAGTTGGCCCCGCAGGGAGTGGACGTCACCTTGCTCAACCCCGGCCCGTACGAGACGGGATTCAACGACCGGATGGCGGACTCAATGTGGGAGTGGTTCACCGACGACTCCTTGAGCGCGCCGGGAAGGCCGATGTTCGAATTCATGCGCCAACTGGTCACGGAAGGTCAGATGGATCCCATCGAAGTCGTGGACGCGATGGTCGCCTTGACCGAAGCGACAACAACCACGGAGAACAACTTCGTTCCCCCGGACATTCGGGCGAGACTCAACGCCTGAGGTGTCCCACCTGGCGGGAGTGTCACCACGGCGGCCCATCGCCGGACCCCGGCGCGAGACACAGTTAATGTGTACCGACGCTTGGAGGAAGTAGATGGCCAGGGTTCTCACGGTGCAAACGGTGCGATACCTCAACGGAGTCGACGAACTTCGGCTCAGCCTGAACAGCATCGGTGCGGCGGTGGTGAACGCACGGCGCCACGGTCTGATCGGCGACGTCACGGTGGCGCACGGAGATGCGTCCGACGTCGCTCTGGACATCGGGGCACGCGAGGAGTTCGCCGCCCTGGGGCGTGACAACGGATTCGCGTACGAGTACGTCTTTTTTGACGAGAACACCGGATCGGCCCATGGTCAGAACTTGCTCGCCGAACAGTTTCCGGCCGCGTGGCAGTTCGTGACGAACCCCGACGTCGTCTTCGGTGGCGACATGCTCACACACCTCTGGCGGCGCACGGGCGATGAGACAATTGGCATTCTCGAGGCCCGGCAACTGCCGTTGGCCCTGCCCAAGGCCTATGACGTCGACACCGGCATCACGAGTTGGGCGTCGGGCACGTGCTCACTCGTGCGGGGGGACGTGTGGCGCGAGATCGGCGGCTACGACGATGACTCGTTCTTTCTCTACTGCGACGACGTCGACATGAGTTGGCGAGTCCGCATGGCGGGCTACACGGTGGTGCACGTCCCCCAGGCGCGGGTGTTTCACGACAAGCGTCTCGCGCTACCTGGCGAACCCGCTCTCACGCCGCACGAATTCCATTATTCAGCCATCGGTGCGTTCATGATGGCGTGTAAGTGGGGAACAGCCCATGACGTGGAGGCGGTGCGACGCAACGTCAGCGGTCCCCAGTACGTCGACGTGCGCCGCGCGATCGCCGAGCGCACGGCGCAACATCGACTGCCGACGCCGGTGCCGGGAGCCGCGACGGTGGCCGAGTTCACGCCCGACGGCTCCTTCGGGCGTAAGAGGTTCTGATGGCGTCCGCGCAGCCGAGCGGCGACTCGGACGTGCTCGCTCGATTGTCCGGCGACGACGTGAACGACTCACCAACGAACCAGCCCTTCCTGACGGTGATCATGCGAACTCGGGGTGATCGTGAGGAGCCGCTGCGCGACGCCCTGCTCTGCCTCGCCAGTCAGACCGATCAGGATTTCGACGTGATCATCATGGTCCATAATCCGCTCAGCTCCGACGCCGTGGACGCCATCGCCACGTGGGTCGTCGACGAAGTGCCCCATCTCGCGCCACGAGTGAGAACGGTGGCGTCATTCGGCGGGACGCTCTCTCGTCCGCTCAACGAAGCCATCGATCTCGCCACCGGCTCGTACCTCGCCTTTTTTGACGACGACGATCTCGTGCTCGCCAATTGGGTGTCAACGTTCCATGACGCCAGCGAACGAGCCAAAGGTCGCATGATCAGATCAGTGATTGTCGATCAAGGGTGCCTCACGGAGACGTGGTCCCCCGGTCACGTGGGTTTGGCGGCGTCGAGTCCGATCCACTACGCCTACCCCGTTCGATTCTCGCTGCTCGAGCACATCGTCGGCGGGGCGACACCCTTCCACGGGTTTGCGTTTCCACGCCGCGTGTTTCAGGACTTCGGACTTCGTTTCGACGACGCGTTGGGGGTTCACGAAGATTGGGAGTTGCAGTTGCACGCCATTGAGCGCGTCGGGGTGTACTCCTGTGAAGTCGTGACGGGGATCTATCGCCGCCACCCGGACACGGACTCTCTGTCGACCCATCCGACGCACGAGCGTGACGTGATCTTTGATGAGATGGTTCGTCGACTCGTCGACGGCACCGTGTTCCCCATCGACGGAGAAGAACTCATCCGCTTTCGCAACCGCACGAAGATGGTGGACGTCATGTGGCACCAGAAGGAGGAGGTGCAGGCCGAGCGGGATGCGGAACGGGAGATCGCGGACGCTCGCATCGAGGAACTGCAACGGGAGGTCAATCGATTGGGCGCGATTCGCCCCGTGGCCCGTCGACTCGCAGGCTTGGTACTCCTGCGACTTCGACGATGGGGCCGACCGGACGAGACGACGTCCCCGACGTAGCCGCGTCTGAGATGAGTTGTTCTCACGCGGGCCAACAGCCTGCTCTAATCTCGAACCATGACCCCTCAGCTCGACGCGCCCGATACCCCCGTTCCCTCGGTCTGGGATCTGGAGTTGCCACTGCTCGACACTGAGGGGCTCGATCGGGTGGCCGCCATTGAAGTTGCGTCCGCCATGGCCGCCGACCACCGGCTCGCGCGCACGGATCTGGGTTTTGCCGCGCTGCGCTACGACGATGCCGTGTCGATCCTGCGCGATCGTCGATTCCACAGCGCGCTCTCGCAGATCCCTCGCATGGCCGGGCTCGACGAGGGTGACGGTTACCTCGATAGTCGTCGCAAGTCCATCCTGTCGACCGAGGGCGACGAGCACACTCGACTCCGTCGCCTTGTGTCGCCGGCGTTCACACCGGCGGCCGCGGATCGCCACCGTCCAGCGATGCGCGCGGTGTTCACGGAACTGTTGGAGCCCCAGCTGGAGCGTGGTTCCTGTGACTTTGTCGCCGATGTGTGCGATCCCTATCCCATTCCCATCATCTGCGAGGTGCTCGGTGCGCCGCGGGACGATTGGCAACGGTTCAGCACCTGGGCCACGGACATCTTCAAGATCTTCAATGGAAACCTCGTCGAGGATCTTCCCGCGATCGAACGTGCCAGTAATGAGCTAGGTGACTACGTACGCGCCATGGTCGACGAGCGCCGTTCCCGACGCGGCGACGATCTGCTGAGTGACCTCATCGCCGCCGAAGAGGACGGCGATCGACTGTCGACTGATGAACTGGTCAGTTTGGCCAACGCCGTGCTCATGGCGGGCACCGACACCACACGCAATCAGCTCGGATGCGCGATGGCGCTGTTCGCGCAGCATCCCGACCAGTGGGCCACGTTGGTTGCGCACCCGGCACTGATTCCGCGTGCGGTCGAAGAAGCGATGCGGTATCTCGGCGCGGTGCGTTCAACGGTCCGTTTCGCGAGCTGTGACGTGGAGTTTGCGGGAGTGAATTTTCCCCAAGGCACGCTCGTGACAACGCATCTGGCGGCAGGTAATCGCGACGTGTCGGTGTTTGACGAGCCCGAGAGATTTGATATCGAGGCCGTACGGACGAGCCAGCAACTGACCTTTGGTTCGGGGATCCATCGGTGCTTGGGCGCCGCACTGGCGCGCGCCGAACTGCAAGAGGCGCTCAGCGTGCTCGTGGAACGAGTGGAGTCGGTCTCACTCGACGGGCCCCTGAACTGGAAACCCTCCACCTTCGGCATCTGGGGTCCGGCGACTCTGCCCGTGCGACTTCACGCTCGCACCCACTAGGCAGCGCACGGGTGCAGCCGGCTGGTTCTGCCCCTCGGGTCTCGTGGCACCGGGGTGGTCAGGAACTCGCACCGTCGGCGTCGCTCGACGCGTTCATCGAGGCCGCGCGCCACGGCGCGGAGTTCATTGAGGTCGACGTTCGGCAATGCCGCGATGGTGTTCTCGTGTGCGTGCACGACGACGTGGTTCCCGGATTCGGTCGCGTCAGCGACGTCGACTACGTGAGTCTGCCTCCGGGGGCTCGCGATGGAGTGTTGACGCTGACACATTTCCTGCTGGCGCTCGACGGCGTGGACCCCGAGCGACACAGCGGCATCCACTTGGACCTGAAAGACGCGGGCTACGAGATCGACGCCGTCGACGCCCTCGTGGCGAGTGGCCGGGAGTTCTTTGCCACGACGTCCAATGAGTCAAGCATCGTCCGGTTGCGGCGCGAACGACCATCGGTCGACGCGTACCTGACGATCGGCACCTCTCGGGTGGGCCTGTCGGGGCTGACCCTGATCCGCCAGCGCCTCGCCGAAGGGTTTCCGATGCGACGAATTCGCCGCACGGGCGCCACGGGCATCGCGATCCACTACCGGCTGGCGACCCCGTTGACACGGTGGTGGTGTCGACGTCACGGACTGGCAATCGTCGTGTGGACCGTTGACCGGCCGGCGTTCGTCGAATCGTGGTTGCAACGTGACATCGACGTGCTGACAACCAACCGACCGCAGTTTGCCCTGCGACGTCGACTCGCACTGTGCCACGTGTGATCGCGAGACGGTTCCGATATCGTCAGTCGGCGAGAGAGTGACGGGAGCAGTCGTGGCCGACTTTGATGATGCGGTGGAACTGAGCAGTCAGTGGCCCGAGGTCACCGAGGAACTTTTCTATGGCACGCCGGGCTTGAAGGTCCGAGGGAAGGGCTTCGCCCGCCTGTGGGGCGAGCGCGACTTTTCCAAGGCGGACGTCACGGACACTGACGTCCTGGTGCTCTTTTGTGAGATGGCGGACAAGGCCGACCTCCTCCTCGAACACCCCGACGTTCTGTTTGACGCCCCGCACTACCGCGACCACGGGGCCGTGCTCGTGCGGCTCACCGCGATCTCGCGGCCCGTGCTCGGAGAACTTCTTTACGAGAGCTATCTCCTCAAGGCCCCACCCGCGGGTCGGCGAACATCCCGTCATTCCTGAGTGAGATCGGTGCCGGGTGCGGGCGGTACGCCGGCGTGGTCCGTCTCGACGAGCCGACGAGGTATCGTTCGGCGATCGGACCGAAACATCGAGGAGCCCTTATGACGAAGTCATCCTTTCCCGTTGTCACTCGATTCACTCGCGGGTTGGCCATCGTCGGCGCCGTGGCGATGGCGGTGGTGAGTCCCACTGCGGCGACCGCGTCCACGACACCACGAACCGGGGGAATGTTTGACAATCCCACCGCCATCGCGACGCAAGGTGGCAATCTCTGGGTGACCAACCAAGGGACTAATTCGGTCACGGAGCTGTCGTCGGCCGGAGCGTTCGAGCGGGCCGTCACGACCTCGCGCGACGGAATCCGTCAACCTCAAGCCATCGCTGCCGACGCGGGGGCGATCTTTGTGGCGAATGAGACCAACACCATCACGGAGTTGAACGGCTCGAATGGTTCCTTGCTGCGGATCATCTCGGCTCACTCGTATCACCTCATGGATCCCATCGCGTTCGCGGTGAACGGTCCCGACCTGTGGATTCTGAACGCAACGGGAAACTCCTTGACCGAGATTGTTGCGGCCACCGGAGCTCTCGTGCGCACCGTGACCAATCAGCCGTACGGTCCCGTCCGCTTCGATTCACCGACAGCGCTGACCGTATCGGGCGCGAACCTCTGGGTGACCAATGCCGCCAATAACTCCGTCACGGAGCTAAAGACGAAGACCGGCGCGTTCGTGCAGACGATCACGTCCTCAGCGGACGGTTTTGCGACGCCCGCCGGGATTGCGTCCGATGGGGCGCACGTGTGGATTTCAGACAGTGCCACCGACTCGTTGACGGAGCTCAGCGCCAGCACCGGTGCACTCGATCAGGTCATTGGGAACTCCAGTCTCGACGGTGGCTACGGATTCAACGCTCCGTCGGTTGTCCTGGCGGGTTCGGGGGTTGTCTACGTGGTGAGCCCCCCGGGTGGGAGTCCGATGGTCACCCAAGTCGCTGACGGAACCGGCATCGCTAATTGGATGATGTGTAACACCAACTACCCGTTCAATTTCTTGAATCCGGCGGGTCTCGCCATCGACGGAGCCAATCTGTGGGTCGTGAATAACGCGAACAACTCGCTGAGCGAAATGAACGCAGCCAGCGGCGTGTGGGTGAAGGACGTCACGTGAGTTTCGTCGTCACACGACGACGGTAAGGTCGCTCCATCAGCAACTCCTCGGGACTCTCGAAGAACAATGAGACGGCGCGCATCATCGATGCCGCGCGTTCACCGAATTGGAGTATTGGACTCGGACGGAGCGGTCAGATCATGGCCACCTTTGACTCGGGGTCCATCGGAATGCCCTGGGTCGTGATCGCCGAACGGGCTGGTCGCGGCATGCGGGTGTCGTGCTACGAGCCCGGCGACGACGTTGAGTTTGAGGGTGAGATGATTGGCGAGATTGCCGGCTCCGCCCGGGACATGGGCCGGCAGTTGCGGTCCTTGCTGGAAGAGACCGAAGAACGCACGGCGTCGCCGCGCTGACGGTCACGCACGTCGTGTTCGCGGGATCCCACAGCTTTGTCGCCACGGATCGTTGGAAAACGCCTCGATACTTGACGTGACGCGCGTAACGGATTAGTCATACGTGATGGACACTGAGGAACTGCCGAGCGCCGTCGAGATCAACGCAACTGTGAAGTTCATCACGGACAATGCGCCGAGAACGTTCTTGTGGAACTATGAACGCAATCGGGATCAATTGGTCACCCTGTACAACCGAGGCATGGCGTCGCAGTGGAATTCCGTGACCGACCTCGACTGGAACACCAACGTCGATCCTGAGGAATTGGTTCTCACGTCGACGCGACCGAACTTCATTGTCGACCTCGCCCGAGAAGCGGCCACGGTTGACGGATCGCCTCTGCGCAATTGGAGCGACAAGGAATTCACCCAGCTCGGTATCGAGTCATTCGAGTCGCAACTGTCCCAGTTCATGCACGGCGAGCAGGGCGCCATGATGGTTGCCGCCAAGATCGTCGAAACGGTGCCGTGGATTGACGCCAAGTATTACGCCGCGACGCAGACGATGGATGAGGCTCGTCACACGGAAGTCTTTGCGAAGTACCTCTACACCAAGCTCGGTTCGGCGTACCCGATGAACCAGTATCTCGAAGCCCAAATCACGGCGTTGGTCGAAGACAGCCGTTGGGACATTACGTATCTCGGTATGCAGATCGTCATTGAGAGCTTGGCGCTCGCGGCCTTCGGGGGAATGGTCCGCCAGATCGAAGAGCCCCTGCTCAAGAAGTTGCTGCGATACGTGATGTCCGACGAGGCTCGCCACGTCGCCTTCGGAATCCTGAGTCTGCAGGAGTACTACGAGAATCTGAGCGAAGCGGAGCTCAAAGATCGTCAGGAGTTCATGGCCGAGAACACCATTCGGAGTCGGGCTCGTTCCATGGACTCGGAGATCTGGGAGAGGATGAACGTCTCCATGGAGGAGGTCGTACCGTCGCTCATCGAAGCCGCGACGAAGCGGGGTAAGAGTCCGTTCGCCGCCTTCGAAAAGGGTTTCTTCTCTAAATTGGTTCCGAACGTGCGCAAGCTCGGGTTGCTCGAGGCCAACAACGGGTATCTCCGTCAGCTCTGGGGCGACGCGGGTCTCCTCCAGTACGAATTCGCCGACTCGACGGCGGACGACTATGACACCTACGACGAAGTGGCGCGCGATCGCGCGGCAACCGTCGAGCGGTGAGCGCGCGAACCGATCGCTCGTTACGAGGAGCCGCGGCCCTCGTCGGGGTCGCCGACGCCGCGTCACCCACCGGTCAGCTTGACCTTTGGGGCCGGGCACTCGAGGCACAAATGGTTCGTGAGGCCCTGGCCGACGCGGGACTGACATTGGCGGACGTCGACGGCGTCTGCCATTCGGACTCTTCCATGCAGTTCGCGGAGTATCTCGGTATCCACCCGACGTACACGGAGGCGACCAATACCGGAGGATCGAGTTTCGAAGTGCACGTGGAGCATGCGGCGGCCGCGATCGCGGCGGGGCTCTGTGACGTCGTTGTCGGGGTGTACGCGGCCACACCGCGCGGCGACCGCGCCCGTCGGACGCCCTTTCGCTTTGACCGAGGTCTGAGTCCCTTGGTCGAGTGGGAGTTGCCCTACGGCGTGCGCATGCCGATGGGTCCCTACGCTCTCGCCGCCAGTCGTCACATGGCCCAATTTGGCACCACGTCCGAGCAGTTGGCACAGATTGCGGTCTCGACGCGAGAGTGGGCGACGATGAATCCCCGCGCCCGATATCAGGATCCGTTGACGATCGAGGACGTCCTTGATTCGCCGCTCGAGTCCTCACCGCTGCACAAGTTGGATTGCTGTTTGGTGACCGACGGTGCAGGAGCGTTCGTCCTCGTTAGCGCGGAGCGCGCGACGAGCCTCGCACAGCCCCCCGTGTACGTTCTCGGCGCATCAACGTGCCACGATCACTCGATGATCAGCCAGATGCCTGATCTCACGACGACGCCCGGTGCGGTGAGTGGACCTCGCGCCTTTGACATGGCCGGTGTCCGACCTATCGACGTCGACGTCCTAATGGGATACGACAGTTTCACGATCACGGCTCTCTTGCACCTCGAGGATCTGGGTTTTTGTGCCAAGGGTGAGGCCGGGCCGTTCGTGGAAGACGGAAAGCTCGGCCCGGGGGGATCGCTCCCGATGAATACGAACGGTGGAGGGTTGTCGTACACGCACCCCGGGATGTACGGCATGTTCCTCATTGTCGAGGCCGTTCGACAACTTCGAGGTGAGGCTGGTCCGCGTCAGGTGCCCTCCGCCGAGATTGCGATCGCGCACGGCTCGGGAATGGTGCTCTCGTGCATGTCGACTCTCGTGCTCGGTTCGGAGGCGACTCGATGAGCGCGCCCGAGCCCACGCGGCCCGAACCACCGGTGACCGAGGTCTCCGCGCCATTTTGGGAGGCCACCAAAGACACGCGGCTCGTCCTTCAGTGGTGCACAACCTGTGAGCGCGCCATCTTCTTTCCCCGAGCGGTGTGTCCCATTTGTCTCGGAAGTCAGCTCGAATGGCGAGAGGCGTCCGGTAATGCAACGGTGTACGCCGTGACCGTCGAACACCGTGCCCAGGATCCACGTCTGGCGTCGCGCGTGCCGTACGCCGTGGCCCTCATAGATCTTGACGAGGGCGTGCGAATGATGTCGAACGTGATTCAGTGCGATCCCGACGATGTTGTTGTCGGGATGAGAGTGACGGTGGCCTGGGAACAACTGTCCGACGGACGCCATCTCCCGATGTTTCGTCCTCTGGAGACCGCACCGTGACGGAACTTCGCGAGTGGGCGGCGCGACAACCTCACGTCGCCGCGATCATCAGCCGGCACGGAGATCGCACCTTTCACGAACTGAACACCAACGCCGACCGGCTCGCCCGGGCCCTGACGCGTCGCGGATTGGTGGCGGGTGATGCCGTGGCGCTGCTCTGCACCAACCGCCCGGAGTTCGCCGAGGTTCTCCAGGCGTGCGTGCGTGCGGGCTTTCGGCTGACGCCGGTCAACTGGCACCTCACCGCGGGCGAGGCGAGTTACATCGTCAACGACTGTGAGGCGAAGGCGCTGGTGAGCGACCACGCCCTCGCGACCCTCGCTCGCGAAGTCGACGAGATGGCACCAGGTTGCTCCGTGACGCTCGCGATCGGTGGCGCGATCGAGGGATTCGAGAGTTACGAGGATGCGCTCGCGGGAGAGTCCGACGAGCCGGTTTCCGAGGACGTCCGAGGTGGCACAATGCTGTACACCTCTGGCACGACGGGTCGTCCCAAGGGCGTCTATCGCCCGTCTCCAGCGACGCCGGTCCTCGTGAATCTCTACGGCTACAACGAAGAGGGAGGTGATCGCCATCTCTGTACCGGCCCGCTGTACCACGCGGCGCCCCTGGCGTTCTCGCTCAGCCAGCCACTCTCGTTCGGGGCCACGGTGGTGTTGATGGAGTCCTTTGACGCTCGCGAGGCGTTGCGACTCATCGACGAACACGAGGTGACCCATACCCATATGGTTCCGACGATGTTCCACCGTCTCTTGTCACTGCCGCACGACGTGCGGACCGCCTTCCAGCATCGTTCGTTGCGATTCATTCTCCACGGTGCGGCTCCGTGTCCCGTGCCAGTGAAGGCACGGATCATTGAGTGGATGGGTCCGATTGTCTGGGAGTACTACGCCGCGACCGAAGGCGTCGGAAGCTTTGTCGATTCCGCGACGTGGTTGGAACGCCCCGGCACCGTAGGTCGGCCCTACGGCGTCGACCAGGTGATCATCGGCGATGAGGACGGCACCCGACTCGGTCCTGGCGAAATCGGGCTCGTGTACATCTTGTCGCCCGCAGCTCAACGATTCCAGTACTTCAAAGATGAGGACAAGACAGCGTCGGTGTTCCGAGGTGACTACTTCACCCTCGGAGACGTGGGGTATCTCGACGAGGACGGATTTCTCTTTCTGACCGATCGCAGCGCCAACCTGATCATCTCGGGCGGGGTCAACATCTACCCGGCGGAAATTGACGCGGTTCTTCTGGAGCATCCGGCTGTTGCCGACGCCGCGACGATCGGCGTGGCCAACGAGGAGTGGGGCGAGGAAGTTCTCGCCGTGATTGAGCTCCAGCCGGGCATCGAACCCAGTGACGAACTCGCCGGAGAGCTTCTGGTGTTCTGTCGCGACCATCTGGCACATTTCAAGTGCCCCCGGCGCGTCGAATTCATCGACGTGCTCCCTCGTCAGGACAACGGCAAGATCTACAAGCGTCTGCTGAGGGATCAATATCGCTGAGACGTCGGACACGGACGCGGTAATTGGGATCGGTTGGGCTCCCGACGGTATATTCACGGCGTCGCCGAGTGCGACGCAATGGTCGTCGGTGACGACAGTGGGGGGAGAGTTCTGATGGTAGGTCTGTGCGAGGATCGGGTCGTCATTATTACCGGGGCGGGTCGCGGTATCGGTCGCGAGTACGCTCTCGAATTTGCGAGGCAGGGTGCCAGCATTGTTGTCAACGACCTCGGAGCCGAGGTTGACGGCACCGGTGCGTCGATCGGTCCCGCACAGGAGGTCGTCGACGAGATCCGCGCTCTTGGGTCAAGGGCCGTCGTCAATGGTGACGACGTCGCCGACGAGGCGGGCGCCAAGAATCTGATCGATCACGCGTTGAGTGAATTCGGACGTCTCGACGTACTCGTGAACAACGCGGGCATTCTCCGAGATCGAATGATGGTCAACATGACGTTCGAGGAGTGGGATGCCGTCATCCGGGTCCACTTGCGCGGTACCTTCGGACCGTCACACTTCGCTGCGGCACACTGGCGCGAACTGTCCAAGGCGGGCGAAGAACTCTCCGCGCGCATCATCAACACGACCTCGCCATCGGGCATTTACGGCAACATCGGACAGGCGAACTACGGAGCCGCGAAAGCGGGGATCGCATCCTTCACCATCATCGCGGCGATGGAGCTAGGTCGCTACGGCGTGACGGTGAACGCCATTGCTCCCGCCGCGGCAACCCGGATGACAATCCCTCTGCGCGCGGGTCGCCCCGTTGTCGAACGTGCGCCCGGTGAGTTCGATCCTGGAGCGCCCGACAACATCGCGCCGCTGGTGGTGTGGCTGGGCAGCGAGGCGTCCTCGGCGATCACCGGACGTGTGTTCAATGTCCGAGGGGGAACCGTGAGTGTGGCCGAGGGATGGGTTGCGGGCCCGGGTGTGACCCAAGACGCTCGTTGGGACCCCTTCGCCCTCGGCGAACTGATTCCCGAACTGGTCGCGGCCGCACAGCCGAATGCCAACATGGGTGGCGTCGCCGCGTCGCCGGAAGGGGAGTAGCCATGCCGCTCAATTTGGATGCCATCGGAACCGTCGGAGACCCGGTTGAGCGATCGTGGACGTCGACGGACGCTCTGCTGTACGCCGTGGCCGTTGGTGCCGGCGCCGATCCCCGTACGGAACTGGAATTCACGACCGAGAACACGAAGGACGTCACGCAGAAGGTGCTGCCCACGTACGGCGTCGTTCTCGGTATGGCGGGCGGTGGGGCCATGCGCAACATCGGTTCGTTCAATCCCGCGATGCTCGTGCACGCGGAACAGGCGATCGAGTTTCACCGGACGCTCACGACGGAGGGAACCATCCGTCTCACCGGACGTCTGGCCGACATCGTCGACAAGGGGTCCGGCGCTCTCGTCGTGTCCGAGGTCCAGGCGGTTGACGCAACGACCGGCACTCCCGTCTTCACCACTCGATCAGGAGTGTTCATTCGGGGCGAAGGTGGCTTCGGCGCGACGAACGCGCCAAGCGGCACTCCCGCGCCGGGCAGCATTCCTGTGCCCGAGCGGCCCGCCGATCACGAGGTGAGTTACGCGACACTGCCCGGCCAGGCACTGCTGTACCGCCTCTGCGGCGACCGCAACCCACTGCATTCGGACCCGTCCTTTGCGGCACTCGCGGGCTTTGATCGACCGATCCTTCACGGACTGTGCACGTACGGCTTCACGGGCCGGGCCCTCCTGCACACCTTGTGTGGTTCAGATCCCGCGCGACTGACGTCGTTGTACGGGCGATTCAGTCGACCGGTGTTTCCCGGTCAGACGTTGACCGTCTCCATGTGGCTGGACGATGACGGCTCCGCAGCGAGTTTTCGCACCGCGGCCGAGGACGGCACGGTGGTGATCGACCGCGGCCGCGTGGGTATCGCGTGACGACCTCGTTCATGACACAAAGGGGCGCGTCGCGGTGATCGACGAAGGGGCCGCCGCCGATCTCTTCGACGAGTTGCGCCAGTGGCTTACGGATACGTGGGATCCTGATCTCACGGTGGCGCAGTGGTGGGAACGCCTGGGACTGGCGGGGTGGTCCGCACCGATTCTCCCCGTGGGCAGTTACGGACGCGGGCTGTCACGCGGCGACGCCATGCGCGTCCAGGCAACCATCGCCGCCCACGGGGCACTCGGTGCTCCACTCGGACTCGGACTCGGGCTCGCCGCGCCCACCATCGCGACGCACGGCACGTCCGTTCAAGTTGAGCACTTCGTCCGTGACATCGTCACGGGACAGTTGGGTTGGTGCCAGCTCTTCAGCGAGCCGGGTGCCGGCAGTGATCTCGCGGGACTGTCGACCCGAGCAATTCGGGACGGCGACGTCTGGGTGATCAACGGTCAGAAGGTCTGGACGTCGGGGGGACACCTGAGCGATCGCGGAATGCTGCTGGCTCGCACGAATCCGCTCGCCCCCAAACATCAGGGCATCACCTGGTTCGCGTTCGATATGCACCAACCCGGGGTTGATGTGCGCCCCCTGCGCGAGATGACGGGTAGCACGATGTTTTCGGAGGTGTTCTTCACCGACGCGATCGTTGCCGACTCGTCGCGCATCGGTGACGTCAACGACGGTTGGCGGGTCGCGAACACCACGCTGCAATTCGAGCGGTCGGGAATGGGCGCTGGGTCGGACGCACCGGCTCGAGGGTCCCAGTTCGCGCGCCCCGGGACCGTCGCGGGCGATTTGGACAAGCGCGCGGGTGACTTTGCTCCGAAGTCGGCTGCGACGAGGTCCTCATCGAGTCGCGACGTTCGGGCTTCCACGTCCACCGTGACGTCCCCGGCGGCATCGTTCATTGCGCTGGCCCAGCAGTTTGCGGCGACGCACAACACGGTGGTGCGTCAAGGGCTCGTGCGTCTTCACATCCTGCGCGAGATTGCTCGACTCAATACGGAGCGGCACAAGGCAGTGCGAGCCACCGGTGGCGACATACCGGGCATCGCCAATTTCTCCAAACTCGCCATGGGAGAGATCGTGCGGCTGCAGCGTGATCTCGGACTCCAGATTGTGGGAGCCCGCGGCATGTTGCACGCGTACTCCGACGACGACCGGCCGACCCTTCGCGCCGAACGAGGCGGTGCGTCAGTCCACGCCATCACCTTTCAAGCGCTCGGAGCACAAGCACTGCCCATCTTTGGCGGGACGGATCAGATTCAGCGCAACATCATTAGTGAGCGAGTTCTGGGTCTCCCGAAGGAACCCGGCGACCTCTCGTCGGTGCCCTTTTCGGAGTTACCCCGCAACGGCTGAGAGTCGCGCGACTCGTTGTGGGCGTGCGCGCAGGTCGTCAGGCCTGGTCACCCTCGGCGATCTCGGTGAACAAGTCGCCCTGCGCCGCGGAGGCCCCACCGAGATCGCCTCCCGGACCTCGCAGGACGAAGGCGATTACGACCGCCAGCACCGCTCCCGCCAACGGTCCGGCGACGTAGACCCAGTAATCGGTGAAGTTGTGTCCGACGAGATCCGGCCCGAACGTGCGCGCGGGGTTCATCGATGTTCCCGAGATCGGGCTTCCCCACAGTCCCGCCAGGGCAATGTACCCACCGACCCCGATGGCACCAAGGACACCAACGTTCTGGGCGCCTGACGCCGTCCCCAAGATGACGCTGACGAGCCCGAGGGTCAGGACGAACTCCATCCAGAATGCCGCCGCGGAACTGTACCCGTGCGCGGGGTAGTTCGAACCGAAGATGGCCGAAACCTTGATCACCTCGCGAAGGAAAAGTGCGGCGAGCGTTGCGCCGATGAGTTGCACCACGATGTACCCAGGTACGCGGCGCCACGGAAAGTCACCCCGCAACGCAAACGCCACGCTCACCGCAGGATTGAGGTGCGCACCGGAGACCTTGCCCATGAACATGATGATGCCCATCACCATCAGACCGGGGGCCACGACCGCCGCCGCCCGCGAGATGGTATTGGGAAACGCCTGACCCATCATGCCGCCACCCGCGGCGACGAGAACCAGGAGGAAGGTGCCGTACAACTCAGAAAAGAGCCGGCGCCACTCCTGGCGAGGGTCGTTGAAGTTCGTGATGCGGTCGACGATCCCCTGTTCGAAGTGGGCGATCGGGCTTAAGATTTTTGGTTGCGCCATCGGCTCTCGCTTTCGTCGCGTCGGGGTGCGAATCCCGCCTTTTCACGCCACTCACCGTGGCCAATTCCAGCGTAAGTCATACGGTGACTCGGGCGGGGGATTGACGTCGCGCCCGCTTAATAGGTGGAACCGTGGCGGTGGGCTGTCAGTTGCGACGCGACGCCGATCGAGACCGGGCGACGACGTGGTGGAGAGCCAGCGCCAGCGGCCCCGTGGGTGACGTAGCGGGAAGGCCCGAGATGGCGAGCCCTCCGTCCGTGTCCGACCACGCGAGAGATGTACCCTCGGCCGTCTCCACCGTGGTTGTGGGGGTCGACCGAACTTCGGGCAGCAGGATTGTGGATGTTGGCACCTGTATCAGGGCGTACACCGTGTCGCCCGAGGACGTGTAGCGGATCGCGGGCGACACGGTGTCGTCCGATTGTGCCCGCACCCAGGGACGAGTTCCCTGAAGGGCGCCGCTGTTGGGCACGAACCAGTCGCGGAGCCAATCCAGCCGGGTGACCTGCTCGTCAGGAATCTGCCCATCCGATCCACGCGGTCCGACGTTCAGGAGGAGATTGCCCCCCTTTGCGACAATGTCCGACACGAGCCACAGGAGATCGTCGTGAGCTATGAAATCCTCCGGACGTGACGACGCGTTGTAGCCGAAGCTCTCGTCCATGCCACGAACGCACTCCCAGGGCGTGCGTTGCACGTCAGGAAACACGACGTATTCCGGGGTGCGCACATCGAAGTGTGGAGGTGCGGGAGGGATCAGGCCCCCGTCACGCTTCATCTGTCGCAGCGTGAGAGCATCGATCGCTCGTCGACCGGGCTCGACGTGGCTGAGCGACAGGAGCGAACTCCACGGCAGCCACCGATCGTTCACCACTCCGTCCGGCACGGCGTCGTAGTAGTAGTTGAACAGACTCCACAGGTGTTTGCCCTCGGCGGGCCACGCGATGTCGTTCCACAGGACGCTCGGCTGGTAGCGATCGATCAACTCGCGAACCTGGGCGTCGGCGTATTCGGGGTACCCGTCGTCACGAGGAATCGACGCCAGCACGTCCGACATGGCCCCTACGGGTCGCTGATTGAACGTCCAATCCATGCCGCCCGAGTAGTAGAGACCGAATCGCATTCCCGCCGCGCGCACGGCGGTCGCTAACTCGCCGACGATGTCACGCTGCGAGTGCCACCCCGGTCGCATGGGGTTGTCGATGCTGGTGGGCCAGAGGCAATAGCCGTCGGCGTGCTTCGACACCAGCACCACGTAGCGCGCACCCGTGGCGGCAAACTGCTCCGCCCACTTGACCGGATCCCAGGATGCGAAGCCCGCCTCGAACGGTTCGCGAAACGCCTCGTAGGGCTGGTTCCCATAGTGCTCACGGTGATGTCGGGCGACCGGTGAGTCGGGGAACCGGAGCGAGTTCTGGTACCACTCGACGTACGGCGACAGTGAGTAGGCACTGCGCAGTTCGGACTTAAGAAGCGTGGAGAACTCTGTCCCGACCGGCGCAAAGGCGGGGATGGACGCCATGGTCCAATGAATAAAGATGCCGAGCTTTGCGTCTTGCCACCACGTCGGCACGCGCCGTCGTTGCAGTGCTTTGAGTATTGGATCGCGTGTGGCCATTGTCCCTCCTACGGTGACGTGGTCGAGCGTAGACCGTCACGTACGAGAGCTTCGCGAACGGTCGTGGTGGGCCGTGGGACCTAGCGCGCCGCAGCGAAGAGAGCGACCATCTCTCCTACAACATCATCGTGGAGTTCTGTGGGGAGATCGTGACCCATGCCCGGGAACGTCTTCAAGGATGCTCCGGGAATGGCTGCCGCCGTGGCGGCTCCGCCTGACGGGTTGACTAGAGGATCGTCCTCGCCGTGGATCACGAGTGACGGCGCCGTCACCGAGCCGAGTGATGCCGTGCGATCGGGCTGGAGGAGGATGGCGGCCAACTGACGTGATCGACCCTCGGGGTAGAACGAGCGATCGTAGGACTCACCCGCGCGCTGCCTCATCAGGGCATCGTCAACCGGATACTTCGGTGAGCCGATGATGTCACGCACCACCAAGCTCTGCTCAATGGCGTCGGCTCGGCTCGCGGCGACGGGTCCCGTCAGCGCCGCGAGCGCCTCCGGCGAGGGCTGGCCCACGTTTGGGTTGCCCGTCGTGGACATGATGGAGACCAGCGAGAGCGTCTTGTCGGGGTGTTCAATCGCAAACGTTTGGGCGATCATGCCGCCCATCGACGCGCCGACGATGTGGGCTGCCGGAATGCCGAGTGCGTCGAGCAGCGCGGCACCGTCGTCGGCCATGTCAGACAGCGTGTAGGGGGCCGTGGCCGTGCCCGTCAGGAGGTCACCCAGCGAGGGCTCGCCGGCGCCGTCCAGGTGCGTGGACAGACCAACATCCCGATTGTCGTAGCGAATCACGTAATACCCCGCGTCCGCAATCTTCTGACAGAAATCCGGATCCCACAGGGTCATCTGAGCACCGAAGCCCATGATGAGCAGGACGGGCGGTGCCGACGGAGTTCCGAACGTGTCGTATTCAATCGTGATGTCGTTGGCGATGGTCGATGGCATGGCCCGATGGTATCCGGGTGGAGTAACTCGCGCTGTGTTCAGCCGCCGTTACCCGCCGCAACGTATGAGCGACACGGCTGTCCACGGTTTGTGCCGCACGATGGCTGTGCGTCGGTGGGCGTGATCCCGCTCACAACGGGCAACACCAACGCCGACGCCCCGAGGCTGATGGTGTTGGTCGTCCCCGCGGGGAACGTGGATCCGAAGGCCCACGAGGGGCGGTCGCCGCCGGGTGCTTCGATCGTTACTCGGATTCGTGAACCCGCTCGGAACGTAAAGGCGATCGGATCAATCGGCACGCGGATTTCGACAGGCGCGCCGTGAGCGGTCAGCAAATGCTCCGAGGAGTAGGTGTAGACCGGATCGGTCGACGTCGATGCCTTGGCGACCAACGTCGACGCGTATCCAGCCCGCAGGAAACCGGACGTGACGTACATCTCCTGACCGTTGGGAAGCACCTCTGACACGGTCGCCTGGATGTCCGTGTCGGTTGACGTCGAACTCAGCCACAGATTCAGGCTCCCGAACCCCACGACCGTGAGGTTGTGCGCGAGGGCGCTGGTCGTGAAGCCCACGCCCGTCGTTCCGGTGACCGGAGCCCAGTCGTAGTCGGGCTGCGCCGCCCACGCATTGAAATCACTGGCGGCACCGGTCGTCGCCGGGCGCGCGGCGGGATCGGGTTCGTAACTCACCGCACCCGTCGTGGGCTTCGTCGTCAGGAGCGTTCCTGTCGGCCCCAGGTAGAGCGACGCCGCTTGGGTGCCGGGAAGTGGGAACTGGGAGAAACCGGCACTGTACGCGGCGGCCGGAGTGCCCGCTCCCGCGGAGGAGTTCCCGTTGTCGAAATTGACGGTGACGCGGGGTTCAGATGTTTCAAATCCGCTCAGCGCCGCGCTATAGCTCTTGGACGTCGCTTCTGGCACGGCGGGCATCGTGACGGAGCCGCCGATCGACGACGCGATCCCCGCGACGACGAGTGACGCGATCGTACTCGGGGCCTTGGGCACTGACTTGGCGACGTAGAGATCGTTGAAGGCGATCCAGCGATTGAGTACGTCCGGATCGAGCGAGTCCCCGTGCGTTCCGTTCTGCAGAGTGGCGTAGACATTCGTGTCGGACTTCAACGCACTAATGAGCGCGGGCCACTGTGGACCGGTCTGCTCGTCTTGCAGCGCACCCACGATGAAGACGGGGACCGTAATCTTGGTGGCCCACTGGACGGGCGATCGGAGGTTGTATAACGCGGCGACTCGATTCGTTGAGGCCGCGAGGATCGAGTTGATGTTCTGGGCTTGACCATGGAACTGTTGGTTCGCCGCACAGATGTGGTCACCAGTTTGGATCTCCGCCCACGCCCAGGGCTGCCCCGTCGTGGGTGACGCGGGTTCGGCGTCGGACTCGCGCGCGGACACCCACGAGGCCGCGAATCCGGTGTTGGTGATTCCACCGGGAGAACCGGTCGAGTACAGATCATCGGTCGGGCTCATGGGAGCGATCGAAGCGAGTCCTGGTGGTCGAAGACCGGCGACGGCAAACTGGCTGATTCCCGAGTAGGAGATGCCCACGAGTCCCACTTTGTGATTCTTGGCCCACGACTGCGCCGCAACTTCCTGAATTGCGTCGTAGCCATCAGTGGGTTCGGTGGGACCGAATAAGTCGTAGGCGCCTCCGGAACAACCCGTCCCACGCATCTGCAGGGAGACAACCGCGAACCCAAGAGTTTCGGCGAGCACCGAGCCCACAATCGTCGAGGTGTCCGGGAGGAGTGCCTTGTTTCCCGTGTACGTTCCTAACTCGTCATCGAGCAACGACCCCGGAGCCGCGGTGCCGTATCCCGAATATTCGATCAACGTCGGAAACGGACCCTGACTGAGTGACGTCTTTCCGAGCGGTAGCCGTACGGTGGCTGCGAGGGTGATGCCGTCGCGCATGGGGAGATAGTTGAGCCCGACCTTCAGTTTGACGGCGCTGTAGAAACTCTCAGGCTTGGGTTGGGTCTGGGACAGCACACTGAACGTGGGCGACGTCGTGGTCACGCCGTGACTGCGCAACGTGAAGTGATATCCCGCGCCCGGGGTCAGATCGTTGATCACCAAAGCCCCGAGTGCGTCGGTCGTTCCGGTACCCACGTCCTTCTTCGCTGCGTTGTACAACGTGGCGACGGTCCCCGTTGGTGCTGACAGGTACGCAGCGTCAACGGATCCGAACGCTTTGACGGGTACCGACGCGCCCGCTCGATCAGTGAGCGGGCTTCCCGGCACGGTGAGAGCCATGAGAGCGAGCGTTGCCGTGAGCACGACTGCACCCCAGCGACGAAGATGAGACGGAGAAAAGTCCGAGCGCTGCGTCATGATTCCTCCCTGATGCGACCGAAGCGGTCGTCGATGGCACGCTAGCAAGCAACCGTCGCGGGAGAGCCCGTGTCAATCTCGGGGACGTATCCTCGTACAGACTCGGAGTTGCTCGGCTCCTGGCAACGCCGCGTCGCGAGGCGCGAGAAGAGGGTGGGGGAAGCGTGACGAGGCAAGCAGGCGATCCCCAAGGCTTCGAAGGTGCTGTGGCGCGACTGGGCGAACCTGGCTCACGACACCTTCTTCCGACGCCGGCACTGGTATGTGATCTCGACCTCTTGAACGAGAACATCATCACAATGGCGACGTGGGCGCGTGACGCTCACGTGAATCTGCGTCCCCACGCCAAGTCTCACAAATCTGCCTTCGTCGCGCGCTTGCAGCTCGAGGCAGGTGCGATTGGACTTTCGTGCGCCAAGCTGTCCGAAGTTGAGCGCCTGTGCGCCCGGCTCGTGGTCGACGGATACACGCAGCGACCGTCATTTCTCATCACGTCACCCCTCGCGACGAGTGCGTCCACGGACCGTCTCGCCGATGTACGTCGAGACGCTGACGTCATGGTCGTCGTTGACTGTGTGGAAGGAGTCGAGGAACTGGCCCACGTGTTCACGACCGTGCACGAGCCGCTCGATGTCCTCTGTGACGTCGACGTCGGTCTCGGTCGCACGGGCGTGCGTGACGCGGCCCACGCCCTCGACGTCGTCGGCAGAATCGTTGACGCACCGGGGCTGCGGTTCGCCGGCGTCCAGGGTTACGGCGGTCACCTCCAACACATTGAAGGCTGGGACGTGCGACGGCGCGCCACACGCGAGAGCGTGCACCGATTGAGCGATGTGATCGAATCCCTGGAGTCGCACGGACACACGGTGCAGGTGCGTACTGGAGGTGGCACGGGCACCTCGACGATTGACTTGGCCGACGGCGTCTTCAACGAAATTCAACCCGGGAGCTACGTGTTCATGGATCGCGAATACCGCGACGCACTGGGGGGCGACGAGCCCGGAACATTTCATCAGAGTCTGCTCATCGCGGCGACTGTCATCTCCGCCAACCAAGCGGAGTTCGTGACCGTGGACGCGGGTCTCAAATCCATGGCCACCGACGCGGGCGAGCCGCTCGTGACCGACAGCCGCGACCGTTATCACTTCTTCGGGGACGAGCACGGAATGGTGACCACGTCGGACCGGCCCCGGTCGCGTGGGGAGCGCGTCGAACTGGTGCCCCCTCATTGTGACCCCACGGTGGATAAGTACGACTACGTGTGGTTGGCCCGTGGCGACATGATTGTGGGCGTCGCGGACGTGTGCGCGCGAGGCTGCTCGCAGTGAGAGGTCGTCACGTGGCGAGGCGCCGGGTCATCTGCGCGGTTGGCGGGGTGTCGGCGATCGCCTGATTGTGGACGAGTGGAGTCCCGAGGAGCGCGTGGCTGGCCTTGACCGCAACGCTCAGGCTGTACAGAACTTCCGCGGGCGAGACGAGGTGGTTGAGTTCGGCGAAACGCTCTAGGTCCTCCAGCGGCAGGTCGCCGCCGAGCAGCGCGAAGGTCGCCATGATGTCCGAGCTCGTGAGCAGTGGTTCGGTGACCGTCTCGGCAACGCGATGCGCGAGGGCTGCGGCGTCGCGCACGGCGGGGTAGCGGCCGGCGATGCGCAGCAGGTCCAATGTGTTGCGCACAATGGGGGCAACCATCGACGATCCGAAGTGGCTGCGGGCGAGGCGCATCTGATTCGTTTCGCTTCGAATCATGCGATCCATCGCCGCGTCGTCCATGTCGAGAGTGCCCGCGCACTCGTTCAATTGGTTCTCCGCAACACCAAGCTTTCGAGCCAGCCGTTCACGACCCTCTCGTAGTTCTGAAGCGAGCGGATCACCGAACAGCCAGTCCGCGAGTTCGTCGATGGCACTGCGTAACTTCGCGTCATCGACGAGATCGCCCGCGTGGGGATCGTGGATCAGGAGATACCGACGAATGTCGTCCGCGCTGATGAGCGACCCCTGGCGCGACACCACGAGGGAGTCGAGGGCCACGGTGGTGCTGAAGGCGGGGGACACCACGACTCCCGGGCGCCGTTCGACGGGAACGGGGTGTGAGGGTAGTTCTCGAAGAGCGAGAAGGAGGGCAACTGCATCGTCTCGCTTGGGATCGCGGAACCCTCGACGCACCCGCTCGTGGAGAGCGCTGAGGCGTGACGGGTCTTCAAAGAGACGTCGGGCGTCCTCAACCGTGTGGGAGAGGTCGCGGTCGGGGAACCACCTTGCCTTCTGTCGAGTCTCCAGCGCCACCCTCTCGTGGTGGTTGATGAACCCTTCCTCTTCGCATGTGCGAAGCGCGGCTCGGATCGTGACCATGGCGTCCGAAAGCGGTCGAAAGCCGTGCTCTTCTCCCGCGCACGTCAACGCCACCTCGTCATCGTCCTCAATGTCGCCATCACGGACCTTGCGGTAAATCTCGCCGACGCCTCGCATGCCGAACGGGGCGCACTCCGCCGCGCGCAAAGCTCCAATGCTGCTCGATCCGAGCACCCAACAGCCCGCGTCGAGGGCGAAGAGAATTTCCTTGTGAAAGACCGAGAGTGACGTGAGAAAGACGCCGTCGATCAACCCAATCGCAAACGGTTGATATCTCTGCACCACGTCCAGCAGATCGCCCATGGCCGCGGGGGGCAGGAACATGGCGTCGGGTAAGAGCTCTCGGGCACTGTCGCGCGACAGCGAGGGACCCACGAAGACGACGACCGGTCCTGGTATCACGTCGTTGCCCGTCCCTGAGTCACGCGAGCGAGCCGTCGGTCACGTGCGCTGGCGGGAGCGTTCTTGGTGGGATTCCACTCGAGCCCGGGTACGAGGACCCGGACAACGTGCACAAGATCTCCGGGTGTCGTATGACGAACGACGATCACGTGATCAAACCCTGACTCGACGAGTCGACGAAGGAGCCACTCGATGTGGGCCCGCACGGTCGCAAGAGCGGGAGGTGGGCCGACGGGAAAGCGCGCGGTCGCGGGCGGGGAGTGAGGCGTGAGCGAGTCGTTCGTCGAGATCATGGCCCGTCGTTCGGATCTGAAGATGTCGTCACGGGCACCCGCCAGGACCACGCATCGGCTCTGTGCAGCCTCGGTGAGTGCTCGCATCAGAGCAACGTGCACGTTCGTTGCGGCACCTGCGCCCTTGAAGTACCCGACACGTTCTCCGGGGGCGTCTGCGACATGGGCCACCACCACGGGGACACCAAGGTCGGTGGTGACGTCCCGAATGTCGACGCGGACTCGAGACGCGGCGAACTTTGAAGATATGTCAGGTTCGGTCTCGGAGAGGTAGTCCCGGGCGTCGAGGTCCACGCCGTGATGAGCGGCGTCGTCAAGCGCCATGGCGTCCCGTTCGATGACCTCAAGAAGACCCGCGAGAACTGCTTCCAGTACGTGAGCACCACTGGCGAGTCCGTTCGTGCCGTTGAGAAACGGTGAGCTCATACTGCGGCGAAACGTGAGGAGCTCATCGGGGACCCACGTTTCTTCTCCGCTGACGAGGTCGACGCCCGCGCGCCATCGGGTCGGCAGGTCCGCGTTCCAGGGCTTGTCGAGCACGCGAGGAAAGGTTGCGGCGTCGACCACCGAGCACCCGAATCTCTCCATCGTTGCGGCGCTGGCTTGGACGTCCGAGGCCTCCAGTGAGTCCCAGATCGACTGTTCGATCGCTTCCATCACCGCGGACACCCAACTTCCGTCCACCGTCGTTCCCTTGCCGCATCCGCTCGACAGTGAGCGTCCTTGGGGTTTGATCGCCACGTGGACCGGGACACCAATGCGATCGAGGCCGGTGACGTTGGCCACTCGAGTGATGCCGAAGTCGTTCAAAGATTTCTGAAGTTCTGTGCGCAGCGACGAGGTGTCACGTGAGCGAACGCCCGTCGAGGTTGACTCGATGTCCACGTCGTGCAACTCACCCGCACTCACGATGGCGTCGAGTCCGGGCCACAGGAGTCCCGCGGATGCGCTTGGCTTGTCGGGTGACGTCGTCATCGCGTGCTCGGACGTCGCGTCGTCCGTCTCGTCCCTCTCCACATTCTCGCCATCACCGGTGGCGAAGTGAGTTCGCTCGGTCCCGAGCGCGTTCGGCGAGACCGATCAGTGTGTCGTGGTGCGTGGACTATTTGACGATCTGACAAATCATCGTGTGATCGCCGTGAACGTGAATGTGATCAAAGGCGTTGGGGTTCTCCGCCAAGAAGGCGTCTTGTTCGTCTTTGGTGGGAACCGCGAGTCCGGCACTCTCCAAGATTCCGGCTCGATCTTCGATGGGTGCAGCGGCAATCGACGTCGCCAAACCTGAGTCCTTTTCCAGCGCTGACAGCAAACTCTCAAACGTATTCGACATAGCAACCTGCCACTTTCTGCTCGATGTTGGCGACACTCTATCTTGTGAGTCGCGAGCACGCTCCTGCTGCGACGGGAGCCAATTGCGAGGCCTCGACCCGCGTCGAACGTCGTATTGCGCCATCCATCGCGTCGCGTAGCGAACGGACCACACGACGCCCATTATTCGCGTCCCGGGCCAACTTCGAGGGTGTCGTTTCCCTGGTTGTGATGGTCGGTCCTTACGCGTTTGCGGCCGCCACGATTTCACGCTCAAGGATGTCTAGCGCGTCGGCAGAGGTCGAGTCCCCGCTGAGGCCGACGACAGATTCGGGTGAGAGTTCGAGTTCATCGAGACATCGCGCGCGCGCCTCCGCGATGAATCCCTTTCCGTAACCGAGCTCGAGACTCGGAAGTGTCTCAGACGCGATGAGCAGACGGCGAGCGAGATCGAGGCGCCCTAGTTCGCTGTAGCAGCAGGCGGAACCCAGCAGACTCGACTTGACGATCGGGAACTGCCCGACCAGTCGTGCTCGGACGAATCCCTCAGCGAATTCGCTCCGTGCGCGTTCAGGGCTTCCTTCCGCCAAGAGGACCCAACCATTGAGTGATCGAATGCTGTTGGCCTTGGGGTTTCGTGCGTACCCCTTCGCCACAATGTCGAGCCCACTATCGACGTACTGACGAGCCTGGTCGAGGTCACCAGAACTGAGTGCACCGAGACAGAGCATTTCCGACAGGACCAGTTGCGTGTTATTGAGCCCCGTGGCACGCGCGAGCGACTGGGCCTCGCCCAACTTCTCGTACGCCTGCGCCGGATCAGTGGAAAAAAGAGAAATGCCGTAGTTGCCCAGCGCCACCGACTGGATCCAAGGATCGCGGAGCGCCATCGCTGTCGTGAGGGCGGACGCACCGAGCGCCACATCCTGCGTGAACGCCGCCAACGTGCTCGCCGCCAGAACCTCCAAGGTCGCGTCGCCGCTGCGACGCCCCAGCTCGACTGCCTCGACGAATCCGTGGATGGCCGTGGTGAAGTCACCGGTGAATTCGGCCAGGCGTGAGCGGAAACACAGAGCGCGACCTCGCGCCGCGAGTGAACCCTCGTCGGTGAACTCCAACGATCGATTGACCAGAGTGAGCAGAACCTCACTTCGTCCGATGATGTCCGCCAGAGGGATCAATCCCCCGAACAACTCCCACGCCTGCGTCAGTGAACGCTCGCCGCGCCCCACCAGCCACTCCGCAGCAGAAATGAAGTTGTGGCGGTCGTCGTAGGTTGAGGCGAAGACCGCAATGGCGTCGGTACCGCGGTTGCGCTCGAGGTACGTCACCGCTTGGCGAGTGAAGTACTCCGCGTGTCGATTGTTCGTCGCGACGAAGTCAGAGTCATCGGCGTCGACGGTCGTCGATGACTCACGAAGGCGGAGGCGACCAAATTCGAGCAGTGTCTCCAGCATCGAATATCGCACGCGACCGTCGTGGTGCTGGACGATCAACATGCTCTTGTCGGCGAGCGAAGTCAGGGCGTCGAAGGGATCATGCGAACAGACCGCTTCGGCTGCGATCAATGTGAATCCCGAACTAAACACGGACAGCTCACGAAAGACGGCCTGTTCGTCCTCGTCGAGAAGATCGTAGGACCAGCGAACCATTGCGTCGAGGGTCTGTTGGCGCTCGAGCCGTCCCTGTGAACCACGTCGGAGAAAGTTGAAGCGCTCGGAGAGTCTCTGATCGACATCGAGGAGAGACAGGCTCCTCACGCGGGCCGCGGCGAGTTCAAGGGCGAGCGGAATCCCGTCCAGCCTCCGACAAATGGAGATGATCGCCGCACAGTCGCTGTCGGTGACGTGGGCGTCGGGGGCTTGGGTGGCCACGCGATCGAGAAAGAGCGCGACAGCGTCGTAGCGTCGGGCCTCGTCGATCGAGGTCACGGGCGACTCCGGAAGTGAGAGCGCAGGAACGGCCATCACCAACTCGCCGTCGACGTGGAGCGGCTCTCGACTTGTGGCGATGACGGACACTTTGGAGCAGTCGCGCAGCAGTCGATCGACCACGTCCCCGACGGCGTCGAGGAGGTGTTCACAGTTATCCAGAATCAAGAGTCGTTGTTGCGCCCCCAGAGCACCCACGAGTGCGTCCGCGACGTCCCCTCGGGTGTCGAGGGCGAGATTGAGAGTCTGCGCGATCGCGGAACCCACTAGGGACGGGTCGGACAGGCCGGCCAATTCGACGAGCCACACACCGTCACTCTTCGTCGACAAGAGCCGTCGACCCCCCTCGACGGCGAGAGTGGTTTTCCCCGTGCCGCCCGGACCGGTGAGTGTCACGAGACGGTGGTCGCTCAGCGCGGTCGAGAGTCGAGTCAATTCGACGTCGCGACCAATGAAGGTTCCGCGCGGCGCAGGAAGATTGGTGCGATCGACCGGACCAACGACCGACTGCAGCGGTGGAAATGACGACACCAGTCCGTCGATGTCCAATTGGAAGACGTCTTCTTGTTCCGTGAGGTCCTTCAGCCGGTGGCTACCGAGCGACGTGAGCCGAGTGCCGTCGGGCAGGTCGTGTTCGACCGCAGCGGCGGTTGCCGCACTGAGGACGATCTGACCACCGTGCGCGGTCGACGAGAGTCGGGCAACTCGATTGACTGCGGGACCGAAGTAGTCATCGTTGCGGACGTCACAGGAACCCGTGTGAAGACCCATGCGAACCTTGATCTCGAGGCCGTCGACCCACGACTCCGATGCCAGATCGCGTTGCGCTCGCACGGCGCTCGTCACGGCGCTCGCGGGCGAGGTAAATGCCACGCAAAATGCGTCGCCGACCGTCTTGAAGACATGACCATCCAGGGCCGTGAAAATCGAGTGCAACAACGTGTCGTGACGCTGCAACGCCGTCGCCATCGCCTTCGGGCGCTCCTCCCACATCCGTGTCGAGCCCTCAATATCGGTGAACAACAGCGTCACGACGACGTCGTGGGCAGACGACGCATCGGTGGGGGTCAACGCGGAGTCAGTCACGTTGGGTGGGGCTCTCTCCAGGAGTTGCCGACCAATGGCTCGGTCGCGTCGTTGACGCCGACGCTGAGAGCCGGGACCTGTCCCATGAGCACCGAGGCCCCGTCGTCAGGGCGACGCTGGGGGAGCCGTGGGGGGAATCGTCGAGACGTCGAAGACCACTTCGTGCTCAAACGAACCGTGCAGGAGCGGATTTTCATGGTTGTAGGACGAGAAACTGCTGGGGCTGTAGAAGTTCGGCGGATGTTCGGTTCCCATGAGTCCAAGGTGGGTATAGGTCAGTGCGACGAGTTCGGCGCAGTAGATCTCGTTCTTCGGTCCCTCCACGCCAAGAAAGTGGCCGGCGGCGTAGTTCTTGAACATGTCAAAGAGGGTGCCGAACGCCACCTTCCCGTCGTATGTGGTGATGGCCTCCAGCAACTTCGCGTCGAAGTCACTCGGTCGCTCGTAGTTCAATCGTCGAAAATACGGAGTACAGCCGTGCTCGCGCGTGTAGTTCACCGCGGCATGGAGATCGCCGCATTGGGCTCCGACGTAGTCGTTGTCGGGGTCGATGGGATCTGACGCCATCTTGATCGTGTCGGACTCCCAGAGCAACAGCGGACCGCCGTCGGGGGGTCGGTAAACCATGGCCGAGTGAGAATACGGCCCCTCACTGAGCGCGCCGATCACCTTGTCGAGTGTGCTCGTTCCGGTGAACAAGAGCAGGTCGCCCGATTGAGCCACGCTCAGAAACTGGTCCCACGGCAACGGCGGTTCTGCGGGAATGACCGGCATGTACTCCTCCTCACGTGACGGGCAAGCAGCGAATCAAGAGATGGGCCAACTGTATCGTCGGTGTCCACATTGTGCCGACGCGCTCGACGGCACAACGACCACCGATGCTCTCTATACGGGCGTTCCCGCCAAAGTGGACCGAACACGAGTGACGACGGCGTCGACGACGTCACTGGTCGTTGCTTCACCACCGAGGTCAAAGGTTCGAATGCCGTCCGCCGCGACGGCGAGGGTGGACGCCCGAATGACGGCGCCAGCTCGTGCATACTCCTCGTGACCTGTGCGCGCCACAGAGTGGTCGAGCACCGCGGCGCAGGCGAGCAACATCGCCATGGGATTTGCCACGTTCTTTCCTTCGAGCGACGGCGCCGTTCCGTGTGGCGCTTCTGCCATGGCCACCCGAGGCTGCAACTCCTCGTCGAGGGCGATGAGCACGGACTCCGCGCCGGCGATGGAGCCAAAGAGTGCCAGAACAAGATCCGACAAACAGTCACCATCACGGTTCAATGACGGGACGATCACCGGACGCGAAAAGTCCTCGGTCACTAGTCCGGCGTACGCGGCGTCGATGAGAACGGGTCGGTACACGACGTCATCGTGGCGGCTCGCCGCGAGATCCATCTCTTCTTTGAGCATGCCTTCGTACGTGGGCGAGACGGTCCACTTGGGTCCGCCGTAGACCTCTCCCGACATGCTGTGGGCGACGACGAATGAATACTCCGCAACAAATCGACAGACGGATCGACTGATCCGCTCCGTGCGCCACGCGGACTCCTGCGGTGCCCCAACCACCCCGTCACGACCTTCCGCCGCACCGTACGCGTCGCCGACGGCCATGCGGACGACGACGATGGGATGTGACGTCGTCACGAGCGGCTTGACCCCTGGGATACGTCGACCCGTGCGAACGATCACCGAACCACCGATTCCTTCGCGCAGAATGCGGTTGGGTGAACCGACTCCACCGATCTCGGGTGGCGTGATGGTGGCCGCCTTGAGTCCGAGACCCGTTTCGACCATGGCTGCCGCGGCCTCGTGGACCACTGCGTTCGCGGTTGCGCGACGCTTGTCGAGAGAGAGGTCGTAGTGGACGAGCTCCAACGGCAGCCCGAGGAGTTCGGAGTCAAGTACCCGGAGAGATTCGGTGAGAAGTTCTTGACCGGTTTGGTCGCCGTCGCACACAACAATTGTCGCAGTAGCAGTCATGCCACCCATTCTGACGTGAAATGACAGAGACGCCGGACGTCTGTCGGAAGTAAACAGTCACGCGACACTGCTCGCCCGATCCCAAGACTGTGCGGGGTTCCGTGGGTCACGAGATGTCGAGACTTCGAGAGTTGGTGCGTCGCACCACGGCCCTTGTCGACGACGTCGAGACGCACCCGTTCACACGGACGTCACGCGAAGGTCAAGAAACCGGACGTGATGCACAGACCGAAGGCGTCAATGATGACGAGACCCGCGATGATGGCGATCACGACGAGACGAGTGCCCCGTCCGTGTCGAACGGCAATGCTCGACGGCATGTACCAGTCCGGCAGCGCGCTCGATCGCTCCGCGTGACATCCGAGCCACGGCACCGCATCGGTCGCGATCGGAACGGAGGGATCCGCGGCGAGAGCGAGGGCGGTCAATTCCTCGTCGCTGAACGTGTCGACGATGGAACTCTGCACCTCGTTCGATGTCATGAGACCCTCTTTCCCCGACCAGCTCATCCAACGTCGCTCACCATCGAACTTACTGCTCGCGTCACCAGGTCGTGACGTCGGGTCACGTCTCGCCCTCGAGCATCACCACGATTTCGTCGGTCGTACGACGTTCGCCCAACCGCGGGAAAGATCCGCGTGACCGAGTGTTCGTGGTTGACGATGTCGGTGTCGGTCATCGCGTCGGTGACCAAGGCGACGTTGTAGCCGTGTTCGTAGGCTTGTCGAGCAGTGGATTCGACGCCGACACTGGTTGAGATGCCAGCGATCACCACTTGCGTGACGCCGAGCTGCCGTAGGAGCTCATCCAACGGTGACTTCGTAAATGCTCCCCAACATTGCTTCACCAACGTGTGGTCCGAGGGGTGTGCCGCCAGTTCGCTGACAAGTCGATCCCAGCCGACGGGAGGGGCACCCCCGTGACGAGGTTGCTCCGTACGTCCGGGCGCGCCTCCCGACACCGTCACAAGGACCACCGGCAAGTGACGGCGCCGAAAAGCGTCAGCCAGGCGCGCGGCACGCTGCACAATCGGCGCCACGGGATGTGCCGTCTCTCGAGAAACGATTCCCTCTTGGAGATCGATGACGATGAGGGCCGTCGCGGGGTCAAGTTTCGTGAGTGGCACGGGCAGCTCCTAGAAGTGGTGTGTCTTGTGGTTCCGAGACGGGAGGCCGCGGGGCACTGGCATGAATGTACGTCGAACCGCGTGACCACGAGGCGGCCGCGGCAATCAATGAGACGATCATCGCGAAAATGAACGCTTCGGTGAGGCCCGCGTGGAACGGCTCGGCGATGAGTTTGGGAAAGAACGAGTGACCCGTGAGCGCGGCTTGCTGTTCTGGTGTCAGGTGGCTGAGCACGACGGGACCCACGAGTGATTTGACGGGGTTGTAGCCGAGAAAGGCGGCGAACAGGATCGACACGGGCGGCAGGTGCCCAATGCGGTTGGCCACACCCTCCGGAACGCCGTGAGCCACGAGCCCCGACGCGAGCGTGTGGGGCAGGGTCGATGAGAGTCCAATGATCATGAGTGTGAAGAAGATCCCGATGGAGAGAACCTGAGCGGAGCTCTGGAACGTAGCGTTCATTCCACCGCCTGCGCCACGATGCGGGGGCGGGAGACTATTCATGACGGCGGCCCGGTTGGGGGCGGCGAAGGCTCCCGCCGCGATGCCGTACAGCAGGAGAATCACGCCGAACTGCCAGTAGTCGAATCCGACGGGTAGTTGCAAGAGCAAGAAGAAGCACACCGCCGCTCCCGTCATGCCACCCGTGGCCAAGTAGCGAGCACCAAAGCGGTCGGACAGGATTCCCGAGATCGGACCAGCGACAAGGAATCCAATCGTCAGCGGCAGCATGAGCAGGCCGGCGTACAGGGGCGTCTCGGAGAAGCTGTAGCCATGAAGCGGTAACCAAATTCCTTGCAACCAGATGATGAGCATGAACATGAGGCCGCCGCGCCCGATTGACGAGAGGAATGTCGCCATGGTTCCGAACGTGAACGCTCGAATTCGAAAGAGCGGAAGTCGGAACATGGGTTCCGCGACGTGCGCTTCGATCACCACAAACGCAATGAGTGATGCGGCACCGACGCTCAGATACGTCACGACCAGTGCGCTCGTCCAACCCATCGCGTTTCCGTTGGCGGGCTCGATGCCGTAGGTGATTCCGATCATGATCAAGATGAGTCCCACCGCGAACGTGATGTTGCCGGCCCAGTCAATTGGCGCTCGATGGCGTTCACCAAGTTCTCGCAGCTTGCGGTATGACCAGTACGTGCCAAACAGCCCGAACGGAACGGACACCAAGAACACGAGTCTCCAATTAATCGCTCCGAGCACGCCACCGAGAATCAGTCCGATGAACGAGCCACTGATGCCCGCGATGTTGTTGATGCCCAGCGCCAACCCGCGTTGAGTGGCGGGGAAGGCGTCCGTCAGGATGGCCGCGGAGTTGGCGATCAGGAAGGCCGCTCCGATCCCTTGAATGATGCGGCCGATAATGAGCCACAAGGCACCAGCCTGCCCCGTGAGGGGATCCACCGTGAGGACAAAGGAAGCGGCGGTGTAGATCGCGAAACCGAGCGTGTACATCCGGACTCGTCCAAACATGTCGCCAAGTCGGCCCAGGCTCACGACCAGAACGCTGCTCACGATGAGGAATCCGAGGATCATCCAGAGCAGGTAAAAGCTATTCCCAGGCGCCAGCGGGTTGAGATCGATGCCCCGAAAGATTTCGGGCATCGCAATCAGCATGATGGAGGAGTCGATCGTGGCGAGAAGGACGCCGATGGTCGTGTTGGACAGGACGACCCACTTGTACCGAGGCGAGACGGTCAATGCGGGATCAGTCACCACATCTGATCACGCTTCCACTCCGGAACCCCATCACTCACCGTTCTACTGGTTGCAGACGACCTACTGCGTCGCGAGGTCCACCGGTGACTCCACCAGCGCATCGCGGATCGCGTCGGAGCCCAAGGCTTCGATCCGGACGCGGCGCAGAACTTCCGGCGAGAGCTCGCACCGGCCCACGAGCCGCTCGTCCACCGGACCCGCGGGTTGAAAACCCACGGCAAAGCCCGGAGTGCCGTACGTCAACGGCGTGGTCTGCGGCACGCTCGCGCGTCCGACGGACACGTCGTCGTACCAGAGTTCGACGTCTCCGCCGGGACCCGTCTTGGTGAACACGATTTTGACCGTGACCGGAACCCTCGGCAGCGCAACGTCAGCCGTGACCGTCGTGATCTGGGTCGCCACGAAGTTGTAGGTGAAACACACTCGGTTGTCATGAATGAACGCGGCGTAGCCGCCGGCGTGACCACCGTGCGCGGCGATGACACCGTCGTTGGATCCCGACGTTGGCGTGAGATCGGCCTCAATGACGTACGAACGATTCTTGAGATTGGGGGCGATGGCCTCCGGTAAGGGTCCCGCGTGCCCCACGAACGAAAAGCTGTTCCGTCGATAACGGGGATCGGCGAAGAATCCCGGTTGATTGTTGAGCGGGAGAACTTGGTACTTGGCTGCCTCTTCCCACCACAACTGCTTCATCTCCTCGAGCTTGTCGGGGTTCGTGAGCGCGAGGTCGTGGACCTCTGAAAAGTCGTCGGCGACGTGATAGAGCTCCCAGACGTCGTCGTCGAAGGGTTTCGTCGTGTCCGTCCCTTCGTAGTTGATGTAGATCGGCGTATGGAAGACCACGGCCTTCCACCCGTCGTGATACAGCGCTCGTGAACCAAGCATTTCGTAGTACTGGGTGTGGTGAGCGCTCGGCACTGAGTCATCAGTGAGTGTCGCGGCGAAGCTGACGCCCTCGATGGGGCTCTGATTGACGCCCGCGATGCTCGGTGGTGCGTCGACACCGACGAGTTCCAAAAGAGTCGGCAACACATCGATGGCGTGAACGTATTGATGGCGCGTCGCACCGTCTGTCCCGAGGCCGGCGGGCCAGTGAATGATGAGGGGGTCGGCGACTCCGCCTTCGTGGGTGTCGCGCTTGAAGCGCTTGAGTGGCGTGTTGCCCGCCCACGCCCATCCCCAGGGGTAGTGGTTGTTGGCCCGTGGCGTTCCGATGTCGTCAAGGCGGCGGAGATTCTCTTCGAGGCTCTCGGGAACAAAATTGAAGAAGTACTGCTCGTTGAACGATCCTCTCACGCCACCCTCGGCCGAGGCCCCGTTGTCGCTCATCACCACCACGATCGTGTTCTCGGTCTCGCCCAGCTCCTCAATGACGTCCAAGAGTCGCTTCACCTGGTCATCGGTGTGAGTGAGAAAGGCGGCGAACGCCTCCATCAATCGTGACGCGACGAGGCGCTCGTCGGCGGTGAGGGTGTCCCAGGCGGGAACCCACGAGGGACGTTCCGACAGCGATGTCCCCGGAGGGAGCAATCCCGACGCGAGTTGTCGGGCAAAGACGTCGTCACGCCACGAGTCCCAGCCCTCGTCGAAGTATCCCCGGTAGCGCTCGAGGTAGTCACGCGGTGCTTGATGCGGAGCGTGACAGGCGCCGGGCGCGAACCACAGGAGAAAGGGGGTCGTGGGGGCGGCACCGCGAAGGTCGGAAATGAAGCGGATGGCGTGGTCCACGAGGTCTTCGGTGAGGTGATAACCCTCCTCTGGTGAACGGTTTGGATCAACGGGTGTGTTGTCGCTCACGAGCTCCGGGTGATACTGGTCAGTCTCGCCGCCCATGAATCCGTAGTAGCGGTCAAAACCTCGTCCAATGGGCCACTTGTCGCGTGGACTGCCCGCCGACATTTCAGTCGCGGGCGTGAGGTGCCACTTGCCCACGGCGAACGTGGCGTACCCCGCACCGCGCAAAATCTCGGAGAGAAAGCCGTTCTTCCTGGGAATCGATGAGTTATAGCCAGGGAAACCTGCGGCAAATTCGACCACGCGAGCCATGCCGTTGGAGTGATGGTTGCGACCCGTGAGCAAACACGCACGCGTTGGGGAGCACAAGGCGGTGGTGTGGAAGTTGGCGTACCGACGACCGTGGCGAGCCAATCGATCAAAGGTCGGTGTGGCAATGTTGGAGCCGTACGCGCCTAAGTGGGCGTAGCCGACGTCGTCAAGCAAGACAACCACGACATTGGGTGTGCCCGCCGGGGGCGCCGTCAGCGGCGGCCACCAGCCCTTTGAGTCGGCGTAGGTGCGACCAATAGTCCCTTGAAAAGTGTCAGTCATGAACGTGATCGTAAAGGCTTCGGCGTCGAGCGACGAAACGTCCACATCACAGGTGGGTGCAGCGAATCACTCGTCTCGCCCCGATGGGCTCGTTTCTTGGGTGAGCGGTCACTACCATGGCCCGTGGCGAGCACTTCGCCGAGCTCGCGTCACGACGTCTGTTGCGCCCGCTGCCGACGAAACGGGGACAACATGACAGAGGATCACCAGACAGTTCAGGGTCGACACGGTGGTCGTCGCGCTCGCCGAGTCCGCCGTGGTGCGCGGGTAAGTTCCGCCGTGGCGTCGGCACTCGTGATCGCCGTGTTGTCGGCGCCGATGGCGTCGGCCAAGACGGTGGGTGACCCTCAACCGGAAATGGCCCAATTCAACCTTGGCTTCAGTGGCTCGGGCACGACGAATTCCGGTGTCGTTCTGCCGGACGGAAACACGCTTCTGGTGTCCAGTGGTGGCGGTTCAACGTTGACGACGTGCGAACTCTTCCCAGGCGGACGTTCGTGTCACGCGCGAAACACTCTGGACTCCTTCGGTGGCGACGGCTTGTACGGGTCGTCCGTCGTCTCAACGGGTGGCGAGGGTGTGGACGTGGTCTCCGAAGACGACGGTGCCTCATCGGGCACCGATTTCCCGATCATCGTGTGGACCAGCACGAATGACGGCGCAAACTTCTCTGCCCCCTCGGTCGTGAGCACTTTGTACGGCGTCAACAGCGCCACCTACGCCGGCGGACAGATCGTGATCGCGGACAATGATCCCCACAGTGGCCTCGTCGTTCAGTCGGTCAGCCCCGGATCGGTCCAGACGAACGACGCCGTCGTGAGTAGCGACGAATATGACGCCACAGTCTCGTCGTACGACGGGGGAGTCCTGGTGGCCGCCGACGATTCCTCGACGGCCAAGGTTTGGTACGCCTCGTCGGGAAGCAATTTCAACCTGGCGACGTCGTACAGCCTCGTTGGGTCTTTCACCCACCAGATTGTGGCGGGACTTTCGGGCGGCACACTTCTGACGGTGCCGTCAAACTCGTTGACGACCGCGGGCATCATCAGCTTCTTCAACGGATCCAACTTCGGTGCCGCGCACAAAGTCCCCGACTCCAAGGCCGGTGATGATGGATACTTCGCACTTGCGACATCGGGTCCCTCGGAGTTGCCGACGTCAACCAGCGACACGGGGGTGGCGCACGTCTTCTTCGAGGGTCGCCGTGATGGTTATGACGAGATGGAAGAGAGCACGTCGAACGGAACCTCGTGGACCCCACTGACGGTCTACGGCTCGGCTATCAAGTCGGAGGAGCCTGTTTCCGTCCTTGGCCCGTCCGGAGCGGGCGTGGTCTTCGAATCTGACGCTTCTCCCCAGCTGGCTCAGCCCGTGATGAACCCCCAGAGTGTCCACATTTCACTGTCCAAGTCAAAGGTGACGGTTGGTACGAAGGCAACCGTGAAGGGTCAGACGTCGTTTCACATCAACGGACTCTCCATCACACTGCAAAAGGAGGACAAGGGTGACTGGTACACGGTGGGTTCGACGCACGAGTCCGCGGCGGGAGCCTTCACCTTCAGCGTCCCGGGGGCGACCGACACCTATCGAGCCATTGTCGCCGACGATCCCGGCTATCTCCAATTCGGGTACTCGAACGACGCGAGCCTGACGGCAATTCCGAAGAAGTAGTCCCTTCGAATCGGGTCCGGTCACGAGTCGTCTCGTTCGGAGCCGCGCAAGTGGCTACGTCCGGCTCGAGTTGTGCCCGGACTTTGACGACTGTCGAGAGAGAACGGGCGGATACGCAGCGCGCAGTTCCGCCGAGTTTTGATGGCCAGTAACGACGGATCGGGCCACATCGGTGAGGAGGAGATTGTTGTTGCGCGCTTGGACTCGCAGTCGCTCGAACGCCTGGTCCATGTCACAGCCGGAAGCCTGACTAAGTTTTCCTTTGGCCTGCTCGATGATGATGCGACTATTGAGGGCAATACTCAGCTGAGCGTTCAAGGTCTGCGCGTCGAGGGCGGTGCGGTGCTGCAGGACGGCAATGGTCGCGACGTCCGCCAAGCCTTGCGCCAGAACCACATCGTTGGGGTCCAGCGCGTTGGTGGAGACGGAGAAGAGATTGAGCGCACCAACCATTCGCCCACGAAGTCGCATGGGTAAGCAGTGGACCACTCGGTAGCCGTGCGAAATCGCGGTAGGTGCAAATAGCGGCCAGACTGCGGTGGTGGCGGTGAGTTCGAGATTGACGATCGCTGTCCCGTTCGCGATGCAGTCGACGCACGGACCTTCGTTGGCCTGAATCTGGAAAAGTTCAAGTACCTTCATTGACTCGCTCGACGAAGCAATGAATTGCAGTTCTCCGCTTGGTGCAGTGAGCATGACGCCAGCAGCGTCGACGTCGACTGTTTCGACACAACGATTACTGAGAGTTGTGAGAACATCGATGACGTCGAAATCATCGACCAAGTTGTCTGCTAATTCAACCAGAGTGGCAATTAGAAGTGATTCACGAGGCATCGGTCCACCAATCGTCTGAGGTGTTCAGCGGCGATGCGGGGTCTGGGCTAGCCGTTTCCTTCACCATAGTGGACCAGCGTCCGCGTCGTACGGAAAGACGTCCTCCCACGAGTCTGTGGCGCGGTCGTAGCGAACTGTGCGCTCGACGACGCGCGCGGCGAGATCGAGCGACGAGACGCCTTCTGCAAATCCGTGAGAGCGGAGAAGAACAAGTGCGTCACCAACAGAGAAACCTCCTTGCACCGAGATCATCCCCGCGGCCTGCTGGACGAGGGCGTCAAATGTGGCCGCACCATCGAGTTCAATGGCGAGCTGGCCCCGGGGGGCGCCGGCTTGAAGGGCCAAGACGGCCCGGGCCGAGACGGAGGCCATCAGATAGCCATCGCGAGACTGTGACTCGGTGAGTTCGCCTGCAGTGTCTCGGAAGACGAGCAGGGCCCCGAGTCGGACAGCTCCAATGCGCATCGGAAAGGCGAATACAGCTTGAGCGCCCGCCGCGACAGCCAAGGGTGCATACAGGAACCACCTATTCAAGTCGTGTGCCGCGAGTGCGGACTCCTCGACAGCGACTTCGGAGTGACATGCCTCAAGGCAGGGCCCTTCGGCGACAAGTGCTTCGGCCTCGATGAGGGTTCGACCCACCGGCGTGCTCGCGCAGAGAACAGTCAGGGCATTTTCGTCGTTCGCAATTCCAATGGCTGCTCCGCTGAGGCCGGTAACGGTCGCGGCGATGTCGCAAAGTTGGGTCTCCCCGGGTGCTTGCGCGTCGGCGTCTCGAAGTAGCGCGAGAATTTGAAGAAATCGTTCGGACGCCATCTCACGAGGCCTGACGAAAGTATGAATCCGTGCTCGACATGGAAACTCCGATCCTCGCGCGGCGCTCAACGAGGATCAGATTCAGCGCAGGTCAATATTACGGACCTCTCCGAAGACTACGACCGTCGACGTAGAGGGCGAGCGATTGCGTGTCACACCGACCCGAAGCAAGTCGGGCTCAGTGCCTACCAGATCGAGAATCGCGACCGAGCTGGTGCGTCTTCGGGTTAGTAGAAGTGACGACGGCCTCCGACGGCGTGGCCCAGTGATCCCAGAATCCACAATCCGATTCCGATCACAACCACAATGACTCCGATCGACCACACAACGGGAATGCCCGTGACCAACCCGACGAGGAGCAGAAGAACTCCGATGATGATCATCGTCAGCTCGTCTTCTCGTGCGTCTCGGTCGTCTTGCCCGCTTCATCGGTGGTTTGACGATCGAACGAGTGGCCCGCAATCCCCGGCTTGCGCTGCGATGTGGCGAAGACAATCGCCGACACCACGAATCCGATGCCGCCCGCAATCATCAAGATGACGCCGACAGTCGAAAGACGGAAGCCGTGGCTGTGCACGGTTGACGAATTCTGGGCAGTCACCGCCCAGTACATGATGGCTCCCACGACGATGGAGATGCCGCTAACAACCATTCCAGGTAATCCCATGATGAGTCCCCTTGCTCAGTTCCGGACACACTGTCCGAAGGCGCGGGAGCAAGGTCCTGACTTCACCGCTACCTCGAACCTACACGCCTCACGAGAATTTCGATCACCAGGGACCTTCGCTTGACGACATCGCAATGCAAGCCTGTCGCGCCTGATACGGGAGTCGCGCGGAGCCCTGGTTTGTGTTCGCGCGGAGGCGAGCGAGGGCTCGGACCTGTAAGGTCACTTGTGAGTCAGAAATGACCCTCGCACCGAGACGCCAGGTTCGGGTTGGACGATCCAGACGATTGTCGCCCGTTCGAGCACGACGCCTTCGCTTTATCGGAGGTACTGCATGTCGAAGCCCATTCATCGAAGTGAGAGCGTTGCGCCGACGAGCGCGGCACGTTCCTCGCGTCACACGATGAGGATTCCGAAGCGCTCTCTGCGCCTCGCTGCCCTCGTGATCGCGGCGGCGTTCGCTCTCATGGCGGACTCCAAGTTCGTCGCGCGCCAGTTTTCCAAGGACCAGGCGCGTGAACTCTAACCAGTGGATCTCGCGAGACCCGACAGACCTTGAATCGCGATCGACGTGGGCGCAACTCCCCACCGCGGGCACGAGCCTCGGCGTGTCGTTCACCAAGGTCATGCTGCGTCGTCACAGTTGCTCGACGTGTCGCGGGGAAGATGTGACGGACTCCACACTCGCACTCGTGGGGGCCTACGCCCACCACTTCAGCGTCGCTTCAGGAGTGTGCGACAACGCGTCGCCACCACTCTTCGTGTGTCGAGGCACTCACATCAGTTCGTGTCATCAGGGTGACCACGTCACGCGACAACTTCGCAACGACAAGAGAGGAAATGACAATGGGAAATAAAGAGAAGGCGACCAACAAGGTCGAAGACTTAAAGGGTCGAGTGAAGGAGGCTGCGGGCGTCGCGACGGGTGACTCGGATCTCGCGGACGAGGGTCGCTCCGACCAACATCACTCGGCTGTCGCGGGGCTGAAAGAAAGCGTTCTTGATGCAAAAGAGCACTTGAAAGACGCCGTCACTCACCAGAAATAGTTGCAGCGCATCGGCGCATCTGGATCAATGAGCATCCGGATGCGCCGATGTTCGACACTCTTCGTGAGCGGTTCACCTGCTGTCAACAGTCGCGATGGAATCGAATCGAAGGATTCCTCGCGTGAGGCGGGCGACGATCATTGGACCGTCGTAACTCTTACCATTGTGGTGTCCTCGGAACGCGAAAGGTGACGAATGGAGCGCTCGGGCATCCATCTTCGCATGAGCAAGATTTTGCATCGTGTGGGCGATGTGACGTCGCGTTCGAGCGTGGCAATGCTGGTCACCGTCGTGGTCGTGGCCGCGCTCGTCTTCCTCGCCGTGTCTGGTTTTCCCGCGGACGGAGAAGCGGCGTTCAGCGTTGCCGTCTCAGCTGTCACTGTCGTGATGCTGTTTGTCATTCAGCACACGCAGAGCCGTCAACAGTCGGCCACACAACTCAAGCTCGACGAGCTGATTCGCACGTCACCCGACGCAGATGACCTCTTGGTGCATATCGAGTTGGCCGATGATGTCGAGTTGATCGAGCGTGAGAGCGACCAGATCGCGCACCACGAGTCGTTGCGCGAAACAGACGTGGAAATCGAACACGACGACTGACATCACTCGGACGGCGCGTGACTCCCTCAATCCATTGGTTCAAAGTTCGGAAAGCAAAAGAGTCCAGATGCACGCAAAACTCTGACGTGTGTTAGAATGGAATTCAGGACGTCCAGATCTCGCCTCCTTTGAACTGACATTCGGTCAGTATTGAGCGGAAGCGTGTCGAACATGGACAGAGTCACTGCAATCCTCGGAGATCCAAATGAGATCACCACCCCTCGCGTCCTCTACCGGTTGCAGCGATCTCGATGGGCGGCACTCGTGTGGACGGCGATGCGCGTGTGGCTGGGCATCATGTGGATCCAGGCGGGCGTCGCAAAGATCTGGGGAGCGGAGAATCCAGATTTCCTCCACCACAATGGCGCCGGTGTCGCCGGTTTTGCATCGCACGGTGTTGCCGCGTACAGCTGGTGGGGAAGTTTTCTTCACAATTTTGTCGTTCCCAACTCCGGTTGGATCGCCATCCTTGTCGCGGTCGCCGAGTTAGTCATCGGAATCGGTCTGGTCCTTGGCTTCTTAACTCCCTTGATGTGCGCAGGGAGTCTCCTCTTGCTCTTCACGTACGTCATGTCCGGAACCGCGAGCGTGTGTGCCTTCTATGCACTTTTCGCGGTCATCCTTACCGCGATGTGGAGAACGTCCGGATGGATCGGCGTGGATGGACTGATCGTCGGTTACCGACAGAGTCACCCTCGTGCCTCGTCCCCGATGGGCGACTCGATGCCGCCGGACACGGGCGACGGTTCACCCGCTGCGGTTGATCTGACGGGATCGTCATCTCCAGACCTCACCGGTGGGCCCGAATCGACGACATCGATTCACGATGATCTCGTCGTCGCCGCCACTTCCGGGTCGGGGTCCAAATGATCGAATCCGTCACAACAGTCACCCTGGATCGCTCGAGCAAGAGATTGGCGAAGTCGCACACTCAACGAAGCCAACGCACGATCGGTACTGACACTCACCTCGAGGTTGGACGCAACCCGACAGGCGCCTCGGCCGCGCTCGGCCTGTGAAGGCGCTCGTGTACAAAGGTCCCGCGGCGAAGGCTTGGGAGGACGTGGCGGATCCGGAGATCATCGATCCGACGGATGCCATTGTCAAAGTCGACATGACCACCATCTGTGGCTCGGACTTGCACATTCTTCGTGGCGATGTACCCGAAGTCACGGTCGGTCGCATCCTCGGTCACGAGGCTGTCGGCACAGTGACCCAGATAGGCACCGGGGTTCAGCGAGTGTCGATTGGCGATCACGTCTTGGTGTCCTGCGTCACGATTTGCGGCGCCTGCGAATTCTGTCGGCGTGCCCGATTTGGCCAATGCGTGGGAGGCGGAGGTTGGATACTTGGTCACACGATCGATGGGACCCAAGCCGAATACCTGCGAGTTCCCTTCGCGGACACCTCGACCTACGAGATTCCTGACGGAGTGAGCGACGAAAAGATGTTGATGATTGCGGACATCCTGCCGACGGGCTTCGAGATTGGTGTGCTCAACGGTACGGTACGACCAGGGGACATCGTGGTGGTGGTTGGCGCAGGCCCCGTTGGTCTCTCCGCAATTGCGACGGCGAAGCTCCTGAGTCCTGAGTTGGTTGTGGCCGTCGATCTCGACGACGGACGACTGGCGATTGCGAAGCAGTTTGGGGCCGACGTCACGATCAACAACACGTCCGTCGATCCCGTCGCGGAGTTGATGACGTTGACGGACGGTCTGGGTGCCCATGTCGTGATCGAAGCGGTGGGACTTCCCGCAACGTTCGAGTTGGCCGCGTCGCTTGTGCGACCGGTTGGACACGTCGCCAATATTGGAGTGCACGGTAAGCCCGTGCAGCTCCATCTGGAGACACTCTGGAGCCGTGATGTCACCATTACGACCGGACTCGTTGATACGTCGTCGACGCCGACGTTGGTGCGTCTCGTTGCCAGCGGTCAGATTGATGCTGGACGTTTCGTGACGCATCACTTCACCTTGGATCAGATGATTGAGGCCTACGACACGTTCGATCGAGCGGGAGAAACGGGCGCACTCAAGGTGGCGATCAGCGCCGCGTCGTAGCGACGCTCGCTGCAGCGACGCTCCGTCGACGTGTGCGCTTGTCACCAGTGCCAAGAGAGTTGCCCGCAGTTTCGCTGACGGTCCTTCGTGAGCGATCCCCCGATCCTGGGCGTCGGGCGAATAACGTTCCCAACGGGTTTGACCTTGGAGGAACGATGGATCAGACGGTGGGAGTCCTTGTGGGCGATATGGACGTGCGGTCTCGCCTCTCAGCCGCAAGGGAAGACAGTGAGCGGAGATCGCGCCACGCGCAAGTCAGCACCACTGCCCACCCCCGACACAGCCGAATACTGGTCGTGGACGAAGAGGCGTGAACTTCACCTGCCACGCTGCTCGTCGTGCGAGATGGCATTCTTCTATCCTCGCTCCAGTTGCCCCCACTGTGGATCGACCAAGATCTCGTGGTTTCGAGCGTCGGGTCGAGGACGGCTCCACACCTACGTGATCAGTCATCGCGCAGCCCCCGGTTTTGAAGATCTGGTGCCGTACGCCATCGCCGTGATCCAACTCGACGAAGGCCCTCGTCTGTTGAGCAATGTCGTCGGCATCGACAACACGCCCGAGAATCTCGTTCTCGACATGGAACTCGAGGTTGATTATGAGGAGCGAGGAGACCAGATGGTTCCCGTGTTTCGTCCGGTGGGATCTCGCTCGTGAGCCCACGTGCCACGTCGGTCATCGTGGGGGCCGCGGAAACGGAGAGACTCGGGACGATCGCCGACCTGTCCGCCCTCGAACTTCACGCCGACGCCGGCCGGCGTGCTCTGGCGGACGCGGGTCTCACCATCGCCGACGTCGATGGAATTGCCGCGGCCGGTCATTCGCCCATCGCGGTGGCCCACTATCTCGGAATCACGCCGACCTACGTCGACGGAACCATGGTCGGCGGCTGTTCGTATCTGGTGCACGTGCGCCACGCGGTTGCCGCGATCGCGGCGGGACTCGCTCGCGTCGTTCTGATCACTCACGGTGAGTCGGGACGAAGTCGCGTGGGTGCCCCGCCGCGGGCCATGGACGCCACGTCGCCGATGGGCCAGTTCGAGTCGCCGTACGGCACGATGGGTCCGCCGACAATGTTTCCGATGGGTGTCCTCCGTTTCATGAAGGAGACGGGGCTCACTCACGAGCAGTTGGCGTCCGTCGCCGTGGCGCAGCGTCGTTGGTCATCCCAAGTGCCCCGAGCCAAATTTCGGGACTTGATCACGATTGATGACGTCTTTAATTCACCGATGATCGCGTACCCCATGCATCTCCTCGAGTGCTGTGTGGTGACTGATGGCGGGGGTGCGCTCGTCGTGACCTCCGCAGAGTGGGCGCGAGCGAATCCCGGCCCGAAGAAGCCGGTCTACATCCTGGGAACCGGAGAGGCCGCGGAGACTCCTCTCGTCTCGATGATGGAGGACTTCACGAGCTCGCAAGCGTTCAAACTGTCGTCGGCGAGTGCGTTCGCCGAGGCGCGTCTCGGTCCCCGCGATATCGATCACGTGATGATCTACGACGCGTTCGCGCACCTGCCGATCTACGGGTTGGAAGACTTGGGTTTTGTGGGGCGAGGCGAAGCAGGTCCGTTCATTGAGGAGGGCCATACGTCGCCCGGCGGACCATTGCCGATGAACACCAACGGGGGTGGTCTGTCGTACACGCACACCGGCATGTACGGGATGTTCCTCATTCAAGAGTCCGTGCGACAGCTACGTAAGGAAGCTCCAGCCCAGGTGCCGAACGTTGAGATCAGCCTCGCGCAAGGTGTCGGGGGTATGTTCATGGCCGCGGGCACGTTGATTCTTGGTACGGAGGCCGCGGCGGGCGCGTAGCCCGATCGAAGGTCGACGACGAATAGGTGGGTGACGCAATGGATGTGGATCTCGGACCTCAGTACCGCGAGTTTCGAGTGGAGATCCGAGAGTGGATTGAGCGCAACGCGCCTCCGGGACTTGCGGAGCTGGCACCATGGGGATGGGCGATGGTGGCCGGCGGTAACCGTGGAGCCCGCGTCGCACGGGCCACGTCGGATCCGCTCTATCAACGATGGAGCGAACGCCTCGCGGCGGCTCACATGATCTGCGCCCAGTGGCCCACACAGTTTGGCGGACTCGGGTGGGACTCTGTTCGCGTCGCGATCTTCAACGAAGAGTTACGGCGTGCCGGCGTGCCCGCGGTTCGACGGGGAATGGGTGAAACATTGGCTGGTCCTGCCATCATCGTCCACGGCACGCCCGAGCAGCGCGCGTACTTCCTGCCCAGAATCGTCGCCGGCACCGACGTGTACTGCCAGGGTATTCGGAGCCCGACCACGGCTCCGATCTCGGAGCGATTGAGACGCGGGGAGTCGTCGACGGAGACGAAATTGTGATCACGGGACAGAAGATCTGGACGTCCGGCGCGAAGTCGGCCAACATGATCTTCGTCCTGTGTCGAACGGATCCGGATGCTCCGAAGCATCGCGGCATCTCCTACGTGCTCGTCCCCTTCTCTGCGGACAATCACGTGACGATTCGACCCGTTCGTCAGATGACGGGCGCGGCGGAGTTCTGTGAGGACTTTCTGGACGGTGCACGAGCGCCGTTATTCAATGTCATTGGCGGCCTCAACAATGGTTGGGCTCCGGCCATGACGACCTTGGGCTACGAGCGCGGTGGCAACGCCACGACGGCGCACTTGGGATCCGAACAAGAAGTCTGCGAGTTGATTTCCCTGGCGCAGGCGAGCGGTCGGGGACAGGATGCCCTCGTTCGCCAGAAGCTCGCGCGGTGCTACCCCCACGTTCGATTGATGCGCTACGCGGGTCTTCGGCTCCGTCATCACTTGCCGCTGGGCGAGTACCCGTTCAAGAGGCGTCGCTCTCGAGTTCGCTCGGAGCGAATATCACAAGACATTTGGGGAGATCGCTATCGACGTCGTCGGGATCGACGCGATGATTCGATCGCACGCCAACCAGCATGCGACGAGCGATCGGCAGGACATTTTTCTCGCGAGTCGGGCGGGGACTATTTACTCGGTACCAGCCAGATTCAGAGAAATATCATCGGCGAACGCGCACTCGGGCTCCCCAAGTTCCCCCTGCATTTCGTGCTGTCGACGATGGAGCCGAGCGAAATCGATCGCGTTCCTGACGCGGCGTCGACGCGTAGCGTCGCCCGAAGGATGACCTGCGCGAATTGGCGAGTCATTGTTGAGCGAGGGGGGATCGTGTTTCGTGACTTTGCCACCGTGTGGGAGCACGTTACCGACACGGTTCCCGACCGGACGCCATTGTCCAGGGTTCGCGCCGGTACACGTACCGTGAGTTCGATGACGCGGCCGCGCGATTCGCGAGCGCGATCGACGCCGTCGGAGTGCGGCCGGGCGCGAAGGTCGGGCTCTATCTGTACAACTCGCCCGAGTATCTGATCGGCCAATACGGCTCGTTCAAGCATCGTTCGGTGCCGATCAACGTGAACTACCGGTACCTTGACCACGAGCTCGAATACCTCCTCGACAACTGCGACGCCGAGGTCCTCGTGTTTCATTCTTCGTTGGGAGACTGCGTCGGCCGCGTGCGGGACCAGTTGCCCCGCGTGCGTCTGTGGATCGAAGTTGATGATGGCGGAACCCATCTGGAGGGTTCCGTTCGTTTTGCAGAACTCCTCAGGGAACACGAGCCTCAGCCCCGACAGCATCGCGAGCCAGATGATCTCTACATGCTCTACACCGGGGGGACGACCGGCATGCCGAAGGGTGTCATGTACCCACAAGGCGAGTTAACCGATCGGATGTTGGCGGCCTTCGGAGTTCTCGGCGTTGACGTCCCCGTGCCAACCGATCGCGCCACGATCGCGCCCTTTGTTCGCGCGATGGCGTCGCGAGGTGCCGACGTGACCATTCCGTGCTGTCCCGTCATGCACGGAACGGGCATGTGGGGAAGCGTGATGCCCGCGCACCTCTCCGGCGGTACCGTCGTCCTGCTCGAGTCACGTTCCTTTGACGCAGATGAAGTGTGGACGCTGACCGAAACCGAAGCAGTGACAAAAATCGTGATTGTTGGCGATCCCTTCGCGCGGCCGATGTTGCGTGCCCTTGAGGCGCGAGAGGGACAAGGCCATCCTTACGACGTGTCAAGCGTTCGAAGCATTGTGTCCGCGGGTGCGATTTGGAGCGCGGAGATCAAAGACGGACTCCGCGCTCGAATGTCCGCTCTCTTGGTGGACGCACTCGGATCAACCGAGGGGGGTACGTACGCGACGAGCACGGCGACCCACGACACCGGTGCACCGACGGCGCATTTCACCCTGTCGGCAGACACCAAGGTTGTCACTGAAGATGGTCGCGAGGTCACGCCCGGATCGAGCGACCGGGGACTTCTGGCCAGCCGGACGGGAGCCTTTGGCTACTACAAGGATCCCGAGAAGTCTGCTCGGACGTTCGTCCACCTTGACGGTAAGTCGTACGTGATGACTGGTGACTGGGCAACCGTCGACGGTGACGGTGCCATCACGTTGCTCGGTCGGGGATCGATCTGTATCAACTCGGGCGGCGAGAAGATCTTTCCCGAGGAAGTCGAAGAAGCCATCAAGCGACATCCTCGGGTGGACGACTGCCTCGTTGTGGGACTTCCCGACGAGCGCTTCGGTCAGCGAGTGGTCGCCGTCGTGGGAGCGAGTGGCGACGACGTACCGTCAGGGGCCCAGATCATCGACTTCCTTCGCACCGAGTTGGCGCATTACAAGATTCCCAAGGTCGTGGTCCTGTGCGACCTCGTGCGACGAGCGCCCAACGGGAAGGCCGACTACGCGTGGGCTCGGGAGACAGCCGAGGTCGACGCATCAGCCGGAGCGTGACCAGAGCCCCGGCGCGTCACGGTGTCATCGCGGACAGCAGCTCCGACACCGCAATCGACGCGAAGCCGATCGAACTGTCGGCCACGCCGAGGGGAATCACGAGAGTTCCCTCATGGATGATGGCTCCACAGGAGTAGACGACATTGGGAACGTACCCGTCACGTTCCGCACTGTGCGGCGTGACCAGTGGCGTCGTCAAGCGACCGATGACCTGAGTGGGGTCGTTCAGATCCAATAAGAGTGCCCCGATGCTGTAAGTGCGCATCGGCCCCACGCCGTGAGTCAGAACCAGCCAGCCCTCGTTCAACTCCACGGGCGATCCGCAATTGCCCAATTGAATCATCTCCCAGGGTTGCTGGGGAGTTTGGATCGTGGTCGATCGACCCCAACATCGCAGATCGGTGGAGAAGGTCACGGAGTTTGATTCGCGGTCGTGACGTGACAGCGCCACATACTGTCCCGCGACCTTTCTCGGAAACAGGGCGAGCCCCTTGTTGCCAGCGGAGTGTCCGGCCATGGGCGAGGACTCAAAACATTGGAAGTCGTGGGTGGCGAGAAGGTGCTGACTCACGCCAAGCCCGTCAAAGGCGGTGTACGTGGCGTAGTACGTGGCGGTCTCTCCCTCAACGAACCTCACGAATCGGCCGTCTTCGATTCCGTGAAACTCGTTGGGTGTCGCGGGCCACAGGACGCGCTCGGAGAGTTGCGAGTCGTCCGCAAACTGTGCGCGGTAGCTTTCGTCGGCGATTCGTTCAATGAGATTCACCGTGTTCTCGGCGTTGGCGCGAAGGTCCCGCTGGTCCAGTAGCTCCTTCGAGCGCGCGGACAACTCGTCATCGGAGAAACTCGGTCCGAGGTGATCCAACACCACCGCGACGCTCTCACCACTGACGCCGTGCTCTTCGAGCTGCGTGCGCACGACGGATCGGTGATTCACGCCCGAACTCAGCTCCGGCGTTGTCGCGTAAGGGCTGACGTCGTCGAGTCGGAGTTCGCCTCGCTCGTCGATCACTCCCGAGCGAAAGCTCATGGATGACACGTGGCCCTCGCCAATCGCCCGCACGCTCATGACGACACGCAGCTGCGAACGGGACAGGCCCGACTGGTCGGGGTGAGCGACCAAACAGGGATTGCACAAGGCGGCACCCTCGACCGCGTATTCGTGCGTGAAGGTTGCGCCGAGGAGCAGTCGACGAGACTCCGACACCGTGGTGGTAGTGCCGTCGGCGCCGAGGACTCGTGAAGCGTGCGCGTCCAGAACGCCTCGAAAGTCGCGATGGCGGGTCTCGAAGGTCGTGAGCACGCGATCCAGCATTGTGGCGACGTCCGATTCGCTCAAGGCCATGACGCGTTCGATGGTCTCGGAGATTCTCCCGTCGCTACCCCCGACGAGCTCTTGGCCGGGAACGAAGAGGCGAGCAATGACACGACCAGGATCTCGGCGCAGTCGTAGTTCGTGGTGACGGGCGAGATCAGTCATGAGGCGGGCGCCGGGACCAATGGTCGCGCGTGCTGCAACGTCATGAGGAGTGACAACGTCGATTCGGCGCCTTCGTTTCGATTGGGCCCGGTGGGCGTCAGGCCGTCGTAGCCGCCACCCGTCGCACTGTCCATCATGGAGACGTTTCCGTCGTTCTCACCTAAGAACCACATCACTCCTCGGTGCACCGCTTCGCTCCAACGCGGATCATCACTCACCGTGGCCGCGAGAGCGCAGGCGTCGACGAGGGCGGCAACTTCGATGGGCTGCTGATCGAAAGCGGGCGACGACGCACCGGGATCACACCCTCCGACGGGGCATACCGAGAACACTCGTCCGCGAGTTTCGTGTCCGAGCAACCATCGCAGAAGGAGAAGTCCGTCGGCGACGAACGTCTCATCGCCGAGCCGAATTCCCGCGACCAGAACCGCCTCAGCCAACACGGCGTTGGCGTACTCGAGCCGTGGTTCGGGCCACGGCCACGTGAGGTCGTCCCGGCTGGTGCCGATGACCTCGACGGCGTCTCTCAACAACGTCGGTGCAACGAGGTCGTGGGGGTTCGCGCTCAGGATCTCCGCTGCCCCCAAGGCGGCGAAGGCCATGGCGTGAGACCACTTGGAGCGGACCTGCGCGCCGACGGCGAAACACGCCGCGGCCTCCTCGCGGAGTGCGTGGTCGCGGCTGCGCGCCGCAGCGGTTCCGAACGCCCACAGACTGCGCCCCCAGCAATCCTCGTCCGATCGGTCGTCCGTCCACTGACCGTTCATGTCCATTCGGTTGTGGCACTCTCCGTCGGGGCCCTGGGCTGCGACGAGGAATCTCATGGCCAGTCGCGCGAGTTCCTGGACGTCGTCGTCGGGTTCGTCTTCTCGGCACGCCACCACGAGAAGCCGAGCCATGTCGTCAGTGCAATACCCGTGTTCTCGACGGGGCACAGCGAACTGCGCGTGTTCGAAGAGGCCGTGGGCGTCCGACATCGCGACGATGTGACGGAAATCCGGTTCGGGAATGTTCATCGAGAACTCGACACGTGGGAGCGGCGAAGATCGTTCGCGACGTCCCGATACTGACGCGCGACGGCCGTCCAGCTCAGTGCTGGAGCCAGACGCTGGGCTTCGAGAGCCATCGTCGCGGCGACTCCCTCCTCCGACAACAACCGACGCATGGCGGAGGCGAGTGCTGCGGGGTCACCATGCGGAACGACGATGCCCGCTCCCGAACTCAGCATCTCAATCGCGTGAGGAAAGGCCGTCGCGATCACGGGTCGACCCGCCGCGATGGCGTCGACGAGAACTCCAGAGGTCACTTGGACGTGCGAGTCATACGGCAAGATCACGATGGACGACTGTTGAATCATCCTCGTGAGTTCGGGCACCGTCCGGTAATCCGCGTCAAAGGTCACGACGCGGTGAACACCTCGATCGGCGGCGCGACGAACGAGCATGTCCCGATACACGTCACCCTCGCGCACCAACACCTTTGGATGTGTGCGTCCCGCCACCACGTAGCGACCAGGCGGACAAAGATCGCCGAGGGTCGCCACCGCGTCAATGGCGTGTTCGATCCCTTTGCCCGGTCCCAACAGCCCCCACGTGAGCATGGTGGGGTGTTCATGGTCTCGGACGTTGTGCGTGGACGGCACGAGGGTGGCGCCGTGGGGAATGACCAGCACTTTGGCGGGGTCAACGCGAAAGACGTCGAGAAGTCGGGTGCGAGCCACCTTGGACATCACCACCACGACGTCGGCGGCGTCCGCAACGGACTCCAGCACCTCACGTTGGTGAGACGTCGGCTCGAGCAACACGGTATGCAAGATGACGATCGACGGGACCTTCAGTCCGTCCAGTACCGCGATGATGTCGCTACCGTCTGTTCCGCCGTAGATGCCGTATTCGTGTTGGATGATCACCACGTCGTAGGTATTGAGAGCCCTGATGGCCAGTGAGCGTGACGTGTGAGTCGGTCGCAACTCCCCCACCACGCCGATGGTCGACGTGGACGGATCGGCGCTGTCGAGCACCCGCATCACGTCGACGGTGACGTCGTCGCCTCGCAGACCCGTTCGTAACGCGGCCGCGAACGTTGCCAAACCACACACCGTGGGCGCGTACGTGCTCACGATCGCGATGCGTTCCACCGAGGACGGATGGTGAGAATGCGGTGGTGCGGCAGCCGTGGTCAGTGCCATAAAACTCCTCCGAAGGGCTCAGTCGAGGCGTCGAACCTGCACGGGCGACTGCCGTGACGGCCGTCCTGCCCAAGTGAGGCGACTCTTCCAAGAGTTCACCTCCATCGTAGGGGCAGCGGACCCGTCAGGGATCGGCGAAAATTCGAACCGGATATTCCCGGTGCCCTAGGGTGAAAAGATGACTCGCCGCGTCAACAATTGTGGCTGGGGCGAGTCATTCTCGCTCGTCGTGGTCGCGGCACGCGCCTCGGAGTCGGTCTCCCACGATCGGCGCGAGCGGTGAGATCGGAACTCATCGGACTTCGATTGGTGGTGCTCACCGACTCCCACGCGCACCCGGACGCCGGTGGGTCGTGGCGGTGGATCCGCGACGCGGTCGAGGCCGCGGACGATCGAGGATTCGATCTCGTCATTTTCGAAGATGAGTTTGATTCCCGCCTCGGTCAGACTCGACTCGATTCGCTGTTGCTGGCCTCGACGATGGCGACCTGCACCTCGAGTATCGGACTGGTCGTTGCGACGGACACGACGCACACCGAACCGTTTCACCTCGCCAAAAACTTGGCGACCCTCGACATCGTGAGCGAGGGACGTGCGGGATGGTGGCCGAGAGTGAGCGACTCGGAGGCAACATCTCATCTCTTCGGACGCAAGTCCCCGCAGTCCCGCGAGAGCCTGGCGCGCGAGGCAGGCGACGTGTTGGAGGTTGTGCGGAGGTTGTGGGATTCCTGGGACGACGATGCAGTGATCCGCGACGTTGCGACCGGACGCTACGTGGACCGCTCGAGGATTCACCACATCGATTTTGTGGGTGAGTACTTCTCCGTTCGTGGTCCCTCCATCACGCCCCGGTCTCCCCAAGGCCAACTCCCCGTCGTGGTGGATTCGTCGCACCCTGTCGGCCGACACCTTGCGACGTTCGCCGACGTTGTGATGTCGTCGGGTGATGACGAGTGGACGTCGTCGACGGACTCGAGTGGTCGGAACGCTCCGATTCACCTTCGGACAGTTCAGTCGGAACCTCGAACAGAGATGTCGGACGGGTTGCTACACGGGAATCTGGTTCGGCACGGCGACGGCATCGTGGTCGAGGTGACCGAGACGAACTGGTCGAGTGTCATCGACCGTGTGGCGTCAGCTCGGGGACTGTCCGGCGGCAGTCAGCCACGGACGCTGTGGGACATTCTGGGCGTGGCGAGACCGCTCAGCCAGTATCAGACACGCGACGGACAACCGGAGATCTCGTGAGCGAGCCACCGCGCAAGCGCGTCCATCTGGCGATCCACTTTCCGGGCGTCAACAGCACGACCGTCTGGAGCGACCCCCGTTCGGGTAGCCAGACCGATTTCTCGTCGTTCGCGCACATGGCCCAGACGGCCGAGCGCGGGCTGTTCGACTTCTTCTTCCTGGCGGAAGGATTGCGACTCCGTGAGCATCGCGGGGAGATCTTTGACCTTGATGTCGTGGGCCGTCCGGACTCCCTCACCGTCCTCGCCGCTCTCGCGGGCGTGACCGAGCGAGTCGGACTTGCGGGAACTCTTAACACGACGTTCAACGAGCCCTACGAACTGGCCCGTCAGTTTGCGACCCTTGACCACCTGAGCGGTGGCCGTGCGGCGTGGAACGCCGTGACGTCGCCGGACGCCTTCACCGGTGAGAACTTCCGACGGGCAGGTTTTCTGGCTCGAGACGAACGATATGAGCGGGCGACCGAATTCATTGAACTCACGCGCGAGTGGTGGGACTCGCGGGCGTCTGGCGAACCCACCCGTGTTGAGCATCGAGGCAAGCACTTCAACGTCGAGGGCTACTTCGACGTGCCCGCCTGCCCCCAAGGACGTCCGATACAGATCCAGGCGGGTGACTCAGATGAGGGTCGTGAGATGGCGGCCCGCTTGGCGGACGTCATCTTCTCGAGGTTTGGCGGCCAACGAGACGGTCAGGCATTCTTCGACGACGTGAAAGGACGACTGCGTGCGTACGGCCGAGAACCGGGGGAACTATTGATTTTCCCGGCCGCAACGGTCGTTCTCGGTGACACCGACGACGAGGCCCGCGAGCACAACGACCACGTTCGCTCCCAGCAGATCAGCCGACCCGGGGCGATTGCGGCGCTCGAGAGGGTCTGGGGGTGCGACCTGTCAGCGTGGGACCCCGACGGACCTCTGCCAGACTTCGATCCTGATCCGGAAGGTCTGTCCGTGATCTCCCAAGGTCGCGTTCACCCGAGTCAAGAACCCATTGCCGTGGCGCAACGGTGGCGTTCGCTGGCCGAAGCGAACGGGTGGTCCATTCGACAGGTCGTCATTGAGATGACCACGCGAACGTCGTTCGTCGGGACGCCCAGTGATGTGGCACGCCAAATCGACGACAACATCCAAGCCAACGCCGCCGATGGCTACATCCTGGTTCCACACCTCACGCCGACGGGCCTTGACGACTTCGTGGATCTCGTCGTGCCAATTCTGCAGGAGCGGGGCAACTATCCAACGGAGTACAGCGGCTCGACACTTCGCGAGAATCTGGGGCTTCCGTTGGTCGCGTCGCCAAGTCTGTGAGAGCAGCCCGTCTCGCGATCGTCGGCGCCGGGCCGACCGGGACGGCCCTCTTAGAACGCCTGGTGGCGAATGTCCGCGACGTGGCACCCGATCTCACTCTCGACATTCACGTGATCGATCCTCACCCGGCGGGACGAGGTCGCGTCTGGCGCCCGGACGTCGCGCCGCAACTGTGGATGAACTCCATGGCCGAGGACGTCACCATGTTTACCGACGAGTCGGTCACATGTCGTGGACCCATCGTGAGCGGACCGACTCTGTTCGAGTGGGCTCAGACGGTCACGTACCAAGAGTTGGACAACCCGGACGTCGCGGCGGAGCTGGCAGCGTTGAGTCCCATGAGCTTTCCGTCACGGCGAGTGCAAAGCGAGTATCTCCAGTGGACGTATCGGCGAATTCTCGCGTCGCTCCCACCGGCGGTGCAAGTGGTCGAGCATCGGGCGTCGGTTTGTGATCTCCGGACGGACTCTCAGTCGCAGCGAGTCATCATGGATGACGAGACCGCCGTGGACGTGGACGTCGTGGTGTTGGCGTGTGGCCATCTCGACGCCGCGCCGTCGTCGAACGAAGAGCCTCTGGCACTGTTCGCCCGTCGCCACGGCGCGCGCTACGTACCACCATCTCACACCGCAGATCTCGTGCTTCAGGATCTCGCCGCACACGAACCGGTGATCGTTCGAGGCTTCGGCCTCGCCTTCATCGATCTCATGATTCTGCTCAGTGAGGGCCGCGGCGGGAGATTCGACGCGACCGACACTGAGATGACGTATGTCCCGTCCGGCCGAGAGCCCGTGATGTATGTCGGTTCACGCCGGGGCGTCCCCTATCGATCCAAAATCACGTATCGATTACAGGCCGCACGTGCTCCCGTACCGAGATTTTTCGACGCCGCCGCCATCGACCGACTGGTTGAGAGCCACGAACGGTTGGAGTTCTGGCCGCACGTGTGGCCGCTGCTCGTCAAGGACGTCGCGTGGGCGTACTACTACGAGCTCTTTCACGCGCATGCGGAACGAACGACGTGTTCGTGGGAGGTCGTCGACGCGTTATTTGGACAGTACGACTGGGGCGACGCACCGCTGGGCGACATGATCGCGGACGCCGTTCCGAGCGCAGATGACCGATTCGATCCGCTCACGTGGAACGACCCCCTGACATTTTTGTCCGGTGGAGGGACGCTGGACCAGCGCATCACGAGAGTCATCACGGACGATCGTCGTCGACGAAGTGACCCCCACTTCAGCGCGGACCTGGGCGCCTTTTACGGGTTGTTGGTGGGCTTCGCACAGATGGGTCGCGTTCTGGCGTCCGGACGACTGAGTGCGCGGTCACTTGTGGAGGACGTGAATGGTTGGTGGCTCAATTTCTTCTCCTATATGGCCTCGGGTCCGCCACCCCAACGGCTCGACCAACTCCTCGCGTTACATGCGGCGGGCGTTGTTCAGTTTGTGGGGCCGCAGATGTGGGTGGAGACGGATGAGACGACGGGCCACTTTCGAGCGGGGTCGCCCCAGGGCGATCGCGAGGTGACGGCGCGTACTCTCATCGACGCACAGATTGCCGCGCCGAGTGTGTCTCGTTCGATGTCGCCACTCCTGGGTCGCCTGCTGGCCCGTGGCGAGATTCAGGAGCAGCAGCTTGACGACGGTGAATTCCGAGCCTCCACCGGAAAGTTGCTGGTGGATCGAGCCATGCGAGTGGTCGACGGTGACGGACGGTCGTGTCAGTCGCGCTTCGCAGTCGGAATTGGCACCAGCCGGCCCGCCGCAGGTACCTTCGCCCGTCCGCACACGAATGCTCTGAGCTTCCGGCAGAATGATGACGTGGCCCGCACGATTCTCTCTGACGTGGCGTCACTGTCGTCGCGGCTCAGAGGCACTGACGGCGGTCATTCGTCGTGACGGTTCTCGCTCTCAACGCCAGCCACTCAGTGTCGTCCAGCACGCACCATGTCGCGGCACTGGCCGTGGATCTCGCGGGCGAGGGACGTGTCGTCGACCTGGCAACTCTGGACCCCGGTGGACTGCTGGGCGTGCGTGAGGACCCCGGCGTGCGCAGTCTGCTAGACGAGATTCCCACCGTCGACACTCTCGTGTTGGTGACACCGATCTATCGAGCGACCTACAGCGGAATCTTGAAGGTTTTGTTCGATCAGTTGGCACCCGGTGGCTTGCGGGGCGTGGCCTGCGTCCTGGCCGCCACGGCGGGATCATCTGCCCACTACCTCTCGTTGGACACCGGTATGCGGTCACTCGTGGCGAGTGTGGGGGGCTGGAGTGTCCCGAACGTGGTCTACGTCACGCCGGACGAGCTTGATGACGCGAAGCGTCCCCTCGATCCCGTGCGGGAGCGGATGGCGAGTGCGTTGCGAGACGCGTCACAGATCCTTCGCTGACCCGGTCAGCGTGGCATGCGATAGGACGCGCCCACAACGAGTCGTCGATGCGTGAAGCCCAGCCGCTCGTAGAGCGCGATGGCTCCCGTGTTGGTTGTCGCCGCGTGGAGGAATCCTCTCGCTCCCTGTGTCGCGATCTCGGCCAATTGAGCGGTCACCAAGGTCGCGGCGAGACCGCGGCCGCGCCACGCCTCATCGGTGCACACCGCGCTGATCTCGACCAACTGGTCGGTTCGCACGCGCTGACCAGCCATGGCCACCAGATGGCCCTCGACACGAATGCCCAGATACGTCCCGAGTTCAATCGTCCGGCGGCCGAACGGTCCGGGTTTTGCTCTCGCGACGAGATCCAGCATCTCGTCGACGTCGGCGGGGTTGAGGACCTCGACGCGTGGGTCCCGCGCACTGTTCACGTCGGCTGGCCCCACCATCTGGACACCGGGGAATCGGAACATCTCGTCGAAACCGTCGGGGGTGGTGATGTCGGCCCGGAACAGGGTTGCCACCTGACCAGGACCGGCGAGTTCTCGGAGTGCGTCCCAGTTCGCCCGGTCCGGTTCGTCAGGGAGTGCAAAGAAGGGGCCAATCGCCTCGGGGTAGCGCCGGGCAAGAGGTGAACCTTCGGCGAGCCCGGCGTGCGGGCCCGTGAGCGAGTGCCACACAATGTTGTCGAGTGGGTCCATCTCTTCCTCGGATCGCGGCGCAGGGCTCCCTCGCGGTGGTGGAGCGACTCTAGCGTCAGCGAGGCCGACCCGGAGCACTAATTGGGATCGACGAGAGAGGCCAGCGCGGCGATCTGGTCCGGCTGGAGGTCTCGATAGTCCGGTTCCACGTCGTAAGCGAACCGCACCGCCGGCACTGCAGTGCGACCGTCAAGGATGGCTCGCACGACGCGGTGCATGCCATCCATCAGGTGCCCCTCGGAATCAAAGATGACGGGAATGCTCGTATCCACGGCGTGAAATCGACGAACGTGTCCGATCATCACTCGAACCGTCATCGCCGAGCCGTCCGCACCAAACCAGTGGACCGTGTCCAATTCCGTGATGTCGTTCACGGGTACTTCAACGACGGGAAGGTCCGCGGACAGCGACATGAGTCGAGACACGTCCCACGCGTCGTGGCCGTGTGCGATGGGTCGAAAGTAATACTGCGTACGCACGAGCACTAGTCTGCCGCACTCGACGGGTGCGACTTGAATGCGACAGACTTGTCCGATGCGCATCGTTCGTTTCGACGCCGAGGTCGCGTACTCACGCCCGGGCGACACCGACGAGGTTCGCGTCGGTTCGCTTCTCGGCGAGCACAGTGACGTCCGGATTGACGTTGCCTACCTGCCCGCCGGCGTCTCGCGCGAGTTGGCGAGCGTTCCGACACGTCGGCTCGTCGCCGTTGTGTCGGGTGACGCGTGGGCGGCGGGAGTCGACGGGCGAATTCGCCATCTTCCGGCGGGGTACGCAGCGGTGTTCGAATCGATCGAGCGCGGGTCGTTCGGAGCCACCTCGGACGTCACGGCGGTGGTCGCGGAGGGGGTCTTTGACGTCTGGGCGGTTGCGGTGACCAAGGAGATCATCGTGAGCGACTACGACCCCGCGTGGGCGAGCTGGTTCCTCGAGATCCGCGACAGGGTGTGGCCCGCCGTGAGCGAGGTGGCCGTCCGCGTTGACCACGTGGGGTCGACAGCGGTTCCGGGCCTCGCCGCCAAACCCGTCATCGACCTCGACGTCGTCGTCGCCTCGACCGAGGACGTCACGGCGGCGATCGCGGCCCTGGCCGGTTGCGGGTATCGCTGGAAGGGTGATCTCGGCGTCGCGGGTCGGGAGGCCTTCAGCGCCGACGACGTGCGCGATCTCCCCGCGCATCACCTCTACCTCGTCGTCGACCAGAGTCGTCCGCACCTCGATCACGTGTTGTTGCGAGATCTCCTCCTTCGTGACGAGGCCGCACGAGAGGCGTACGGCTCCTTGAAGAAGCGCAACGCGGTTGATGCCGACGACGACATGGACATCTACGTCGCGGCGAAGGCGAGCCTTGTCGCCGAGCTGCTGACGCGCGCGAGGCGAGAAGCGGGGCTGCCCGCCGTTGACTACTGGGAGCCGCCGTCGGGCCACGCCCGTGACCAGTGATGGCGCGGGTATTAGCCCTCGTCGTCGCGCCACGCTCGTAGGATTTGACCGTGAATGATCACGACGTCGTCGTGGTGACGTCGCCACTGGTGGGCACGGTCATCGATGTGGCGCGGTCGTCCGATGTGGTCACCGAAGGCACGACGATCGTTCTGATTGAATCGATGAAGATGGAGTACGCCGTCGCGGCGCCACGTGACGGCATCGTCGGTCACGTGGCGGTCGCCGCGGGGGATGCGGTCGTGGTGGGTCAACGACTGGTCGATCTGTCGCCCGGTGCCGCGCCCGTCACTTCGTTGCAGGAGACGCGTGGCGCCGTCGACGTGGCGGAGCTTCGCCTCGAAGAACTACGCCAGAGGGAACGCCTCTTGACCGACGACGCTCGGCCCCTGGCGGTGGAGCGTCGTCGCCGACACGGACTGCGTACCGCGCGGGTGAACGTCGACGATCTGGTCGATGCGGGCAGCTTCGTCGAATACGGTCGCTTCGCGTACGCGGCCCAGACGCAGCGCCGCGAGGTTGACGACCTCATTGCGACCACTCCACGTGACGGGCTGATCGCGGGCATCGGTACGGTGAATGCGGCGTACTTCGGTGACGACGCGTCGTCATGCGCGGTCCTGTCGTACGACTACACGGTGCTCGCCGGCACGCAGGGCCACCGTAATCATCAAAAGAAGGATCGCCTCTTCGACATCGTTGAGCGGCTTCGTCTTCCGGTGGTGTTCTTCACCGAGGGTGGCGGTGGCCGGCCCGGCGATACCGATCACGCCGTGGTGACGGGTCTCAACACGGAGGCGTTTCAACTGTTTGCGCGACTGAGCGGGCTCGTCCCATCAATCGGGGTGGCCGCGGGTCGTTGCTTTGCCGGGAACGCGGCGTTGCTCGGGTGCTGTGACGTCATCGTGGCCTGTGAGGGTGCGAGCATCGGCATGGGTGGTCCCGCCATGATCGAAGGTGGCGGACTCGGTGTCGTGGACCCGGACGACGTGGGTCCCGTCGACGTCCACGTCAAGGCCGGCAGCGTTGATGTCGTCGTTGCGGACGAGGCCGCGGCAGTCGTTGCGGTCAAGCGTCTCCTGTCGTACGCGCAGGGTTCATGGCCCACTGCGTCGGCCGCGGATCAAGACCTCGTTCGCACGGTCTTACCGGGGGACCGTCGACGGATCTATGACGTGCGCCCTCTGCTCGACCTGCTCTTTGACGCCGGCAGCGTCACCGAGCTTCGTGAGGGCTTCGGCCTGGGCATGGTGACCGCCCTCGCTCGACTGGACGGGCGGGCTGTCGGGGTCATAGCGAATAACCCCACACATCTCTCCGGGGCGATCGACGCAAGCGGCGCGGACAAGGCGGCCCGATTCCTGCAGCTGCTTGAGGCCTGGGGCCTTCCGGTCGTGAGTGTCGTGGACACTCCGGGCTTCATGGTCGGACCCGAAGCCGAAGCGACCGGACTCGTCCGTCACGTCAGTCGGCTGTTCGTTGCCGGCGCCGCTCTGAGCGTACCGATCGTCAGCGTCATCACCCGGCGCGGCTACGGCCTGGGCGCCCAAGCCATGTGCGGCGGAAGCTTCACCGCTCCGCTCCTCACGGTTGCCTGGCCGCAGGCCGAACTGGGTGGCATGGGGCTCGAGGGAGCCGTTCGTCTCGGATTTCGTCGAGAGCTCGAGGCGATCGAGGACGACAGTGAGCGTCAGACGGCGATGGACCACATGATCGAACGAGCCTACGAGCGAGGCCGAGCCCTCAACGTCGCTGCCCATCTGGAACTTGACGACGTCATCGACCCGGCCCTCACGCGAGACCTCCTCATTCGCACGCTGCGCGCCGCTCCGGGTCGCGTGAGAGATCTCCGGTCTCACCGATTCGTGGACACCTTCTAGCACCAACTCACCGGGCAGTCGCGGTCCGCGGGACACCACCCGAGCCGCACTCCGCCCTGCGTTAGTCGAGGAGAAACTCTCGCACGAGGGCCTCGGTCTCGTCCGGGCAGTCAAAGTATGTGCCGTGGCCGCAGTCGGCGAAGCGATGAAACGTCACGAGCGGTGACGGAATCATCGATGCGATGTCCACCTGATCCTCGATCGGGCACGCCGGGTCATCCTCGCCCCCGAGGACGAGTACCGGACACGTGACCCGCAGGAGCGACGCTCGAAAATCGAACGACTTGAGGGCTCCGTCGCGCTCGGTGACGTCGTTTCGCCAGAAGTCGATGAGCACCTCCGGTGTAAAGATCCCCGGTCGAGATGCGAGACCGTGCCCATCGGATCGGTTGTACAGGGGAGTGCACCGTGCCGAGAAATCAATGAAGTTAGCCAGCGTGGGATCGTCGAAGGTGCGCCGGGCCACCGCGGCGACCTCCTCGCCGCCCAGTCGTTCGTAGACGGCGACGCTGCGATCAAAGCGCGTGAATGCCGCCGTCGACGAGAGGATCACCTTGGCGGGGTGATCTCCGTGTCGGGTCAAATACGACTGCGCGACGAAACCGCCGAAGGAGTGGCCGAGCACGACCGGTCGCTCGATGTCGAGAGCATCGCAGAATGCCCTGACGTCATCACCCCACTGGAAGAGGTTCCAACTCTCTCGCGGCCCGTGGTCGCTACGGCCGTTGCCGCGATGATCGAGATAGATCACCTGAGCGATGTCGGCGAAGCGGTCGAAGTAGGGGCGCATGCCGTGATGATCAAAACCCGGCCCGCCGTGCAGAACCAACAGGGTTGGCTGATCGCTTCGTTGACCATCGCGCGACGCGACTTTGGAGCCCGCGACTTCGAAGAACAGTCGTACGCCGTTGACGAGCACCCTCATGACACCACTCCACGCCGATTACGAGACGGGTGAGGGGATCGTTGCAACGCCACGCCTCACTCTACGGTCCATGGACCGATCACCAAGAAGAGGGCGCGTCACGGCCCCGGACTCCTCCCGGTGGCGAGGAAGCTAGACGCGTCGCGCGTCACGGTTTGTGATGGCGTCGATGTCGTCGTCGCGGTACCCAACCTCACGCAGCACTTCGCGCGTGTGCTGACCGGCCAGTGGTGCGTGCCGGCGGAGTGTCGTTGGTGTCTTCGAAAAACGAACCGGAGCGGTCGTGACGCGGTACGGTCCGGCCACAGGGTGTTCCTCGGTGGGCAACGCCGCCATGAGATCCTCGATCGACGCGACGGACGTGGCGGGGATGCCGCGAGTAGAGCAGTACTGCAACCACTCCGCCGTCGTCCGCGACAGGAGAACGCGGCCAAGCGTCTCGTATCCGAAACTCGGCTCCGCGTTGCGTCCCGCGTGAGCCAGTCGCGGATCGCCACGCAGTTCGCCCAGTCCGCCCGCGTCCACAAGATCGTCCCAGTGGCTTTGCAAATACGGGAAGACCACGATCCAACCGTCGCGAGTTCTCTTCGGTCCGCGCTCGGTCGTCAGGATGCGCCGATAGCCCCCGTCGATTCCCAAGTTGGTCGTGGCGAAGCCCGCTGAGTGCTCGACCAAGAGAAACGAGGAGAGGGCGTCGACCATCGGCACCTCGACTCGCTGCCCTTCTCCGGTGCGTTCCCGATGGAACAACGCTGCGAGGATGGCGTACACGAGTACGAGCCCGCTGACCTTATCCCCGAGGATCGTGGGGACGAGCGCCGGGTCCGACCCGGAACGTTGCACAATGTCGGCCGTCCCGGCGGCGGCTTGGATGACGTCGTCGTAGGCGGGATCGTCAGCACGCGGATCAGTCGTGGGGAATCCCTGCGCGTGGCAGTAGACGATGTCCGCACGTGCGGCCACGAGGTCATCGAACGTGAGGGCCAGTCGAGTCAGAGGGCCGGGACGCAAATTGGTGACAAAGACGTCACACGTCTGGGCGATGCGCAACAGGGCTGACCGTCCGTGCGGACTCTTGAGGTCCAGTGAGACGTTCCTTTTGTTGCGAAGCAGATTCAACGAGATATCCGACAGGCCCCGCACGGGACCCGGCCCCATGATGCGATTGGTCTCGCCACGGGCGCTCTCAATGGTGATCGCGTCGGCACCGAGGTCCCCAAGGATCTGGGTCGCCCACGGTCCCATGACCACCGAGGTCAGGTCGAGGACGCGGACACCGTCGAGGGGGCCACTCATCGCGCTGAACGCGTGATGTCGCGAAACGGAATCGTCGTGTCCACGGACGGCTCCTTGGGCAGTCCCAGAACACGTTCACCGATGATGTTGTGCTGAATCTCGTCGGTTCCACCCGCAATCGACTGACCGGGCACGGACACAAACACTTCCGCGACGAGACCGTGCGCGGGCGTGTCCGGCCCACAGATCATCCCGGACGAGCCGGCGATGAGCGAGTGCGCGCGCGACGCCGCACGAGCGATGTTGCTCGTTGTTAGCTTGCCCAGGGACCCCTCGGGTCCGGGCGGTTGCCCTTGCCGCCGTGTCGCCGCGGCCCGCTGCGCCGTTAGCTTCGCGATGAGCGCCCGACTGGTCACGTCCACGACGGACTGGCGAACGAGACCCTCAGTGGCCCGCCCCGTCTCGCGGGCTCGTTCGACCAGCAGATCGACGCGTCCGGCCCGTTGGGGGTACCACTTGTGTGGTTCGCTGGCCGCCACTTGCTCGGCGAGGAGTTCGCGCCACACACGACCATCGCCGTCGCGCACGGGGTTGCGTCGCCGGGACGTCGTCAAGCGACGTTCGTGGGCGAGGGTGGTCAGGGCGACTTCCCACCCTCGTTCGCGGTGACCGAGGATGTTGGCATCCGGGACGCGCGCGTTGTCGAGGAACACCTCGTTGAAGGAGCTGTGACCGTTCATCTGCCGAAGGGGCCTCACGGTGATGCCGTCTTGCTGCATGGGAATGACGAAGTACGTAATGCCCTGATGCTTCGGTACGGTGCTGTTGGTTCGAGCCAGTAAGAGGCCGACATCAGCGTGCGCGGCTCCCGTCGTCCACACCTTCTGCCCGTTCACCACCCACTCGTCGCCGTCGCGCTCCGCTCGCGTGGACAAACCGGCGAGATCGGATCCGGCGCCTGGTTCGCTGAAGAGCTGGCACCACACAATTTCCCCGACCAGGGTCGGCACGAGATACGTCGTCTTTAGGCTCGCCGATCCGTGCTGTAACAGAGTGGGTACGGCCAGATGCGCGCCCACTGTCTCGGGCATGGTGGGAACTCCGTACTCCTCAAGAGTCGTCGTAATCAGTGCGGCGGCGCTCGAGTCGAGCCCGCGCCCACCTTCGCTCTCGGGCCACGTCGCGCAACCCCACTGCGAGGACATCAGGCGTCGTCGCCACTCGAGAAGTGAGATCGAAGGATCCCACCAGTCGTCCAGCCACTCAAGGAGCTCGTGTCGAAGGGTCGTCAACGGATCCGTGGTTGACACATCATCGTCCTTCGAATTCGGGGTCTCGGCGCTCGGCCATGGCCCGCACTCCTTCGACGAAGTCAGCGGACTCGCGCAGGCGATCCTGCTCACGAGCCTCGCGAGCCAGAGCGTCGTCCAACTTCTCGAGGAGATCCTGTCGTAGCGTGGCGCGGATCGACTGCACGGCGAGAGGCGCCGACGCGGCGATCTCGGCGGCGATCGTGTGCGCGAACGCTCGGACGTCGTTGGCGCCCACGAGATGGTCGGCGAGTCCCACCTCGTAGGCCTGCGACCCGCTCAGTCGACGACCGGTGTAGAGGAGGTCCATCGCTCGTTGCGCGCCAACGATCGCCGGGAGCGTGAGCGACAGGGCGAAACCTTGATGGAACCCCAAACGAGCGAAGTTGGCCGTGAAGCGAGCCTCGTCGCAAGTCACGCGAAAGTCAGCGGAACACGCCAAGCCGAGTCCACCACCAACCGCGGCACCCTGGACCGCAGCGACGACCGGGAGCGACGCTCGAAAGAGCCTCGCGCCTTCGCGGTAGAGATCCGCAATCGTGAACGGTGTGCGCACCGTGCCGGACTCCAGTCGACTCGTGAAGTCGGCGCCGGCACAAAAGTGTCGGCCCTCCGAACACAGGACGATCGCTCGACATCGTCCACTCGCCTCGAGATCCTCGTAACCGTCGGCGAGCGCGCGAATGAGGTCGATGTCGAAATAGTTGTTCGGAGGTCGGTGGATTTCCACCGTAGCGACGCCGCTGTCATTGAGCTCGACGGTGACGGCTCCTTCCAGTGCGCTGAAAGGAAAACTCGCACGTCGACTCATCTGACCCCCGTCATTGGTTGCGCACCGTCCACAAGTTAATCCACACGTACTGTACGAGCGCCGATCAGCGTTGCCCGTCGACCGTCACTCGGGTCCAGGCGTCGTGAGGGGACGAGGTTGATAGAAGGCAGTGAGAAAGTCGTGCAGTCGTTCCGCGTTCGGCCGCAGGTCCAGATGTCCGTCCGCGTCGCGGGTGATGTCGAGGGCGGGACAAAATGCGTCGCCACCTTCGTGAAAGAAGTGCGGCGAACCGAGCACACCCCGCGCTTGTCCTGAGGTCCAGTCGCGTCGAACCGGACCGTCATCGAGTTCGCGAGCGGACAGTCCGAATTCGTGCGCCACTCGTTCGAGCTCTTCGGGTCTCGACACGTCGACACCGTCCTCGAAGAGAGCGCGGCGCACCGCCAGGCTGACTGCTTCGCCCGTGGCAACGTCACGATCGTTCGCGACGTGGATGAGGGCCAGCGCGGGCAGAGTCGTCGACGGAAATCGTGACGGATCGAAGCCGCGGAACAGGTGGGGGGCGACCTGGACGCGAAGGTCACGCACGTGTGAGGCCGTCACCTCGGGGTCCAGCGGACGGCCGTTCACTAACTCCAAGGGCCACGCACGAAAGAGGATCGGTCGATCGTCGAGATCGAAGCGATGGCGCTCCACCAAGGCGGCATGGATGCCGACGTACGCGAACGGACACCACACATCGGAATAGATCTCGAGCATGTCCATCGTGGATACTCCCGTCTCGGCATCGTCCGTCGTCGCCGTGGCCTCGATCGTCATGATGACAGGTTCAACGAGACCGCTCCGGCGCCTGCGTGCGAGCAGCGGTGCACAACCGTTGGGTGCTCGTCAATTTCGAGACCAGGATTAGGACTTTCTTGCCGAATTCTTAACTCGTCTCGTCAGACTTCCACCATGTCACCTGTCGTGAAGCGCCCGGGCCGCACAGAATTCCCGCCGGTCGTGACGAGTCTCGACGGAGCGTCGCACGTAACGTCTGCGTGTGATCAAAGCGGGCCATCGTCGGGCCGCGACACGTGGGCGCGTGGGTGGAGAGGAATGGGATTGTGAGCGAGTCAGAACACGGAAACCACGACGAACCAGTTCGCGTCGAATGGTTCGATGAGTCCGGACAGTACGCCGGCACGGCTGGGGCACCGCGACGAGAGCCAGTGTGGCCGACGCCACCTGCCCGCGAGAACAGCGAGTGGGCCCGCCCCGTCAGCCAAGCGGACCAGCGTCGTCATCGTGGGTTGATCGCGGGTCTCGTCGCGGCAATGCTCGTCGTGACCGTTGGACTCGGCATTGGCATCGGCCACCTTGTGTGGCCCGGCGCACAGAACGGTCCGGCGCCGCGATCCGCCTTCAGCTTTCCGGGCACGTCGTTTCCCTTCGGTTCGAATGGATTTGGGGGGTTCCGTATCGGTGAGAGCCCGAGCGGGGCTGGGGGATCCTCAACATCACCGGTGACGCCAGGTTCCGGCAGCCCGTCCGACGTCAGCGCCATCGCGGCGAAGGTTGATCCCGCCTTGGTCGACATCAATACGTCGATGAACTACCAACAGGCGACGGGCGCGGGAACGGGGATCGTGATCTCGTCGACGGGAGAGGTCATCACGAACAATCACGTCATCAAGGGAGCGACGTCGATCAGCGTGGTCGACGTTGGCAACGGACGAACGTACGCCGCCAAGGTCGTCGGCTACGACCCTTCCCGTGACATCGCGGTCCTACAACTGGCCAACGCCTCCGGTCTCACCACCGCGCGGATCGCCACGGCGAGCTCGGCCGTCACGGGTGAGCCAGTGGTCGCCGTCGGCAATGCCGGTGGCACGGGAGGCACCCCCTCGGCCGCCGGTGGATCGGTCACCGCACTTGATCAGTCGATCACGGCGAATGACTCACTGGACGGGTCATCCGAACAGCTCACGGGTCTCATTGGGGTGAACGCGGACGTCCAGCCTGGTGACTCGGGCGGGTCCCTCGTGAACCAGTTGGGACACGTGATCGGCATCGACGTGGCGGCCGCCAGCGGCTCTGGCCAGTATTCGGTCTCGGCGCCGACGTCGACGTCAATCGGCTACGCCATTCCAATCCACGCGGCACTCGCGATTGCCAGCGAGATTACGTCAGGGGCTGCCAACAGTTTGATCCACACGGGTCGAACCGCGTTCCTCGGCGTGTCCATCTCCACCGTGTCACAAGCGGATCAGTCCAACGGGTTCTCTGGCACTTCGTCCGGTTCGTCGGGTGCGACCGGTGCGTACGTCGAGAACGTCGTCAGTGGTGGTGCCGCGGCGCGCGCCGGAGTGGTCAGTGGCGACGTGATCACGGCCCTCGACGGACACAGTGTCACATCGCCCTCCGACGTGACGACCATCCTTCTCCCTCATCACCCGGGCGACTCAGTTGTGATGTCGTACACGGACTCCTCCGGGACAGCACATACTTCGAGTGTCGTGTTGGGTGCAGGTCCGCCCGCGTGAGAGCGAGTTCATCGTCGGCATGGGCGCAGCGGCGCCGTGCCGGCGACGCGCGTTTGATTAGGTCGTGATCGTCTCAAACATGGTGGCGAGACCTCCCACCAGAGTGCGCCACGACGAAGGTGCCGTGTCGGGAAGAGGAACTCGAAAGCTGAGGGCCTCCAGGATCGAGATCGCGTCGCCGCGAAGAGCCTCCGGAGACGTGGTGGTCTGGTGGCGAACAACCACGGTGCCGTCGAGGGTGACGACGAAGGAGTCGCTCGGATCGTGCACCTCGAGAGCCCATGAACCTGTCGTGCGCGGGTTGAGCTGAAGCAGGAACGCACCGCTCAGTGCGGCCACGTAACGAAGCGACGAGGTCACTTCATCGGCGCACACCGTCGGGACGTTGCCGCGAGGGAGTTCGATGTCACGTTCGTGGATCCACGCATCCCATAAGGCGTGACTCGCAAGAAGTCGGATCGGGAGATGACCGGGTGGTGCTTCGGCGACCTTGGACCACTCGTGGGGTTCGAGATCGTGGAGGATCGAAAGGAACGCCTCGGACGAGGCGATGAATCGTTCCAGTATCTCGTGCGGAGAGTCGTCTCGGACCTGATCCACCATCAGTGCCGGCGTCGCCACGGGATCAAACTCCGCGAGATAGCGCGAGGGTTGGCCGGCGCGGCCCAGACTGACCGACGCTGTCCAGAACTGGTCGACACCCGCAAGGTGAGCGACGACGTCCTGGGCTCGCCAGCCGTCACAACGACTCGGTGCTTCCCAATCGTCCGCTCGGAACTGCGACAACGTCGCTGCCAATCGGCGCCGCTGTCGTGTGACCGGCTCGAGCTGATCCAAAGGGTCGCCATCGATCTGAATGATGGGGGAGTGATCGTAGCGAGGTGTGACGCGCACGGCCGAAGCATATCGGTGAGGGTCTGAGCCGCGGACACAGTCGTCGCGTGATCACGATCCATCTCTTGATGGGAGACACGCACGTCGTGAGGTCAGTCACACGTCGAGCGCCGTTCTCGACGAGCAGGTAACTTCACGCGTAGGGGCCCGTTGCGACCTTCCGGTCACACTCGCGGCCTCGGCGCCGTGATCGACACCCTTCTGGGAGAGAGTGAGCAACAAGAATGAGCAACCTTCAGTCAATCGTCGGTTCGTGGACGGGTACCTATCGACTCTGGCTCGAACCGGAGGTCCTTCGTAGTGAGAGTGTCACCACCAGCCAGATCGTGAGCGTCGCGGGTGATCGCTTCGTCCGCATTGACTATGACTGGCTCGATGGAGACGAACCTCACCAGGGCAGCATGTTCTATGGACTCAACAACGATGACGTTGCGCAGCTGGCGTGGGTCGACAGCTTCCACACCGACGGCTCGATCATGTTCGGCACCGGAACGGGCGAAGGTGGCGTTCTCTTCACGTATGGACCAACGGATGAGCCGTGGGGATGGCGCACCACCGTTGAACAACCGACGACGGACCACCTCGTGATCACGTCTTGGAACGTGACTCCGGGTGGCGACGAAGCGCGCGCGACGGAGGCCACGTATCGCCGACTCGCGTAAGTGTCGTTGTCGCCGCGCGTGAACCGTCGCGATGTCGGGCACCCGACGCTTTTGTAAGGTGCCGCTTACGTAAGTATGTGCTAACGTAGACCTGTGGAGACGTTGCTGAGGACTCTGGCGGAGCCGCGACGGTGCGACATCGTCCGTCTGGTCTGGTCACGCGAGATGGCGGCAACCGAGATTGCCGGACATTTTCCTGACGTCACCCGGTCGGCGATCTCCCAACATCTGGGAGTCTTGCGACGATCCGGCATTGTGCACGAGCGACGCGACGGGACCCGTCGGCTGTATTCGGTCAATCAGGACGAGATCGTGCGGCTGCGTGCGTTCGTCGACTCGTTCTGGACGAACAGTCTGGACACCCTTCGTGATCTTGCGGAGACCAGTGAACAACGAAGGAGCGTGACGTGAGTACCGAAGCCGTGAAAGAGGTCGCCATCAAGGCGTCACCGTCCGTCATTTTTCCGTACTTGGTCGACCCCGAAAAGTTCATCTTGTGGATGGGTACGAGCGTGTCGCTGCAGCCCATTGCCGGGGGAGAGTTTCGCGTCCTCTGCGCCGGTGTTCGTCCGTGCGCCGGACAGTTTGTTGAAGTCGTCCCCAACGAGAAAGTGGTGTTCACGTTCGGGTGGGACCTGCCCGAGCACCCGATTCCTGCGGGTTCGACCGAGGTGGAGATCACTCTCACGCCGCACGGTGACCACACCATCCTTCGTTTGGTTCATCGCGGGTTACCCGATGACGCCATCAACGATCACCTCGGAGGGTGGAGTCACTACCTCACACGACTGGAAACGGTCGTCACTGGTGGGGACCCCGGTCCCGACGCCGACGTGGCGTGAAGTCGTCGACATGAAAGAAACGAGGACACCATGAAGGCAGCCCAGACGTGGACGTTCATTCACGCCGAGCGTTCGGCCCTGGCCGATACTCTCTCCGACTTGACACCCGATCAATGGGCATCGCCGTCGTGGTGCGTGGGTTGGTCGGTTCGCGACGTCGTAGGGCACGTCGTGGCGGCGGCGGAACAGACCACGATGAACTTCTACAAGGAACTCGCGCAAGCGGGATTTCGTTTTAATGTCTTTGCCGAGCGAGGCGCCAAGTCAACGGGCGCTGCTCCTGCCGACGACCTGGTGCGACGACTGCGCGCTCGCACCAGCACGACCAACCACCCGCCCGCTCCCGTGATGGCCATGCTGGGCGAAATCATCGTGCACGGTGACGACATCCGCCGACCGCTGGGTCTCGTCCATCATTCTCCCGACGCCGCATTGGTGGCGATCGCCGACAATTGGAAGAACTCCAATCTCCTAATCGGCTCCAAGCGACGGATCGCGGGCCTCGAACTCCGCGCGACCGACGTGGAGTGGCGTCACGGGAGCGGGCCGATGGTGTCGGGCCCGCTCCAGTCACTTTTGCTCGCCATGACCGGCCGTCATCACGTTTTGGGCGAGCTGTCCGGTGAGGGAGTGGCGCAACTCGCGTCGCGGCCGTAGCCGTCGACCGGTCGCAGTGAGCGCGGGATCACAACGTCGAGTGGTTTCAGCGACGAGAGTTCACCGACGTGACTCTGACGCCGATAGCGATTCGAAGACCTCGTCGTTGTAGGTCGAGTAGAACTCCAGAAGTCGGTCGTGCACTTCGCTGATGTCACTCAGCGAGAACAGAACCGGCTGATAGTGGGTGATGTCGTACTCTTCGCGACCCATTTCACGAAAATCGAGCGGTCGAATCGTCGCGGAGGCGAACACGTCGAGTTCGCCGATCGAGGACAAGATTCCTGCACCATACGCTTTGGGTTCGCCGTCCTCGAGGACGACACCGAATTCCATGGTGAACCAGAACACCCGTGACAGAAAGCCGAGAGCCGGTTCGGACTGGGTGCGATCAACCGCGTGTCCGACAGCAACACAGATCGCGGCGAAGTCGGGATCGGCCAACTGGTTCGCGTGGCCGACGACCTCGTGGATGATGTCCGGCTCGGGGGTGTAGCGGGGCACAGACGGGTGTCGAATGTACTGCGTTGAATAGAAGGTGCGTCGGGCGAAGGAACTGTAGAACTCGCGAAGGGGAGCCAGTCCGGCCACGGGTTCGTAGTGAAAGCCCGTCAATGGTGTGAGGAGTTGTGAGACATCCGAGAGTTGGGGAATGTGATCTGCGGGCAGCTGGAGAGACTCCTTGGCGGCGAGGTACGAGCGACACGCTCGAACCTCATGCGCGCGAGCGAGCTCACTCGACACGATCCGCCACACGTCATGCTCCTGGTCGGTGTACGCAACGACAGGGATGGGATCACCGGCGTGGTAGTCGAGGGAAAGCCTGGCGATGTCGTTTCGCCGCGCCCGGTAGTGGGGATCGGAAAAGCCGGGGTGATCAGACTCCAGATGAACTTCGACGCGTCCGTCGTCGGTCGTCACGACCGGTGAGTATCCACCCCGTACCGGCATGCTTGACAGTGACGGCTGATTCACGCGAGCCGTCGCAGTCCGATGAGACAATGGCGGGGCCGTGAACAAACGGACATCACCACTGAGACTATCGCCGGCTTCGCCACGTGACGGTCCACCGGGTCATCGTTCGGGCCACTGTGATCTCACGTGGTGTGCAAACACGTTGGGGCGACATGTCTGTCTCGCAGACCCGTGCAAGGGGTTCGACAGAATTCACGATCTGTTGGATACTGGAGCATGGCCAACGAAACGGTGATCTGCAGTTACTTGGTTCGCGCGGAGTGCGAAGCGGACTTTCACGACGTGCTCGCTCAACATTGGGCGGTGCTGAGTGCGAAGAAGTACGTCACTGACGATGATCGCCTCATCCTTCGTAGTTGCGACGAGCCACCGACGTACGTCGAGATTTTCACGTGGGTTGACGGGGGAGCCGAACGCGCACACGGGGACGTTGACCTCCAACAGATCTGGGCATCGATGGGTCCCTTGCTCGAAGAGCGCAACGGACGGCCCCGGTGGGACTTTCCGCACTTCTTGAAGATCGACTCGTAAAGGTTCAATCGTGGTGGACTCCTGATCGGGCGCATCGCGTGCAACGGAGGTGTCACGACGTGAACAACATGTGACGGTGCGTGGTTCCGATGTCCCCTGGCGGCGCCGGCGGGCTCGATATGAGGGGAATCTCGTCGGCAACGCGGTAACATTCTTGCTCTGGACAGGCTCCGCGGTTCGCCCGTCTCGACGTTTGAACGACTTGATCGTCCAACGGCGAGGTAGTCGGTCATCAACTCCGAGAAAGGTCGACCACTGTGAGCCTCGTCCTCGTGATCGTCCTTCTGGGCGTGCTGGCGAGCGTGTCGCCGACCACGCTCGTCGTTTTCATTCTCCTCCTCGCGAGTGTTCGCGCTCGTGCCAATGCAGCCGCCTTCCTCGTTGGGTGGACACTTTCTCTCATCATTGTGTTCGCGGCGAGCTATTCCATCGGGGGAGAGCACCTTCTGCGCTCGAGCGGCGGTCGAGCATGGATTGACGTCGTCGAGATCTTGGTGGGGCTCGCGTCGGTTGCCGTGGGCGTGCGACAGTGGCGGCGTCGACACGTCGAACGTTCATCGCCGGGTGTGTCCAAGTCGCTGGTCACTCGCGTCAATCGCCTGAATCCGTTCACGGCGGTCATCTTGGGAATTCTGGAACAGCCGTGGACGCTCACCGCGGCGGCGGCCATCGTCATCGTGCGTGACCACACGGCATTCGTCTTCGCACTGATCGCGTTCGTCATGTTTACCGTCATTTCGACCGCAACGGTGGCGGGAATGTACCTCTACTTTGCCCGGCGCCCCGATAAGGCCGCCGCTCATCTGGAGGATCTTCGGGAGCGACTCGTACGAGCGGGTCCCGCACTCCTCGCGATCGTTGCCACCGCCGTCGGGTGTTACTTAGTGGTCGACGGACTGGTGAGTTTGGCGTCGCGCTAAAACGAGCCAACGTCCGCCGAGCAATCTCGACATCTCCTAGGTGACAATCAGATAGATGCTCTTGGCGATGAGCCAGAAGCCCAACGACAACGAGACGATGATGATCACCTGATCCTGGTGCGCATCGATCCACGAACGTGTGGACGCCAAGAAATCCTGTGTCTTCTCGGGACGCACTGCCGCGTAGATCTCCAAGGCGAGGTAGGTGGCGACGGACAAGAGGCAAAATCCCACGAGCGCCAGGTAACTGCCGAGGGTGTTCAGTTTGGCCTCGGTAATTTCGGCCACACCGGCCGCAACGAGCCCCCAGGGCTGAACCAAAGGCCCGAGAGCCACGGCGAATCCCAACGACATGTTGTCGATCCCCGCTTGCCATCGAGGGGTCTTCTTGGGCTTGCGTGGGCGACCGTGCTGACGCCATTGCCGCGCGGCGACAATCACCAAACCAACACCAATGGCGATCTTGACGGCCAAACTCGCGAGGGCGGGCGCCGTGCTGGGCTTTGGAGGTTCGTTCCCCGTGACGAGGAGGGTGAGCGACACGACGGCGGCGAGTGACAGCAGCCACCCAAAGATGAAAGCGGCTCCTTTTCGAACTCCGCCCTTGGAGGACAGAACAAGGATGAACGCGGTCAGCGGGATGGGCTCCAGAGTGATGGCTAAGCCAATGAGTATGAGGTCAAATACCACCGCCACCCGCTCTCACCCCGTGGCTCCCGTGGGCATCCTTTGCCTCGCGCACATTGACAGTGAGCCGTTCATGCGAGCGTAGACGCCCGCGAGCCGACGGAGGTGAATTCGTGGTCGAACTTGGGTCAGCGAAGTATGCCCAGTGACTCGAGAAGTTCCGTCAGCATGGAGCGTCTCATGGGTCCGCGTGACATCCCCGCGGATCATCCCGGTCGCAGTGTTGTGTCCGGACGAACTCCGTTGTGGGCGAGTCAAGTCGATCAGCGATTCTCGTGGTGCCTGTATGTCCCAACGCGGTATGACGACAATGGGCCACCTCACCGCGTCGTCGTGGGTATTCACGGCAATCTTCGCGACGTCACCGCAACGCGCGTGAATCTCGTCGAGCTCGGTGAGGACACGGGAACTGTCGTTGTGACACCCTTGTTTCCGTGGGGCGTCGAGCGACCGAATGACGTGCAGAACCTTGAAACCGTTCGCTTTGGGGCAATCGCTTCGACCTCGTTCTGTTGGGTATGTTGGACGAACTCGATTCCTCGACCCGTCGCGCAGGAATCCCCACACGATCGCGATGTCCACTCTGGCCAGCACTACGTTGCGTTGCTCGACATCGCCGTCGAGTGAGGACTCGCCCCTAGTCTGATCCTGTTCTCGTCGGCAATCGACGGGACCGAAAGTGGAGGTGGGCGTGCCGTCTGATTCATTTCCCGGAGGGCAGTTCACGATCGGCGGAGACATTACCGTCGCTCGCGTGGGTTACGGCGCCATGCAGTTGGCGGGACCCGGCGTCTTCGGTCCGCCACGAGATCGAGACGAGGCGATCGCCGTGCTTCGCGACGCGATCGAACTCGGGATCAATCACATCGATACAAGTGATTATTACGGCCCCTTCGTGACGAACCAGATCATCCGGGAGGCTCTCGATCCCTATCCCGACACCGTGTGCATCGTGACCAAAGTGGGCGCACGCCGTGACGACACCGGCGCGTGGCTGCACGCTCGCACCCCCAAAGAACTTCGCGACGCCGTGCATGACAACTTGCGCAATCTGGGCCTCGACACGTTGGACGTCGTGAACCTTCGCTTCGGGGAGATTGCCGGCGCGAACACCGAGTCCCTGGCCGAACCCTTCGGCGCCCTCGCCGAGATGCGCACGGAAGGACTCATCCGCCATTTGGGACTCAGTACCGTCTCAATGGAGCAGATCGTCGAAGCCCAGGCCATCGCCCCGGTGGTCTGTGTCCAGAACTTCTACAACGTCGCGAATCGACACGACGATCACCTCATTGACGCGATCGCCGCTCAAGGAATTGCGTACGTCCCGTTCTTCCCGTTAGGCGGCTTTCTCCCTCTCCAATCCGACATTCTCCAGCGGGTGGCTCACGTCCATCGGTCGACGCCCCTGCAGGTTGCGCTGGCGTGGCTGCTCCACCGATCACCAAACATTCTTCTGATTCCGGGAACGTCGTCACGACAACATCTTCGCGAGAATGTGGCGAGTGCGACCGTGACATTGACCACGGAGGATCTCGTTGCGTTAGACGCCATCACGACGTAAAACTTCACCACTCGGCGGTCATTTGAAGCCACGAGGTGAGTCGTAGGATCGTCCAGTGCGTTTCGAGAAGTGGATCAGTGCGCTGCGGGAGCGCAACTTTCGGCTGTTTTTCGTGGGGCAGTCGACGTCATCCATCGGAAGCGGAATGGCTCCGGTGGCCATATCGTTCGCCGTACTGGAACACGGGACTCGCACGGACCTCGGTCTCGTGTTGACGGCGGGAACCGTGCCGTTGGTGATTCTTCTGTTGGTCGGCGGTGTCATCGCCGACCGCTTCAGTCGACGGCTCGTCATGTTGAGCTCAGACCTGCTGAGAACGTTCGCTCAGGTGGGGCTCGGCATGTGGATTCTCGTCGCCACGCCCCCTCTGTGGGGGTTCATGGTCCTGGCGGCCGTTGTTGGGATCGGGTCCGCGTTCTTCAACCCTGCGCTAACCGGACTCGTGCCACAGATCGTCTCGGAGAAGAATCTCCTTCAGGCCAACGCGCTCAACAACGTGTCGGGATCGAGCGCCGCCATCGTGGGTCCAGCGCTCGCTGGTGTCATCGTGGCGGTGTCCAATCCCGGTTGGGCTGTCATGATCGACGGCCTCTCGTACGCGGTCAGCGTGGTCTCCCTCTTCATGATCTCCATAACGTGGACGTCACTCGAGACGGTTGAAACTTTCCTCTTTCAACTTCGAACGGGCTGGACGGAGTTCTGGGCACGAACCTGGCTGTGGGTCATCGTCCTTGAATTTTCTGTGGTCAACGTGTTGATCTTCGCACCGATGTTTGTGTTGGGGCCGGTCATTGCGAAGCAGTCTCTCGGCGGAGCGGCGGCGTGGGGAGTCATTCTGGCCGTCGAAGGTGCGGGAGCTGTGCTCGGTGGCATCGTGATGCTGCGGTGGAATCCAGTACGACCGCTGTTGGTGGCGACCATCGCGACTCTGTTGTGGGTCTGGCCGCTCATTGCGTTGGCGTACCGCGCGCCCGTCGCACTCATCGCCGCCGGAGGCTTCCTCTCCGGAATCGGCCTGAGCGTCTTTGGCACCTTGTGGACAACGACGGTGCAGCGCGAGATTCCCGCAGAGGTGCTGAGCCGAGTGAGCGCCTACGACTGGTTCGGCTCGTTGGCGTTCTTGCCCATCGGCATGGCCCTCGTCGGACCGCTGTCCAACGTCATCGGCATTACGACCACCATGGTGGCGTCGGCGGGGTTGTTGGTGTCGCTCGTCGTCGCGACGTTGCTCGTTCCCTCCGTGACCGGAATGCGAGCTCCGGTCACGTCCGCGGCACCGTAAGTCGTCGCTCGGAGTTACATGGCGTCAGATCGACGAAGCCAGACGAGAGAACCCCAACCCCAGATCGGTGGCAGGTACGTCGTCGCGAGTCGGTAGAGCAACGTCGCCGCGATCGCCTGATCCTGTGGCACGCCGAGAAGGGTGAGGCCCACGATGTAACACGACTCCATGACCCCCATGCCTCCCGGCACCGGAGCCATCCCACCAATGAGTGCGGTGAGTGTGCACACCACGATGAGTCCGCCGAGCGGTGCGGAGACTCCGACACTGCGCAAGGCCAGACCGAGCCCAATCGCCATCATGACTTGGGTGAGAGCCGCTCCGGAGAAGATCCGCGCGACACGTCCCGGACGCTGGACGATGGCTCGGAGATTCGCCCACGCCGGCGCCATTCGCGGACGCAGTCGCGAGGAGAACAGGCGACGGACCTTGGGAATGGTGAACGCCACACCGAGCACGAGTCCCGCCGCGGCGATGACCATGACCGCAATCTCCAAATAGTGGGAGCCGGATCCGGGAGACCCGTCGGCGTGGTACGAAAAATCGCCGGGTGCGGCGAGGAAGCACACGAGCATGAGAATGATCTGAACCACGAATCCCGCCACGCTGTAGATCAGGGCAGAACTCACCGCCACCGCGGCGTCGAGACCATGACGCTGATTGAATCGAATGATCGCGGCTGTGTTGGCCACGGTGCCACCGATGAGCCCCGTAAACGCGAGCGCAAAGCGCAACAACGTGAGGGGACCGAGAGGTATGTCGATGGGCAGTGTGCCGGAAATGGAGAGGGCCTCGGTGACATTGGTCGCTTGCGTGATGAACAAAGTGGCCACAACCCACGCCCACGTCGTGCCACGCAACGTGTCCCCGATTCCCTGCAGTCCAATCAACTGCTCGATGAGGAGCCAGAGTCCAAAGAAGGTCCCCAGAAGCATCAGGACCTTCGAGACCTGGAATCGAGCGAGCGCCACTGGCTCGACCGAATCGACCCCCAACTCCCGCGCGCACGCATCACGAATGTCGCGAAGATCACGACGGCTTCGACGGGTCGTGTCGGGTCGACGACCAGTGACGACGAGAGGCTGGATCAACGGCAGAAGATCGACGACGTCGTCAGTCCGCCGCGTGCGAAGTACGGCCGACACGGCACGAGCAGTGCCGACAATACGAGCTGTTGACGTCAGCAGGGCAGCGTCATCACGTCGTGTCGCGTCGTGTCCAGAGAGCGTGGTCGCGTCGGCGATGTCGCAGAAGGCCACGCCGCCTCGCTCGTCCACGCTGATGGTCTCGCCCGAGAGGGAGTGAAGTGCGATGCCGACGTTGTGCAGACGTGTGAGCGACGTCCACATCTCCGAAAGAACGTCGTCACTGAGTTTGGAGGGGTCGATGTCGGAGAGACGTGTACCCGCCGGTCGCTGTGTCACGAGGACGCCGACGTCGGTTGGTTTCAGTTGCGCCGCCGCGATCAGTCGCGGTGCGTGTACGTCGAGCTCGTGAGCCCACAGGAGTATTTCGGCGCTGCGATCAAGATGGTCTCGTCGGCGCAGTCGCAGATCGAGGCGAGATCGCTTGATCCACAGAAACCTCCAGACTTTCGCCAGTAGTTGCCCCTCGGGGGCGTCTCGTCCGTAGATGTCAATGTCGAGACTCTCACCGTTGGTGCCGAGTGCGCGATAGCGGTGGGCGCCCCAGGTGGGACGATCGGGATCGAGATGGAGGTCGCGTGCGTCAATGTGAAGTCGGGAAAGGTAGAACGTCACGTCGTCGAGGGTCTCAAATGTGTTGTCGCTCCCGACGGCCAAAGCAACTCCCGCACCGACGGCCACTCCCCACGACGAGGCCGCGAACGATCCGAGAGTGACGAGATGCGCGTCTAGTGATTGTGCGACGGCACCGATCACGACGAGGAGCCAGAGGCGTCCACGAAGTGGTGCCGCCACGGCCCTGATGGCGACGGTCGCGACCGCGAAACAGGCTCCGAGAAGTGGCGGGGCGTACGCGAGACTCTCACCCAGCGCGTGGGCCGCGCCCACACACGTCACCGCGGCGACGAGTCCGGCTGCGGTGACTTTCGCGAAGAGGTCCACCTGTCGACTCAAGGTGATGACGCTGAGCGCGATGGCGAAAACTCCGTAGGTGCCACAGATCGCCGCCAGAGTGACCAGCCACGCCACGGAGTTCGGAACTGTGAGCTCCAGTGGGGACCCGACTCCTCGCGCGATCGTCAGCCAGAAACTCGTTGCCACAAGCGTTCCGGCAACCACCGCCACGACGTCGCGTGGAAGGCGAACCCGTTCGCCGGACGTCGTCGCGATCAACTGCCATCGCCACGCGTCGCTTCGAATCGCGCGTTTAGAGGTGTGAGCCACGCTGCACCCTCCGTGCGTTCGGACGTTCGTCCTGGCGATCAGACGCGATGACGCTCATGTCGCGGACGATGGGAGCACTCATGTCCGATGAACACGCAGCTACTGGCGTGCCATCGAGACGCGCCACCGCTCGTCGGGGGAGATGAGATGGTGATGGGGATCGTCGCCCACGTCAATCTGGACCCACCGTACGATGCCTTCGAACACGCTGGAGGAGCTGTCGTAGTCCTCGCTCACAGTCGACCCCGTGTCGGCGCCGACGTCAGTGGTCTCGTCATACGAATAGACCAAGGGGATGGTGCGATCGAGGCGGCCCGTCGCTACCTCCGTGCCGTCGACGAACAGGCGCACTCCCGCGCCCGCACCGAGTCCGCCGTCGTACGCGATCTCGGCCCGTATCTGATGAGGTCCCGGCGTCAGGGCCCGCGACGCTCGCACGTATGTTCGTCGGATGCCGGACAGGTTGTAGCAGTAGGTCGGTACTCCCTCGTTGAGGTACAGGCTCCAGCCGCCGAAGGAACCTCCCTGCGCCACGACCACACCCCGAGCGCCCTCGTGCTCAACGGTGATGCTCGCAGTGATGTCGTGCGAGACATTCTTTGTGTTGATGACAGAGCTTTCGGACAGTCGTGACGTTCCACCGAACAGAAGCTGCGACGACCCTTGGATGAGCTCGGGTCGGCCGGCCAGTGAGGCGAGAAAGCGTTCGACGCGCCGATCGTCCAATGGCAGAACGCCGTACTTGACGGCCTCGATCAGAAAGAGGCGTTGCATCTCACGCAACCGGTCCGGATGGTCGTGGGCCACGTTGTGCGCTTGCGTCCAGTCGGTCGTCGTGTCGTAGAGCTCCCAGGTGTCATCGTCGAACGTGGGCATCGCCGCGGACAGCCACGGAATGGAGTGGCGGGTGACCGCCGTCCAACCCTTGTAATAGATGCCTCGATTGCAGAGGACTTCAAAGTATTGGAGGTCGTGTCGTTCGGGCGCGGCCGCATCGTCGAAGGTGTACGCCATCGAGACACCGTGCAGTGGCATCTGTTGAATTCCGTTGACCGACGTGGGGGCGGGGAGTCCCGCTGCGTCGAGGATCGTCGGCACGATATCGGTGACGTGGTGGAACTGCGTGCGGAGTTCGCCGCGGGCGCGGTGTCCTTGTGGCCAGCGCAACACCATGCCATTGCGCGTGCCCCCGAAGTGTGACGCCACTTGTTTGGTCCACTGGTACGGCGTGCACATCGCGTGGGCCCAGCCCACCGCGTAATGGTTGTTCGCGAGGGGACTGCCGAAGTCGTCGATGTGCTCCTTCAGGAAACTCGGGAGTCTCGAGGTCCATGGACTGGTTGAACACGAGTAATTCGTTGAACGTCCCCATAGGCGTGCCCTCAGCGCTCGCCCCATTGTCGCCAACGAGATACAACACGAGGGTGTCGTCGGATATTTCGAGCTCATCGAGGGTTTCAAGGATGCGACCAACCTCGTGATCGACGTGAGAAAGAAAGCCTGCGTAGACCTCCATCTGTCGACTGAGAACGGGCTTGAGATCGTCGGCCACCTCGTCCCAGGCTGGAATCTCCGCGGGGCGAGCGGTGAGCTCGGCGTCGGCGGGAATGACACCCAACTGCTTCTGGCGCACGAACGTGCGCTCGCGCAACGCGTCCCAACCATCATCGAACTGGCCGCGGTACCGATCGATCCAGTCCTTGGGACAGTGGTGCGGTGCGTGCGTGGCGCCGGGTGCGAAGTACAGGAAGAACGGCTTGGTCGGAGCGAGTGATTTCTGCAGGCGCATCCAGTCCGTCGCTCGCGTCGCCAAATCCTCGGTGAGGTGATATCCCTCGTCGGGTGTCGCGGGTGGTTCGATCGGCTTGGTTCCTTCGTAGAGCCCTGGAAACCACTGGTTGGTGCCACCGCCGATGAAACCATAAAAGTGTTCAAACCCACTACCGGTCGGCCACCGATCAAAAGGGCCCATGGGGCTGGTCTCCCACATCGGGACTTCGTGGCACTTTCCAAATTGTGCGGTCGAGTAACCGTTGAGGCGCAACAGCTCGGCCAGCGGAGCCGCGGCGGCCGGACGGATGGAGTTGTAGCCCGGTGCGGACGTGGCGAGATCGGGAACGGCGCCCATTCCGACGCTGTGATGATTTCGACCGGTGAGAAGAGCCTGTCGAGTGGGTGCGCACAGCGCTGTGGTGTGGAACCGCGTGTAGGACAGGCCCTCAGCGGCGAGCTTCTCGGCAACAGGGGTCTCGCACGGACCTCCAAAGGCGCTCGCGGCCCCGAATCCAACGTCGTCGAGGAGAACGAGGACCACGTTGGGCGCACCCGCGGGGGGACGAAGGGGGGTGATCTCCGGAAACGAGGTGTCGGGGTCCTTGGCGTCAAAGGTTGTCAGACCGATGTGAACGGGATCGGGTAGCGGGAGATGGGTACGCACAGTCTCTCGACTCATGACGAGAAATCCTTTCTCGGTAGTGCGGCGTCGATACTTCGCTCGCCTTGGGCTCAAACGCAGGTGGCATTGTGTCACACGGTCGCCGGGAGTGCCGGCACCGGTGTCTGAGAACAGGCGAGGATGGAACAGAATGTGGCACGCCGACGTCGCGCCGCCGCAACCTAGTTGCTCTTCATCACAATCTCGACGAGATTGCCGTCCGGATCACGCACGAGCGCGGTGCGATTGGAGCCGTTCGCGTGGGGTTCTTGCACCGATGGAGCGCCGGCAGCCACAAGAGCGTTGAAGGCGGCGTCAACGTCAGGTGTCCACAGAACAATCACCATCGCCGCGCTGCCCGGTGACGGCTCCACTCCGTGAACCTCTTTGGCCGCCTCCACGGTTCCCAACCCGAGCATGAAACGGTCCAGTTCGAGTTCCACGTGACGGGGCACGCCGTCGAGCGGGGTGCGAAATGTTTCGACGAACCCCAATACGTCGCGGTAGAAGTGGAGAGCGGCGTTGATGTCAGTCGTGTAGAGATTCACCATCGGGGACTCGAACATGGCCGATACTGTATTCCTGATCTCCCAGCGGGGCGTGTGCCACATCTGACGTCAGGATTCACTCGTGTCGCACCGCGCGAGCGGGACGCACTTGCTATTCGGAGAACTCACCCCTGGATCATTGAGGTCGTTGTGACCTGAAGATCCGAGCGACGAGAGTCAGTGTGCTTTCGTTTGTGTGGCGCTCGATGGTTTGCGAGCCTGCAAGGTGTAGGTGACCGGCAGTCGCTCTGCTCCCTCACGCAATCGAAACTCTCCTCCACCCACTTCTTCCATCTCGTGTTCCAGTGGATTCCACGGTGCGGTGTCGTGCTCTTCAAACGATGTCAATGTCAAACCCGCATCCAAGATCGCGCTGATGATCTCGCCCAGGCCATGATTGAAGTGGATCATGTCGGGCGATGACAACGGTTCTTCGTGTTCGACGTAGCTGTACGGCTCGGAGAAGTGCACCCCTTCGGTCTCGAAGTACGGGTACTCGAGGACCAAGAGTCGGTCAGGTCGTGGATCCGACAGCGCCCACAAGACAGGGTGTCCTTCGCGAAGGAAGATCCGACCGCCAGGTCGCAGTAGCGTCGCCACCACTCGAGCCCATCCCTTGATGTCAGGGAGCCAGCACAAGGCCCCGATGCCCGTATAGACGAGATCGAACTGCTCGCTCCCCAGAGCGTCAACGGCACCATAGAGCTCGCTCTCGACAAAGCGAATATCCGCACCGCTTTCGCGAGCCAGTTCCTGCGCGGCGTCAAGTGCGGGCCGGGAGAAATCGACGCCCGTGACGCTGCGGGGAGACAGGCGCGCCAACGACACGGTGTCCGACCCGATGTGGCACTGGAGATGCACAACGTCCAAGTCCCGGATGCTCCCCAATCGAGGCAGGTCAAATCTGACCACTTCCGACAGATGTGTCGGGTCGGTGCGGAATTCCTCGAGGTCGTAACCGCGGACGTGGTGCACCACACGACTGTTCCAATTGTCGCGATTCACCGAAATGTAGTCACTCATGGGACCATCTTGGCATCGCCGAGCGGGCTCGGCGCGCCCACGGGACTAGGAGTCGCGACCCGTCGTCTCGTTGTCGCTTGTGTGACTGTTCAACAACCTCTAAGTTTCGATGAACGCCTGCAGGAGTCCGTGGTCGATGCGGTGGTTGAGCCGTAGCCGCACCAGAACGCCTCGAGAGTAGGCACCGTGACAGAAGGGGAGCGCAAACGATGGACGAAGTCGAGTTTCAGAGTCGAGTGCGTGGATTCCTCGCAACTCACGCGAAGAGTCGGGGAGACTCTGACGCGAGCGACGACAGTGAAAGTCCTCGCGATGAAGAGGGACAAGTGTCACTCGCGAAATCGTTTCAGCTGGCGAAGTTCAACGCTGGCCTCGCGGGACTCACGTGGCCCACGCAGTACGGCGGACAAGGTCTCGACGGCCGCTATCAGACGATCTACAACAATGAGGTCTCTCAGTACGTCACTCCTGACTTCATCTACACAATCGGGTTCGGAATGTGCATTCCCACAGTGCTCACCCACGGCACCGAGGACCTCAAGACTCGATACGTGCCCGGAGCACTGCGGGGCGAGGAGATCTGGTGCCAACTGTTTTCGGAGCCATCGGCCGGTTCGGACGTCGCGGGACTGCAGTCACGCGCCGTACGCGACGGCGACGAGTGGATTTTGAACGGTCAGAAGGTCTGGACGACACAAGCCCAGCACTGCCACTTCGGCATCGTGCTGGCTCGTACCAATCCTGACGTGCCAAAGCACAAGGGGCTCTCCATGTTCATTGTCGACATGCACGCTCCGGGTGTGACGATTCGACCTCTCAAGCAGATGAACGGAGGATCGAATTTCAATGAGGTCTTTTTTGATGATGTGCGAATCCCCGCCGACCACATCCTGGGCGAACCGGGCGAAGGTTGGCGAGTTGCGCTGACGACGTTGATGAATGAGCGAGTCGCGATCGGGGCGGGCCGAAGTTTCCGACAATGGCGATCACCTGAGTGCGGTGCGCCTTCACCTGGAACTTGCAACGAGACGAGGCCGACGTGACGATGCGACGATCCGACAGGATCTCGTCGACCTGTATGTTCGGTATCGCATTTTGGAACTCATTGGTCTGCGGATCCGCACGACGGTGGCCAAGGGGGGCGTGCCCGGTCCCGAAGGCTCCGTCGCCAAATTGATGGCGGCTCTGCTGTCGCGTCGGAGCTCCGACCTCGCGGCACGAATCGCGGGGCTGGAGGCCACGGCGTGGGAGTCCGAAGACGCCGACGGTTATCGCGTGGCGCAGATGGTCCTCACCTCCCCGGCGAGCGCCATCGCGGGTGGGACGAGCGAGGTGATGCGCAACATTCTGGGTGAGAGAGTCCTTGGCTTACCGCGTGAACCTTCGGTCGATCGAGACATGGCGTTCAATCAGATTCCCCGGTAATACGGTTCGGCACCGTAACGTTGTCCTCGCCACCCGTGAGGCCCGCGCACGCAGCGCCGTGTGTCACTACGCCCTTCGACGACCGACGCGTCGCATGACTTCGGTGGTCGTGGCGTCAGTCATTGGGAAGTGCAGCGAACTCCCGTTTCGTCCGGCGGTACCAGCCCATGCCTGCGATCGGATTCTTCCAACGCCCTTTCATCTCCTTGGACGCTGGTTCGTGGGCTTGGTCACCTTGTGACGCCAACAATTTCAAGTGCGCATCCTGCGACTTGATGATTTCGTCGGCAGACTCACCGTGATGAACAAGGTCGCACGGACCTCCGAGTTGCTTGCAGGTCATTGTCTTCATTCTCGAAAGTCCCTCTCCGTGATCACGCGCCACGTGATGGCGTCGTGCTCGTCATACGGCGTCGTGTCGTCCGCTGTGCCGACAGTATCGTGCCACCATTTGTGACCAGGGCCGTAGTGTCAACAAAGCAGGATTGAAGAAGATACGACCGCTTGGCGAGTCGTTGTGATGGCGCAGCTGAGCTCGCAACGTCGAGATCACACGGGGTCGCGAGTGAGGCTGTTCGTTGTCGACGACCTCCCTACGTCGAAAGAGATGGCCCGTGTGTGCCGGGCGACAACTTTCCCCGGTAGCGGAATTTGAACATGCCGTAGGCCACGGGGCCGATGGCGAGAGGTATCCAGTACGAGCAGAGGCGGTAGGTCAGAGTCGCGAGCAACGCGTCGCCGGAGCTCATGCCAGCGAGAACCAAGAAGCCCGTCAAGCTCGCTTCGACGACACCCAGCCCCCCCGGAGTGATCGGAATCATGCCGATGATGCCCGTGATGGCGTACGCGAGCAGGACGAGCGACGCTCGCGGATGCGCACCCGTTGCTCGCACGGCGGCGAACAACGTCGCCCAATCAAAGACCAGTCGGGCGGCCGAAAGGGCGACCGCCTCCTTCCACTGGCGCCCCAACACCCCGCGAACTTGATTGCGCTCCGTAATCATTCGCGAGGCGAGCCCTGTCACTTTTGACTTACGACGGCGCAACTTATCGATGAGCGTTTGTGCAACACCTCCGACCCAACGAAGGGGGGCATCCACGCTCAGCAACAGAGCACCCACCCCGCAGAACACAACGAAGGCGACAGTACCGATCAGTGCGATCTCGACCAAGCTGCGATTGACGGTCTGTCCGAAGAACATCGCCGGTAGAGCGAGAATCGGCAAGACCAAAATTGCCGCGACTCCGAGGAGTGAAAACGTTGCTAGACCGCCGACCGTCGAGTCGGTATCCATTCCCGCCCTGGACAGAATACGAAAGTGCACGGCAGCTCCCACCGCTGCTCCACCTGGAACGATGAGCGTCACCGCATTACCTGCAAGCTGACCGGTCGCTACCGGAAACCACTCCTTCGTCCGCAACGCAATTCGCTGCAACGCCCAGGTGCACACGAAGTGACAACCTTGGGCGACGATCGCCACGACGAACCAGATGGGATCAAGCGTCTTGAGACGCGGCCACGACGCAAAGACCTCCGTGAGACTGGGGAACACCAAATAGAGAGCGACGCCGGTGACGGCTATCGGTACGGCCTTCTTGAGAACGGACGTCCACGGAAGTGTGGTGCGCTCGTGCGCGACGATTTTCTCGGCGAGTGACGACGTGACCGGAATCTCACTTCGTGACTGTTCGGAGGGATCCCCTGACGACGTCATGTCGATCGAACCCTCCTCTCCGTGTTTACCGTTCGGTCAAGTCGCAGACGTTCGCGTTGAGGATCCACTGAAACTCTCCTCCCCACGGCAGCGCCGCTCCTCATCGTACGGGTGTGTCGATCACCGTCCGGCCATCACACGTATCTGATGAGACGTGGCGGACAGCACGCAACCGACGATGCGGAGCGAAAATGGAATCCTCCGCGGCGGATTTCAGTGACTGACGGAGTTGCGCACGCACCCTTTTAGGATTCGTATCGCGTGTAAGTGGCGCACACTGCGCGACGTGTGCGTGCTGACCCTCATCGCAACCACGTGACGTTATGGCGCCACGGTGACGGACTCGATCGGAGTCGTCGTGACCGTCACGCTTCACCCGAGAAGACGGTGCGACGACAGAAGGACGGTCGGGCCGAGCTGCGCTTGCCCTGTGTATCCACGGACCTTGGCGCGGTGCCACAATGTCGATGTGGTGAGCCATTCGGACGAGGATTTGAGCCGGTCGCAGTTTGCGGATCTGACGTTGGACAACGCGCGATTTCATCGGGTGTATCTCACGAACGCGAACTTCGACATGGTCGACTTCACGGGGAGCACGTTTCGCGACGTCGATCTGATCAATGTCACTGTCAGTGGTTCGGTCGAGAACCTTCGCATCAACGACGTTGACGTCGGTCCCTTGATCGAGAGTGAGCTCGATCGTCGGTATCCCGGGCGAGCCCTCATGAGAGCGGAGAACGCAGAAGAGTTTCGGGAGGCGTGGAGAATACTCGAATCGCTCTGGCGCGAGACGACCGAGAAGGCGATTCTGCTACCTTCGTCACTGCTCAACGAGCGTGTTCACGGCGAATGGTCGTTCCTCGAAACGTTGCGCCACCTCGTCTTCGCGACCGATTCGTGGGTGCGACGCGTCATTGAGGGTGAGCCGATGCCGTGGGATCGGCTGGGCATGCCCTTCGATGGCATGGCCGACGATCCGGCGGTGCCGTTTGATCGCGAGGCGCGACCGACGCTGGATGAGGTACTCGAACTGAGAGTCGGCCGCATGGAGTCCGTCCGATCGCTTCTCGCCACACTCACGAACAGTCGCCTCGATGAACTGACGACACCCGTCGAAGGGCCCGGATGGCCCCCGCCCGATCAGTACTCAGTCCGTCAGTGCCTGCGCATCATCTTGAATGAGGAGTGGGAACATCGTCGATACGCGGAGCGTGATCTGGCGGCACTGAACTCGCCGGACTGAGACGCTGCCGCATTGATCGAGTGGCGCGCCAGGGCGACCCTCCTCGCGCTCGATTGATCGCTGACACGACTCAAGATCTTTGGCTCTGATGTCTTCTTCGCGTGAGCAACGACGATGACTTCATGAGGATGATGCGGGTCGGTGATGCGGCTTGATCGGCGTCGGCGAGGGCAGGCCAGGCGTTGCGGCTCGACTCGATCGCGGTCAGCGCGTCGACCGCGCTCGAGGACGAGCTCGCCTCGGGCTGGATCGACGGGTAATACTTCGTCGATCGAGACGCTCTCGGGCGGCGACTATCCGGTGGCGACCGCCGTCGCCCAGGGCGACCAGTGGAGCTTCCGGCTCGGGGCGGTCAGAGTCGGCGACCGGGTGTTCCGGCTGATCTTCGCCGCCCATTCGCTGACCCCGGCGGTCGACGCGCGCTTCCGCGCCGCGATCCGCTCGTTCCATCGGCTGCGGCCGGAGGAGGCGGCGGAAGCGCAGGCTTTGCGCTTGCGCGTGGTGGCCGCGCAGGCCGGCGACACCGCCGACTCGATGGCGCAGCGGATGTCGCCGGAAGAGCGCGCGGTCGGCCAGTTCCTGGTGCTCAACGGCCTCGACCGCGAGGGGCCGCTCGTCGCCGGCCAGCGTTACAAGATCATCGCCCCGTGAACGAGGCGCGCAGAGGCCGCCTCAGCGGCAGGATCGTCGCCGCGACCCACAACAAGGGCAAGCTCGCCGAGCTCGAGGATCTGCTCGCGCCGCGCGGCCTCGAGGTCGTCGGCGCCGGGGCGCTCGGCCTCGCCGAACCGGAAGAGACCGGCGACAGCTTCGCCGCCAATGCGGCGCTGAAAGCGCGGGCCGCCGCGCGCGCCGCCGCGCTGCCGGCGCTCGCCGACGGATTCCGGCCTGTGCGTCGCGGCGCTCGATAAA
>CAWHLQ010000004.1:0-38721 GCA_963830195.1 uncultured Actinomycetota bacterium | reverse complement strand
TCTTCGGCGTCCTCGGGTCCCCACGTCCACGTGGCGCCGGACGGACTCGACAGAGTGACGAGGATGTCGCCCACGGGTGCGACCGCGCCGCGCACGGAGTAGGACCAGCCGCGCGTGATGTAGCCGAGTTGCGCAATATGGCGTAGTCGGTCCGTCGCCGCGCGCGTGGCGCCCACGGTGTCGACGATGTCGGTGCCGTGGGCCCAGACCTCCATCAGGCGAGCCGTCAGGAACGACTTGGCCCCCATTGACGGTCCGTACCAGGGAACGCGCGTCGACTCGTCGAGAGCGACGGCGGCGTGGTCCAGACGGCTGCGGTTGAGTCGCCACATCTCCAGCACTTCGGTGGAGGTCATGACGCGAAAGGTACCCAGGGTGAACTCGTCGACGCCCACACTGACGGCGGCCTCCACGAGGCTGGTGAGGCCAGCGTTGAACGCATCGGGATCGATGATCGCGAGCGCCGCGGTGCCGTCGAAGTAGGTGAGGTGTCCCACCTGATCTTGGACGCTCCAGCGGGGACTGGGCGTCGCGAGTCGCCACTGGTCGGGCGACAGCGCGGCGAGAATGTCGTCGAGCGCCGCCTGTTCGGCCGCGAGATCCTCGCGCAGTGTCGTCAGATCGCTCATCTCTCCCCCTCGGTGCTGAACCCTACGGTCTGACCGCGTCGAGAAGCGACATCGGAATGTCCACGACGCGACTACGAAGCCATTCGCCGAGACTCTTGGCCTGGGCGTCCTGTCGCGAGGACGCGGCGACCCCTTCCTCGAGCAGATCGTGAATGACGAAGTTCAACGAGCGAAGACCGGGGAAGCGGAAGCGCTCCACGCGCAATGGGACCGTCTCGGGCAGCAGCTGTCGCAGTTGGTCCAGGGTGAGAAAGTCGTCGAGCCACGCCCACGCCTCGTCGGAGCGGGCGAAGACGCCGAGGTTCGCGTTGCCGCCCTTGTCGCCCGAACGAGCCCCGACCACGCGACCAATCGGTGCACGTGTTGTGGGACCGTCGGGACGCGCCGCGGTGCGTTCGGGAGCGCTCGTCACGCGCACCTCGGCGGACGGAGCCACGGAGTCGACCACCGTCGGCTCGCCCGCGAGCGGCACGACGTACTGGGGCACGAGAGTCGCCGGAACGGTCGCCGGGCGGTAGACGCCGTAGGCGCCGCCCGCCGACGGACTCCCCGACACCCCGTAGAAGCCGGGGATCGTGGCGAGAGCGATCTCGGTGACCGCGTTGGCGACGGCGCGGCCAACCTTGCGCTCGTCGGCGTCCTTCAAGGTGATGCGCCAGACGGCTTGGGCCTCTTCGTTGCTTGACGGATCGTTCTTGTCGGTACGCACCACGCGCGTCGTGACGCTGTCGAAGTCGCTCGGCCCGTAGGGACACGCGATCCAGAACGCCTCTTCCACGAGGGCGGCCTTGGCCTCGATGTCGAGTCCCACCAACGCGACGGCCATGTCCTTACGAAAACCGCCCAGTTCGTTGGTGGCCACCTTGAGAGTCGACGGCGGGGGCTCACCGTGAACGTTGCTGATGCGGACGCGGTCCGGCGCGATCTCACTGAGCTCGATGGTGTCGAAGCGTGCCGTGACGTCCGGTCCGTAGTACGCGGGCGATCCAATCTCGTAGAGAAGTTGCGAGGTCACGGTTCCGATCGACACCTGGCCACCTGTGCCGTCGTGTTTGCCAATGACGCACGAACCGTCCTCGGCGATCTCGGCCCAGGGAAAGCCCACCCTCGACATTCCCGGCACCTCGGTGAAGAAGGAGTAGTTGCCTCCGGTTGCTTGCGCGCCGCACTCAATGACGTGTCCCGCCACGACGGCACCGGCGAGCTGATCCCAATCGTCGCGCGCCCATCCGTGGTGCCACGCGGCGGGTCCGCACACGACGGCCGCGTCCGTGACCCGACCGGTGATCACGATGTCGGCGCCGCCACGAAGCGCCTCCACGATGCCGAAACAACCGAGGTAAGCGTTCGCGGTGATGAACCGAGACGTGTCCGTGATGGGCTCACCGGTCTCGAAGTCCGCGAGATGAACGCCCGCACCCCCGAGGTCACCCAAGCGAGGCATGAGGTCGTCGCCGTTGACGTAGGTGATCTGGGGCGAGAGTCCGAGTGTCGCCGCGACCTCAGCCACCGCCTCGGCACAGCCTCCCGGGTCCAGTCCGCCGGCGTTCGCCACGACCTTGATGCCACGGTCCAGACACGTCCCCATGACCTGTTCCATCTGGGTCACGAAACTGCGGGCGAATCCGCCACCGGGACGCTTCGCGCGTGTCCGGGCGAGGATCAACATGGTCAACTCGGCCAGCCAGTCGCCCGTGAGGACGTCGATTGAACCGCCGTTGACCATCTCCGAGGCCGCCGAGAGTCGGTCGCCGTAGAAGCCGGAACAGTTTGCGATCCGCACGGGTTCAGCCATGGTCGACTCCCTCCGTGTTGGCGGCGTCGACCGCTTCGAGCACCAGCAGGGGCGCGCCGTTGTCCACCTGTGATCCAATGGCCACGAGGACGTCGACAACTTCGCCGTCGACGGGAGCGCTGATGTGGTGTTCCATCTTCATTGCTTCCATGACCACGAGAGTCGCTCCCTTCGTCACGACGTCGCCCACGGCGACGCGGACGTCCAGGATCGTTCCCGGCATGGGCGCATTCAAGCTGCCCGCGACCTCGGCGACACCGGGAACGATGAAGCGAGGAACGAGAGTGAAGGTGAGTGTGCCTCGGTCACACTGAACGAACAGGTGATCCGAGGTGCGGGTCACACGCGCGAACGCGCGTCGCCCGCCGATCTCGACGTCGATGCCGTCGGAGCGATGATCGTAGACGTGCGCGGAGTCGCCGGCGAAGCTGAAGGAGCCGTCTCGAGTTGTGCGATAGGAGATCGAGAACACCTCGTCGTTCCTGCGAAGCTCACAGGTCTGCGCGGGCAGTCGCGCGTTGCGCCATCCACTGGGAATCCGGGCCAGGACTGGTGCCACCCGACGATTCTCGCCCTGGAGCCACAACGCCGCGGCGCGCGCACTCCACAACAGGTCGTCGGCCGAGGGTTCGAGGGTGAGCGCCGGCGTGTGACGATCGATGAAGTCCGTCGTGGTATCGCCCGCGAGAAAGGCACCATGACGAAGCGTGGCCGCGAGAAAGTCACGGTTGGTTGCCACACCTCCCAGATGCAGCCGTTCCAGGGCGAGAGCCAACGACGCCGCCGCCTCGGCACGCGTCGGCGCGAAAGCGATGACCTTGGCCAGCATCGGGTCAAATGACACCCCCACGACCGAACCTTGGATCACGCCGGACTCCCATCGCACGCGTGGTTCGTCCGACGGCACGAAGGCCGACAGGGTGCCCACGGCGGGCAAGAAGCCACTCGCGGGATCCTCCGCGCACAGGCGCACTTCAATGGAGTGACCTCGAAACGTAATGTCGGACTGGCCGTAACCGAGCTCGTCGCCGTTGGCGATCCGCAGCTGCTCGCGCACCAGATCGATGCCGGTCACCTCTTCGGTCACCGGATGCTCGACTTGGAGTCGCGTGTTCACCTCGAGGAAGAAGAACTCCTTCGTCGCGTCATCGACCAAGAACTCCACGGTCCCCGCCGAGTGGTACCCAATCTCGCGGGCGAGACCGAGCGCCGCCGATCCCATCGCGTTTCGCATGGCGTCGTCGACCACGGGCGACGGTGACTCTTCGACGAGCTTCTGGTGGCGTCGTTGAATGGAGCACTCACGCTCGCCGAGATGGACGAGATTGCCGTGCACGTCACCGAGAATTTGAATCTCGACGTGACGGCTCGCTGCGACGTAGTGCTCCACGAAGATGGTGTCGTCACCGAAACCACTCAAGGCCTCGCGTCTCGCTGCGGCCACGGCGTCGTCAAGTTCCTCCGGAGTCGCGACAACGCGCATTCCCTTGCCTCCACCCCCTGCGGAAGCCTTAATCAGGACCGGGTAGCCCACGACGTCTGCGTCATCGGGATCGTCCGAATAGGTCAAGGTCGGGACGCCCGCGGCGACGGCCAGTTTCTTCGCGGCCAACTTGTCACCCATGGCGCTGATCGCGTGCGGCGGAGGACCCACCCACACGAGCCCGGCGGCGATCACGGCGGTGGCGAACTCCGCGTTCTCGGAGAGAAATCCGTACCCGGGATGGATGGCCTCGGCACCGGAGAGTGCGGCCGCCCGCAAGATGGCGTCCGCGTCCATGTACCCCGTGTCCAAGCGGATGGACACGTCGGCGTCGGTGACGAATGGCGCGTGCGCGTCCGCATCCACGTAGACCGCGACACATCGCATCCCCATGGTCCGCGCGGTACGGATGACTCGACGAGCGATCTCGCCACGATTGGCGATGAGCAATGTGGAGATCGTCACAGTCGAAACACTCCGTATCCTTCGGCGCCCGCGATGGGGCGGTTGCGCACGACGGACAGACACAACGCAAGGGCGGTCCGGGTGTCGCGCGGATCGAGGATGCCGTCGTCACTGATCGCGCCAGTGGCAGCGAGAGCCAGTGAACCCTTCTCCTGAATCTCCTCCACCAGGGCGACGATCTTGGCGTCCTCTTCCTCGTCGAAGTCAACGCCCTGTCGAGCCGCCTGACCGCGACGAACCTGACTCATGACGCCGGCAATCTGCTTCGGTCCCATGACGGCGATCTTGGCGGTCGGCCACAGGAAGGTGAACCGGTTGCCGAACGCCCGCCCGGACATCCCGTAGGTACCCGCTCCGTACGACGCGCCGATGATGACCGTGAGGTGCGGGACAGTGGAGTTCGAGACCGCGTTGATCATCTGGGAGCCCTTCTTGATGATCCCGTCTGCCTCAAAGTCGCGCCCCACCATGTAGCCGGTGATGTTCTGGAAGAACACGAGGGGGACATCGATCTGGTTGCACAGCTGGATGAAGTGTGACGCCTTCTCGGCGGCGCGCGGATAGATGACACCGTTGTTGCCCAGGATGCCGACCGGATACCCCTCGATCATCGACCACCCGCACACGATCGTGTTTCCGTAGCGGGGCTTGAACTCCTCGAACCGGGAGCCGTCGACCACGCGGGCGATGACGTCGCGCACGTCCACGGGTTGGCGCAGATCTCGACTGACCAGTCCGAGCAGCTCCTCCGCGCTGAACGCGGGAGGCTCGACCTCGAGGAGTGGTTCCGGCCCAGCTTTGCGCCAGTTGAGATGCGAGACCACTTCTCGACACATTCGAATGGCGTCGAGCTCGTCCTCGGCGAAGTAGTCGCCCAGCCCCGACAACTCGGCGTGCATCTGGGCGCCGCCCAGAGTCTCGTCGTCGGACTCCTCGCCGGTGGCCATCTTCACGAGCGGTGGACCGGCGAGGAAGATCTTCGACTGGTTCTTCACGACGATGTTGTAGTCACTGAGACCCGGTTGGTAGGCGCCGCCCGCGGTGGAGGAGCCGAAGGTCACGCACACGGTCGGAATGCGCATCTTGGACAGTTCGATCATCTCGTAGAAGTACCGGCCGCTCTCGGCGAAGTGGAACGTCTGCACGCGAGGTCCACCACTGCCGGGGTTGATGCGCAAGTCGGCGCCCGCCGACTCCACGAAGCTCACGTACGGCATTCGATTGTCGCGGGCGATCTCGAGGGCGCGGGCCCACTTCTTCATCGCGTACGGCGTGAGTGCTCCCGCGGCGACGGACGGATCGTTGGCCAGGATGACACACTCGGTTCCGGCGATGACGCCGATTCCAATGACCATGCCGCCACCGATGTTGTAGTCCGAGCCGTACCCCGCGAGGGGGCTGATCTCGAGGAACGGGCTGTCGGGATCCAGCACGAGGGCAATTCGTTCGCGCACGGGCATCTTGCCGCGCGAGCGCATGCGATCCATGGCCTTGTCGCCGCCGCCCGCCTCGGCCTGGTCGAGGAGCTCATCAATGACGGCCAGCTGCTCCTTCATGTCGGCCGTGTTCTGTTGAAACTGCTCGGCGTGGGGGTCGACGTGGGAGCGAAGCGGTGGGGCGAGCAGCGGATGCTTCATGCGGCGATACTACCGACGGGTCACGGCGGCTCCCGATTGCGCGTTGTGGTCTCTTGGGCGCACGTGGCGCACCTGACATTCGCAGCGTCGTGGGCAGTGAGCGACGCGGACGCGAGCACGTGCGGGTCGCTGCGGGGAGACGGCGTCGCCGTCGCGGACGGTCCTCGTCCGTCGGTTACAGGTAGTGCGGGGGAGTCTCGTGCTGGTCGCGACGTGCGCGACGCAACTCGTCGCGCAGCCGGGCGACTTCCTCACGAAGCTGGCGCACGGTGGACTCCAACTCCTCGTACGTCGGCGTCGTCGCGTCAGGGACGGTCATTGTCTTGACCCTAACGGGACGACCACCGCCGACGGTGCTTCACGACGACGAGTCGGTGTGCGACCACGTCCCTTCGGCAAAGGCCCGGCCGGTGACGGCGCCCTCGCACCCGAGAGCGGCGAGGGCGTCCACGTCGCGCTGGTCGCGCACGCCCCCGGCGGCGAGAACGAGCAACGGATAGGCGCACAACTGGCGATACAGCGAAAGGTCGGGTCCGAGACCCGTCCCGTCACGGTCGATCGCCGTGCCGAGCACGCGCACGACGCCGGCGTCAACGCACCGCTGTGCGGCGTGTTCCACGGACAGTGACGTGCCCTCGAGCCAGCCCGCCACGTTGATGAGACCGTTCCGCACATCGATCGTGACGCCGAGCGAGTCACCGAACTCGCCGACAAAGCGGTTGAGCAGATCGGTCGACTGAAACGCCGCGGTGCCAATCAGTACCCGCGCGGCACCGAGACTGAGGATCTGGCGTGCCGCCTCGGGAGTGCGAATTCCTCCCGAGACCTGGACGGGAACGTCTCCCGCAGCCTCGAGACAACGCCGTAGGGTCTGCGGACGAAGGACCCCGGATCGGGCGGCTTCGAGATCGACGAGGTGGAGAAACGGCGGTCGCGTGGCCGCCGCCATCGAGACGAACTCCACGGCGGGCCGCCGAAACAACTCCCGATCGAAGTCGCCCTGCTCGAGGCGAGTGGCGTCGTCACCCAGGAGGTCGATGGCGGGGATGATTTGCATATCAACGTTTTAGCGTACTACCATGCTAGAATGCCAGAGCAGCAGGGCGCACCGCCGCCGAACCACGAGACGCGAGTTGACGACCTCGTGGCGACGATCGCCGCGATTTCAGACCCGGTCCTCACGGGGAGATTCCTGCGTGACCTCTGCACGCGGAGCGAGCTGCAGGCAATGGCGCAACGCTGGGAAGTCGCCCAGCTGGTGAACAAGGGCGTGCCCTATCTCCAGATCGCCTCGATGACGGGAGCCTCCACGGCGACTGTGACGAGAGTCGCCCAATGGGTTCGCCACGGAGAGGGCGGCTACCTCGCCGTCCTCGAGAGGACAACGTCATGAGTCGCCGTTTCACCATTGCCATACCATCGAAAGGAAGATTGCGTGAGCCGTCGTGGTCGCTGTTGGAAGCCAGCGGCCTCTCACCCCAAGAGCCCGGTGAGCGAGTGTTGATGGCTCACTGTCGCAACGCCGACGTTGACATCCTGTTCGTGCGGGCCGATGACGTGCCCGAGTACGTGCAGGACGGTGTCGTCGATTGCGGAATCACCGGGCTCGATCTCGTGGCCGAGAAGGAGTGCGTCGTGGAGGTGCTGTTGCACCTCAATTTCGGTACGTGTTCCCTCCAGGCCGCGGTGTCCGTCGAGGACACCGCAGTGACGTTGGCCGACCTCGACGGCCGGCGCGTCGCGACGGCGCACCCTCGACTCGCCGCAAAGATGCTGGCGGACGCGGGCCTGTCCGCCGAGCTCGTCACCGTCGCCGGGTCGGCGGAGATCGCTCCCCGTCTCGGTCTCGCCGACGCCATCATCGACCTGGTGTCGAGCGGGAGCACGCTGCGGACGAACGGGCTGCGAACGCTCGGAACGCTCTTTGAGTCAGAGGCCGTTCTTATCGGTCGTCCCGACGCGGCGTCGCGGGCCGCCTCGCGCACGTTGAAGACGGTTCTCGGCTCCGTCGTGAACGCGAGAGCGAATCGGTATCTTCTCTGCAACGTGCCCACCGACGCCGTCGACGCGGTCACGGCCCTGCTGCCAACGTCGGGATCGCCGAGCGTCATGCCGCTCGCGACACAGGGAACGGTGGCGTTGCACGCGTTGGTGCCCGCGAAGGAGATCTGGGCGCTGCTCCCGAAACTTGAGGCACTCGGCGCCACGTCGATCCTCACGCTGCCGGTCGAACGGATGGTGCCGTGATGGCCCGCGACTTCTCGGTGAGTTCGATCATCGCGGACGTGCGCACCCGTGGCGACGCGGCGGTGGCGGAGTGGTCTAACTACTTCGACGGGGGCGAGGCGTCCCTGCCGCAGCGGGCCGTCGCGGGTCCGGGGCTGCCCACCGACGCGGTTCTCAACGCCGCCGACGCGGTGCGTCGCTGGCACGCAGTGCAGCGGCCCCACGACGTCACCCTTGAAGTCTTTCCGGGCGTGGTCCTCGAGCGGCGCTGGACCCCGTTGCGCAGTGTCGGTGTCTACGTTCCGAAGAACCTCGTGTCGACGCTGATCATGGGGGCCGTTCCCGCTCAGGTCGCCGGCGTCGAACGAATCGTGGTGTGCACTCCTCCGAGCGGTGCCGCGCTCGTCGCCGCGGCCGCCGAGCTGCTGGGTATCGAAGAGGTCTGGGCCGTCGGTGGCGTCCAGGCCATTGCCGCCATGGCGTACGGGACCGAACTCATTGGGGCCGTTGACAAGATCGTGGGGCCCGGTGGTGGCCCCGTCAACGCAGCCAAGCTGCTCGTGTCCCAAGACGTGGCCATTGATCTACCGGCGGGACCGAGTGAGATCGTCGTCGTGGCCGACGACGACGTCGAGGAGTGGCTCATCCAGCAAGAGCTGGACGCGCAAATGGAGCACGGACCGGATTCAAAGGGGTACGTCGTGCGTGTGGGCAATGATCTCGAGGCTGCGTTGGCCGCGGTCGAGACGCACGCCGGAGAGCACGTGTCGTTGCTCGGCGACAAGGCCGAGTCTCTCGCGCCGCGCATTCGCAACGCGGGCGCGGTCTTCGTGGGGCGGTTCGCGCCGGTGCCCTCGGGCGATTACGCCACGGGTGGCAACCACGTCCTGCCGACCGGGGGCTGGAGTCGGTCGACGGGGGGACTGGGTCTGGAAACATTTCTCAAGACCGTCACCGTCCAGCGTGTCACCGCGCAGGGACTGGAGCGGATCGCCCCCACGATCGAGGCGCTGGCCGAGATCGAGGGCATGATCAATCACAAGAAGACGGCCCGCCGATGAGCGTGCGACAGCTCCCGGAGTCCCTGGTCGCGTATCAGTGGCCCCCGTCGAACGAGGTGCTCGCCGTGACCGCCGGTCTGCAGCCCAGCGACATCGTGCGATTCGATGGCAACGTCGCGCCCGCGCCCCCCGCGTCGGCGCGACCGGGAACCGTCGCGCGCGCGTTGGCGGGTGTCAACGAATACGACCGAGGGCGCTACCACGAACTTCGCGCGGCGCTCGCCGCGCGACACGATGTCGCCATCGAGCAGGTTGTTCTCGGCGCGGGCAGCGACGAGTTGATCGTTTTGTGCGCGCGCACGTTCGCGAGTGGCGGCACCGTCGCGACGGTTCCCGCGAACTCCTATTCGATGTACCGATTCGCCGCGGGGATGGCCGGGGCGCAGGTGGTCGATGATCCCGCCGACGCCGATCTCGTGTTCGTCTGTCGACCGAACAATCCGACCGGGGAACTGCCGGACGTGCCCGACGTGTCGGGGCAGCTCGTGATCGACGAGGCGTACGCCGAGTACGCGGGCGTTGACGCCCTCGACCACGTCGCACGCGGGGCGATTGTCCTGCGAACCTTCTCGAAGGCCTTCGGCCTCGCCGGCGCACGCGTCGGCTACGCGATTTGCGACGAACCGAGAGCGGCGGTGCTCTCCTCCAGGCTTGCGCCGCTCTCGGTTTCGTCGCTCTCCTCGTCCCTCGCGCTGGCGGCGCTGCGACACCCACCCGACGTCACCGCCCAGGTCGCCGAGCGCGAACGGCTGAGTGTCGCCCTGAGCGAACTGGGACTGTCGCCGCTGCAATCCTTCACGAACTTCCTCTACATCCCGTGCGACGATCCCGATTTCTGGTTCGTGTCCCTGTTGGCCCACGGCGTTGTCATTCGGACGTTTCCGGGTGCGATTCGGGTCTCCGTGCGCGACCGCGACGATGACGACCTGCTGCTCGACGCGATTCGCGCCGTGCGGGGAGTGCCGACGACGCGCGACGATGTCACCCGTCAGCGACGCGTCACTGCCGAGACGAGAGTCGATGTGCGGTTACGTCTCCGGGGCGAGGGGCGCGTGTTCGTTGATACGGGAAACGGACTGTACGACCATCTCCTCCAGCAGTTGGCGTTCCACGCCGGTTTCGACCTTCGCATCGACGCAGTGGGCGATCTCGAGACCGGGGAGCACCACACGGTCGAGGACACCATGCGTGCGTTCGGTGACGCACTCGATCGGGCGCTCGGTGACCGACGAGGCATTGTCCGATACGGCGAGACGCGCGTCCCCATGGACGAAGCGATCGCACACGCGGTGCTCGACATCTCGGGGCGACCCGTGAGCGTTCTGTCGATCGATCCCGACCCCGGGATGGCCACGCACGCTCTCGAATCTCTCGTGCAGAGCGCGCGCATCACCCTCCACGTCACGGCGACGGGGACGAACTCGCACCACGTCGCCGAGGTGGCCTTTAAGGCTGTCGGCCGCGCCTTCGCCGCGGCGGTGGCGCTCGATGGCGACGAGGTGCGCTCGACCAAGGGCAGTTTGTGAGCCACGTGGTCGTCTGCGACTACGGCGCGGGCAACACGCACTCCGTGATGGCCGCGTTGAGTCGCGTGGGCCTGCGCGGCGAGATCTCCTCGCAGCCGTCGACGATTGAGAGTGCCGACCACGTGATCCTCCCCGGTGTCGGTTCGGCCCGTGCCGCCATGGATCACCTCGCAACCACGGGGGCCGCCGCCGCCCTCGGACGTCGGTTCCGTGATGGCGGACCGATCCTGGGAATCTGTCTCGGCCTGCAGCTGGCCATGACGAGTTCTGACGAAGACGGCGGTGTCGTCACGCTCGGACTCGTGGACGGCACGGCGCGTCGACTGGTAGGCGAACGAGTTCCCCGACTCGGTTGGGCGATGGTGGACCCGTGGACGGAGACCTTCTATTTTGCCCATAGCTATCAGTGCGACTCACCGCACACCGTCGCCACCTCGGAGGGACACTGTGCAGCCGTTCGCCACGGATCCTTCCTCGGAGTGCAGTTTCATCCCGAAAAGAGCGGCGACACAGGATCGGAGTGGCTCGCGACGTGCCTTATCCCCGCATAATTCCCTGTCTCGACGTCACCAACGGACGCGTCGTCAAGGGCGTCAGCTTCCAAGGACTACGCGACGTGGGTGATCCCGTGGACCTTGCGGTTGCCTACAGCGACGGTGGTGCCGATGAACTCGTCTTCCTCGACATCACGGCGACGGTGCACGACGTGGCCACGATGGTTGAGGTCGTGTCACGCGTCGCGGACAGCGTCACCATCCCTTTTACCGTCGGCGGCGGCGTCCGCACGTGTGACGACGCCCAGCGACTCGTCGAAGCGGGCGCCGACCGCGTGTCGGTCAACTCCGCGGCGATCGCCCGACCCGAGCTCTTGGGTGAGATCGCGGAACTCTTCGGTTCTCAAGCAGTGGTCGTGGCCATTGACACGTCTCACGGTGAAGTGTTCTCCCACGGTGGACGTCGCGCGACGGGACTCAGTGTGGTGCAGTGGGCCACAAGGGCCGTCGACTGCGGCGCCGGCGAGATCCTTCTGACCTCCATGACCCACGACGGTCACCGGACCGGCTACGACCTCGCCACCACCGCCGCCGTGAGGGACGCTGTCGACGTCCCGGTCATTGCGTCCGGTGGTGCTGGCTCCTTCATCCACGTGGCGGAAGCGCTCCGCGTGACGGACGCGGCGTTGGTCGCGTCCATTGTTCACGACTCGCCGTTTGAACTGCCGCACCTTCGTCAAGCGGTCATCGATGCGGGCGTTGCCCTGCGACCACTGCACCCGGTATCGCGATGAGTGAGTCGACCTTGCGTGCCGCGATCATCCAGGACGAACTCACAGACCGCGTTCTGATGTTGGGCTGGATGGACGACGAGGCTCTTGCCCTCACGAGATCAACCGGGGAGGTTCACTTCTTCTCGCGCTCACGACAGCAGTTGTGGCGCAAAGGTGAGACCTCGGGCAATGTGCTTCACGTGACCGCCATCGAAGTTGACTGCGACGACGACGCCCTTGTGATTCAGGTACACGCCGACGGTCCCGCGTGTCACGATGGCTCGACCTCCTGCTTCACGCCGTGGCTCTGGCGTCGGATTCTCCAGCGTGAGCAACAGGGTGACGAGGAGTCCTACGTCGCACGCCAACTGCGTGCGGGCGTGGCCGCGAACGCGCAGAAGGTGGGTGAAGAGGCGACCGAAGTGGTGATCGCGGCCATGGGAGAAGATGACGAACGACTCATCTCCGAGGCCGCCGATCTGTGGTTCCACCTGCTACTCGTCTTGCGCTCACGCGGCCTCGACCCCGCGGCGGTCGACGACGAGTTACGGCGACGAATTCGCGATTGACTCAACGGTGCTCACGCGGTCACGGACGTGTGGTCGTTTCGGGTGACCACGACGTCCTCACCGACGCGGGGATCGCGACGGAGTGCCTCGTCGTGGGTGAGTTGAATCCACGTGACACTTCCGAGGGCATCGGTGACAAAGACGCGCACTTCAAATCCCAGACGAACCACGTCGGTGATGGTCGCCGGGGTGCCCGCATCTCCACGCGAGCCGAGCGCGAGCTCGTGCGGTCGGCATTCGACGCCCGCAATGGTCGTCACGGGACCCAGGAAGTTTCGCACGAATGCGTTTGCGGGTTCGTCGTACACCTCGTCGGGCTGGCCGACCTGTTCAATGTGACCGTCGTGAAGGATCACCAGGCGGTCGGCGATCTCCATGGCCTCGGTCTGATCGTGCGTGACGAGGATCGTGGTAATTCCCAACTCTCGCTGCAGTGATCGCACCCAGGACCGAAGCTCGCCGCGAACCTGCGCGTCCAACGCACCGAAGGGTTCATCGAGCAAGAGAACTTCGGGCTTCACCGCGAGGGCACGTGCGAGAGCCATGCGCTGTCGCTGACCGCCCGAAAGTTGATGCGGATAACGGTCGGCGAGAGACTCGAGTCGAACGAGCCCCAAGAGTTCCATCACCTCATGACGACGTTGAGCTCGAGGGACCTTTCGGACCTTCAGTCCGTACGCGACATTGTTGAAGACAGTCATTTGACGAAAGGGCGCGTAGTCCTGGAAGCAAAATCCGATGTTCCGGTGTCGCGGTGCGACGTTCGTCACGTCGCGTCCGTTGAGCTCGACGCGTCCCGCGTCGAGAGGCGTCAGACCCGCGATGATGCGCAACAGCGTTGACTTGCCGGAACCGGACGGTCCCAGGAGCGCCGTCAGGGATCCGTTGGGCACTACGTCACTGATGTCTTCCAGCACGAGATCGTGTCCGTACCTCTTTGTTACACCGTCAAGCTCGATGGCCACTTCGATTCCTTTCTCGGTTTCGTGCCACGCCCAAAAAGAGCAGCACGATGATGGACGTTGTCGCCAAGATGACAGCTCCCACGAAGCCCTGGTAGTTGTTGAAGTTGTCGAAATTGTTGGAGATGTTGAGAGTGAGTGTCTCGGTGAGGTACGCGATGTTCCCGGACACGATCAGTACGGCGCCGTACTCTCCGATCACTCGTGCCAACGTGAGAGTGACGCCATAGGCAGTGGCCCATTGGATCGATCGCAGGGTCACGGTAAAGAAGATGCGAATCGGACCCGCACCCAACGTGGCGGCGGTCTGCTCTTGATGATTGCCAATCTCCCGGAGAAGGGGAATCAGCTGGCGAGAGACGAGGGGGAGCGAGACGAAGACTGACGCCATCACGATGCCCCAGTACGAGAAGATGATTTGCCAGCCGACTTTGGCCAGGGATGAACCAAACCATCCGTTTTGGGCGTACGCCAGCTCCAGGGTGAGGCCGATGATGATCGGTGAGACCGCGAGCGGAATGTCGATGACCGTGTCGAGCACGCGCGTCATCCATGACGGTCGCCGGACAATCCACAAGGCCACGCCGACACCAAAAATGACGTTGAGGGGAACGGCCAGAGCCGCGACACGACCCGTCAACTTGATGGCCGCGATCATCTCGGGATCGTGAAGCGCGCTCCAGAGCGCGTGCCATCCCGGCTTGAACGCTTGCACGAAAATGAAGACGACGGGACTTCCGATCAGAGCGCCGACATAGAGAATGACCGCGTACCGCAGCGTTCGTGGCGACCGACTCATCCGCGCCTCCGTGCCATGAGCCGCGCGATGAAATTAAAGAATCCCACGACGGCGAGCGCGAGGACCAAGAGGAAGACGGCCACGGACGACGCGCTGTTGGTTTGTCCTGATTGCGCCAAGGAGTAGATATACGAACTCGCCACCTCGGTGTGGTACGGCTCGTTGCCAGAAATGAAGACAACCGAGCCGTATTCGCCGATGGCTCGAGCAAACGCGAGTCCGCTCCCGGTCAGAATCGCCGGGGCCAGTGCGGGCAGGGTGATGGTCCGAAACACCCGGCGCGGAGACGCGCCGAGGGTGGCCGCCGCCGATTCGGCGTCGACGTTCATGGATTCAAGAACGGGCTGCACGGCACGAACCGTAAAGGGGAGGGTCACGAACATGATCGCGACGGTGACACCGATCCACGAGTTGGCGATGTTGACGTGAATGGGCGACATCGGGCCGTACAGGGTAAGGAAGGTCACTCCCGCGACCACGGTGGGGAGGGCAAAGGGAACGTCGATCAGAGAGTTGAGAATGCTCTGTCCCCAAAATCGGTCGCGAACGAGCACCCACGCCGTTGCGGTCCCCACAATTGCGTTCACGACCGTCGCCGCCAGTGCGCACGTCAGCGTCAACTGGATGGCGTCGAGGGACTCCGGTTGCGTGATGGATGCCCAGAAGGCACTGAAGCCGTTCGAGAAGGCGTGACCCAGCAGGGCCATGAGGGGGATGAGGACGATGAAGCTGACGTACGTGACAATGAGGGACCGCCCTACGAGCAGTCCGGAAAGTGTCGACAGCCGAGCCCCACGAGACCCTCGCCGCTCTCGGGGCGAGGGTCTCGTGGTGAGTGGGTTCGAAGGATTAAGCAGTTTTGCCAGCGAACTGCTCCAGATAGGTGACGATGCCCTGGGTCGGGTACTTCGTGTCGTGGGGTGCGAACTTGACGGTCGGGCTGAAGAACTCAGGGTCCACCACGGGCCAACCCTTCACGTTCAGGTTCTCGACCGTCAAGAGATCAGTTGTCCGCTTGAAGGCAGGAAAGTCGTTCTTGGTTGATGTCCAGACCGTCTTCAACACCGAGCGGTACCCGAGGCTGGCGAAGATTCCCTGTCCCGCGGCGGAGAAGAGGTACTTGTAGAAGGCCTTCGCGCCAGCGTTCGAGCTCCCCGAGTCCGTGAGGGCGATGGGGTTCTCAATCAAGAGTGTCTGGGGCGGCGTGACGATCTGAATTGGCTTGCCCGCGGCTTGGGCGGCGAGGGCGTCGTCCTCGTAGTCAATCAAGACATTTCCGGTACCCGCGACGAAGGAGGACATAGCGGCCGAACCACTCACCGGCTGTGACACCGTGTTCTCGATGACGGACTTCAAGAAGGTCTGTGCCTCATCAGGAGTCTTGTGCAGTGAAATTTGCGAACTGTACGCAGCCAACAGGTTCCACTTGGCGCTTCCCGACGTCAGCGGATCAGGGGTCACAATCTGCACCCCGTGCTTGGCCAAACTCGCCCAGGTCGAGATCTTCTCGGGGTTGCCATTGCGAACGATGAAGACGACCACGGAATCAGTGACGATTCCGGGCGTTGCGTAGTTTGTCTGCTGCTTCGAGCCCTTGAGAGAGGTATTGACGCCACCAACGGACAACTCTTGGCTGGACCAGTTGCTGGGCACCTTCTTCGCGGCGACGAGCGTCGCGATGTTGGACTCGTACGAGAGATTGACCAAGTCGGCGGGTTGACCGTTGGCGACGTTGGTGGTCTGCGTGTCGGACGCTCCAAACGAGTTGGTGAAGGTGACGTTCTGGCCGGCGGGCGTGGCCTGAAACGCAGCTTCTAGGGCCTTGTAGGCCGGTCCGACGACGGAGTATCCAACGACACTGACGTTGACGGTACTGGCGCCCGCGCTCGAAAGCGCCATGGTGGACAGCGGAACTGAGGTCGCGAGTGCGGCCACGGCCAATCGGCTCCATCGGGGGTGACGGACCTTCATTGAGTTCTCCTCTCGGGTATCTCTAGTAATTCACTTGAGAATAGAGAAATACTAGTGAAAGCCGTCAGGACGTTGCCACTCTTTTCAATGACAATTCGATGACGCCGCTAGCCGCAGCGCCACGATTCGGCGAGAACGCGATCAATCACGTCAATCGCCTCACGCACCCGAACGTCGCGATCGACACCGCTGAGTTCGATCCAGGGCGTCTTCTGCTCACCGAGAGCGCTACGAAATGAATCGGTCATCTGCGTGCGGATGTGCTCGCCGTCGCGCACGCCATCTTGCTCAAAGTCGACACCTTCGTGATTGGTGAGGATGTACAGAGCGCGAGGTTGATGCTGGGCAAAGGCGGCAACGTCAGAAGTGGAGCGACCGAGGTATCGCTCCTGCCAGATGAGCGAGGCCCACGAGTCGGTGTCGCAGAGGAGGAGTGGTCCACCTTGATCGGCGGCAAAGTCCTCGAGTCGATTCTGTTCGCGCACGATGTCGATGAAGTCCTTGTCTGACCACTCAACGTCCCACATCGTGGGTTCTGGTCCATCACGGAGTGCTCGCTCCGCGCGAAGCTTGTTGAGCTTGATCCAGGACATCTCCCGCCCAAACTCGGGAACGGAGTGAGTCAGACCGTAGGGACCTCCGCGACGACGATACGCCTCGCGTAATTGGCGGACCAGCGTTGTGGTCCCCGTCGACTCCGCACCGACGACCACGACGCGCTTCGCGATCCACCCTCGAACCGACGGCCGAATGTCGTCCCAATGACCGACAGGGTCACGACGGATGTCGGTCGACGAGTAGAGGAAGGGTTCTCGGGAGTGTCCGAGATTGACGAGATGGGCGTTGAAACGGCGCGCGAGTTCGGGACCGTACGCGGCGGGGGTGAACACAGCGTCCACCGGCACGGAATTTCCAGTCTGATTGAGAGCGTCTCGGATGACCCGCTCGTGGAGATCCCACACGCGCAGGTCGTCGTAGTCAACCGGGTGGGGGTTGTAGGCGCCGACGACAGTGACGTGGGGGAACCAGACGTGAGCCTCGCGCAGCCACGCCACCCGGGTCGCAATCGGCACAGCTTCACGCTCAGAACCGGTGACGACGACGGTGACGGCGAGGGAACTTCGCGCCGCGGTATCGATCAGGAAGTGATGGCCCTCGTGCGGTGGGTTGAACTTCCCCACGATCAGACTGTGCGCGGCCTTCACCGCACCAAGGCTAACGGACGGTGTCGACGGTGCGTTCCCGCGACGTGATCATCGCGCGCGAATGCTGGTGAAGTAACTCCACGGCTTTGGACCGGGAGCGAAGCGATGGTAGTCCGCGTAGACGTGCCAGCCCGCTTCTTCGATCAGCTTCGAGGGTTCTCGAATCAATTGACATCCGTCGGCGATCTTCTGCTCGAAACCGTTCAGGCGGTGTTGCCACGTGGCGATACCGGGATCCGGTGCCAACCCGTGTTCGAGTGCGCGCAGATCGCCTCCGTCGCGCACGACGCGGCGAAGTTCGATGAGAGCGCGCACGGGATCGGGAATCGTGCAGAGGGCGAAGGTCACGACGGCGGCGTCGACGCTGTCACTCTCGAGATCAAGGTTCTGTCCGTCAAGTCCTCCCCATCGCACGGGGATCGAGGAGTGGTCGATCTGTCGCGTCGCTCGCTTGCGCATGATGGGGGATGGTTCGATCGCGATGACCTCGTTGACGCTCTCGGGGTAGAACGCAAGGTTTCGTCCCGCTCCAAATCCGATTTCGACGATCGTGCCGCTCAACTCTTCCACGCACCGCGAGCGCCACTTGTTCAAGCCCTTCGGCGAACAGACGAAATCAACGACCCGAGGCGCCAAGTAGTGACGGTAGAGGTCCACGAGGGGCAACCTACTCGCGCAGGCGGCTCACGACTCGCGGAGGGACCACGTGGCGCCGTCGGGAGAGTCGTGGACTTCGATGCCCGCTGCGACGAGGGCATCGCGTAAGGCGTCGGCCAGTTGGTATTGCCCCGCACCGCGTGCGTCCGCTCGCGCACGCAGCACACCGTCGACCAACGGGCCCGGTTCAATACGACCTTCGCCCCCCACGGACGCGAGCCTCATCAGTTCAGCGACGGCCGCCACTGCGTCGGCGCCACCGTTCGCTGCTCGTTCTCCGAGCTCACTGAGTGCGTCTCGTTGGGTCTCCGCGTTCTGCGGTGCACTCGGCCGCGGCGTGACGGGTGCATCGCGCAGTTCGGCCACGCTGATCACTTCGCCGCGCACCAACGTCCGTACGTCAGCGCCGGTGCGCCAGTACGCCTGGCCACGACCTCGAACCTCCACGGTGTCGGCCGCCCAGTCAAAGATCACGGCAGTGTGTTCGTCGATACCGAAGGTCGCGACATTGGCGTCGAGCATGGACTCCAACTCTCGGAGCCGGCGTTCACCGAGATAGCAAAAGCGCGTGTCGTGATTGCCGCCCTCGGCGTTGTCGTAGTGGGGAATCACAACGCAGCGAAGTCCGAAGCGCTCGAGAAGATTGAGTCCGTCGATCCAGTGGGGATCGTCACCGACCTTGTACAGCTCGTAGATCGGAGCGGTGAACGCCCCGAGAGTGAGGGCCGCCGCGGACGAGAACAGACGACGCCATCGGCGGCCAAGACATCCGCCAGAGCGTCGGTGAACGCGAGTGGCGACCACTGCTTGAGTGCGTAGCTGGGGCTGCCCGGTCCCGCGAAGACGAACCGAGAGTTGCGGATCGTGTCCAGAAAGCGAGCCTGATCGAGCTCGCTGTGTTCGTCGAGGCGAGTGAAGCTCGCGGTCGTCATCTGGAACTGCAGCGAGGTCTCGAAATAGTCGATGATCTTGGTGGTGAGCTGGGGGACGTTCTCTTGGAATCCGAATGGTGTGTCCAGCATCACGCCGTGACGATCGTCCAGTTGTGAGAGCACGTCGCGATAGACCTTCACCATCGACGGAGCGATCTCGCCCGAGCCAAGAATCACGAGTGTGCCGTCTGTCACGAGGTGAGCGTACTGGTCGAATCGCGTTGGCGCGTTGGGTCCTGACGGCGACCGCCCAATTCCCGTGGTCCATTGCTAGCGTTGACGCCATGAACATGAACTCTCCGATCGTCATCCGCGTTCGCGAAACCACGCGAGGAGCAGCGGGGCTCGCGACCGTCGCGTGGAGCATTGCGATGGCCGTCTGCATCTTCGGCATCCGCGCCAACATCGCGCGCTCGACTTTCGAGCTCATCGCCGTCGTCGCCACATTTCTGCTGGGCGCGTACCTCGGGTGGCACCACCGCACGGGTGTCGTCTTCATCGCTCCGGGAGTCAGTTGGCTCTTTGCGTGGTTCCCGCTCATTATCGCCGAGATGATCCGCGACGGATTCCTCAGAGGTCTGTTCTACGGACTGTTCTTCGTGACGATCGGCTGGATCGTCATTGGTGGTGCTGAATTCCTGGCCCTGATGCTCATTGCACTGCCGTTCCGACTGGCGTCAGGGCTGTTACATCACGACGCAACGATCACGATCGAGAATCCGATCAAGTTCAATCAGCCCTGGGTCAGCGGGCCCAGCGAGCCACCCACCCAACCTTCCAGTTAGTTCGCCACTGCGGCGCCGATCCGCTGCCACTCCTCGTAGGGGGCGTCAGCGAGTTGCTCGGCCAGCACCTGAAGGCAGATGTGGTTCGCACCCGCGTCGCGGTGCTCATTGATGCGATCGAGGACGGCCTGTTCGTCGCCGTGGACGACCAGCGCGTCACACAGACGGTCGCTGCCGCCGCGCACGAAGTCGCTCTCGTCAAAGCCCAACCGCTGCCAGCTATTGCGGTAGTTGGGTAAGCCCGTGTAGATCTCGAGGTGGGCGTGGGCGCGCCGCAGGAACTCGTCTCGGTCCTGACCGAGCACGACCGCCTGCTCGACGCCGATGAACTTGTCGCCCACGGCTGCTCGCGCGAGTGCGGTGTGCTCGGGCGTGACGAGATATGGGTGGACGCCGTCGGTCAGTTCGGCAGCGAGCGCGAGCATCTTCGGTCCGAGTGCGGCGATCACGCGCGACACGCGGTGTTGGCCCTCGGGCGCGAACATGGGCGCGGCGTCCATGGCGCTCAGATAGTCGCGCATCGCCGTCAAGGGCGACGAGTAGTCGTGTCCGCGCAGCCCTTCGACAATGGGCTGGTGACTCACACCGAGTCCGAGAACGAAACGATCTCCGTACGCCGCATTCAGCACCTTTGACGCCGACGCGGCCGTCACCGCGTCGCGGGCATAGATGTTGGCGATGCCGGTCGCGATCGTCAAGGAGGTCGTGGAGGACAGCAGGAGACCCGCGTTGGTGAAGGCCTCTCGTCCCCACGCTTCGGGAATCCACAGGGCCGAGAATCCGAAGGCTTCAATCGCCTGCGCAACTTCGTGGGCGTGAGTGGCGCTGACGCCCTCCGTCGCGAAGGTCCACAGTCCGACGGTGCCGTCGAGTCGTTGGAGAGCCAGAGGCATGGTGTCGTCCATGGTGAGAGCATAAGGAGAATTGCTCGAGACCTCGCGGCCCGACCACAATGGCCTGTGGGCTATTTCGTCGCGGTTGCCTCCTTGTTCCTCCTGCTCTCGGCGTTGACCGCCCTGCGACCGGGTCGCCGAGGCGTGGTCCAGATCTTTGCGTTCCCGGTCGGGTGGGCAGCAGGGGAGTTGGCGGGCCAAGCTGCCCTGATCCAGCTCGCACTGGTCGGCATCCAGGTGTGGTGGGGCTGGCCCACCACGGCGTGGTTGGGGACCCTCATCGCGGTAACCGCGGCCCTGGTGCTGATCTGCAATCTGATCCTTCTCGGCGTGCTCTTCTACTCTCGCGTCGTCGTGCACCGGGCGCTGGCCGACGCCCCCGTGGACCCGCTCACCGTCGGACGCCCCCGTGATGACCGTTTCGGACGGTGGTGGCGAACGTTGCTCCAGGTTCCCTTTCACCCGCGCAGCCTTCAGATTTCCCACGGGGTCTCCTACGGGCCCCTCAAGCGTCAACGCGTGGACATCTGGCGGCTGTCGACGACCCCACCCAATGCGCCAGTGATTTTCTTCGTTCACGGCGGCGCCTGGGTGTTCGGTGACAAGACGGAGCAGGGTCGCCCCATGCTGCACGAGTTCGTCAGTCGTGGTTGGGTGGCGGTCGCTCTGAACTACCGGTTGGCTCCGAAATACCCGTGGCCCGCGCAGATCGAGGACGTCACGCGCGCCCTGGGCTGGACGAAGCGAACGATTCGATCCATGGGCGGCGACCCGGATCGTGTGGTGGTCGCGGGAGCGTCGGCCGGCGGACAGTTGGCGGCGCTGCTGGCGCTGACCGCCGACGACCCCACGTGGCGACCGGCCGACGGCAGTGGGCCGACGGACTGGTCGGTCCGCGGGTGCATCTCCCTGTACGGCGTGCTCGAAATGACCGGTGACGAGGTCGTCTGGGATGGGCACGGGGGCGAACTGCGTCGCCTGCTCGAGACGCGAGTCGTGAACAAGTCCATCGCGGATCATCCCGACCTCTACCGAGCCATGTCGCCGATGGAGCGTATTAGCGCGTCAGCCCCGCCGTTCCTCGTGATTCAAGGTGGCAACGACACGATGGTGGACGTGAACGTGGCGAGATGTTTCGTCGCGCGGTTCCGAAGCGTGTCGACCGCTCCGATCTACCTGGTTGAATTACCCCTCACGCAACACGCCTTCGACGTCACCGCATCACCGCGAACCTCGGCCACGACGCGAGCCGCGGTGGCGTTTGCGGAAGCGGCTGTGAGCCGAGATCGGCAACGTCGCTCGACTACGACTCCGCCAGAGTGACAGCGACGTCGAGCTCGCCGTCACCGATTGTCGTCGTCAACGTGGTGATCGACCCGGCCGCACAGAGGTCGTCGCCGGCGGCGAGAATGGCCGTGACCTGCTCGGCACTGGCGACGACGTCGCATCGTGACACCGCAGCCCGTTGGGAGACCTTCGCGTTGGTCTTGGCGCGGCGCACCGCGCCCAGGACGCCGCTCACGGCGTCGTAGAGCGACCCGGCCGACTCAGGCGCCGGGAGCACCGGGAAGTCGTCGGCGGTGGGCCAGGGTGCGAGGTGAACGGAGCCGTCGTGCGACCACGACCAGACTTCCTCGGTCACGAAGGGCAAGAAGGGCGCGAAAAGGCGAAGCAGAACCGACACGCTCAGGGCCAGAGTGGCCCGTGCAGACCGCGTCGCGTCGTTGTCGCTCTCTCCGTAGGCACGGACCTTGACCAGTTCGAGATAGTCGTCACAAAACGACCAGAAGAACGACTCGGTTCGTTCCAGCACTCGCGCGTAGTCGAAACCATCGAACGACACGGTCGCGTCGTGGACGAGGGTGGCGAGGGCCCCCATCAGGTCGAGATCGAGGGGCTCGGTAATCTCCTCGATGCTCGGTAGGTCGCTGCCGTCGAGATGGCTGAGGACGAACTTCGAAGCGTTCAGGATCTTGATCGCGAGGCGACGGCCATTTTTCATCTGGGCTTCGTCCATGGCCGTGTCGGTGCCGGGTCGACCACTGGCCGCCCAGTACCGGAGGGCGTCGGCGCCGTGCTGAGTCAGCATGCTCATGGGCGTGACCGCATTACCGGTCGACTTGCCCATTTTCTTTCGATTGGGATCGACGACCCATCCGGAGATGGCGACGTTGGTGAACGGCAACTCACCGAACTCGAACTGAGCTCGCACGACGGTGGAGAACAACCACGTGCGAATGATCTCGTGGGCTTGGGCGCGCATGTCCATTGGGTAGACGCGATCGAAGAGGTCAGTTCCCCAATGCCCGGCGATTTCGGGCGTGAGCGAGCTCGTCGCCCACGTGTCCATGACGTCCGGGTCACCGGTGAAGCCACCCAACTGGTGCCGCTGGGACTCCTCGTAGCCCGGAGGCACGTCGCTCGACGGATCGACGGGAAGCGTGGACTCCTCCGCCACGATGGGCCGATCGAACGCAATGACGCCGTCCGAGTCGATCGGGTACCACACCGGAAAGGGCACGCCGAAGAATCGCTGACGTGAGATGTTCCAGTCCGTGTTGAGCCCTTCCACCCAACTGCGGTATCGGTGGCGCATGTACTCGGGGTGCCAGCGCATTTCGTCACCGCGTGCGAGGAGCTCGTCGCGGTGCGACAGCGTCGCGACGAACCACTGTCTTGATGTCACGATCTCGAGGGGTTGCTCCCCCTTCTCGTAGAACTTGACGGGGTGAGTGATCGCACGAGGCTCTCCGACGATCTCGCCACTCTCGCGGAGTTGCTCCACGACGATGGTGCGCGCCTGCTTCACGGTCTTGCCTTCGATGGCGGCGTAGCGCGTCAACGCTCCGGCGACGTCGCGACACGGCCACCCCTCATCACCGAAGTCCGCCGGCATCATGCGACCGTCGCGACCAATGAGGGCTCGCGTGGGGAGGTGCAGTTCGCGCCACCAGGTGACGTCCGTCACGTCACCGAAGGTGCAGATCATCGCGACTCCCGAGCCCTTGTCGGGATCCGCCAACTCGTGAGCGACCACCGGGACTTCGACGCTGTACAGGGGTGAGAGAACGGTGCGGCCCACGAGGTGTCGGTAGCGGTCGTCGTCGGGATGGGCCACCAGTGCGACGCAGCTGGCCAGCAACTCGGGTCTGGTTGTGTCGATCTCCACCACGCCGTCGCCGTCGGCGAGCGCAAACTGCAGCAGGTGATACGCCCCGGGTCGCTCGACGTCGATCAGTTCGGCCTGCGAGACGGCGGTGCGAAAGTCCACGTCCCACAGGGTTGGCGCCACGGAGGCGTAGACCTGTTGACGCTGGAAGAGGTGCAGGAAGCCCTTTTGGGACACCGCCTGCGCACGCGACGACACGGTGGAGTACTCAAGGGACCAATCCACACTGAGACCAAGCTGCTGCCAGAGCTCGCGAAACGCGACCTCGTCGGTGGCGGTCAGCTGGTGACACAGTTCGACGAAGTTTCGCCGCGACACCGACACCTTGCGTTCCGCCGCCTTCTCGGGAGCGACGTACGACGGGTCGTAGGGGAGCGAGGGGTCGCAACGGACGCCGAAGAAATTCTCGACCCGGCGTTCGGTCGGCAATCCGTTGTCATCCCAGCCCATCGGGTAGAAAACCTTGCGGCCACGCATGCGCTGATAGCGCGCGATGGTGTCCGTTTGGGTGTAACTGAAGACGTGACCGATGTGCAGCGATCCGGACACCGTTGGCGGGGGCGTGTCGATGCTGAAGACCTCGGCGCGAGAGGCGGTGCGGTCGAACGAGTAGACCTCGTCACGTTGCCACTGGGTGGACCACTTCACTTCGAGGCCGTCGACGGTCGGCTTATCGGGAACGATTCGCAATTTCGACGTCGAGGGATTCTCCATGAGTGTCGTAGTTTAGGACAGTGCTTCGTCTCTACGATTCTGTGACCAATGAGGTTCGTGAACTCGAACCGCGGACGCCGGGACAGATTTCGATGTACGTGTGTGGCCCGACCGTCAACGATCATCCTCATCTCGGACACGGTCGGTTCAATCTCGTCTGGGACGTCGCTCGTCGGTGGCTCAGCTTTGAGGGCTTTGACGTCCGCTATATCTCGAATATCACCGACATCGACGACAAGATCATCGCGCGCGCCCTCAGCGAGTCGCGCACGGAACCGGACGTCGCCGAGGAGTTCGAAGCCGAGTGGTGGGCCGCCATGGACGCCCTAGGCGTCGCGCGCCCGACGGTGGCGCCGCACGCCACGCAGTACATCGATCAGATGATTGCGCTCGTGAGTGACCTGCTCGCCCGCGACGTCGCCTACGAGACGAGCGACGGCGTCTACTTTGACGTCTCCACGGTGCCCGATTACGGCTGCCTCGCCGGTCAGTCGTTGGACGCGCTACGCGCCACGGACCGTGTCGAGGCCAACGCGGAGAAGCGCTCGCCCATGGACTTCGCGGTCTGGAAAAAGGCGAAGCCGCGGGAACCGTCGTGGCCCGCCCCCTTCGGTAACGGTCGACCGGGGTGGCACACCGAGTGCGTGGTGATGTCCCTCGGTCTGCTGGGTGACGGATTTGATCTGCACACGGGCGGCCAAGATTTGCGATTTCCCCATCACGAGAACGAACGTGCCCAAGCCGTCGCGCTCGGAAAGACCTTCGCACGCCGCTGGAGCCACAACGGCTGGGTCATGGTGGGCGACGAGAAGATGAGCAAGTCCCTCCACAACTACACGTCGCTCTCGGACCTGCTCGCGACCACTGACCAACGTGCGTATCGACTCCTCGTGCTGCGATCCCACTACCGCAAGCCCCTCGAGGTCACTCCGGTGACGATCGCGGACGCGGAACGAGCGCTCCAACGTCTCGACGCATTCGCACGACGTTTCGGCCTCGCCGCTCTCGCCGGCCAGAACCTCGTTCGCGTGCAGGACGGCGAGTGGAGCGAGGAGACGGAGCCGTTGCTGCGGGCGGTTCGTGAACGGATGGACGACGATCTCGACACCCCCGGCGCCCTCGCCCACCTCTTCGACGCGGTCTCAACGGCCAACGCCGAGGCCGACGGCGGGAGCCACGTGCTCGCGGCGTCGCTCGCTCACGCGATCAACGTACTGTTCGGCGCCCTCGGGCTCCCCCTGTCGGACTCCAGCGGCGAGGAGGTCGACCAGGAGAGCGCCGACCTCGTCCGGGCCCGTGACGACGCGCGGACCGGCAAAGACTGGGCGGCGGCTGATCGGCTGCGTGACCAACTCGTCGCACGGGGCTGGACCGTCGAGGATGGGACGGACGGAACCGTAATCCGTCGTTAACAGAATCCACTTGGCAAAAGCGGCCCGCACCGCTAGCGTGGTTGGCGAGGTCGCCGTAAGTGGTTCCCTCCGAATCGAAGTTCTCGGTTCAAAGTAATAAGGAGGCCCACGGTGGCTGCAGGAACTGTGAAGTGGTTCAACGACGAGAAGGGCTGGGGCTTCATCGCTGTCGAAGGCCAGCCGGACGTCTTTGTCCACTACACCGAAATTCAAGCCGACGGACGTCGCACGCTGGTCGAAGGTCAGCAGGTCGAGTTCGACATCGAACCAGGGGACCGCGGACCACTCGCCAAGCGCGTGAAGATGCTCTAAGACGGTTCGACCCAATTCGTGGGTTGAGTTTGATGTGACGCCGCTCCCGTAGGGGGCGGCGTCACTGCGTCGAGGGCCGAGCCGCCTAAGGTGGACCTCGGGTTACCCACGGGTAACCAGGGGGATGGACCCCCGCACCGCGGCACTTTCGCGGGCATTTCGTGGAGGACACAATGGCCGAGTTCACACTGGAGCTCTCCGAGGATCACACCACCATGCAGGAGTGGGTTCACGGTTTCGCCGAAAAGGTCATGCGACCGGCTGCGCACGAATGGGACGAGCGCGAAGAGACGCCGTGGCCCATCATTGAAGAGGCGGCGAAGATCGGCATCTACGGACTCGATTTTCTCGCCAACGCGTTCGCGGACAAGACCGGTCTGTCGATGATGTTGTTTCTGGAGGAGATGGCCTGGGGCGACGCGGGACTGTGCATGGCGATCGTCGGATCGTCACTCGCTGTCGCGGGCCTGATGGCCAACGCGACGCCGGAACAGGCGATGGAGTGGATCCCGCAGTGCTACGGCACGCCCGGCGATTTGAAACTCGGAGCCTTCGGCGTCTCAGAGCCGGACGCCGGCAGCGACGTGTCCGCGCTGCGGACCCGAGCGGTCTACGACGAGGCGACGGACGAATGGGTGCTCAACGGCACCAAGACCTGGATCACCAACGGCGGCATTGCCAACACGCACGTGATCGTCGCGTCGGTTGATCCCGAATTGGGATCTCGCGGTCAAGCGTCGTTCGTCATCGGCGAAGGCACCAAGGGCATCGCCATGGGTCAGAAGTTCAAGAAGATGGGCATTCGCGCCAGTCACACCGCGGAAGTCGTGTTGGATGACTGCCGCATTCCGGGACGCCAGTTGCTCGGTGGTAAGGAGAAGCTCGACGAGCGGCTCGCTCGAGTGCGCGAGGGCAAGAAGGCCGCGACGCAGGCCGCCATGGCGACCTTCGAAGCCACGCGCCCGGCGGTCGGCGCGCAGGCCCTCGGAATTGCGCGCGCCGCGTACGAGTTCGCACTCGACTACGCCAAGGAGCGCAAGCAGTTCGGGCGAGCGATCGTGGAGAATCAGGCGATCGCGTTCAAGTTGGCCAACATGAAGACGCAGATCGACGCCTCACGCCTTCTCATCTGGCGGGCGTCGTGGATGGCCGCGACGAGAAAGCCCTTTCTCAACGGTGAAGGATCGATGTCGAAGTGGTTCGCGTCCGAGACCGCGGTGAAGGTCACCGAGGAGGCCATCCAGATCCTGGGCGGCAACGGCTACATTCGTGACTTCCCCGTCGAGCGCATGCACCGGGACGCCAAGATCTACACCATCTTTGAGGGAACCAGCGAGATTCAGCAGCTGGTGATCGCTCGCTCGATCTCCGGAGTGCACATCAAGTAGGACCGACGACGCGCGCGTCGCACCAGCGCGCAAGATCCTCTGGCTAGTTTGTCGATCATGAGTTCCGACCCACCCGCCGCTGCGGTCGAGGAGTCGTCGGTCGAGGAATCGCACTGGGAACTTGAGCACCAGGCCCTCGTGAGTTGGCGCGACGCGTTCTTTTCGACCATCGCGCCGAACGAACGAGGTCGCTCGGGGAGCGATGCGGTGCGGCTCATCGTGGGCATTCTCACGACGATGCTCATCATGGTCGCTTACAGCATGGACCCGAGTATCCAGAAGTGGTGGGTCAACTTCGCCCTGCCACCACCGCTTGGTGTTGACTGGTTTCTCACCACGCTGTTCCTCCTCGGGACCGCCGGAGCCGCGTTGCTCCTCGTGGTGTTCGCGCTGTTCGTGCGGCGCAAGGACCTCACACTCGACCTGCTCTCGAGTTTTGGGCTCGGTCTGGGCTTGTCGTATCTCTTGCAGTTCGTCTTTGGTGTGTCGAGCGGTCAGGCGAAGGATCCCGTCTTCGCCCACGTCAACGTGGGCTTTCCCGTCCCGATCCTCGTCGCTGTCATGGCCATGGGCATTGTCGGGCGTCCGTACTTTGCCCGAGGAGTTCGACGATTCATCCTGGGCGCCATCGGCATCTCCCTCATTGGCGCCATGACGACGGGGCGTGCGCTCCCTCTCGCACTCGCCGGCTCGTTCGCGGTGGCCTGGGTGGCAGCGTCGATCGTTCGGCTCGCTCTTGGACGCCCCCACGTGGGCACCAGTGGCGCGGCGGTGCGCGACGCGTTGGCTCCAATGGGACTGGACGTGGTGAGGTTCTCCCCGCACCCCCTGCAACCCACTCGCGCCGCGCACCACGTCGCGGAGTGGGGTGTTGAGCGGACATTCGTCACTACCTCGGACCGCATCACCCATCGGGTGTCTATCTACGGACGCGACGCCCGCGACGCGGAGATACTGACGTCCCTGTGGCGCATGATCTCGGTGCGGGAGAGTGGCGTGGCGCCCTTCATTGGACGCCAGCAGCAGGCCGAGCACGAGGCGCTCGCCATTGCCACGATCTACCAGGCGAGTCACGGTGCGTCGCCTCTCCTCGACGGCGTGACCGCGACGTCGGTCACCCACGATGTTCTCGTTGTCGCCACGAGTCCCGCTGGCGTGACCCTGCGCGAACGACTCGAGACTGGTCCTCTGACGGCTAACGAGTTGCGCTCCATCTGTGAGTTGATCTTCGCGATTCACTCGGCACGTGTTTCGCTCGGCACGATCGATCTCGACCACCTCGGTCTCTCTCCCGACGGCGCCGCCATCATTGACGACACTCTGCACGCGGATCTCAACGCCACGCCGAGCGCCCTGAACCAGGATGTTGCCTCCCTGCTGGCCCTGCTCGGGTTGCTGAGCGATCCCGCGAGCGCCGTGGCGCTGGTGATGGACGTCTTTGGCCGCGCCCAGGTCGAGTCGACGCTCGCCTTCCTGCAAAAGCCCGCCCTCAACCCGACTCTGCGCCAGGAGATCAAGCCGGATCACGATCTTCTGGCGGACCTGCGCGCCGAGGGCGCCAAGGCAACCGGTGTCGAGGAACCGAAGCTCGCCCAACTTCGCCGAGTGAGTGGGACGACCCTCGTCCTGACCGCCGGCACCATCATCGGGGGATGGGCCCTCTTGGGCGTCTTTATCAACGTGGCCGCGTCGATCTCGACGTTGAAGGGGGCGAACTGGGCGTGGGTCGCCGTGACGTTCGTGCTCGCACAGTTGTGCTTCCCGTCCCTCGCCCTGTCCACGCTGGGCTCGGTTACCGGGAAGCTGCCCTACGGTCGACTCGTCGCGCTGGAGGTCGCTGACAGCTTCGCGGGACTCGCCGCGGGAACCGCGGCTGTGCTCGCGGCCCGGGTGCGGTTCTTCCAGAAGGAGGGCTACGACACCACCGTGGCCGTGAGCTCCGGCATTCTCATTTCGATGGTCAGTTGGCTCGTCAAGGGTGCACTGTTCCTGATCGCCCTGCCCTTCGCGTGGCACAACATCCATCTCACGACGTCACCGACCGACGGTGGCTCGGACGGCAAGCTCGTGACGTTCGCTCTGATCGCCGTGTTGGTGATCAGCATCGTGGCCACCGTCGCCTTCGCCGTGCCGAAGTGGCGCAAGCTCGTCGAGGCGAAGTTGCGACCCAAGTTGTCCGAAGTGAAGGACCAGCTGCGGTCCCTCATGGCGGAGCCGCGCAAGCTGGTTGAAATCTTCGGGGGGTCGATCATGGCCCAACTGTTGGTCGCGATGGCGCTGGGAACGTCTCTGCACGCCTTTGACGCACACCTGCCGATTGCGACGTTGTTGGTGGTGCTGACAATTGGCTCGATGCTCGGTGGCATGTCGCCGGTTCCCGGGGGCATCGGGGTGGTCGAGGCGGGAATGATCCTCGGACTGACTGCTGCGGGTATCCCCGAACCCATCGCGGTCTCGGCCGTGTTCGTCCAACGTCTCTTCACGAGCTACCTGCCGCCCATCTGGGGATACGTCACCCTCCTGTGGCTCCGACGTCACGACTACTTGTGAGCGACGAACTCCGGATTGTCACGTTGTGTACCGGTAACGCCGCTCGTTCGGTCATGCTCGGTTTCATGCTGGAGACCCTGGCGCAGACGCACGGCGTCGACTGGACCGTGCGCACCGCGGGAACTCACGCCGTCGAGGGTCAGGCCATCAGTCAGCGCACCCTGGAAGCACTCGAACGAATCCCCGAGCTCGCCGCGCACCACTTCACTGTGCATCGCAGTCATCAACTCCGCGACGAGGACATTGACTGGGCGCAGGTGGTCCTGACCGCAGAAGCCGATCACGTCGCCTTCGTGCGGGCGCGCTATCCCGACGCACGAGGCAAGGCCGTGCAGTTGGGCGCCTTCTGCCGATTCGCGACGTTGGACGGACCGTTCCACGCCCAGTTGGCGGCCGCGGTTGCGGCGACGCCCGACGACCAGTTCGACGTCGCGGACCCCGCCGGCGGCACTCAGGACGACTACGACCGCTGCGCCGATCAACTCTGGGAACTCGCGCAGGTTTTCGCCACACTCGTTGATCCCGACGGTCTCGACTGATCCCGTCCGGTGCAGGGCCTACCATTCGGTTCGTGGAGATCGCGGACTCGTTACTGGACCTGATCGGCAACACGCCGCTCGTACGGCTGCATCACGTGACCGACGGAATCGAGGCCTCGGTCCTGGCCAAGGTTGAGTACTTCAACCCCGGCGGGTCAGCGAAGGACCGCATCGCCGTTGGCATGATCGACGCCGCTGAACGAGACGGACGCATCACGCCGGGTGGCACGCTCGTCGAACCAACCAGTGGGAACACGGGCGTGGGATTGGCGCTCGTGGCCCAGCAGCGCGGATATCACTGCGTGTTCGTGTGCCCCGACAAGGTGAGTGCCGACAAGATCGCCGTGCTGCGCGCCTACGGGGCCGAGGTGGTCGTCTGTCCGACTGCCGTTGATCCGTCGGACCCTCGGTCGTACTACTCGGTCTCGGACCGCTTGACCCGAGAGATCGAGGGTGCCGTGAAGCTCGACCAGTACTCCAACCCGGCCAACCCACAGGCGCATTACGAGTCAACGGGTCCGGAGATTTGGCGCCAGACCGACGGCACCGTCACGCACTTCGTCGCCGGCGTGGGTACCGGGGGAACGATCAGCGGGACGGGACGCTACCTAAAGGAGATCTCCTCGGGCCGTGTCACGGTCATCGGCGCCGACCCGGTTGGCTCGGTGTACTCCGGTGGCACCGGACGGCCGTACCTCGTCGAGGGCGTGGGCGAGGACTTCTGGCCGTCGGCCTACGACCCTTCCGTCGTCGATGAGGTCCTCGCGGTCAGCGACGGCGACTCGTTCGCCATGACGCGCCGCCTGGCGCGCGAGGAGGGTCTGCTCGTCGGAGGGTCGTGCGGCATGGCAACGGTCGCGGCGCTCGACGTCGCGAGACGCGCCGGTCCCGCGGGAGTGGTCGTGGTGCTGCTGCCCGACTCGGGTCGCGGGTATCTCTCGAAGGTCTTCAACGATGACTGGCTGAGTCGCTACGGCTTCGGCACTCGCTCTGAGGGGTTGAGTGTGGGCGATGTACTCCACGAGAAGCAGTCGTCGATCCCCGCGTTCCTCCACACGCACCCCAGCGAAACAGTCCGAGACGCCATCGACATCTTGCGAGAGTACGGAGTCAGCCAGTTGCCCGTCGTGCGTGCGGAGCCGCCGGTGATGGTGGCCGAGATCGTGGGGTCGGTCAACGAGCGCGGACTGCTCGACGGGATCTTTGACGGATCGGCGTCCTTGGCCGATCCCGTCGAACGCCACATGGATCCACCGCTGCCCCTGGTTGGAGCGACCGAGTCGCTCCAGGTCGCTCTCGCAGCCTTGAAGGAGGCGGACGCCTTTATCGTGCTCGAGGATGGACGCCCCGCGGGAGTTCTGTCGCGCCAAGACCTCCTTGGCCACCTCGCGTCCTAGGATCCGTGTCGTGAACGAGCACGTCGGATTCGAGACCACCGCGATTCACGCTGGTCAGGATCCCGATCCGACGACCGGAGCGGTCGTCCCGCCGATCTACCAGGTCTCGACCTACAAGCAAGATGGCGTCGGAGGCACCCGGGGAGGCCACGACTACTCGCGTTCGATCAACCCCACTCGTACCGCCCTCGAGGAGTGCCTGGCGGCACTGGAGGGTGGAGCGCGCGGTCTCGCCTTCGCGTCGGGGATGGCCGCCAGTGACACGCTGTTGCGCACGGTGCTGGCACCGGGCGATCACGCCCTCATACCCAATGACGCCTACGGGGGAACCTACCGACTGTTCTCGAAGGTTCTCGAGCGCTGGGGTGTGTCGCACACGCCGGTCGCTCTCGGAGATGTTGCGGCGGTGCGGGCGGCGATTCAGCCGGGCACGACCAAGCTCTTGTGGATCGAGACGCCGACGAACCCAATGTTGGGCATTGCGGACATCGAGCAACTCAGCTCTCTGGCTCACGAGCATTCGATTCTCGTGGTCGTCGACAACACGTTCGCCTCGCCGTACCTGCAGCGACCGATCGACCTCGGCGCCGACGTCGTGGTGCATTCAACGACCAAGTACCTGGGCGGTCACTCCGACGTCGTGGGCGGTGCTCTCGTGAGCGCACGCACCGAACTGGTGGATCGTCTTTACTATCACCAGAACGCCATGGGCTCCATTGCCGGGCCGTTTGACGCGTGGCTGGTTCTGCGGGGGATCCGAACGTTGGCGGTGCGCATGGAACGTCACTGTGACAACGCCGAGCGAGTGGTGGAAGCGCTCCAGGGACACGCACAGGTCCTCGAAGTGTTCTACCCGGGCCTCACGACTCACGTCAATCATGACGTGGCCCGTCGACAGATGCGCCGCTTCGGCGGGATGGTCGCCTTCCGTGTCCGCGGTGGTGAGGCCGCCGCAATCGACGTCTGCAACCGTTCGCAGCTGTTCACGTTGGGGGAGTCACTCGGTGGTGTGGAATCGTTGATCGAGCATCCCGCGGCCATGACGCACGCGTCGACGGCGGGCTCGCTGTTGGAAGTTCCCAACGATCTCGTGCGTCTGTCGGTCGGCATCGAGTCCGTCGACGATCTCCTCGCGGACCTGAAGGTCGCGCTCGGTTAAGTCACGCGTCGACGGCTTAGCTGACGTCGATCGTTCGAAGTCCACCCCAGGCGAGTGTCGCGATGCGATTGGCCAATCGCTCCACTTCGCCGTCTTGGACCTCGGGCCATCCCGCGTGTTCTTGTTGGATCAGCCAGGCCGTCGCGGCACCTTCGGCCATGCCGACGATCGACGCAGCGAGCTGACGACGGTGATCGTGGTCGGAATCGAGCGGAATTCTGTCCTCGATAAACGACGTGAGTCGGGTTTCGACCCGGCGCAACTCGCTCGTCGAGTCGCCAACGGGAGGTTGGAGAAAGAGCAACCGGAACGCGGCCGTCTCGTTGACCACCACCTCGAAAAAGACGCGAAACGCGCAGTCCACCATCGCTCGCGGCGCGATCACGTCCGTCGTGGCGCGCGTGAGGGCTTCGAGCAGCTGCGTGGCAGTCGTCTCGACGATCTCGTTGTACAGGGACTCCTTGGACGCGAAGTGCTGATACAAGATCGGCTTGGTGAAGCCCGCCGCCGTGGCCACGTCATCCATGGTGGTCGCCTGATACCCGCGTTCGGCGAAGATGTCGCGCGCGACCTGCAAGAGGCGGGTTCGCCGTTCAGCGACGTTGGTGCGAGCTTCGCCGATGACCATTGGCGATGAGGCTAACGCGAAATCAGAGAATACCGACGGACGCGAGGACGGGCTCGAGGCGACCGGGCAGCAATGCTAAGTCGTAGTTGGCGCGAGCGATGGCCAGATTCTTATCGAGAAATTCCGCGTCGGGATCCGCCATCGCCGCGTTGATGCCGTCGATGTCGTCGAGATCAAAGAAGTGGAAACCGTGCGACTCGATTTCGGACATGACGGGGTACGGGTACCGAGCGAGGGGCTTTCGGTGCGTGACGGATTCGATCACCGGATTGCCGAAGCCCTCCCACGTCGACGGCATCACCACCAGGTCCGCGGCGGCGTAGGCGTCGTGGATCGACGCGCCCGGTGGGAGTCCTCGGCGCACGCCGGTCATCGAGGTTTGAAGGATTCGTTCGAGATCGTTGGTGTAGCCGTCTTCGGCATTGCCCAGCAACCAGAACACGCCCCCCAACTGTTCCGTGAGCCGCAACGCGGCGGGCACGTTCTTGCGCTGCAGCGCGCGCGTGGGTTGCCGACCTCATTCCAGAGGATCCACTTCGGCTGGCGGAAGGCGAACAACGTCGAGAGGAAGTTCCCGCTGTTGGCATTTGCGGCCGGGTTGGCCTCGTCGCCGGGTTTGGGGAAGGCGCTGAGTAGCGAGCCTCGTAGTGGCCATACCGGTAGTTATTGTACATCGATCGGAATTCCCCACTCCATACGTTCATGGCGGGGATCGGCTTGGGGTTCTGGGCCTCGCTCGCCTCGGCGTAGGACGAGCTCGCAGTGGTGCAGCCCGCTGCCGGCGCGGGACACGTGCTCTCCGCCGTGAGAGTCATCAACCCGCCACTAAAGGTGATCTGCTCCTCGCGGAAGCGAACTTCGCTCTGGTCGGGACTCCCGTCCGACCAGGTGAAGATCGGGTCGGTGTCCAGGTCGAGGGCGGCCGGGAAGTCCTCGACGAGGTTGAGGGTGAAGCCCGTGTAGGTCGGGTACGTCACCCCCTGAGAGCAATGGCCGACGACGCCGGTCGGACAGGCTACCTCCGTCTCCCCCGACCCGCCGGAGCTGCTGCCGCTCGAGCTGCCGCTGCTGCCGCTCGAGCTGCCGCTGCCACCGCTCGAGCTGCCGCTGCCACCGCTCGAGCTGCCGCTGCTGCTGCCCGAGCTGCTGCCACTGCCGCCCGAGCTGCTGCCGCTGCCGCCCGAGCTGCTGCCGCTGCCGCCCGAGCTGCTGCCGCTGCTGCCGCCCGAGCTGCCGCCGCTACCTCCGCCCGAGCTGCCGCTGCTACCGCCCGAGCCTCCGGAGCTACCGCTGCTACTGCCGCCATCCTTGCCGTTGTTGGTTCCATTCGAGCTGGAACACGCGATGACGAGGGCGACGGCAAGGGTCGTTGCCGCGGTGATTCGAAGTTTCATTTGCAGCTCCGTGAGGAAGGCGACCAGTTGTTTGCAGCACACGATAAAGCAAGTCCGAGGCCCCGAGGCAGATAAAACGGTTACGGCGTTTCTTGAGGCGAATTTCCGGCAGCATCAGCAAATCTGGGGCCGTACCCAGGAACGAAGAGTGTAATCTTACACCCCCATAGGGAGGCTCGAGAAATCGGGATCGACGGGGACCAAGGCTGCGGCCGAATCGATCGCATTGAGGCCATTCAAGCGCAGTCGATGAGACCGCCAGCGGCCCGATGATGGACCTGGCCCCTCGGACCTCTCAGTACGTCAGCCCGAAGCCCAGAGCGAAGAGCGGCTGGTAGCCTCCAGCGCAGACCTTGCCCGCGTACCCTCCCGCCTGGCCGCACATGATGTTGGCGGATTCGTCGTTGGCGGGCCAGCTGTGGCTGAGCTTACCCGTGGGGGCGTAGTCGCCAAAGAGCACGTCGGCCACTCCGTCGCCCTCGGTGCCGGGTAGCCATGCCATCACCCAGGCGTCGGCGTCGGAAAGCGCGTTGGGATGGTTGGGGCTGTTGATCAGGACCGGACGGCCCGCCAGGATCACGGCGACCGCCTTCTTGTCCGACGCGCGAGCCTGCGTCAGGAGCATGAAGTCCGCAGGGTTGTATTTCCAGAGGGTGTCGAGGGTCGTGCTGTCACCCTCGAATTCCGCGTCCAGGGGGTCTCGCTCAGAACGATGACGACCACGTCGGCTGCCGCCATCGTGGCGACGGGGGCTTGCACCTTGGCAATCGCCTGCTGAATCGTCGTGCCCGTCGTCTGCCCGCCGCTGCCCTGCCGGAGAATCGTCCATCCCCCGCACTGGTTGTTCAGACTGTTGGCGCCGCTTCCACCCAGGTACACGTTGGCCGTCTTCGAGATCGGAAGCGCGCTGTTGTTGTTCTGAAGGAGCACGAGCGACTGCTGGACCGCTTGACGTCCGACCGCCCGGTGCGCGGCGCTGCCGACCTCGGCGACAGGCGTCGGATCGCGCTTGTTGGCGTAGCCCGCCGGTGCACCCGGGTACGCTGGGAAGAGCCCCGCCTGGCATTTCGCGTTCAGAATGCGCGTGGCGGCGTCGTTGATCCGGTCGTTGCTGATGGCCGTCAAATTGTGATCTTGTTGATCGCGGTCTGCCACGGGTCGTCGGGCGCCATGAGCATGTCGACCCCGGCGTTGATCGCGGCGGCCTCGTTGCCGTTGGCTGCGTCCCAGTCGGTGATGACGAAGCCCTTGAACCTGTACGTAGGGTTGTTCTTGACAGGCCGAGGAGCGCCACAGCAGATGTAGCGCGTACGTCATGCTCGAGCCGTTCGCGTTATCGGTGCCCGCGGGAGAGTTCCAGCTGGCGTCGCTCACCATGATGCAGCCGAGACCGGCCTGGATCGCCGGGATGTATTGCGCCAGACCCCACTTCTCCATCGTCGGCGTGTCGATGATCGCATTGCCGCGATCCACCACGCCGCCCTTGGCGCTCGGCGGCCCGCACTGGCCGTCGCCGGCCGCGTGCTTCGAGCAAGCCATCAGGTGCGTGGCGCTGCCGAGACCGCCCGTGCCCTGCAACCCCTGGATCTCGGCCGTCAGCATCTCGCCGGCCCAGGTCGGGTCCTCGCTGAAGCTCTCGTAGACTCGACCCCACCGGTAGTCCCACGTCGTGCCCGCGAAGGGGCCAAAGGCCCAGTTGATGCCCCCCGCGAGGATCTCGCTGGCCTCGACCTGCGCCACCTGGAACACAAAGGCCGCGTTGCGCGACGACGCCGATGCCCGCGTTGTGCGGGAAGATGACCGTTCCGGTCGCCCCGTTGTTGCCGTGAACCGTGTCGAGACCGTAGAGGATGGGGATCTTAGAGGGTCATCGCCGCAGCCGCGACGTAGCTGTCGGTCATCGCGGCCCAGTCGGCGATGCCCCGCTTCCCCCCGGCGGCACCGCCCCACCCGGCCCGAACACAGCGCCGGTCTGGCTCGAGGTGACCGCCGCGGCGGCCGGATTGTTGGCCATCACCATCTGCGCGGCCTTCTGAAGCCGCGTCATGTTGGCTAGCAGCGCGGTCGTGTTGGCCACACACGCCGCCGAAGGCCACGGGAGCCGCCGTCCGTGATCCGCGCCCCCGTCATTGTTACATTGCTGATCCCGCTGCTGCTTCCGGAGCCCGAGTCCGTCGGGCTGCCGGAGCTACCCCCCGCGTCGGTGCCTCCTGAGCTGCCGGACGAGCCGCCGCTCCCGCTACTTCCACTGCTTGCGCCGCTGCTGCTGGCGCCGCTGCTGCTGGCGCCGCCGCTGCTTGCGCCGCCGCTGCTTGCGCCGCTGCTGCTTGCGCCGCTTCCGCTGCCCCCGCTCCCACTCCGGACCCGCTGGAACCACCCCCGCCACCAGACGGGGAGGTAGAGCCGGAACAGCCAATGAATAGCGCCAGGGAGCTCGCGCCGATTAGCAAGGCCGTCCCGAAGATGGTCGCTTTGGTGGGTCGAACGTTCATCGCAACACCTCGAGAGCAGGGAGTCCGCAGCACACAAGCAAATCCAGGGCCGCGCTCAGAGCGACCGCTGTAATCTTACACATCGATCGCCAACCCCTGAGAAATCGAGATTCACTCGATCGAATGGCACCGGGCGCGGTCGATGAGACCGCCTGCGGCCCGATGATGAAGCGGGCCCCCCGGACCTCTCAGTACGTCAGCCCGAAGCCCAGAGCAAAGAGCGGTTGGTAGCCTCCAGCGCAGACCTTGCCCGCGTACCCTCCCGCCTGGCCGCACATGATGTTGGCGGATTCGTCGTTGGCGGGCCAGCTGTGTGTGTGTGTGTGTGTGTGTGTGTGTGTGTGTGTGTGTGTGTGTGTGTGTGTGTGTGTGTGTGTGTGTGTGTGTGTGTGTGTGTGTTATATATATATATATATATATATATATATATATATATATATATATATATATATATATATATATATATATATATATATATATATATATATATATATATATATATATATATATATATATATATATATATATATATATATGTGTGTGTGTGTGTGTGTGTGTGTGTGTGTGTGTGTGTGTGTGTGTGTGTGTGTGTGTGTGTGTGTGTGTGTGTGTGTGTGTGTGTGTGTGTGTGTGTGTGTGTGTGTGTGTGTGTGTGTGTGTGTGTGTGTGTGTGTGTGTGTGTGTGTGTGTGTGTGTGTGTGTGTG
>CAWHLQ010000003.1:0-46084 GCA_963830195.1 uncultured Actinomycetota bacterium | reverse complement strand
CATTGTCTTTGCCTGATTTGGTAGCGCAGTTGGCGTTGCCCGCGTTGATGAGAATCGCGCCGCACACTCCCTTCGAGAGGCGCATGTTGGAGCGAGCCAGTTGACCGGGCGAGGCCTGCACTTTGTTCTGGGTGAACACGGCGGCCGCCGCGGCCGGAACCCGAGACGATCAGCGCAAGGTCGTCTTTCTCCTGTTTGCGAATGCCACCGTATGCGGTAGCGTATTTATATCCAAGTGGTAGGTCGAATGGTCTCATTTGCCAAGTAGGTCTGTATTCGTAAGGCGATGGCCGTTGGCGAAAACTTCCGCGCTGATTTTTTTACGGCCTTCGAGTTGAACTTCAAGTAATTCGAGTGACGCGCCGTCGCCGCAAAGGGCGAAGACGCCGGACTCGTGGATAAACGGTCCAGGCGGCAGGCTCCATTTTTTTTGCCTTCGCCCATCGGTGGGTATCGGCGAAGGTGGCCTCGGCGAGCATCAGCGACACCGTCGGATTGCCGCGCCCGAAGGGTGCGAGGCTCTGCAGCTCCTCCGCCAGCGACATGCCGAGCTCCGCTCCGTCGAGGACCGCGTCGACCCGCTCGACGGCGACGATGTTCTCGGCGTCGAGCACCGACTCCGCGTACGCGTCGAATGCCGCGGCGAAGCGCTCGATATGGCCGCACTCGATCTCGAGGCCGGCGGCGGCCCGGTGGCCTCCGAACCGCTCGGAGATGCTCGGCGCAGGCCGTCAGGCCGCCGAGCAGATCGAATGCCGTCGATGCTTCGCCCGGAGCCCCGCCCGGTATCGCCCGTCCAGCGCGATCATCACGACCGGCCGCCCGTGGGGTCCTCGGCCAGGCGCGCGGCGACGATGCCGATCACGCCCGGATGCCAGTCCTCGCCGGAAAGCACGTAGGCGGCACGCCCGGCCCCAGCTTCTCCCCGATCTGCGCTTCGGCCTCGAAGCGAATCCCCATCCTCCACCGACCGCCGCTCGCTGTTGGCGCGATCCAGCTCCTCGGCGACCTGGGATGCGCGGTGGAGCACTTCGGCCGAGCAGCAGCTCGAGGCCGCGCATCGGCTCCCCAGGTGTCCTGCCGCGTTCAGGCGCGGGGCGCCACCCGCGAGCCGATCGCACGCTCGTCCACGCGGCCGGGGTCGACGCGCGCGACGCGCCATCAGCGCCCGCAGACCGGGCTTGCCCGTGCTCGCCGAGCGCCCGCAGCCCCCGGCGGACGAGCGCGCGGTTCTCGCCGAGGAGCGGTACGACGTCGGCGATCGCTCGCGAGCGCGACGGGCGAGATCGAGATCATCCTCGAGCGGCGCGGCACGGGGCCGGTCCTCGACCTGGTCTGACTCCTCCTTGATCCAGGTCGTACCGGAGCGGGCCTCGCGAAGCGCCTGCTCGGCGAGCTTGTACCGCGACGGCCGTCGCGCACAGCTCCCGCGGAAAGGCATGTCTGCTCGAGTGCAGGGTGAACGATCGGGAGCGGGCGGCAGGATTCCGTCACCGCGCGGTAGCGTGGTGATCGGTCACGACGACCGCCATCCCCTGCGCGCGGGGCGGCGGCCACCTCCTCGACGGCGGTGATCCCCGCAGTCGGTTGTCACGAGCAGCCGGGCGCCGCCGGCGGCCAGGCGCGAGACGGTCGAGGGCGCTCAGCCCGTAGCCGTCGGCCATGCGGTCGGGCAGATAGGAGTCGACCACCGGCGCCCATTCACGCGCAGCGTGCGCAAGCAGCACGGCCGTCGAGCAGATCCCCGTCGACGTCGTAGTCGCCGTGGATCGGTTATCTGCTGCCCGGTCGCGCACATGCAGGAGGATCAGCTCGACCGCGAGCGCGCATGCCGCGAAGTCCCCACGGCGAGTGCTCATCCGCGGCGGCGAGGAAAGCTGCGTGCGCGCTCGGGCTCTGCCAGGCCGCGCCGCACGAGCACCTGCGCGAGTGCGCCGCTGATCTGAAGCCTCCGCGCCTCGAGCCGGCGGACGTCGGCGCCGGAGCAAGTCGGCGAGCTGGAAGCGGAAGGCCTGCACCGGGCCAGCGTAGGGACCGGCTGGGGACGGAACGCAGCGCGCGCGGGGCGGGCGCGCGAAACTACGACGATCGTTCGCGCCGAATCCCCTCCAGGTATATGACGGCGATGCCGATCAGCGCGCCGGGGATCGCGTACAGCACGACGGTGATGTCGGTGGCCTTTTCACCGGGTATCCGAAGCGCGGAGACCTTGACGGCGTAGATCGCGAGACCGACGATGACCGAGCCGACGAGCGAGCCGATGAAGGCGCCGACGATCCCGCCCCAGAAGCGGTCGGGCATGAAGATCGTGAAGTGCCAGATGGCAAGCCCCATCATCACCCAGCCGAGCATGCCCATCAGCGAGACCTCCCGTGGCGGCGGTTGCGCGGGCGCCGCGTCTTCTCGCGCGGTTTCGGGGCTCCTTCATGACGAGGTCCTCCGGCGTGAGATCGGCGGCGGGGTCGCGCTCCTGCGCCGGCGCCGCCGCCTCGGGCTCGACGACGGCGCGCGCCCGGCCGGCGGGCGGCCGGCGCGGGACTGGCATTCCCCTCGATGTCCAGATCGCGGATCAGTTCCTGGAACTCTTCGCGCGAGAGCTGCTCTCCGGGCTCCTCCGGCGCGATCGCACTGCCGCGCCGTGTACGGCGGCGCTTGCTGACGGGCTCCACGTCCTCGGGCGCTCCTGTGGCGGTGGTGGCATAGGCGGGCACCGCTCCGAGTTCGCCGACGATCCGCGCGCGCCGGTTGCGGTAGGTCGCCTCGCGCTCCTTCCAGTGCGTGAGGACAGGCGAAGCGATGAAGATCGAGGAGTACGCACCGGAGGCGATCCCGATCATCAGTGCGAAGGCGAAGTCCTTGAGCGTTTCGCCGCCGAACAGCAACAGCGCGACGACCGGCAGCAGGGTGCAGAAGCTCGTCGCCAGCGACCGGGTGAGCACCTCGGACATCGATCGGTTGACGATCTGCGAGAAGGCGGCGCGCGGCATTCGCGGCACGTTCTCTCGCACACGGTCGAAGACGATGATCGTGTCGTAGAGCGAATATCCGAGGATCGTCAGGAGGGCGGCAACGGTGGCGGTCGTCACTTCTCGCCCGGTCAACGAGTAGACGCCTGCCGTGATGAGCAGATCGTGCATCAACGCGATCAGAACGGGGACGGCGTACTTCCACTCGAAGCGCAGGGCGATGTATGCGGATATGACGAGCAGCGAGGCGATTATCGCGATCATGGCGCTGTTGGCTACGGTTTTCCCGAAGGTCGGCCCGATCGAGGTGGAGGAGAAGTCTCTGGTGCCGGACCCCACCTTGCCGTTGCCGAGCTTGTCGTTGAGATCTTCCTGCAGCCTGCTGAGCTTGTCGGGCGCGAGCGTCTTTGTCGAGATCTGGTAGCCGGCGCCGCCGACGCTCTGGTTGACGAACTTCTGGACCTCAGCGTTTGGATAGCCGGCTTCGGCCATCGCCTTGGCGACCTGACTCTCGCTCACATTCCTCGTGAAGCCCGTCTGGATACGCGTGCCGGACTTGAAGTCGATGCCGAAGTTGAGGCCTTTGCCACCGATCGCCAGCGCACCGATGAGAAGGATCGTGCCGGACAGCGAGAAGAACCACTTCGAAGCTCCCATGAAGTCGAACGTCCAGCCGCGGCCGCGACGTGCGGCGCCGAGCGCGGCCGGGTGCGAGACGGCGCGCGAGCGCCCCATCGCGCCGAGCGCCGCGCGCGTGGCGAGCACGGCGGTGAACAGCGAGACGAGCGTGCCGATACCGAGCGTGAAGGCGAAACCCTTGACTTCGGCGGTGGCGAGCGCGAAGAGGATGAAGGCGGTCATGAAGGTGACGACATTGGCGTCGACGATCGCCGCAAAGCCGCGCCTGTAACCGGTCGCGATACCGGAGATGATCGACCGTCCCCCTCGGATCTCCTCCTTGACTCGCTCGAAGATGACGATATTCGCGTCGGCGGCCACCCCGATCGTCAGGATCAGTCCTGCGATCCCGGGCAGCGTGAGGGTGATGGGGATCAGCTTGATCAGGGCGAAGAAGTAGGCCCCGTAGATGAGCAGACCGCCGACGGCGATCGCGCCGAGCACGCGATAGAAGAGCAGCAGGAACATGCAGACGACGGCAAAGCCGCAAGACCGGCGAGCAGTCCCTGGTTGAGAGCCTGTTTGCCGAGCGTGGCGGAGACCTGCGAGCGGGAGATCAGGACGAGCTTGATCGGAAGCGCGCCCGACTGCAGCTCGTCGGCGAGTTCCTGGGCGCTCGTCAGCGTGAAGCCGCCGGAGATCTCAGAGCCGGTCGTCGCGTCGATGCCTTCGGGGTACTTTTCGAAATCGATCGAGGGCACGCTCTGCAGCTGCCCGTCGAGCGCAATCGCGAAGTGCTGCAGGGCGGCTTCGGTGCTCACGCCGGGAAGCTTTGCTTCCTGGCCGCGGTGGGCGATCTTCTTGGTGATCTGTTCGAAGACCGACTTGCCGTGGGAGGTGAAGTCGAACGTCACGTTGGGCGCGCCGGTGCCGCCGGCGCCTTCGTCGTAGCTCTGCACGGGATTTGTGATGTCTTCGCCCCTGAGGACCGGTTCGTCGTTGAGCACGTACCAGCTGTTCGGTTCGGTCACCGTCACTTTTCCGCCCGATTCCTCCTTCACGGCCCGGAGGAGCACCGTCCCGGGGTTGACGCGCACGGCCTTCGGGACGGCGCCGGCCGGCGGTTTGTAGCCGTCGGAGTAGAGCGCGGCTTCGGTTTCCTCAGGCTGGCACGTGGAGGCCGTACCGCTGCAGAGGACCCTTTCGTGCTTGGTGTCGAGCAGATACCAATCGCCATAGAGGCACCCTTTGACCTGCGCGGGCGTGCAGCCGGGAGTCCACGTCGTATCGGTCGCACGCAGAATCGCCGGCCGTTTTGCGGCGCGCAGGATCGCCTCGTACTCAGGAAGTCCGTCCGCGCTGGCGCCCGCGCCTCTCGTAACCGCCAGTTCGCTCGTCCCCACCGGCTGCCCGTCGGGCCCGATGACGTTCGGCTCCCAGTCGTAGAAGAACAGCTGGGCCGTCGTCCCGACCGCTTTTTCCGCCCGTTTGACGTTGCTGACTTCCGGCAGTGCGACCGTGATTTCCTGGCCGCCGGACCGCTGGATTTCAGGCTGCGCGACGCCCAGCTGGTCGACCCGCTTGCGCATGATGTTGATCGCGCGTTCGAGCGCTTCGGAGGTGACCTTCGACTGGGCGGTCGGCTTACCCTGGTAGACGAGCTCGACGCCGCCCTTCAGGTCGAGCCCGAGGTGTGTCTTTTTGATCGCGATCACGGCGGCGGACGCCGCGACGAGACCGGCGACGAGCAGCAGGATGAGGGCGTTGCGGCGACGGTCGGACATGAGCGTTGAGAGAGCCTACTTGTCGGGGGTCAGCACGAGCAAGAGCCCGCCGTCATCGTCGTAGGCGGGAAACATGTCCGCCTTCGCGCTGGCGGCGACATCCCGTTCGCCGCTGACCTGGACGGGGACCTCCAGCGCGCGCACGCCCCACTCGAGCACGGTCGCAACCGGATCGTCGCCGTTTGAGAACTTCAGCCCGAGCACCTCGTCGACCGGCTGGCCGATGACTTCCTCCTCCTCCAGGCCGGTCAGCGCGAAGGAGTTCTTGCCGCAGCTGATCACGCGGCGCTCGCCGTCGCAGACGAAGAACGCCGCATCGGGCGCCGGATAGTAGTCGTCGAGCAGTTCGAACAGGAACGCAAAACCGCACTTCGCGCAGCCCTTCGGCTGGCGCGTGAATCCGATATTGCGGTCGAGCTCGGCGGTGCGGTGACCGCAGTTGGGGCATATGAACGGATGGGTCATGGACAACCAAGACTACTTAGAGCTGGGAGCGGAAGCCCCAGCACGCCCGCAAACGGGCAACGGGCACGTAACATCGCCGCCGGTGCGCATGCGGCTCAGAAGAGCGACTGCCCGCCGGGCGCCGGGGGATCGAGGCCGATATGGACAAAGGCCGCGGCCGTCGCGGCGCGACCGCGGGGCGTGCGCTTGATCAGACCCTCCCGCAGCAGATAGGGCTCGTAGACGTCCTCGATCGTGTCCTGCTCCTCGCCGACGGCGACGGCGAGCGTCGACAGGCCGACGGGCCCGCCGCCGAACTTCACGCAGATCGCGCGCAGGATCTCACGGTCGAGGCGGTCGAGGCCGCGATCGTCGACCTCGAGCATCTCGAGCGCCGCCTGTGCGGCGTGCGCGCTCACGACGCCCTCCATCCGCACCTCGGCGAAGTCCCGCACCCTCTTCAGCAGACGGTTGGCCACGCGCGGGGTTCCCCTGCTGCGCTCGGCGATCGCGAATGAGCCCTCGTCCTCGAGCGCGATCTGCAGGATCCCGGCGGAGCGCCGGACGATCACGGCGAGCTCGGCCACCGAATAGGGCTCAAGGCGCGCCTGGATCCCGAAGCGGTCCCGCAGCGGCGTGGTCAACAGGCCGGTCCGCGTCGTCGCTCCGACGAGTGTGAAAGGCGGCAGCTCGAGAGTGACCACCCGCGCGCCCGCCCCCTGGCCGACCGTGATCGGCAGCCGCCCGTCCTCCATCGCCGGGTAGAAGGTCTCCTCCAGCGTGCGCGGCAGACGATGGATCTCATCGACGAAGAAGACGCTTCGCGGCTCGAGCGCCGTCAGGAACGCCGCGATATCGCCCTTGCGCTCGAGCGCCGGCCCGGCAGTCTGCACGAACGGGACATCGAGCTCGGCGGCGATGATCTGCGCAAGGGATGTCTTGCCGAGCCCGGGCGGCCCCGCGAGCAACAGGTGGTCGAGCGCGTCACCGCGTGCGGCGGCGGCCTCGATCGCCACCGAGAGCTGTTCGCGCAGGCTCTCCTGACCGACGAAGTCGGTCAGCCTGCGGGGACGCAGCGAGCGATCGAGCTCGTCCTCCTCGAGCAGATAGGGCGTCTGGATGCGCGCCGCGGTCTCGGTCATCAGCCGCCCGCCCGCGCCAGGCGCAACGCCTGCGCGATCAGCCCCTCGGCGCTGTCGCCCTCGGCCCCGCTGAGGAGCTCCTCGGCCTCCGCCGGTCCATAGCCCAGCTCGAGCAGGCCGTCACGGGCAAGCGCCCGCTGGTCCAGCGGCTCGCCGCGACGGGCGGTGATCGGCCTCCCGGCGCCGGCGCCGGCATCGACGCCGACCTTCTCGCGCAGCTCGACGATGATCCGCTCGGCCGTCCGCTTGCCGATCCCGGGGACCGCCTGAAAGCGCGCGGCATCGCCGGCCGCGAGCGCGGAGACGAGCTCCCGCGGCGGGGCGGCGGAGAGCACGGCGAGCGCCACCTTCGGGCCGACGGCCTGCACGGAGAGGAGCATCAGGAACAGGTCGCGCTCCTGTTCTGAGTGGAAACCGTAGAGGTTGATCGCGTCATCGCGCACGATCAGGTGGGCGTGCAGCGTCACCTCCTCGCCGACGGCCGGCACGTGGCGGAGCGTCTCTGCCGAGACGGCCGCGCGGTAGCCCACGCTCGCGCACATCACCACCACGTGATCGGTGCGCCTACGACGACCTCGCCGCGCAGCAGCGCGATCACGCGGAGACCTCGGCCAGCGCGGCCGTGAGCGGCGCGCAGTTGGCATGGCACATGGCCACTGCGAGCGCGTCGGAGGCGTGGTCCGGCGACGGCTCCTCGATCAGGCCGAGCAACGTCTTGACCATGCGCGCGACCTGCTCCTTGCTCGCGCGCCCGTTGCCGCAGACCGCCGCCTTGACCTGTTGCGGGGTGTAGCCGGTGCACGCGACATGGTGCTGGCCGGCGGCGAGCATCACGACCCCGCGCGCATGTCCGACGGCGAACGCCGTGCGGACGTTCTGGCCGAAGTACAGCTCCTCGAGCGCGACCGCATCCGGCCGGTGCTCGGAGAGCAGCGCGTCCACGCCGGCGTGGATGTCGGCCAGCCGGCGCTCGCGGGGAGCCTCCGCGCGCGTCTCGATCACGCCACCGTCGAGGGCAACCATCCGCCCGCGACGGCGCGCGACGACGCCGTAGCCGGTGTTGGCAAGGCCGGGGTCGATGCCGAGAACGATCACGAGAGTTGATTCTGCGGTGAGCATCGGATGCCTGCCCTCGGCCGAGACGTTTACGCTGCGGCGGTGCCCGGCGCCCAGGAGATCGACTTCGACGGCGAGGGCCTGCTCGACGGCCTCGAGGGCGATCAGCGCGCGGAGCGGCTCGCGCTGCTCGAGTATCTCGCCGGCGACGGGGTGCCGCTGGCGGAACTCCACCGCGCCGCCGAGGCGGGGACGCTCATGTTCCTGGTCGCCGGGCGGGTGATCGGCGGCGAGGCCCGCTACACGAGCTTGGACATCGCCGAGCGGAGCGGCGTCTCGCTGGAGTTCCTCGTATCGGTCGTCCGGGCGATGGGGCTCGCGGTTCCCAGCCCCGAGGAAATGCTGTACACGGAGTCCGACCTCGAAGTGGTGCGAACCACGAACATCGCCAGAGCGGCCGGAATCACCGACGAGGAGATCTTCGACCTGCTGCGAACCCTCGGGCGCGGGCTCTCCCAGGCGGCGGAGACGATGCGCGGGCTCGTTCTGCGCGTCGTTCTGGAGCCCGGCGTCAGCGAGCCCGAGCTCGCCAGGCGCTATGCCGACACCACCGCCGAGCTGTCACCGATCCTCACGCCGCTGATCAGCGGCCTGCTCAACCTCCACCTCCGCCAGGCCGCCCAGGGCGAGGCGATAAACGCAGCCGAGCGCAGCGGCGGAAGGCTGCCCGGATCTCGCGAGATCGCCGTCTGCTTCGCCGACTTCGTGGGCTTCACGCGGCTCGGCGAGGAGGTGCGCCCGGAGGAGCTCAGCCAGCTCGCCGTGCGCCTCGAGCAGCTGGCCACCGAGGTCAGCACGCCGCCGGTCAAGCTGGTCAAGACGATCGGCGACGCGGCGATGCTCACCTCCCCGGAGCCGGCACCGCTGCTCGACGCGGCGCTCACGCTGCTCGAGGCGACCGATGCCGAGGATGAGCAGCTTCCGCAGCTGCGCGTCGGCATCGCCGCGGGACATGCGCTGAGTCGCGCGGGCGACTGGTTCGGGCGCCCGGTCAACCTCGCCAGCCGCATCACCTCCGCGGCGCGGCCGGGCAGCCTGCTCGTGGCGGGCGACGTGCGCAGATCGCTGGGAGAGGCCTATCGCTGGTCATACGCCGGCGAACGGCGCCTGCGCGGCATTCGCGAGCCGGTGCCGCTCTACCGCGCCCGGCGACTGCCGCGCGCATCCTGAGCGCGTTGCCCGGCGCGGCCAGCGGCGGCCGCGGCGCGCTCAGCCGGCGAGCAGCTCGAGCAGCTCGGCCGGGACGTCGTAGTTCGCGTGGACGGCGGATACGTCGTCGTTGTCCTCGAGCAGCTCGATCAGCTTGAACAGCTTGGCGGCATTGCCCTCGTCGACCGGGACGAGGCTCGTCGGGCGGTAGGTCATCTCAGCGCTCTGCATCTCGACTCCCGCCTCCTCCAGCGCCCCGCGCACCGCCATGAAGTCGGCCGGCTCGGCGATCACCTCAAAGACGCCCTCGTCCAGAGAGATGTCCTCCGCGCCCGCCTCGACGGCGACCATCAGCTCGTCTTCGGAGTGGGTCGCGGCGTCGACGAGGATCGTGCCCTTCTTCTCGAACAGGTACGCCACCGAGCCCGGCTCGCCGAGGCTTCCTCCATTCTTGGCGAAGATGTGCCTGACGTCGGCGCTCGTGCGGTTGCGGTTGTCCGTCAATGCCTCCACCAGCACAGCGACCCCGCCGTGGCCGTAGCCCTCGTAGAGGACCGACTCGATGGCGTCGGCATCGCCTCCCTCGCCCGTCCCCCTCGCGATCGCGCGTTCGATGTTGTCCTTCGGCATCGACGCTTCCTTGGCCTTGCGGATCGCATTCTCAAGGGTCGCGTTGGCATCGGGGTCGCCGCCGCCGTCGCGCGCGGCGACCGTGATCGCGCGGGCGAGCTTCGTGAACTGAACGCCCCGCCGCGAGTCGACGATCGCCTTCTTGTGCTTGATGCTCGCCCACTTCGAATGCCCTGACACCGAAGGGAGTCTACGAACCCCCGCCGTGACGGGTGAGCGCGTCCGCATCAGAGCTCCAGCGCGGTGGGCGCATAGGATTGCGATCCGCATGGGCGCTCCCTCTCCCGACATCTTCAAGGCGTACGACATCCGCGGCCTCTACGGCGAGCAGATCGACGGCACAGTCGCCGAGCAGATCGGCGGCGCCTTTGCGCACGTGCTCGCGGGACTTGCCGGCAAGCCCGTCTCGGAGCTCCGCATCGGCCTTGGGCGCGACATGCGCCTCAGCGCGCCCGAGCTCTCCGCCCGCTACCGCGAGGGCCTGCTCGCGCAGGGCGCGAACGTGATCGATGCCGGCCAGGTCGGGTCGGAGATGCTCTACTTCCTCGTCGGCTCGCGCGAGCTGGACGGCGGGCTGATGTGCACCGCCTCGCACAACCCGAAGGCCTACACGGGCGCGAAGCTCGTACGTGAGGGAGCTATCGCCCTCTCGGGAGAGTCCGGCATCCAGGACATCCGCCGCCTGATCGAGGCCGACTTCCACGGCGGGGACGGATCATTCAGATGAGGCGCCGCCCGCGGGACGCTCGAGGAGGTCGATCTCTACGCGGAGTTCCAGGCGGCTGCGCTCCGCTTCGTCGACCCGGAGACCTGGCGTGCGGCGCCGCGGCCGCTGAAGGTCGTGCTCGACGGGGGCAACGGGATGGCCGGACCGATGGTCGGCCCGATCCTGGAGGGACTGGGGCTCGAGCTGATCGAGACCTATTGGACGCCCGACGGCAACTTCCCCGATCACGAACCCAACCCGCTGCTGGCGGAGAATCGTGAGTTGATCATCGCGCGGGTGCGCGATACGGGCGCCGATCTCGGCATCGCCTGGGACGGTGACGCCGACCGCTGTTTCTTCATCGACGACACCGGCTCGTTCGTCGACGGCGACTTCCTCACCGCGCTGCTGGCCGAGTCGCTGATCGGCAAGGCCGCCGAACGGGGCGAGAGCCCCGCCGGCGGCGAGGCGATCCTCTACGACGTGCGCGCCTCGCGGGCGGTCGCGGACACCGTCGCCCGCGCCGGCGGGCGGGCGTACGTGAACCGCGTCGGCCATGCCTTCTTCAAGACGCGGATGCGCAAGGAGGGCTCGCTGTTCGGTGGAGAGGTCTCCGGGCACTACTACTTCCGCGACTTCTACTGCGCGGACTCCGGCACGATCCCCGCGCTGCTCGTGCTCGAGATGCTCGCGCGCGACGGCAGGCGGATGTCCGAGCTGCTGGCGCCATATCACGCCTCCTATTTCATCTCCGGCGAGATCAACTCGGAGGTTGCAGATCAGCAGGCGAAGATGGAGGAGATCGCCGCGCACTACTCGGACGCGCGCCAGGAACACCTCGACGGGATCTCGATCGACTACGAGGACTGGCATTTCAACGTGCGCTCGTCCAACACCGAGCCCCTGCTACGCCTGTGTCTCGAGTCGCTCGTCTCCCCTGAGGACATGGTCCGCAGGCGCGACGAGGTGCTCGCGTTGATCCGCTCGTGAGCGGGCCGGCCCGGCCGCTCGAGGGCCGCGACGTCCGCGAGCACGACGAGCACGAGGCGCTCGAGCTCGCCGCGCAGGCCGGGATCCACCGGCTGGCCGTTCCCACGCCCTTCCAGGTCGGCCGCATCAACGCGTATCTGATCGAGGACTCACCGCTGACGCTCGTCGATTCCGGGCCCAACTCCGACAAGGCCCTCGACGAGCTCGAGCTGGCGCTCAACGGTCATGGCCACGCGATCGAGGACCTCGAGCTGCTCATCGTCACCCACCAGCACGTCGACCACTTCGGCCTCACCGCAACCCTCGCGCGGCGCTCCGGCGCGGAGGTTGCGGCGCTCGACCGGCTCGGACCCTACCTCGCCGACTACGCACGGCAGTCAGAGCTCGACGGCGAGTTTGCCCGCTCGACGATGCTCGCCAACGGCGTTCCCGCCGACGTCGTCGAGGGCCTGCGCGCGGAGGTGGCGAGGTTCCGCGGCTGGGGTGCTGCCGTCGAGGTCGATCGCCCGCTCGGCGACGGGGGCCTTCTGACCCTCGCCGGGCGCACGCTGCGCGTGCTGCACCGGCCCGGGCACAGCCCCTCGGATACCGTCCTTCTGGACGAGGCGCGCTCGATCCTCGTGGCCGGCGATCACCTCCTGCGCAACATCTCCTCCAACGCCCTCATCACCCGCCCGCTCGCGCCCGCGCCCGGTTCCACATCGGCGGAGCACCGCGCCGCGTCTGCGCCGCACGAGCGCCCCGCGCCGCTGATCGACTACATCGCCTCGCTTGAGAAGACACGTGAGATGACGCTGTCGCTGCTGTTGCCCGGCCACGGTCCGCCGATCTCAGACCACGTGTCGCTGATCGACGAGCGCCGGCGCCTTCACGAGCGCCGCGCGAGCAAGATCCACAGGGCGCTTGGCGCCGGCCCGCTCTCCGCGCACGAGATCGCGCGCGAGCTCTGGGGCAACGTGGCCGTCACGCAGGCCTACCTGACGCTCTCCGAGGTCCTAGGGCACGTCGACCTGCTGCTCCGCGACGGCCTCGCCGAGGAGGTCCACGGCGAGGGAATCAGCACCTTCGCAGCGATCTAGGCGCGCTCGATCGCGCCCAGGTGCTCGACGTTCGCCCGGTCGCCCGCCTCCTCGCTCGGCGCAGTTGCAAACCATGCGTCGAGGATCTCCGACAGCTCCGCCCTGGAGGTCGTGCGCAGGCTCAGCGCCAGCACGTTCGCGTCATTCCAGCGGCGAGCACCCGCAGCCGTTTGAGCATCGACGCAGAGCGCCGCGCGAACGCCCTTGACCTTGTTCGCGGCGATCGCCGCGCCCGTACCCGTCCAGCAGCAGACGATGCCCTGTTCGGCGCGTCCGTCGGCCACATCGCGGGCCACCGCCTCAGAGGCCCACGCCCAGTCGTCTCGCTCGGCCTCGCTCAGCGCGCCGTGGAGCAGCGCCGGGTGGCCGCGGCGCTCAAGCTCACCGGCGAGCACCTCGGCGACACCCGCAAGCTCGTCGGCCGCCAGCGATATCAACACGGGCTCGCCGCCGCCGCAACCGAATCCAGGAACAGCTCATGCAGGCGCGTATCCTCACCGAGCTCCGTGTGGAAGGCGACGGCCAGCATGCGCCCCTGGCGCGCAGCCACCGGGTGCCCGTCGACCGTCGCAAGAATCTCCACCTGCGGACCGTACTCGGCGATCCACGGCGCACGGATGAAGACCGCGTGAACCGGTCCGCCCTCGATGCCGCGCACGTCCAGATCGCTCTCAAAGCTTCGGACCTGGCGGCCGAACGCGTTGCGCTGCGCGCTCAGATCCATCAGACCGAGATGGTCGCGGTCGAGCATGATCAGGCCCGCGCAGGAACCGAAAGTCGGGATCTCGAGCTCGGAGACGAGTCGCGCAGTGGCTCCGCGAGACCCTCTCGCTCCACCCCCAGCATCATCGTCGTCGACTCCCCGCCCGGAATCACGAGCCCGTGTACGCCCTCGAGGTCCGCGACCGTCCGCACCTCCCGCACCCGCGCTCCGAGACCGCTCAGCACGCGGGCATGGGCCGCGAAGTCGCCCTGTAACGCGAGCACACCGATCAGCGCAGGCTCGCGCTCGACCCGGCCCCGCCATTGAGACCGGCGCCTGCCATCGTGGGGACTACCAGCCGCGCTGGGCCAACAGCTGCTCGCCCTCGAGCTTGGAGCTCTCCAGGCTGACCATCGCCGGGCCGAGGCCGCGGGATGCCTCCGCGACCCGCGCCGGGTCCTGCCAGTGCGTCGTCGCCTCGACGATCGCGCGAGCCCTCGACGGCGGGTCCTCCGACTTGAAGATGCCGGAGCCGACGAAGACGCCCTCGGCGCCGAGCGCCATCATCAGGGCGGCGTCGGCCGGCGTGGCAATACCACCGGCGCAGAACAGCACAACCGGCAGGCGCCCCTCGCGAGCGACATCGCGCACCAGCTGCAGAGGCGCCGCGAGCTCCTTGGCGGCGGTCGCGAGCTCTGCATCCGTGAGCGTCCGCAGGCGCCTGATCTCACCCGTGATGCTCCTCATGTGGCGGACCGCCTCGACTATGTCGCCGGTGCCGGCCTCGCCCTTGGAGCGGATCATCGCTGCGCCCTCGCCGATGCGCCGGAGCGCCTCGCCGAGGTTGGTCGCGCCGCAGACGAACGGCACGTTGAAGGCCCACTTGTCGATGTGGTTGCTCTCGTCCGCCGGCGTCAGCACCTCGGACTCATCCACATAGTCCACCTCGAGCGCCTCGAGCACCTGTGCCTCGAGGAAGTGCCCGATCCGCGCCTTGGCCATCACCGGGATGCTCACCGCCTGCTGAATTCCGGCGATCATCTCCGGATCGGACATGCGCGCGACGCCGCCATCGCGGCGAATGTCGGCGGGGACGCGCTCAAGCGCCATCACCGCGGCGGCGCCCGCCTCCTCCGCCACGACGGCCTGCTCCGGGGTGACCACATCCATGATCACCCCGCCCTTGAGCATCTCCGCCAGGCCGCTCTTGACGGCAAATGTCGCCTCGTCGCGCATGCGCCTAGTCTAGCCGGGGCCGATCGCCGCCAGCCCCACCGGCTTGCCCCAGGCCGCGCGCCGGCGGCCCGCTACTTCAGCCGGAACGCCTTGATGCGGTCGTCGTACTGGGCGCTGTCCTGGGCGTACACGCCGTAGGCGAGCGCCTGGATGACGCTCAGCAGCGCCGTGTGAGAGCGTACGTAGGCGGGGCTGTTGGAGGAGTAGTAGAGCTTGATCTGCGCGAGCTTCGCGACCTCCGAGAGCGTTGCGTCGGTGATCGCCGCCGTGTGCGCCTTGCGGTGGCGGGCGAGCTTCATCGCACGCACGACCAGCGGATGCGGCCGGCCGGCCGAGAGCCCGATCACGAGCGTTCCCGAGTCGATCCGCCCGAGACGGCTGAGGGCCTCCTGGGAGGGGCTCGCGACGACGTCCACGCGCAGATCGAGCAGCATCAGCAGGTGGCGCAGGTAGCTTGCGAAGAAGGCCATCTGATCGGTGCCCGCGACGAGCACCTTCTCGGCGCTCACGATCGCCTCGATCAGGTTTTCGACCGAGCTGCGTGAGACCTTTCGCGCCGTGTCCTCCACGTTCAGGTGGTCGGCCGTCAGCACCGACTCGAACTCGTTCTGGTCGAGCGAGAAGAGCGGCGTCGAGCCGCCGGCCGCACCACCCTTCTCGACCTGGGCGTGTACGCGGCGGTATTCCTCGCGCGCGGCCGCCTGCAACTCGGGGAAGCCCTCGAAGCCCAGCGCCTGGGAGAGCTGCTGTTGCGATTCAGCCGCCTCGTCGACTCCCGCTTTCGCGTCTTGATCTGGCCATGGCTGCAACCGTTGCTGGTGGTCACAACGATCGTGACCGTCGCGGGGCGACTGATGATGGGACTGTGGCCCTCGGCACAGCACCATCGCGCACAGTCACTTCTCGCCACCGTGGTGTTCGGTCTGATCTTTTCGGCGCTGTTCGCGATCGGACTGCGTGTCTCGCGATACTTCACGGGTGACGACCTGCGCTGGATGCGCAGCGTGGCGCCGGGAAAGTCGGGAGTCGTCATCACCCCCACCGTCGTGCGACTCCTGACGGGGTCACGGGCGTGAGCATCGCTCTTGGTCATTCCCTCATACCAGAGACCCGACATGCTGGCGCGATGTCTCGACAGCGTCGACGCTCGTACTTGCCCGTTCGACGAGGTCGTGGTCGTGGCTCGTGCGAACGACGACGCGACCCACGCAGTGGCGACCGCGGCGGGTACCGTGTCGTGACGGTCACCGAGCCCGGCGTTCTCGCCGCGATGTGCGCCGGCGTCGTCGCCACGACCAGTGACATTGTCGCCTTCACCGACGACGACGCCCAACTCACCACGACGTGGGCGGCGCGTGTCGAGGAGCTGTTTCTTCGATCGGACCACAACGACGTCGGAGGCGTCGGGGGTCGCGACATCATTTACGATGGCTACATCCCCACCCACGGCGTTAACGACTCGGTGGGTGTCATCACCTATTGGGTCTGCGTCATTGGCAATCACCATTGCGGCACCGGGCCGGTTCGCGACGTCGCGATGTTGAAGGGTGTCATTTCCGCCTACCGACGATGCGCCCTGGGACTGCCACTCGATTTGCACGGCAGCGGCGCGCAAGCTCACTTCGAGGTGGCCGTCGGGCGTTACGCCCGCGAGCACCAGTGGCGACTTTGCTACGACCCCACCCTGACCGTTCGCCATGAGCCCGCCGTGCGAGTCGGCGATGACCAGCGCGAGGCGCCGTCACCCGACGCCGTCGCCGACAGCGCCTACAACCTCATGAGGGCCCTGCCCGCGACAGTGCAATCACGTCGGTGGCTGTACGTCCACCTCGTGGGCGACCGCGCGAGCCCCGGCCTGGTGCGTTGGTTCGTAGCCGTTCTTCAGGGTGATCGGACCACCCTCGCGCGCCGTGCACCCGCGTGGTCGGGGACGTCACTCGCGTGGCGTCAGCGCCGCGTTCCGGTGACCTTCGACACGTTCAGCTAAGCAGCGTCGAGAGCGCGTCTTCGAGGGTGTCCGTCACCACGCGAGGACTGAGTGTCGTTCGGCCTCTCGTCGGCACCGATGCGAGAGGAGGAGTCGTTCGTCCTCTCGAAGGTCCGACAGCGTCGCTACGGCGGCGGTGAGTTCGGTCGATCACGCCGGGCCGCACGACCACCTTCACGTCGTCGGCAACGAACTGCGCCGCGCCGACGGCGGGCGTGACGATGACCGGCACACCGAGGGCCAGTGATTCGGCGACGGTCAGGCCAAAGGGCTCGTACCGCGAGAGTTGGAGGAGAGCCAGCGATCCACTGATCTCGTCAAACACCCCCGATCCAGGTCGCGGTCCTTCGAGATGGTCACCGCACGGTCGGCACGCGACAGTGCGCGGCGATAGTCGCTCCACAGCGACGGGCACCGATCACACGCAACCGCAGGTCCGCGTTGATCCTCGACAGGTGATGACTGAGCGCCACCACGTCCTCGAGTCCCTTGCGAACCGCGAGGCGACCAACCACCATGAGATCACGCGACGTGGGACTCACGAGGGACTACGACGCCACGTCGATGCAGTTGGGCACGACGACAATGCGCGAAGAATCGACGCCGTAGTCCGCGGCATCTTGTCAGCGAACGGCTGACTCAACGCGAGGATGCCGGTCGCCTGTCGGGCGTCGCGGCGCTGGCGCGCACTGCGCAGTCCAGCCAGGCAAGTACGAGGTGCGTCCGCCACGACGCGTCGTCGCTCAGGTCGAGGGCGCGCTCGCGTCGCACCCAGCGTCGTTCCCCCGCGGCGTGCACACTCGGGTGAATCACCACCGGCAGGTCACGACGACGTGGCACGCCGAACGACTCGAAGGTCGAGAACTGGTACACCACGTCGTACGGTGCCGTCGCGTGTCGGTGGGTCAAGTGGCGTGCGAGACGCCGACGAGTCAGCGCGGCGACCAACTGACTGGAGATCATCTTGGTCACGCGGTTGTTGGAATACCAATGACCAAAGGCGAAGGGAGATTCTCGATGACGTACGTGAGTCCCTCGCGCTCTCCCAGACCACGGGGATCGTCATCCTCGCGCGACGCCGCCACAAAGCAGTCAATCGCGTGACCACGCGCCAGTAACTCCGCGAGAATCAGCCCCGCGACCCCCGGAGCGCCACCGGCGCTCGGGTGTGGGGACGGTCCGACGTAGGCGATCCGGCGGCCCCGCCGACGAAGCCCCGGGTCCACCGTCGTCTCCAGTGTTGCGTGTCGTTTCCACGTGGTGAGCGCGAGCCACGAGACGTAGGCGACCTGTCCGCCCGCGAGAGCCACCCACCGACAGAACGACCGGGGATGTCGCCACAGGTGCTCCAGGTGGAACACGTCCCGCCAGGTGCGTACGGCGTTGGCGACGGGAGTCCAGCGGATCGAGTGGCGACCCGCACGACGATCGGGGTAGCGAGCGAACAGCAACCAGTCGTCGTGCAGAAACTGCGCTCGTCGCCAGCCGTCCCGAACGCGAAAGGGACGACCGGGGTGCGTGACCCTCATGGAGGGCTCGAAGTCCACCCGGTCCAACCTGTGCCTCCACTCGCCACGCGAGATCGCGATCCTCGTGGGCGTGTGACAGTCGCTCGTCGAAACCGCCCACCGCCTCCAGGGCGCCGCGACGATACGCGACGTTGCACGTCAGGAAACTTCCACCCACGTGATCCTCGACGGAGTGCTCGTAGACCGGGTTGAACGGAGGCGAACGAGTGTCACCGGTCACGCCGGCACTGGCGGGGTGTTCGGCGAGGTGCGTCAGCGCTGCGTCGACCCAACCTTCCTCGGGCACGACGTCATCGTCCGTGAAGATCACGATCTCACCCGTCGCCACGCGAACGCCGCGGTTTCGCGCTCGCGACGGTCCGAGTCCGCGGGTGCGCACCACTGTGACACGAGGCTGGTCTGACAGTGAATACGCAGGGTCGGAACCGTCGTCAACGACGATGATCTCAAACTCCTCCGGCCGGTGCTCGAGCTGGGGCGTCAGGGAGTCCAGCAGGCGTTCCAGCAGGGCTGGTCGGTCCTTCGACGCCACGACCAGTGAGACGAGCACCTTCCTAAACTAGATCGTCGTAAAAGTCCTCGAGCGTACGAGCGAGTGACGCCGCACCAAACGATCGCGCAACCTGGCGAGCGTTGGCGCCGACCGTGACCCTCAGTGCGGTGTCGCTTCCCACACGCTCGAGGACCGAGACGAGAGACTGCACGTCGCCCATGTCGTAGAAGAAACCTGAACCCTGTGGACCGTTCTCAGTCACAAACTCCGTGACGCCTCCGCGATTGGGGACCACCACACAGCGTCCCGCCGCCATGGCTTCAACAACGACATTGCCGAACGGCTCCGGAGAGCGCGACGACAAGATAATGACGTCCACGTCCTCGAGGACCGAACCGACTTCATGAACGTGACCGGCAAAGACGACGCGGTCATCCAAGTGCGCCCCGCGAACCTGCTCACGCAGCGCCTCGGCGTAGTCCTGCTCGCCAAAGAGTGCGTCACCCACCAGAACCAACGTCGCGTCGCGCGTCGATACCAATACCTCCAACGCGGCGATCGCCAGATCCTGACCCTTCCACGGAGCCAGCCGTCCGACCACGGCGAGTCGGAGCACCGCCGAGCTCGAGGGAGGGGCCAGCGCGAAGAGACCAGGCTCCACCGGGCTCGGCAGGACGACCGCGGGCACCCCACACGTGGATGCCGTGTCCTTTGAGTTCGCCAGGACCGCCGCCGGTCCAAAGCGGGCGATGAGTCGCAGATCCCGCGCCGTCGCCGCGTCAATGTATGGCGGCGACCAGCGATCCCGCACGTGCATCACGGCTCTCCACGGTGCCCCGAACGACGCGGCGACGCCATAGAGATGAGCCTTCAACGAGTTGGTGTGGACAATCGAGGGACGACGCCACCGCAACACGCGTCGAAGTCGCACGACGTAGCGGGCGGTGTCACCAATGGCCCGCAGTCGCCCGTTTCGAGCCAGATCATCGCGGGCGAGGTCTCGCGTGCGCGCGTCGAGAACGATCACCTCATAGGAGATGTCACGACGGTCCAGCTCCTCTTCGAGCGGGCCGTGCTCGGCAAGAATCACGTGAGCCCGCCAGCGGTCGTCGAACGCGCCCACCAGTCGAGCGATCGCGAGCTCGCCCCCGCTGAGGCGTGCAGTGTGATCCAAAACCACGACTCCTCGAGGAACAGTTCCGTCGCGCACCTCCTGATGGATGACCCGGTGTCGCTCGACGACCATCGACCACCCGTGCGCGGCAACGGACTTCCGCGCATCATCACGCAAGTGGGCTTCGACAGAACGTCTGCAGCGGCCCGGGCCATGCGCGCCGGGTCTGGTTCCACGAGCACGACCGCACGCGAGAGACGGGCAGCGTCGCGCAGTCCGTCACGATCGCTCGCGACCACCGGCGTCCCGTGGGCCAGTGACTCCCCGACCACCAACCCAAAACCCTCGTGAGCAACGCTGGGCACGAGCGAGACGTCCGCCGCGTCGTACCAGGCACCCAACGTGTCGTCGTCGACGCGACCGACAAAGGTCACCGCTGACGCGACGCCCAGGTCTCTCGCTACCGTTTCCAACTCGGAGCGCAACGGTCCGTCACCCACAATGACGTAACGACGATTCTCGACGCCCCCGAGGGCGAACGCCCTCAGGCCAACGTCCAGTCCCATTCGAGGGACGAGTCGACGCACCGACAACCACATCTCCTCGTTGTCTCGAATGCCCAGCTCCGCGCGCACACGTCGACGATCGACGAGGTTGGCGGAGTCGACGCCCGGAGGCACCACAACCACTCGGTGCGGAACCACGCGGTACTGCTGAATCGCAACGCGGCGAAACGCGTTGGAAAGGACAATGACCCGATCGGCTCGGCGAAGGACGAAACCCTCGACGCGACCCTTCACCCACACTCCCAGTCCGCGCTCTCCGGCGGCCTGACTCTCGAGCGCCCAGGGTCCCTGGAAGTGCACCACCATCGGTCGACCTCGAAGGGCCCCGGTGAGCAGCGCGCCAAAAGCGTGGGCGGCGAAATGCACGTCCACCACCTCGGCGCGCGACCGTCGAATGGTCCGAGCGAACGCGACGAAGCGGCGCGGCCACGACAGGCCCGGCGCAATGTGTTCGTCGCCGTCGGGTTGGTCGTCGCTGATCCAGACGATCGACGCGTCGATACCCGCGTCACGCTCCGCGCGAACGAGGCGCTGCAAATACACGTTGAGACCACCGTGGCGCGTCGCGGGACTCTCGAGACCGACGTGCAACACGCGAGGCGCGCTCATCGTGCGGCGATCTCGTGGTAGAGGCGGTCGTAGGTTGCGACCATCGTGTCGAGGGAGAACCCCGCGGCTCGCTCGTGGGCAACGCTCGCCCACGAGCGCATCCGTTCCCTGTCCGTGGCGGCCTCCGTGAGCGCACGTGACAGCGCGGTCGCCGAACGTTCAATCAGGAGTCCGCCGTCGCCCGGTCCGATCAGTTGAGCGGCGACACCGACGTCGGTCGCGATCACCCCGCACCCCGCCAAGGCGGCTTCGACGAGGTAGAGCCCGAAGGATTCGTACAGGGAGACGCATAGGACCACGTCGCTGCTCGCGTAGATGTCGGCGGGACGTTCCTGATAGCCGTAGAACTTCACGCGGTCCGCAACCCCGAGCGACGCTGCCAAGTCGCGGTACGGCGCCAGCGCACCCTCTCCGACGACGCGCAGCACGACCCCCGGCGCGTCTTGTAGCGACGTGATCGCGAGGTCCACCCCCTTTAACGCGAAGTCCCCCGTGACCATGACAACAGTCAGAGGGTCCCCGTCACGACCGGCTCGATGGGGCACGTCGAAGCGCGCGGTGTCGACGCCGTTGACGATTGTCGTCTGCGGGAGGTCGGGATAGCAGCGTGCCAACTGGGTGGCCACGGCGTCCGAGACAGCGACCAGGGTTCCGACGCGTCCAACGCGGAACTGGCGACGCTCGATCGCCCGACCCACCACGCGGGCCAGCGCCGCGTTCAGTCGGCGCCACCGTCGTGAGGTCGTGTCGTGAACCGCGGGCACCGCGGCCTGGCAGAGATGCACCGTTGCAATCTCCACGCACGGTGTCGTGAGTGCGCCGCACGAGTGAACGACGTCCACGCGATCGCGCCACTGTCGCACGAGTCGTCCACTGCGGACGTAAAACCAGAGGATGCGGGCAAACGCCGGACGCCGCGGAAGAGCGAGGCGTACAACCTCAACGTGGGAGGGCAGCCCCTCGAGGCCCTCGGACGCGATCACGGTGAAGTGAACGTCCGAACGCTCCGCACTCACCAACGCACGACCCATTCGCTCCATTCCCCCACCGTGTGCGGAGACCGAGTGCGCGACGTAGAGCACTCGCACGGGTTGGCCCACTAGAGGACCGTCGCGCGTCGGGGTTCTCCCGGTCGGCGCCAGGAGAAGGCGGTGTCTGGTTCCGCGACGGCGACAGGCTCCTCGTCAGGTACCGCGGCGTTGAGCAATCCATCCCCAACGCCCATCGCCAACCAGATCAACCAACAGACCGAGTACAGGTCGCCGTTGGTCCACTGAAACAATGTCGCCGCCAAAATGCCGATGACGAAGAGGCCAATCGCGTCGCGCCGACGCACCGCCAATCGATAGGCCATTTGCAAGGCAAAAAACAGCAAGAGGACGTACGTGATCAGTCCCGGCAGTCCGAACGCGATTCCCATGTTGCCCGGATCGAACTCCGTCCCGTGCAACTTGTTCTGCGCGGTATAGCGACTCGCCGCCAGATTGACCGAACCCGTCCCGTGACCGACGGGCTTCTTCAAGCCCTCGAGGACGCCCTTTTTCGTCTGGCTGATGTGTCCTTTCAGAGAGGAATCCGAACCCGTCGGATTAGTCAATCCGGACAGCTGACGTTGGGCCAAGACCTGCGCCGCACTCTGTTGACCGGCCAACGACGCGGAGCCGCTTGATCCACCACCGAAGGCGCCGGCGAACACAATGACGAGCGCGATGGAAACCGCACCGGCCAGCAGGACGTTGATGGGTCGTAACCCCACCCGTGAGGCGGCCATGACGCCAAGCGCCAAGACGACGAGGAAGAAACTTGTTCTCTGGGCCTCATAGAACAGGGCCGTCAAGATCAGGGCCAGGGCCGACAGATGAAGGTAGATCGGCCACCGGGTCGCCCGTCCGAGCAGTGCGACCCAGGCCACTGCGGCGACCGAGAGGAAGACGGCGTACTCCTCCGCGCTCGAAAACGTTGAGAACGCCCGCGTGACGCCACCGCCGACATTGAGTGCGGTGTAACCCTTGGAATTAATCCAGTTCGTATCCCACGATGGAAATCCCACAAACTGTTGGTAGAGACCGTAGGCGCCTGCGAAGAGACCCATGATCGCCACGGTCCAAATAATCCGAACGAAAAACTCTGGATCGCTGTAGCGCCGACCAATCCAGAAAGCGGCCGTGGGAACGAGCACGAACAGGAGACCGCCTACGCCGGTGAGTAAAGAGCCTTGCGCAGGATTAAAAGCTTCGAGAAACGCAATGATGTTGAACACGAGCACCGTCTTGGCCAAGTTCGACAACTGGCCCGGCTCGCGTTTATTCGCGACAACCGCCCACAGGACGAGCAATGCCACCGGCCCCAGGATCAGGACGGGGTCCCCGGAGAAGGTGACGTTGCCACCTCCTGGCGTAATGCGCCGAATGAGGCCCATGAGCACCATCCAGATCGGCAACACGCTGATCATCGCCTCGGGATTCGTCCACGCCATGATGATCACGAGCGGCAGCGCGATCAGCGCGAAGATCAGGTGCGTGCCCGAAAACAGCGACAGTGCCAACAGCGCCAAGGTGGCTGCACCCACCGTGACAACCGCACTGCCTCCGCGCTGGCGCGGAGGGCGAGCGGGTGCGACTGGCGTTTCCGGAAGTGCAGGCCAGTTCTTCACTGCAACATTGTGACATAGGGCACTTGTGATCCTTTGTCGCGACCAATATCATCGGAGGCTCCCAAGTAAGGTGTGCTCATGGAGACCACGGCGCCCCACCGGCGATCCCCACAGGATTACCTGAAGGTTCTTTGGCGCCACAAGGTCACAATTCTCGTGGCGGCTGTCGTAACGACCGCGGGAATGATTACCTTCGACACGATTCGAACGCCCGTCTACGAGTCAACGGCCAAAGTCCTCTTCGCCAGCAAGACAATCACGCCCACCGCGATGGGCAGCGACCTGATTCGCTTGAATTCCGGTGCGTCCCGAGGCGAAGCTCGACGTCTGCTGGGACGGACGTTGCCGACCTGTGCCATTGCCCAGTTGGGCACCACCTCCATTGCCACCATCACCTGCAAGTCCTCCAGCGCCCTCCTCGCCCAGAAGGCGGCCAACGACTTGGCCATTGGTTACAACGTGTACATGCACTCCCAGACCGTGAAGACCGACGTCGGATCGATCGAGTACATCTCGAACCTGATCAATTTCACGAAGCTCGATATGTCCACACTCCTGACACAGATTGGGCAAGTGGGGAAAAACACAGTCCGCGGTCGGGTGTATTCGACGCAGTATCGGACCGACTACTTCGACCTACGAAATCTGCAGACGGAACTGAGCCGAGTCGAACTCGGAACGATCGCTGACGGCGGCGACGCCGTGAAGATTCTCTCGTACGCCACCGTCAGCCACGTCCCGGTGTCGCCAAAACCCACCACCGATGCTCTCCTCGCACTCGTCGTCGGTCTCGCGATTGGGGTGGGCATCGCGCTGATTCGTGAAGCCATGGACGACCGCCTCCGCAGTCGCGCCGAATTCGAGTCCCTCGCTCACGGCCGACCGACCATCGGACTCATCCCGTCGATCCGAGAGTGGGAGGACCGAAAGACTCCTCTGCTCATCGTCGCCGAGCAGCCCAAGAGCCCGTCGTCCGAGGCGTTCCGGTCGCTGCGAACGTCGTTGCAGTTCATGAGCCTCGACGACCCCGTCCACACGCTTCTCATCACCTCGCCCGCCGCGGCCGACGGCAAGACCACGGTGTCGGCCAACCTCGCCTTTACGTTGGCGTCCGCGGGCCAAGAGGTGATCATCGTCGGTTGTGACCTCCGTAAGCCTCGCGTCCACGAATTCTTTGGTGTCGCCAACGATGTCGGCTTCACCTCCGTGCTGCTCGGCGAGGTTGACCTTGACGACGCCTTGGTCGAGGTTCCTGGGAGCGCGTACTTGAAGATTCTGCCCGCGGGCCCGATCCCCCCAAACCCGGCGGAGCTCCTCTCGGGGCGTCGGGCGAGAATTGTTCTCGAGGAGGTCAAACAACGGTGCGACCTCGTGATCCTCGACTCCCCGCCGATGCTGCCCGTGTCGGACGCCCAGGTGCTCGCCGCGCAATCCGACGCCGTGCTCCTCGTCGCTGCGTCGGGGATCTCGACTCGCCGTGACACCGTACGCGCGGTCGAACTGCTGATTCAGGTTGACGCCGCTCTCGTTGGACTCGTTCTCAATCGCGCTCCCCAGGGCGATTCGTACAACTACTACCGCTACGGGTACGGCTACGGGTACGGCTATGGGTACGGATATGGGTACGGATACGGCTCCACATACGGGTCGGGCGGAACCTACGGAGGTCCGTCCAAGCCGATCCCGGAAAATCTCCCAATGCCCGAGATAGACGCTTCGACTGAAGAACAGTCGTAGACCGGTGACCAGCCGGCATCGGCACTGACCCCTATGGCCACGCGTTACCACCACCGAAAGTCGCGCCCCTTGCACGAAGTGCGCCACGGTTGGTACCACTACACGTTGCACCGTGACGGAACGCGCCACCGCCATACGCGAGGAACGAAAATCGAACGACCCGAGCGCCAGACGAGTGGGTGGCGATCGGTGCCACGGCGACTCTGGCCGCGCGAAATTGGCCGCCAGATTGTCGCGGGTGCCGTCTTGGGAGTCGTTGTCCTCGTGGTGGTGTGCGGCGTGATCGGCCTGTTGACATTTCTGCACGCGCGGGGGGACCTCACCAAAGCTCAGAACGAAGCGCGTGGCATCGTCGATCATCGAACGCTCCTTCTCTCCGCGGACGGCCGGGCACGCGCCGGCACGGAAATGGCCACGATGCGTTACTACGCGCAAGAGGCGAACAGTGAACTCAGCAACTCTGTCGCGATTTCGATTCTCAAGGTCATCCCCTTTGTCGGCAGTCAGGTGTCCGCCTTAACGGGAACCGTCAACGATGTCGACGTCGTCGCCCAGCAGGGCCAGGCACTACTGGCGAGCACCGTGCGCACCATTAACGCCAGTCACGGAACCTCGATCAGCTTGCCGCAGCTCCAGAAACTCGACGTGCAGGTTCACGCCTCCGCGGCCACTCTCGCAACGCTCATTCAGTCACCCAGCGGGTTGTGGGGGCCGGCTCACACGGAGCGCGTCAAGCTCAACGCGGTTCTGACCAAGATTGTCGCGCTGCTCCACCACGGCGGTGAGGCTCTCGACTTCGCCCAGCCCTTCCTCGGGTCTCACGGTCCGCGAACCTATCTCGTAGCGGGAGAGAACAACTCCGAGATGCGAGACCAGGGAGCAGTCCTCTCGTGGGCACTTTTGCATGTCAATGACGGAACCTTCACGATGACGTCTGCGGCGAGCGTTGGCAAGATCGCTCTGAAGTATCCCGCCGCCCCAATTCTTAGCGCGTCGACTCGTCAGGTCTTCGGTCCCCTCGAGCCCACGCGCATCTGGCAGTCGGTGAACGCCAACGCGGACTTCCCAACGTCAAGTCGTTGGATGATCCAGATGTTCGCCGCGGCCCGCGGTATCCACGTTGACGGCGTCATCGGCGTTGACGTCCAGACGCTGTCCAACATCTTGAAGGTCACAGGTGGCGTTCACGTGAACACAATCCACCAGGTCGTCACGACGTCGAACGTCGCCCCCCTGCTGCTGTTTGACTTGTACACCAAGTATCCGGCTGGCTCGCAGGTGACTCGTCACGATGACATCACGGCCGTGGCCCAAGCGGCCGTCGACAAAATGAAGCACGGCCACTACGACCTGGGCGAGTTTTTCGACTCACTGGCCAAGGCGAGCCAGGGTCGGCACCTTCTTTTCTACGACACGGACCCCACACTTGAAAAGACGGTGGTCGCGTTCGGAGGATCCGGGGACATCCTCGCGCAAGGCAACCAAGTGGTTCACCTCGCTCTCGAGGCAGGCGTTGCGGCGAAGCTCGACTGGTTCATGCACAGTGACGTCACCTACAACATTCGCGTGGACACGCAAGGCACGGCCTACATCACCACGACGATTCTTCTTCACAACAACGCTCCGGCGAATGCGAAGCCGTCGTACGCGATGGGACCGGACAACACCAATACGCACGTTGCGGGCGAATACATCGCCAGGATCTATCAGTGGTTGCCGCCTTCCGCGCAGGCGCCTGGCACTGTCATCGAGGAACATCTCGCATTGCAGCGAGCCATTCAGCCCGTGTACGCACAGCAGACCCAAGAGGTGGTTTTCAGCGCCGTGATGTTGGACGCTCTTCACCACGGTGCGCTGACGCTGAATTTCGTGCCTCAGAGTTTGATTCATCCCTCGAACATCACGGTCAACTTCAACTCACCGCTCGGTTTCAACGGCCCGATTCAGTCGAGCTGGCAGGGCAACAAGTTTGTCACCCTGAGATGGACGACCACCCACTGAGAAACGGGGAGATCCGACCGATCTCCCGCTCCAGGGTGTCAACCATGACGGTGAACTGCTCGACGTCACCGTGAAGGCCAGGGTCGGCGATGTCGTCGACCTCATCTTCTCCGAGCAGCTCGTCGCGCGACCTCGCCGCGTGCAGAACCGCCAGCCACTCCGCAAAGGACTCCACGTCACGCTCGGGCGGATTCACGAAGGCCCGCCGCGCGAACTCGCGGACCGTGAAACTTCGCGGCCACAGCGTGGGATCCGTCACCACAGCGTCACGCAAGAGTCGGCGTTCGAGAAAGAGGAGGAGGTCCGCGTTACGTGCGTCCTCACGCTGCAACACCGCGCCGGTGTCGCTGGCCAGGTCGAGATCACGATCAGACAGCACGTGGCGCAACGGCTCGGGGGTCTCACCCGGTCCACCCGCCAAGCCGCGCGAACTCACCTCCACACCGTCTTCGATGTCAAGAGAACGTCGAAGCATCACCTCTGCGACCGGGGATCGACACGTATTCGCAAAACAGACGAACACCACTCTCACCGCGGTGCCTCGATCGCCTGCGTGGCGAACTGCGTCTCGTAGAGGTCCTTGTACAGACCACCGCTGGCGATGAGCTCCGTGTGGGTGCCGCGCTGCACGACTCGACCGGCATCAATCACCAGGATCTGGCTGGCATTACGAATCGTGGACAATCGATGAGCAATCACCAGCGACGTTCGCGACGACATCGTCTCGTCCAGCGCCCTCTGCACGGCCGCTTCGCTCTCGGCGTCGAGATGAGCGGTGGCCTCGTCGAGCACCACGATCCGCGGTGACTTGAGCAGCAGGCGCGCCAGCGCCACACGTTGCTTCTCGCCTCCACTCAATCGGTAGCCGCGTTCTCCGACAACGGTATCCAGGCCCTTCGGAAGTGCCTCGACCAGATCAAGAATCTGTGCAGCCCGCAACGCTGACTCGAGATCCCTGTCTGATGCGTCCGGCTTGGCATAGAGAAGATTGGCGCGCATCGTGTCGTGGAACAGGTGCGCGTCTTGTGTGACAACTCCCACCGTGTCTCCAAGTGACACATAGGACGTGTCGCGGACATCAACTCCATTCAGGCGAACGGCGCCGCCTGTCACGTCATAAAGGCGCGAGACCAGCATTGAGATGGTGGTTTTCCCCGCCCCCGAAGGGCCGACCAAGGCCGTGACCGTCCCGGGCTCCACTCGAAATGACAGATCGAACAGAACGTCCGTCCGCGGCGTCTTGTCAAGGACCGCGACGGACTCGAGTGAAGCCAGTGACACTTCGTCAGCCGCGGGATACGAGAAGTCGACGTGATCGAACTCCAATGTGCACGGTCCGCTGGGAATCGAGACTGCCTCGGGCGACTCGGTGATCATGGGCTCGAGGTCCAGGATCTCGAATAACCGTTCAAAACTCACGAGAGCGGTGACGACGTCAAGATTCAGGTTCGATAGTTGCGTCAGCGGTCCGTACAACCGAGTGAGATACAAAGTCAGGGCAACCACCGTACCCGCGGTAATCACCCCGTCCAGAGCCGCAATTCCACCGAAACCGTACGCGAACGCCGTCGCCAATGAGGCGGTCAGAGAGAGAGCGACGAACAAGAATCGCGAGTAGAGGGCTTGGTCGACACCGATGTCGCGCACCTTGCCGGCGCGAGACTCAAAGTAGTCAATCTCGTGGGAAGGACGCCCGAACAGTTTCACGACCATGGCCCCGGCGACATTGAACCTCTCCGTCATCACCATGTTCATCTCCGCGTTGAGTTCCAGGGATCGCTGGTAGAGCCCACCGAGGCGGCGGCCCACATATCGCGCCGGCACAAGAAAGACGGGCAGCAGCAGGAGCGCCACCAGTGTGATGGGCCAGCTCAGATAGAACATGGTTGCAAGAACGAGCAGCACCATGACCATGTTGCCCACGGCGTTCGAAAGCAGATCCGTAAACGCCTGCTGGGCGCCGACGACGTCATTGTTGAGCCGACTGATGAGAGCGCCTGTTTGGGTGCGAGCGAAGAAGGCGATGGGCATCTGTTGGATGTGTCGAAACACGCGCGAACGCATGTCGTAGATCAGGCCCTCTCCGACGACCGCGGAGATTCGCCGTTGCCCCATCGACAACCCCGCATCAACCACCGCGAGTACAGCCAACAAGACGGACCACTGAATAATCACCGTTCGTCGATGTTCGAGATCACCGGTGCCCAGAATGCCGTTGTCGATGATATTTCGAAGAATCAACGGAGACAACGACACGACAACAGCATCAAGAATGACCGCGCACAGAAAGATGCCCAAGATCGCGCGATACGCGCGTGCGAACTCCCACACGCGCGGTACGGTTCCTCGCTTGATTTCATGGGTTAGCAAGTCGTGGTCGCCGCGCAGGGACCGAATGTTGCGCATCCCTCCGTGGCCCATCATGCTCATTGGTTCAACTCCTGTTCGAAGGCAGTGTAGGCATCGCTGGCGAAGCGTGATGCTCGCTCACTCCCCGACCCCGTCGTTCAGATGAGCGGTTCGTTCTTGACTTTCATGAATCGCCGCTCCCACGAGCTCCACCCTCGTCGTCGCGAAATCTTGATCGCGACGACGCGCACAAAGAATGGCAATCGAGCACTGAGACGAATCCCCGACGCAATCCGCTGAGGAAGTCGCTGGGGACCAACAATGAATTTGACCAAGGTTCTCTCACAGCCAATGTACGAGACGTATCTCGAGAACCACAGTCGTCGAAGGATCGCTCGGGTCGTTCCGACGGCGCTGAACGCATCGTGAACGTACACTCGTCCACCCACCGCCATGTGCGGCAACCAGCCATCGAAGTCGGCGAGCGTACTTGCCAGATCGTGGGCACCGTCCACCCACAAAAAGCCGACGGGCGGACCGCTCCACGTCGCCGACGCTTCCGACGACAAGCCACGAAACAAGTCCACGCGGTCAACGACGCCAACGGACGCCATGTTGGCTTGGAACACGGCTAACGACTCCGTGCCGCCACCCCAACGAGGATCGTCAAATGGATCTACGGCCGTCAGTCGACCTCCGTCGGGTAGTCCCATTGCGATGATTGTGGCTGACTTTCCTCGATGGCTGCCGATCTCGACGGCGACAGTACCGGGAAGAAGTGAGCGCGCCGCGTCAAAAAGTGCCTGGCCCTGCTCCTTAAGCAGCCAACCCTCCACCTTGTCCGCCGCAGTCCAGGCGTCTTCGAACGATCTCATGGCGCCAATCTACTGAGTCGATCCTGACGAGCCGCTCGTGAAAAGGCACTTCGCGTACCACTCGGTAAGGTACCGTGCGAGGTCGTGGACGCAGGCGATCTTGAAGACGATCACTTGTTCGAAGTCACAAGGCGAAACGCCCGTTGCGTCCAGACTCTGATTGGTTGGATTTTTTGGGACCCGGATGCGGTCACCCGTTACGAAGAGTTGGGGCTCAACGGTCCTTTGGGTTACATCGCGAGTCGCGCTGCGCCCTTCGCGGGCGCCGGCGCACAGGCCACGACCGCCGCGTTTGGCTCGATCAGCCCCGTCGGCATCGAACTGGTCTTCGAGCACCTCAAGCTTCCGGCCGCCTTCGAAGCCTTTTGGGCTGCGCGCAACGCCGCCGTCCTCGATGGGCTTAATCAGTACGCGCCGGACGCACGTGACGGATTGCGTGCGTTAGGTCCCGACTTGTGGCGAATTGTTGACCAACTGCCCACAGTCGGACGACCGTTCTTCGCGAGTCATCTCACGTTCTCTCGATCAGAGCATCCCGTTCTCAGTGGCTGGCACGCCGTCAACTGCTTGCGCGAGTGGCGCGGAGACACTCATTGGGCGATCGTGGCGAGTCTCGGTCTTAGCGGCGGCGAGGCATCGATCTTGCACAACGCGTGGCTGGGTTACGACGGAGATTGGTTGTCCCAATCTCGCGGCAATTCGGACGAGTCAATTGCCGACTCGTGGCGACTCTTGGAGAGAAAGGCCTACGCAACAGATCATGTTGTGACGCAGTCCGGGCTCCAGTTGCGCCAGTGGATTGAAGACGAAACGGATCGGCGTACAACCGTGGTATGGGAACTGGCGGGCAACGAGCTCGCCGCGCGTTTTGCTGACCTCTTTGAACCGCCGTGCGAGATTCTCCTCCATCGTGTGGACGTCACTGCGGGCGTGCGCTTTCAGCCGGCGTCTCGGCTGCGCGAACGACGAGACTTTACGGAGCGAACTACGCGATGACTGCCGCTTCCCCGGGAGCCAGCGTGAGGTGTTCCCCCTCGACGCGAGCAAGCCCAGTACCAGAAAGACGAACGTCGGCTTCGCCGGGAACGACAACATCTTTCGACTCTCGCGAGAAGTTGACGCAGACATTCACCGCCGCACCTTCCACTTCACGTCGGTACATCAGAACATCGTCGACAACCCGAAGCCCGCCGAGAGATCCCGTTCGTAGACACGCCAATTCCCTTCGTAGTTGGAGAAGGCGGCGAAAGAATTGCAGCATCGAGTGGGGCTGTGCCGCCTGCGTCGAAGCCGCAAACCCGTTCGAATCGTCCGCGAAGGGCAACCACGGCTCCGCGGCCCAACCGTGCAGTTCCCCCGACGTCCACGGAAGTGGAGCCCGACAACCGTCGCGCAACCCCGGATCCACGACACGCTCTGGGGGAATGTCCGCGTCTCGCAGTCCCAGCTCCTCACCGGCATAGATGAAAGGCGTGCCACGCAGCGTCAGGAGGAGCACGGCGGCGGCGCGAATGCGCTGTTCGTCCCCTCGAAGCCGTGATGCGACTCGCTTGTTGTCGTGATTGCTGAGAACCCAGGTTGGCCACGCGTCAACCGATAGATGTGATGACTCCGTCCGCTCGATCAGATCGCGCCACGCGTCGGCGCGCCACGGAGTGACAAGAGACGCAAAATTGAACGAGAGATTGAGCTCATCACGATTCCCGTAGTACGTGGCCACCGCTTCAGGATCAAGTAGGTACACCTCTCCGACGCTGACCTTGTCGTCGCCAAACTCACCCAAGACCTTCTGAATCTCCCGAATGTAGGTGTGCGTCTCGGGGCGATCATTCAAGGGAACGTGTCCGATCCCGACGAGGTCCACAGGATCGTCGGGCAAGGCGGGATCTTTACCCAAGAGATGGATCACGTCCATACGGAAACCATCGACTCCGCGACGCAACCAAAATCTCAGTGTCTCCGCCATGGCTTCACGTACGCGGACGTTCGCCCAATTGAGATCGGGCTGCTCCGGAAGAAAGCAGTGGAGGTAGTACTGACCCGTTTCGTCGTCGAGCGTCCACGCGGGCTCATCACTCCACGAGCGAAGCCAGTTGTTCGGCAAGACACCTGGCTCGGTGGGTTCTCGCCACACGTACCAGTCTCGATGCTCGCTCGACCGTGAACTTCGGGCGTCGATGAACCACGGATGATCACTCGAGGTGTGATTCGGCACCCAATCGAGAATCACTCGGATTCCTAGTGCGTGAGCGCCCGCAACGAAGTCGTCAAACTGTTCGAGCGAACCGTAGATCGATGCGACATCGCAGTAATCGGTGACGTCGTAACCGAAGTCACGCATGGGGGACGGGTAGATGGGCGACACCCACACCGCATCGATTCCCAAGTCCCGCATGTACGGCAATTGCCGGACCATTCCCGCCAAGTCACCGACGCCATCGCCGTCCGTGTCGAGAAAGGATCGTGGATAGATCTGATAGAAAACTGCCTCTTGCCACCAACTCACACACTCACGCTAACGACATCCGGAGCGCGAGGTCGGGACTCAGCCCTCTGACGGCGTCACTCCGCTGCGATGAGAGCTTCGATGACGGTACTCAAGCGGTGCTCAGCGACTTCATAGGTCGTCAATCCGTCGGCCACCGCAATATTGAGACCGACGGCCGTATTGATGATCGTCATGATCGAGCCGTACAACACCGCTCGTCCGTAGCCAAAGGCAACGAGCGGATCAATCCACGAACGTTCGAAGTTCTCGAGGATGAACGAACGAAGGGACGTGCCTCCGGTCGAGTTCCTCGTGCCTCCGTTGAGGGCGTACATCGTCAGTCGAGCAAACGCAACAGGCATGTGCAGCCACGCCATGCTTCCTCGAACGACGAACGCGACGAAATCCTCTTCCCCCGGCAGCATCAACGGATCGTCGATGAAAAACTCCCTCTGAGCCTCCATGTACAGGGCCCGAAGAATCGACTCGGCATCGGGGAAAAAATCGTACAACCATTGGCGGGACACCCCCGAACGCGTGGCGATCGCGGTAATTGTCGTCGCCTCGATCCCGCTCTCCATAATGATGTCCGACGCAGCTTTGAGAATTGAACTCAAACGCTCGTCGCGAGACAGATGAATGGTCGTCATGGTCTCGTACCTCCAAGGCCGATACGAATGGAGTGCAATCGAGCACCAAATATCAAGTAATGCGCATCCCAATGACTCGTCTTCATGGTGATATCGCTCCTGGAACAACTGCACTAGCGGCACTGAGTTGGGCCCACGAACTTCCGCGCACGTCCCCCCACAGCAATTTCGCTGGTACGAATTGTACAGAGCCATCAGCAATATTGCAAAAGAGATTCAAAAAATATTTGGAATCTCCAGCCGAGTGATAGTAATTCGCCCGATTTCCAAGAATTGCCAGTAATTATCGGATAATCCCTCTCATCCGCGTGCACAATTGAGCAGTCTTAGTCACGACGCCGGGGGCCGCCCACCTTCCCTCAGATGGCGACACGACAGAATCACACGAGTGTCAATTTTGTGGAAGTGGGGGTTGGCACTCCTCGCATTCCATCTGTTGTCCTTTCGCAAGCAGTGACGGCCAATTCAACCAAGTGACGTAAACAAAAGTGTGCACGTGAAGCTCGTTGCCGGTGAATCAATTCGCAGAGGTGACGTGATGGCTTTCGCTTCCGTCGCCGTGCTCCCGGCTCGAACCGTGGAACGTTGGCCCGACCCGAGGATCTGATCTGAGAGTGCGGCGGGTACCGATGAGATTTGCTACGGTCCCTACTTATGATTCGACTCTCAGTCCTCTACCCAACGACCGAAGGTGCGACCTTTGATCACGACTACTACCGCAATTCCCATGTCCCGCTTGCCGTGAAGACCTGGGGACTTGACGGAGCGGAGATTGACAAGGGAGTTGACGGACCCTATGTGGCCGCCGTTCACTTCAAGTTTGCGTCATTCGAAGCACTCGGCGCCGCGATGGCCGCCGAAGGCACAGGAGCGGTCCTTGCCGATGTCGCAAACTACACGACAATTCAGCCTGTTCTCCAAACGAGCGAAATCGTCGAGTAGAAATTCGGTCCTTCAGCGTCACCTGCGAACGACGCTGACGACTATGGCGTTTCCGCTCGGCTCCAGCGCCAGAGCTCAAAACCATTTTGTTGGGCCACTTCGGTCCATCCGAACTTTGTCGGATCATCCGAGAGATAACGGGTCACGTAGTCGCTCTGATCGCACAACCATTCAATATGACGCGAGAGCAAGTAGAGCCGAATGTTGTCTTGATGCTCCAGGGCCGATTGATTCACCTTTCCGTCGAGATTCACCACGTTGGCTCTCATAAAGCCAATCGTCCCCGACTGTCCCGCTCCCACGAGGTCCTCGGGGGGAACATACTTGTTGATCAGCGACAGCTGATTTGAGTAATAGGTCGACGTCGCGCCTCGATCGAAGTGGAACGTGAAGACGACACCAACGAGCAGTGCGGCTGCCGCCACCGTTGTCAAAATCTTGGGTGTTGAAAATCCCCTATTGAGGCAGTACGCGACGCCCGATACGGAGCCCACGAGAATTGCGGGGGCGAGATAGCGGCCGTAGAACCACACTGCGTCGGTCTCCACGAAGTAAAAGGCGCCCAGCACGACGATCGCCAGAGTGAGCAAGACGGCAAATTTGTTCCCCCGTTCCACCCGAGCACGATGGTCGCCGATCTCGTCGTCAATGAGCTTGGGCCGGCGAGTGATCGCAGCGATGGCAGCCGCGACCGCCACAAGTTCGATCATACTGAACCACAGGGTTTGTGTCTTCGCGGTGTAGCCCCACGGGACAAAATCCTGCATGGCGCCAATAAGAAGTGAGGGAAGTCGGGAAAATGTGAGGTGGATCGACTGCTCCGCCTTTCCACTTGTGGGAAGGAGGTGTCCAAACGTGATCTGGTTGTACAACCACCACGGCGCCGAGACGACACCGGCCGTCACCGCGATGAGGATGCCTCGCAGCACACCCTCGCGACTGCGTAATTCCCACACGACCGAAGCGGCAACGATGGCCATAAGGAAGATCCCGTCAATTCGCACCAATATGAGAAGCCCTAAGAGGACCCCCATCAACACCGCCGATAATCGACTCGTGACACCTCGCGTTTGGTAGAAGCGCCACACCAGAGCGCAGACAAGGATCTCCCCGCCCGTCTCGAGACCGTTGAACGCGTACAGGACATAGCGGCCACTCAGAAAGCCAATCACCGCCACCCATGGCGCGACCTGTCGCGCACGTTCGTTCGTTGCAAGGTCCCGGCAAATGAGTGCCACGACTCCACACGTTGCAACCATGATCAGCCAACTCACGATCAAGACAATGCGCACGCCGACAACTCGATTGCCGTGATCCAGGAAGGCGACGGAGTCGAGCATCGTCACCGCCGGTTGAAAGCCATTCGTGAGATGGGAACCGTCGATTGTCAGTCCGTTGCCCATTGCTAAGTTGCGAGCGACCGAAAGTGAGTAAAAACCGTCTTCAGTCAAGGGCTTGAAGAAGAGCGTCGGAAACGACCGTGTAATGAAGGCGAGCGGAAGCAGTGCCAGTACGGCTCCCGCAAGCTTCAACGCCACAACCGAGACGTCAGTTGAGCGTTTCATGGCCATTCACTGTAACTCGGGCCCGTAGCGCACCTTTCGTCGCCTCAATCTCACGACGTCACCTGGTGAGGCGAGGTTGAAGGAGGTCTGGACGTCCACGGCAACATTGTCGCTGCACGGTCGAATCACGCTCCTCTCCGTCGGCGAACCGCCGAGAGGAGCGAATTCCACCCTTGTCACAAGTCCCGAATGGTCTGTTCGCCAGAGTGAACCGACACGTCACGCGGCTCTCGCGAACGTACGTTGACCAGTGCTATTTCGCTGCCGATCGAGCCGACATCGTGATGAAGTCGCGTGCCCACCACGACTCGAAATATCGGCTCGGCGTCCCGGTCATTCCCGGCAGCAGTTCCGTCCCGTTCGGTCCACCCGCGAGACCTGTGGGCGACGACGGCCGGTAGATGCTGTAATTGACCCAGTCCGTGTTGATGTCAAGTTCCATGCCCCGAACGGCCCCCGCACGCACCAAGAGGTCTGCCAGGTCCGTGATGTTGAGGCCGGGTCCACCCACGTACACCAAAGCTCCGTTTGCCGTCACGCCGAGCCCGGACCGCCAGACGTAAACCGCGTTACCCAACGTTGCACCCCACTGGGTCGTGTCATTGGCCGCAAGGCCCGGAACCGGGCGTGCGTTGTTGACGAGCAGGTCGAGATTCTGTCGCACCGATACGACCTGGGAGTTCATGGATACGTCCCGTCCCCACGCACCCACAGTCGAGGTGCCGTTGCGATAGACAACAAACGACGCCGCTCCTGTGCGTAATGGCACTTCCGTATGGCCCTGGGTGTAATACCCACCGTTCGCATCCGACATCAAGAATCCCGCATTAAACGCAGCAACAAGTGTTCGTGACGCCGAAGGTCGGATGGGTGCGGTATTGGCGTAGGGGCCGCCTCCGGGAATCCAACTTCCGGAATAGAGAGTTGCCTTCAGCAATTTGGTGTCCATCCACGCAACTCCCACGACGTAGCTCGTGTGGAGTGCGTCCGGTCGAAGTGTCGTTGTGTAGATCGCGGGGATTCCGTCGACCAGTCGACCAGCACTTGACCATTGGCCCTCGCCTGCGATCGCGGGTGAGGCAAATGGGATGATCGGCGATGGTTCCGGCAAGTGGGCGACTAACGCACTTCCAAGAATTGGGGACACCACGGGCGCCTTGATGGCTCCCTTCGGAGGGGAACCCCCGACTCGAGGAGGGTGATGTCCATACCACTCATTCTCGGCCCAGTTCACCACGCTCGCTCCCCCGTGCGTACGCGCCCACTCGGCGAATCGGGCGCCCACGGAACTACCCAACGCCGGATTCATGAGGGCACCACCGAGCGAAAGAGCAAGCCACACGGCGGCGATCGCGACAAGGGTGGACATCGCGACAAATATCCGGCGGCGTCGATAGAGCCTCCTCCGGCGTGCTCTCAGCATGTTGATTCTTCGCTGTGACAGGGGTGGTGTCGAGACGGGTGGTCGATAGCGATCAACGGTCGTTTGCGCCATCTCGTTCAACGACTCCCGAGGAACCAGTGCGCGGCGTGAGGAGCCGTGACGAGCGCGAGCGCGACCCCCACGATCACACTGGCAACCACTGCGAGACGACGAGCCGTGGAACCCGTGACGCGTCGGCGAGTGACGCGCGACCAATCACGAAGAGAGGAATGAACTGTCTCGGCCGCGTGACCGATGACGTGAATGGTCATGCATCCAAACCAGAGGAGAAAGCTTGCTCGATGAAGGACCAGCAACTGGCCCCGCCACTCGTGGGGGCCAACGACCAACGCCACGCCGGTCCCAAACAGCACGACGGTGAGAACCACGACAAACGGTCCCAGGAGTCGAAGAATCGGCGGTGGCGGTCCCTTCTGAACATACTCGGGTGACTTCGTGTAGTACTTCCCGAATCGCCACATCGTGCTCGCCAACTTGAGCACGACGGGTGGGATGAGGAGCATGCCCACAAATACGTGAACTGACAGAAGTGGCCCGATCCGTAGGACGGTGAATCCCTCGACAGCGAGGAGGGCGAAGAGAACGAGGGCGGTCGAACTCGTTAAACGCTCGTTGCCCTTCACTCCGAGTTTCGCGGGGTGACGCCGGAACTGGGGCGACGCTCCCGTGTCACCACTCGGTCGATGATCGACGCTCATCGTGACGATCTCAACGAAGCAGAGGCATCACCGCGAGGTGGGTTCACCCGCTCACTGTGACCGCACATTGGTCGCAACCACGGAATCACTACCACGGTCACAAGGTTAAGAAATGAACCTGACAACTTGATTAAAAGCCGCGCGATCTTCGCAACATCTTAAAGAAGAGTCCGAACGCTCGTCACCGCATTCACGAAACACTCGGCATTGAGCGAACCTCTCGGGAGACGTCCTTCCATGTCACTTCAAATCGAGCCCCTCCCGATGGCGATGAGCCCACGATGCACGTGGCGTGCGAACTCTTCACGATTGAGTCAGCAATCGCAAGCCCCAAGCCAGTTCCCCCTGTCGGCGTGGTTGACCGATGAAATCGATCAAAGACAAATGGACGCTCACTTTCGGGAACGCCCGGACCGCTGTCGTCAACACGCAAGATCACTCGATTGCCCTCGACCGAGATCAAGACCTCAACCTTGCCTCCCGGCTCGGTGAATTTGCACGCATTGTCGACGAGTACACCCACGAGGCGGTCGAGAATCTCCTTTGTCCCCGTGATGAACGCTGGTGACCCATTCGTCGTCGTCACGGCAAGCTCGATCTGCTTGGATTGCGCCACGGGAAGAAACCGTTCTGCGCATTGACGCGCAACGGACGCGATGTCCGTGACGTCAGATCCACTGACGTTGCGAGGAGCACCGTCAGCGCGAGCCAGCCACAGCAAATCATCGACAATCCGTCGGAGCCGTTGGCTCTCGCCGCCCACGCGTTCAAGCGCTTCACGATATGACGACGCGTCGCGATCTCGACTTAGTGCGACGGCGACTTCCGCTTCGATCACGCTCAAGGGCGTTCTCAACTCATGGGAGGCGTCGGCCGTGAATTCCGCTCGTCGCCGTTGCGCAATCGCGACCGGCGCGAGAGATCGAATGCCGACAGCGTACGCAGCTCCAAACATCAAGACCAGAAGGACCGCGCCCGAGACAATCTCTCCCAGCACCAACAAGGAGCGAATCCTTGTGACCTGAGCGAGGCTCGAACCAGCGACGAGCCAGCCTTTCCCGTCCCGGACAGCGAGAAAGCGAAAGTGGGAGTACCCGATGGTCAGCGTCACAGGCCTCGACGTCCACCGCACCTCGGGCAGTGTCGGCGATCGAACGGTTAACGCTGCGATCGAACCTGACTCCAGAACCCGCCACGTGTAGATCGGCACATCATCGCTGTCAGCGTCTGAGGGCCCGGTGCTGTGGATCCCACCACCGTGCCCTTCAATGCTGGACTCGAGCGTCAACCATTGATTAAGGCGAGCGTCCACCTGGGCAGTCAAATGATTCACCACGAGCACATTGAAAATCACTACGCTCACGACGAAGCAGATCATCCCCACCGCAGTGGCAGCAGCCGCGACCCGGGTGGCCTGCGATCGATCCGATGACGATGTTTTCAAGCGATGACCATGCGGTAACCGAAGCCTCGAATTGTCTCGATGCGATTGCCGCTCCCACTGAGTTTCGACCGCAGCCGAGCAATATGCACTTCAATGGTGTTCGATCCGAACGCATCCGATTGCTGTTCCCATACGTGGCTGGCGATGACTTCTCGCGACACTGCCTGCGGGCTACGACGCATGAGAAGTTCCAAGAGCAAGCCCTCGGTGGTTGTCAACAAGACAGGTCCGCTCGGCGCCGTCACTTCCTTGGTCATAGGATCAAGTGAAAGATCGCCACACGTCAACAGCGCATTGAATTTCAGCGCTGGACGTCGCTGGAGAGCCTGAAGACGGGCGATGAGTTCCCCAAAGTTGAATGGCTTGACCAAGTAGTCGTCAGCCCCAGAATTGAGCCCTTCCACTCGATCCTCGGGAGAATCTCGAGCCGTCAACATCAATATGGGCGTCGTCACACCTTGTTGGCGGGCTAACTCGAGAACCTCGAGACCGCTTCGCTTGGGCATTCGCCAGTCAAGAACAGCCACCTCGTATTCGTTGTGCCGGAGCAGCACCGAGGCAATGTCGCCGTCGGCAACGGCGTCGATGACGAATCCCGCCTCCTGCAAACCTCGAACCAGCACGTCGCGGAGAGCGTCATCGTCTTCGGCTACGAGCACTCTCATTGAATCCCTCAATCTTCCCGTCGCGGTGCCCTCAGTCGCAGCACATCGACGACGAGCCGCCCCGTCGACTGACGTCGTTCCTGGTCGCGCAACCACCAGCAGTCCGTACTATAAGTCAGCGAAGTCGATCGTCTCGAGCCTCTGAGTGTCACAAGCGATGACCTGAACAACAGATGAAGGCTCACCGTCGGGTCCCGAGCGAGTTCGCAGGTCGCTGGTGAATTCTCTTCGTTCATCGTGAGGCTTCTCGACCGTACGATGGGTGGTCGTGGTGCAAACTTCGGCAGCGATTCGACGAGTTGCAATGACTCTGAGAGTGTCGGGTCGCCTTTTTGCCACAGCGCTGGTGGCTATCGCGCTCGTGGCGAGCTCCTCCGTCAGCGGTGCCAGCACGTCGGTGGCATCACCACACAACGTGCGCCACGACCTGCCGTCCTTTCATCACATCTTTGAAGTCGTGATGGAGAATCTCGACTACACCTCGGCGCAAGAGACTCCTGGCTTTTCCCGATTGGCTCACACGTGGGCTCAGGCGACGAACTACTTCGGAGTGTCTCACCCGAGCCTCCCGAACTATCTGGCCCTGACTGCCGGAAGCACCTTTGGAATTACGAGCGATTGCGTGACGTGTTACATCTCATCACCTAATCTCCTGTCGCAATTGATGCTTGCACGTATCTCCAACGGAGAGTTCATGGAAGGAGTACCGGGGCGCTGTTACCTTCAACCCTGGGGAGGTGTCGAGTACGCCAGCAAGCACAACCCTTTTCGGTACTTCGTCAGCGTTCGACGATCGAAGGCGGCGTGCTCACACCTTCTTCCGCTGAGCAGACTCTCGCCGATTCTTCGAATGCCGTCACAGGACGTGCCGAGGTTTGTGTGGGTCACACCCAACTTGTGCCACGACGGTCATGATTGCAGCCCTGGCGCATCGGCCACCTGGCTGACCACCTTTGTCCACACCGTCACAGCGAGTCCCGCGTGGCGCGACGATGGAGTGCTCTTTGTCACATGGGACGAAGGGGTGGGAAGCGTAGGGATTAATGAACACGGAAACGTCACACCCGACGGCGGAGGTGGTCACATCATGACCTTGGTAATTTCGCCACTGCTTCGGCACGGCGCCACAATCAAGGTCGCGTTGAACCACTATTCATTGCTCGCGACGATCGAAGATGCCCTTCATCTACCCTTGCTCGGACACGCGAAGTCCGCGACGACGTTTTCCTCACTGTTCTCTCACGCGGGGTGAAGGGGCGAAGGGTCCGTGGATGTGCGTCCAGACGTGTTGGACCTTCGGTGACAGAGCAAGAGAATTGACGTCCCGCGCGGTAAACGTACCTTGCGTCTGAGAACCCGAACACGAGTATCGACACTGTTACGATCCAACCATGTCGGCCATGCCCCGGCGCGGGTCACGAGAGCATGCCTCACTCCACTAACGAGGTCGTGAGAGGAACGACGTTGCGCCACGGGCGAGCAGTTGCCGCGTCGATCCTGTCTGGCGCGATCTTGGTCCTCTGCGCGTCGACGTCGTCGTCGGGAGTGTCGGCGTCATTACACTCGACAACCGCCATTGGCACGATTGTGCCTGGGACATCGTGCGTGGCCTTTCCGTTCAATAACGTGTGGAATACGCCCATTGCCTCACTTCCCGTCGATTCGCACAGCGCTGCGTGGCTCGCGACAATGAATGCGTCATCGACGTACCTCCATCCCGACTACGGACCATCCGGCAATCGATCACAGCCCTACGGGATACCGTGGAGTGTTGTCGCGAGGACGGCGACATTTACTCACATCACGTTCCAATACGCCGACGAGAGCAGTCCGGGTCCGTATCCGTTGACCTCAACGACTCCGATCGAGAGTGGGTCTGATCGACACGCCCTCATGGTTGATACGCGAGCCTCACCGACGTCCAAGGCCTGCACGCTCTTTGAGACGTGGGACACTCACTACCGACCGAAGGGAAGGTCCTTTGCGGGCTCGGGCGCCACGTGGAACTTGGCCTCGAACGCCCTTCGCCCGGCAGGCTTCACGTCTGCTGACGCTGCCGGCCTCCCGATCTTGCCCGGACTGGTGAACTACGACGAAGTGGCGTCAGGTTCGATGCGTCACGCTATCCGTTTTACCGTTGAGTGCACACAGTCGACGTACCTGTGGCCCGCTCGCCACGAAGCGGGACAGTCCAATCCGAACTGTCCCCCAATGGGTGCCCGATTTCGTTTGAACTCCGCGTTCACGCTGCCGCGAAGCCAATGCAGTGCGTTCTGCCAGACGGTACTTGTCACCATGAAGACCTACGGTCTGATCCTCGCTGACAACGGCAGCAACTGGTATTTCCAAGGGACGGCCGATACGCGGTGGACCTCGACCGACGTCGATCAGCTGAAGGACATACCCGCGGATCAGTTTGTGGCGGTTGATGAGTCGTGTCTCATGATTTCGCCAAACTCGGGAGCAGCCCGGCAGCCCGGAACCGTGAGTTACGCCTCTCACTGTCACTGACACCGCTGATTCGAGGTCAACGACTCAGGATGGATCAAGCCTCGAGGAATCGTCTGCGGGATCGAGGGCCGTCACCTCGGCGGTCGTCGCACCAAGTCGCCGTTCCACGTCCGAAAGTCGGCTGTTGATCACCGCCAACTGCTGACCGAGGTCTTCGTGGCCGCGCTTGAATTCGTCTTTATTTGCATCAGTGTGCTCTTTGACGAACACCGACGCAACCGTCGCGGTCAGAACGCCGATCAAGCCAATGCCCGTCAACATCAGGACCGTCGCGACCGCTCGCCCACCCTCCGTGACGGGATATCGATCGCCGTAACCGACCGTCGTCACCGTCACAATTGCCCACCACAGCGCTTCGGCGTAGTCGTGGATGTTGCTCCCTGCCGCGTCCTTCTCAAAGAGCAGCACCAACCACGCCCCTACGAACAAGGTGCACGTCGCCGCAATGAGACGCGGAAGAGACTGTGGTGCTTCAACACCACCTCCACCCGGAGTCGAGCCTCATGGACGACGAGCGTCACCTTTTCTATCCCGATGGTGTGCCAGACCTGCAACGGTGGTACGACCACCGTTGCGGGCTCGACCCACCGCCGGCGCAGATACCCACGACGATCTGGCGAGACGATCAAGCGCACGAGATACTCAACAAACAACACCACCCACACGACGAAAAGTGCTCCCACCAGCACTGTCGACGATGAGCCATTCACGTTTTTCGTGAGAACGATGATCGCGATCACCAGCCACGCGATACCCAAGATGCTCAGGGGAAATTTTGTGACCCTTTCGATGTGGTCCACGAGGTCGTGTCGACCTCCCGAGGGTTTGTTCGAGGACACAACTTGCCGTCGTCGTTCGTCCCTGCGGAACTTTTCGTCGAGACGATCTTGCTCCAGCCTCTCGAGGCGACGGATCCTGGCAATCGACGGCGAGACCTCCTCGGGGTCAGCGGGGCCAGTGGTTGGCGTTGATTCAGAGGAATTCGCCACAGTGAGTTGAAGTTACAGGATCGCACGCCTTTCCTTGTGCATCAGTCCTTCTTGGGGCGATCTCTCTGACTCAGGTTGCAAAGGCGCTTGACGCAGTCGAAGATCGACCCGCGAGTCCGTTCTACAGTCGAGGGATGGACTGCCCCGTGCGACTTCGACAAGTGGCGCTCGTCGCACGTGACGTCGACGAAGTGTCGACGCGCCTCCAATCGACGCTCCAACTGGACGGGCCGTTTCATGACCCCGGCGTCGGGGAGTTCGGATTGACCAACGCCGTGTTCGCCGTGGGCGACACTTTCGTGGAGATCGTCTCGCCTGCACGCCCAGGTACGACGGCGGGTCGATACCTCGATCGGCTCGGTGGCGACGGGGGCTACATGGCGATCTTCCAGCTGGACAACCTTGACGATGCACGCGCACGAGCGGACTCCCAGGGCATTCGCGTCGTTTGGCAGATCGATCTGCCTGACATGTCCGGTACCCACCTGCACCCACGAGATGTCCCTGGAGCGATTGTGTCGCTTGATGCGGCCCGCCCCACCGGGTCGTGGCGCTGGGCGGGTCCGACGTGGACGGCGGTGGTTCCGGACCACGGCCCCGGAGGACTCACGTCGATCACCGTTGAAGTGGCCGATCCCATTGGCGTAGCGGCAACGTGGGCCCAGGTTCTTGGAGTCGCCACCGCGTCAGTCGGTGACGCGAGCGTCATTGATCTTGAGTGCGCGCGCCAGCGACTTCGTTTCGAGTCGGGAAGTCGCGGTATCACGGCGATTGGAGTGACGGGAGTGCGATTCACCTCCCCCGCCGTGATTGGTGGCGTTACATTTCGAGACGAGGAGTACTGAGATGATCACATTGGATACGGGAACTGACGATCTGTTGGCCCACATCGACGACGACGGCGTGGCCCTTGTCACGATGAATCGTCCCGAGCGCCGTAACGCCCTCTCGGAGGCGATGCTCCGAGCGATGGGGTCGGTCCTTGAAAGAGCCGCCACCGATGACGACGTCGGCTGCGTTGTACTGACGGGCGCTGGCGGAGCATTCTGTGCCGGGGGCGACGTGAAGGGCATGGCGGAACGATCCGAGGGAAGTACCGTCGATCGGCCACCGACACTGGAGTCGGCGATCCTGTCACAGCGAGCCAGTCAACGTGCGACGAGTGGCCGATTGTGGAACATGCCCAAGCCCACCATCGCGGCGTTGCCGGGACCAGCTGCTGGTGCGGGCCTCTCCCTGGCACTCGCCTGTGATTTGCGGTACGCCGTTCCCGGTGCGATCCTGACGACAGCGTTCGCCAAAGTCGGCTTCGCCGGGGATTACGGCGGCACATGGTTCTTGACTCAGCTCGTTGGTCCCGGACGGGCCAAAGAGCTGTACTACTTCTCCGAGAAGATTCCAGCGGAGCGAGCCATGGAGCTAGGAGTCGTGAATGACATTTTCCCGTCGAGCGACTTCGAGTCCGAAGTCATGCGACGAGCTCGACAGCTCGCCCACGGTCCCACAGTGGCATTGCGGTACATGAAGGAGAACCTGAACCGAGCCATCGATGGTGAGCTCGGAGAGTGTCTTGATCTCGAGGTGACCCATCACCTCCACACCTCGCTGACCGACGATCATCGAGAGGCCACGCGTGCGTTCGTTGAGAAGCGTGAACCACACTTTCGAGGGCGCTGACATCACGCGTCCGTTGGTCGCCGTCACACGGAACACGTTCGTTTCCTTCAACGTCCGGCACCGATGAGTGCGCCGTGAGGACGAGGTACCGACGCCGCGACGTTGGTCGGTCCGGGTGTGACGTCACCGGCCACCGGCCACCGCGATTCGATCGCGTGGTTGGAACGGGACTGATCCTGGCGATGAGCCTCGTCGTGTCCGTGGCCCCCGCGCCAACCGCCTCCGCGGTATCAGCCGGTCACGATCACTTGGCGTGCGGTTCGTCAATGGGCGCGGAAGACGACCTGTTCTCTCCCAATCGCGAATACCAGTTCGACGTTGCGAAATCCGGATATCTCGACCTGGAGAACGCCAATCTGCAGACGCTGTGGCGCGTGCGAGTTGCGTCCGCGGCCGACTGGGTGCTCACCTTGACGTGCGGTGGCGATCTTCGAGCGAACCTGGCCGGAGGGCGAGCGACGTGGAGCACCCGCACGCACGTTCGGAGTTCGAGCGAACTCGTCGTTCAAAATGATGGCAACGTCGTCCTTCGCGA
>CAWHLQ010000002.1:0-29934 GCA_963830195.1 uncultured Actinomycetota bacterium | reverse complement strand
ACTCTTCGACGCAATGCCGCTCGCCTTGACCTTGACCAACGCTCACTGGGCAAACTCCAGTTAGTCACGCCATGGTGTGTGGTGTACGTCTGCGAACCCTTGATCGTGTTCGTTGTCTCGCAGACCAAATGCGTCCCCCGCGAGTACCCCGAGGCTCCCCTACTTAACCGTGTACCAAGAAACGGGACAACTCCAAAGTGCGTTTGTCGCGCTCACTCCGTCGGCGTTCGCGACGGACCGCCTCGCGTCGACGAGCGCGACTGCAGTGAGTTGTCGGAAACGCGTCGCATCTCACCGTCGCAAGTGTGTCACGCGAGCAATTCGGTCATCGCGACCACCACGCGCAGCAATCAAGGGCGTTCGCGCACCGTGCGCGCGGCGTCCTTCATCAGCAGCACCAAGTGAAGACGGTCAGTCGGGCTCGGCTCGAGTTCGGGGATCAGGTGGAGGTAGAAGTTCCGCGCCTCGTCGCTCTCCGCATGGATCAACAGTCCCCGACAGCCAATCTCATCTCCAACGAGCAGCAGCCGCGTGATGACGTCACGCAGGAGTCCCGCACCGATGCCCTCGCGCTCGTAGCGACGGTCGACCCCGAGTCGGGCCAGCAGGGCCACGGGCTGGGGGTCCCGTCCGGCGCCCTTGGTCAGTCGCGCGGGCGAGTTCTCCCGCTGCAGCTGCGCCATGGTCCAGGCGTAGTACGCCACGACGCGACGGCTGTTTTCTTCCGTGACAACGAAGACCTTGGTCGCATTTGCCGCGGCGGACTGCTTCGCGTGTCGGATCAGCCACGCGGTCTGCTCGCTCGATCGGCACTCGAACTCCTCGACATCATCGGCGCTCGAGAGCGGCCGAGGCGCGAGGTATCTCACTGGGGCGTGGTGAACGGGGTGGAACGGGCCATGAGCTTGCGAAGTCCCGGCAGGTCCTTCGCCGGTGTCTCGTTGATTCGGTCCCACGCCTTGGCCGCGGCCGGGCTCAGGACGAACTCGCTGCGGTCGGCCAACACGCGACGCGACGCGTCGAGCAGATTGCTCACGGCGAAGGTCGTCAGGTCGGTGCCGGCGGAGCTGACCGCCTGGTCGATCAGCTCGCGCTCTTCCACCGTGGTGCGCACCTCGAGCCGCTGGTCCCGCTTGCGCGTCGTCGTTGCCATGAGCGCTCCCCTTCGTTGTACGGCCATTGTACGGCCAGTCAGGACACGCGTCAAGGCGCACCGGCGGACTAATCGCTCCGCGCTCGATCGGCCGGGTGGCAGCGCTCGTAGACCTCGCGCAGCTTCTCCTTGGGGACCCGGGTGTAGGCCAGGGTGGTCTCGGGCTTCTGGTGACCGAGCAACTCGGTGGAGCGGTCTGGGCATTCCGTTGACTTTGACCTGCACCGATTCAATTCGATCATGAGCTTGTCAATGCCTTTTCGATCCTCCAAGTTCAAACTCATGGACAACTTCTCAACCCTGACTAGGGAGTGGTTCGACGTTCGCCATCTATCTTCGTCTGTTCGCAGCACGTTCCATGATCCTTCGAACCACTCTCGTAGACCCTGCTTCTCAGTCACGGCCGCAGAACCTTCAGATGTTGGAGTGTCAATAATGACCGTTCCACCGAAGACGAATTTCTCCGCGTTGACGCACGGAAGATTCCCTACGCGTCGGCGATCATTGCAAGAACCGAATCCGCTACAAAATCGGATCTCGCTCTTGTCGATCCAACAGCAAAAATGCGAACTCGGCAACTCACTCGAACCGTGCAAATCTCCGGTCGTGGACCCTCAAGGCCAGTACCAACAACGCGCGCCTCACACATGACGGTCTATCGCACGAGGTTGCACGGAGCCTCCCCTCCAGGACGATCGTCTGTAGCGCCGGTGGGTTGGGCGACGCACCGTGACGTTCCCACGTCATCGCCCCGCTGCGACGTGCCGGCACGTTGTGAGCCCGAGGCGTCTCCGATCGGCGTCGCGCGGCGCTCTTCGACATGTGGTAACCTACAACCATATGGTTGTAGAAACGACGACCTCAAACGACGACCTCATCTTCCACGCCCTCTCGGACACGACGCGACGCGACATCCTCCGGGTGACCGTGTCCACGGAGCATATCCCGTGTCGGACCTGGCTCGTCGGTACCCAATCAACTTCGCCGCCGTGCAAAAGCACGTCGCGATCCTCGAACGCGCTCATCTGGTGAGCAAGCGTCGACACGGGAGAGAGCAACTCGTTCTCGTGCAATCGCGCCACCCTCCACGTCGCCCACGAGGCGATCGACCTGATTGAGTCCGAATGGCGTGAGCGCCTCGCCCAGATTTGAACACGTCCTGAGTGAAACCGAATAAAGGAGAAAAGGTATGACCGTCACCAAGGTGGCCAAGGATCCTTCAGCACGCACGATCACTCTCGGACTCGATGCTTGACGCGCCGATCTCGCGAGTGTGGGAGTTGTGGTCCAATCCACGACTTCTCGAACGATGGTGGGGACCACCCAACTATCCCGCGACGTTCGTCGTCCATTGAATTGGTTCCCGGCGGGCGGGCCTCCTACTTCATGACCGGCCCCGATGGCCCCGGCCCGAATGCGTATTGGACGATCACAACGATCGATTGAGCCGCACTCGCTCTCCTTCGTGAACGGATTCGCCGATGGTGATGGCTCGCCCCGACGAGTCGTGCCGGCGTACATGCTACAGTGCGCGTCGAACTCTCAGCCTTACGGAGTCCACGACCCTCATGATCATCGAAACGTCGTTGCCAACCGCCGATCGAGAGCGGCGGCTGCTCGACATGCAGTTCGAAGAAGGATAGCGGCGGCGCTCGGTCAGATCGACGAGATTCTCTGAGGTCGAACATCACTCATCCACGGTGCCGTCGCGTGACGATGCGCTGGGGAAGGGTTGGTCAGGTCCACGCCTCAACGTGAGCTGACGGTGGTGTGACATCTACGTCATTCGTCGTGACCGTCGGCCGGACGCCGTCAATGGAACGGACTGTTCGAACCACGCCGCCGCAGTGGCGCGAGCCCCGGCCAACTCGCGATCGCCTACCCATACACGGCGTCACCGATCCCACGCTGACGGTCGGCCGTCGAATCGAAACGTACGACCACTCATCCGTTCGTCGGTTGATGCCAACCGGGCGGCGGCGCGGGCGACTCGGTGAGACTCGGCATGAGGTATCCGAAGAAGGCGACCGGAGATCCGGAGCGTTCATTTCCCCATCCCCGCCGCGATCCGCAGACCGTGATCCGCGCAGAGGACTCCCCCGACACCCGCCACCGCGACGCCCGCGGCTCCCACGACGGCTGATCCCCAGTCACGACGTTCGTCACGCGACGTCATGGTGAGGAGCGCCAGCGCACCGACACCCAACCCCAGCCCGATCACACCGTGCACCAGATACAGGTCCTCGCCGCGAGACGCGAGCCAACCGGAGGGTCGTCCGATCGGCACGTCGAACAGCGCAGCGAGTCCCGTCACGAACGCGGCCGCCGATCCCCAAGAGGAGAGTCGCGCGCAGCTGTCTCACTCGTCGGGCGAGAGACATGTGGGACGTCGCGGCGAGACAGTCGTCCGGACCGCGCACGCCTGGTCTCACCGTTGTCGCGGGGGCCAGGTGGACGAGGGCGTTGTAGGTGATGACCGCGATGACGACGTGCATCGCCACCAAGACGCTCACGCCACGCGGTGGTTCGTGACGAGACAGCAACCACAGATCGGGGAGAAGAAGGACAATCGTGACGGCGACGGCTTCGCGCACAAAGAGCCACCGTGGCGCCGACGAGATCCGAATCGTGAGCGGCCAGCAGACACACCCCGCAACGACCCCGAGTGCCGTCAATGTGCCGTAGTCGGCAAATCGGAGATGGGAGAACTCTCGCAGGGACGGAAACAGTCGCTCTCCCACGGCGGCGAGCGCGGCCGTGGCCGCGAGACTGCTGGCGAGACAGAGCGCCGTCACCAGAAGCATGCGCCGCCACGACGGTGGCGACCAGGTGGGTCGCCCGTCAATGCGAAGCCGGGATGCCAGGCGGCGGACCATCGGAAACGTCATCGACCGCCCGTGTTCGTGACTCGATGCAGGACTCTCATCCGCAGCTTCGGCAATGCCCCAGGATGTCAAGCGTGTGCGAGAAGGGTCGAAATCCCTCTTGGGCGGCGAACTGATCAACGATCGTCGCGACCGCTTTCTCGAACGCCTGGGTGGGAGTGACGTCGGTCACGCCGCCGCATGAGGTGCACAAAAGATGGTGGTGATGTTCGGTGAGATCTTCCGCGAGCTCAAATCGTGCGAAGTCGTCATTGGCCGCCACACGTCGTACGGCCCCCACGCTTTGGAGGTCGACAAGATGTCGATACGCCGAACTTCGCGGAATGTCCGGAAGTTCCCGGTCGATGTCGGAGATGCTCGCGGGCTGGCCGCGGCGCAAAAGGAGTTCGATGATGGCGCGGCGCCCCGGGGTGTATCGCAACTCGCTTTGTCGTAGCCGCAGCTCCACCGAGTTCGTGAGTACTGTCGTCGCTCGCCTGACCCTGCATGTCACCCACCGAAGCCCTTCCGAACGTGTCGCCGTAAGGGACACGCTGTCGTTCTCAGTTGTAATGAGACTGAGTCTAGTTCTAGGGTTGGAGGGTGACCCGCCACGGCCCCCGAGAGAGTTCGCTCACGACGCGGGTCCGCGCCGTCGTCATCGTCACCACCACACTGGCGAGCGCACTGGTGCTGTCGGCCTGCGGCTCGCGTTCGGCGGCGCCGCCGGTGAAACCCGGAGTGATCGCGGCGGTGGGGGCCGAGAGTCAGTACGCCAACGTGTTGAGCCAGATTGGGGGCCGCTACGTGAGCGTGTCGTCAATCCTGAACAATCCGAACATCGATCCCCACGCGTACGAAGCAAGTCCGACGGTCGCCCAAGAAGTCAGTCAGGCCCAGGTGATCATTCAGAACGGACTGGGCTACGACTCCTTCATGAATGACATCGAGTCGGCCTCACCGAGTGCGTCGCGAATGGTGATTGTTGTCCAGCACGTCCTCGGTGTTCCCAACCGCACGCCCAATCCCCACCTCTGGTACAAACCGTCAACGATGCCCGCGGTCGCACACGTGATCGCGAGTGACCTGACGATCCTCCAACCCGGCCACAAGGCGTACTTCGCGGCGCGCTTGCAGCTGTTCCTCCAATCGCTGCGTCCGTGGACGGCCGCGATCGCGTCGTTTCGCGCCCGGTACCAGGGGGCATCCGTTGCGGTCACCGAACCGGTCGCGGACTATCTGTTGACCGCGATGGGCCTCGACATCAAGACACCCTTCGTGTTCCAGGCTGACGTCATGAACGGAGTGGATCCGGCTCCTGAAGACATCACGTTGGAAGACAGTCTCTTCACCCATCACGACGTGAAGGTCTTTTGCTACAACGAGCAGGTCGTTGACTCGTTGACGACCGCCATGCGTTCGACCGCGCGAGCGGCCGGCGTGCCGGTCGTCGGTGTGTACGAAACAATGCCCGTCACCGACACGTACCAGGCCTGGATGCTCGACACCGTGAACGCGATCGAACACGCCATCGCCCATACTCGATCAATTCGGCGTCCCCTATGACCGTTCCGTCAGCGCGCCGCGAACCGATCCTCGAGGTCGAGGAGATTTCCGTCTCGTTCTCCGGTCGCGTCGTGCTCGACCGCGTGTCCTTTGAGATAGGTCGCGGCGAGTTCACGGGACTCATCGGTTCGAACGGAGTCGGAAAGACCACTCTCCTCCGGGTCATCCTCGGTCTCCAGAAGGTCGACGCGGGTGAGGTCCGGCTCCTCGGTCAACACCGAGGTCGCCGGAGTCCGTCGCTCGGCTACGTGCCGCAAAAGGTCCTGCTCGACCCCGACATTCCCATGCGCGCCCGTGATCTCGTGGCACTCGGACTCGACGCCGATCGGTGGGGTATTCCCCGACGCACCAAGGAACAGAAGGGCCTCGTCGATGACATGCTCCGTGCGGTTGACGCCACGTCATTCGCCAACGCCCGCGTGGGCTCACTGTCCGGTGGCGAGCAACAGAGAGTCCTCATTGCCCACGCGCTGGTGAGTCAACCACGCCTGCTGTTGCTCGACGAGCCACTCGCGAATCTGGATCCGAAGAGCGTCCAGGACGTTGTCGCGTTGCTCCATCGCATCTGCGTCGAACACGACGTGGCCATCCTCCTGTCGGCGCACGAAATGAACGCCCTCTTGCCCGTGATGGATCGCATTGTCTACGTGACGGCCGGACGCGCCGCGAGCGGGACGACCGAGGAGGTGGTGCGGTCCGACGTGCTGAGTGCCCTGTACGGCCACCACGTCGACGTTCTCCAACTACACGGACGCGTGCTCGTCGTGGCGGAGCCCGGAGCTGACACTGACGATCTCCCGAGCCACCCCACTTTGCGAATGGACTGAGACGTGCACGTCCTGATCGAACCCGGGGTTTTTTTCGAGTCAGCCGGTCCGTACGGCTCTGGTGCTCGGTGCGGCTGTCGCGATCGTGTCCGCCGTCGTTGGTGTCGTGACCGTTCTGCGCAGTCAGTCCTTCGCCGGCCACGCGCTGACCGACGTCGCCACCGCCGGTGGCGCCGGCGCGTCCTATCTGGGCTTCAGTGCCCTGTCGGGCTTCCTCGGCGGCAGCGTCGTCGGAGCCGGCGCCATGGAGGTGGTCGGCGTGGAGCGAGCTCGAAGTCGCGACGTCGCAACGGGTGTCGTGCTCGGCGCCGCGACGGGCGTGTCCGCTCTCTTCCTCTATCTCAACACGACCGTCAACGCCACGACGGGAGCGACGCAGCAGATTCTTTTCGGCTCCATCTTCACCGTCGCGAACTCGACGATCCCCGTGGTGATCCTGATCGGCACCATCACCCTGGCGGTGCTCGGGCTGATTGGGCGGCGCCTTCTGCTCAGCTCGCTCAGTGGTGACATCGCGGCAGCGCGAGGGATCAACACACGACTCGTGGGAATGGTGTTCATCATGACGTTGGCCGTCGCCGTGGGGTTGTCGTCGATCGCCATTGGCTCCATCCTCTCGACGGCGTTGCTCATTGGTCCCGCCGCAACGTCGCTACGACTCACCCGTCGCATGCCCACCGCTCTGTTGCTCGCGGTGGGGCTGGGAGTCGGATCGACCTGGCTCGGCATCCTGTTCGCGTACGACAGCTACGACTGGGATCGCGCGAGTCAGGGACTTCCCGTGAGCTTCTTCATCGTGGCGGTGAGCGTCACGGGCTACCTCTTGTCGGGCCTCCCGATGATTCGCCGCCGCGTCGCGCGTCGGCCGAACGACGCGGCTGCGTTGTCACTGTTGGCTCCCTCCACGGTCGGAACTCGGTAGGCCGTCGTGTTCTCCGGTTTCATGACCAACGCGTGGATCATCGGCTCCCTGGTTGCCGTCGTCGCGGGCGTCGTCGGCTTCTTTGTGGTCCTGCGAGGCACGGCCTTTCCAGCTCACGCCATTCCCAACGGTGCGTTCGCGGGTGCCGCGGGCGCCAACCTCATCGGCCTCAGCCCCCTCCTCGGCCTCGGCGTCTTCTCTGTCGCCGCGGCTCTCGGCATCAGTGCACTCGGGAGACGAAGTCGTCCGGACGTGGCGACGGCTCTCGCCCTCGTCATGATGCTCGCACTGGGTGCCGCGTTCCTCAGCCAAAGCACCGCCTACGAACCGCAGATCTACGCGTTGCTGTTCGGCGAGATCCTCGGCGTCGGCAGTGCGGAGATCCTTCCCGTCACGATCTTGTCCGTCCTGTGCGTGCTGGCCATCGGTGTGTTGTACCGCCGATTGATGCTCAGTTCGCTCTCCGCGGAGATCGCCGCGACTCGCGGCATCAACCCCCACGTCACGGACACCATGTTCTTACTCGTGGTGGCGGGGGCCACCACGATGACCGTTCCCGTGGTCGGCGCACTGTTGATCTTTTCACTCCTCATTGGACCTTCGGCGGCGGCGCGATCTCTCACCGACCGGGCGGGCGTCGCACTGGCCGGGTCGGTGGGCCTCGCGCTCGTCACCATTTGGATGTCGTTGGCGCTCGCCTACTCGTGGAACTGGCCCGTCGGCTTTTTCGTCGGCACACTGAGTGCACTCTGGTTCGCCGCCGCGCGCCTCCTGGTGCGCGTGCGGCGGCGCGTGCAACGTCGCGCGGCTTCCGATCACGCCGACGCACGCACCACCATCCGAGCTGTCGTCGACTGACGGAACTCTCTCCCATCGATTGGAACGCAGCACCGCTTGGTGGCAATTGTGTGCACCGAACGTGGTCAAAACCACGAGAGTGCTGCGGAATCTTCGGTCGATGGTCCTGACGTGCGTCCGACTCCTGACGATCAGGTCCCTCGGACGAGGAGGTCCCGTCACGACGTCGGTCCGCACACCGACACAGGTCACGCCATCGAGAGGTCGCCGAGGGAACGGGGTTCCCCACCCTCGCCGACCTGAGTACTGTGGCTCCCAGGTGAGCGACTCCCCTGATTCCGTGGCCGCTTCGGCCAAGACGCCGTCCGTCCCGCTGCGGCGCAATCGCAATTTCCGCCTGCTCTGGACGGGTCAGGTCCTCTCGGACCTCGGCACCGAGTTCGGCGCGCTCGCCTACCCCCTGTTGATCCTGGCGTTGACCCACTCGGCGGCGATCGCCGGCGTCGTCGGGACCGCGTCGATGCTGGCGGCGTTCGCCGTGCGGCTTCCGGCCGGAGCGTTGGCGGACCGCCTCGATCGGCGCCGCACCATGATGGTGGTGGACGGCGTTCGCACGATCGTGCTGGCCCTCCTCGCCGTCGGCGTCGCGCTCCACGCCGTCTCGTGGCCCGTAGTCCTGGTCGTGGCGGTGGTCGACCGCATCGGCGACACGATTTTCAGTCCCTCCGCCACCGCCGCCCTGCCCACGATCGTCCCGGACGTCCAGCTCGAAGACGCCTGGGCGGCGACGGAAGCGCGTCAGTACGCGGCGAGTCTCGGTGGACCGGTGCTCGGCGGGATCCTCTTCGGCCTGGGTCAGGCCGTCCCCTTCGTCGGCGACACCATCTCGTACGGCGCGTCCGTGCTGACCTCGTTCTCGCTCACCGGCGAGTTCCACTCTCGCCAAGCGAAAGAAGACCGCACCGGACTGTGGCGCGAGGCGTTCGAGGGTATCCACGTCATCACGCACGACGCCCTCTTGCGCGCGGTCATCGTGCAGGCACCCCTAATCAACTTCGCCTTCACGGGCGTGATCTTCACCGTCACTCTCGCCCTCGAGCGCGGTGGATCGTCACCCGGCGTCATTGGCCTCACCCAGTCGGCCATCATGATCGGCGGCCTGTTGGGAGCGATCGCGGCTCCGAAACTTCAGGGTCGACTTCCGCTCACCCGCCTGGTCATCGTGCTCACCGGTGTCGGGACGCTCTGCATGGCGGCGCGCCGCGGTCCTCGCTCCATCGCCGTGGCTCGCGGTGCCGCTGGCAATTCCTTTCTTCCTGTCGCCGACCGCGAACGCCGCACTGTTCGCCGCGATGTTGCGCCGGACGCCGGAGGAACTGCGTGGCCGGGTCAACAACGCCCTGATGCAGGTCGCCACCGGACTCGCGGCCCTCGCCCCCTTGGTCGCGGGGCTGCTGGTCGAGCACGTCTCGTCGAATTGGGCGATGGGTGCCTTCGCGGCAGCGCTCGGCGTCTCGACGATCCTCGCCATCAGCCTTCGCGGACTGCGCGAGGCGGAGATGGCGATGGACGACGCGTCGAACTAGTCGAGGAGATCCGGCTGCAGGGCGACGATCTGGTCGAGCAGGGGCTGAAAGCTGAGGAAGCCAGCGAACGCCGAACCCACCTGAGAGTGGGTGAGCGTCGCGCAGTCGTGGTCGATGTGCACGGGAGTGCCCGCGCTCATCGCGAGCAACTGCGCCTGGCACGAGCGCTCCATCGTGATGAACCACCACACCGCCGCCTCGACCGACGCGCCCACCGTCAACAGTCCGTGATTGCGCAGGATGACCGCCTTGTTCTCACCCAGTGCGTGCGCGATGCGCTTGCCCTCTTCGGTGCTGAGCACGACGCCCGTGTAGTCGTCGAACAGGCTGTGGTCGTCATAAAACGCGCAGACATCCTGCGTCAGGGGATCGAGCAGGCGGCCCAACGAACTGAAGGCCTTGCCGTGCACGGAGTGTGAGTGCGCCGCGGCGACCGCATCGGGTCGCGCGGCGTGAATCTGAGAGTGGATGGCGAAGGCCGCCGTGTTGACGGGCCGCTCACCCACGACAACCGCGCCGGTGTGATCGACACAGATGAGATCCGACACCGAGATCTGGGAGAACGACATCGCGAACGGATTCACCCAGAAGCGATTCGGGTCGGCCGGATCGCGCGCGGTGATGTGGCCCGCGACGCCCTCGTCGAAGCCGAACTTTCCGAAGAGCCGGAATCCCGCGGCCAAACGCTGCTTGCGGTACTCACGCTCGACGTCGAGGTCCTCGTAGGCGCCGCCGGGTGGATTGGGAATCAGTGTGGACATGGTAACTACCCCCTCACGGAGACTCTACGCAACTCGCCGCGAGGTCTTCCATCTCCGTGCCGCACCGCGGCCCCTCGTCCCTACCGGGCGGCGAAGGGCGTGCGCGGACCGCGACGTCTCCGACCCTGTGCCACGCGAACTGTCACCCGCGACCGCGGGCCCGCCACGCTGCCAGGAGTCTCTGCTCGGTCGTGGGCCGTAACCCCGCGAGTCGAGGTCGCGTCAGCCCCCTCGCGCGCTCGTCCGTCAATGTCGCGGCAATCGTCTCGTCGAGAGGGCGCGTCCGCAAGCCGTTCGTCGTGGCGCGCGCACGGGAACGTCTCGCGAAGCCGTTGAATCCGACCCCAGGTTCAATCCACAGCGGCAACGAGTCCTCGCCGGCCCAGCTGGCGACGCCGTGTTCGACGAGCCACGACTCGTCGACACCGGTCACGACTCCCGTGTGCGCGGCCGCCTGGCGAGCGACGTCAAGCACGTGTCCCAACTCGTACGTGTCACCGACGGCGTTGACGGCACCGCTCAGCTGCTGCTCGGCCGCGTCCACGATCCAACGGGCGAGATCACGCACGTCGATGGTCTGCGTCGCCGCCGTCGGCGCGTCGGGCACGAGCACCTCCTCGCTGACGCCACGGGCGAAGCGGGCGGGCCAATAGCCGAACCGGTCACTACGGTCGCCGGGTCCGCCGATGAGTCCCGCGCGACACACGTGGAGTCGATCCGCGAGAGCCCGCGCGCAGGCCTGCTCGCCAGCCACCTTCGCTTCGCCGTAGCGCTCCGGTACCAACGGTTCACTCTCCGCGAGGGGCGCGAGGAGTTCCGCGTCCTCGTCGTCGTCCGGGACGTCCTGCGACGCGTAGACGGAGCATGACGACACGTAGGTCCAGTGCCGCGCCCGCTCGGCCAACGCGTGCAGGGCGTCACGCACGTGCAGCGGATTGCTCGAGACGTCAACGACGTCGTCCCACTCTCCTCGTGCGTCGCAATAGGCCGACGCGCCGTCATCGCGATCCGCGCGCACCCACGAGACGTCCGGCGGCGGCGTTGACGTTCCGCGCGCCAGACACGTGACGTCGTGACCGCGACGTCGTGCCTCGCGGGCGACCTCGAACGAGAGGAAGGCCGTCCCGCCGAGGATCAGAGTGCGCACAGTGGCAACCTAGTGATGTCCGCGCCGGGGCGTGCTCGCCGCCCCACGGTGAGGTCACGTCAGAGACGTACTGTGATCGAATGCGTGTCCTTGTAGCGACCACCGGTGGCGAAGGACACTTCCAGCCACTCGTCCCTCTGGCGCGCGCGTGCCTCGCCCGAGGCCACGACGTCCACGTCATCGGGCCGGAGTCTCTGTCGTCAACGCTTGTCGCGAGTGGCTTCGCAGTCACCGTGGGCCCGGCGCCGCCGCCCGAGAACGCCGCCGAGCTGTGGGGCCGCGTCGCGACGATGACGCGCGCCGACGCGGGGGAGGTCGTCGAACGTGAATGGTTCGCGACGCAGTGCGCCAACGCTCTGTTGCCCGCCGTGGCTCACGTCGTGTCCGCGTGGAACCCCAGCGTGGTCATTCGCGACACGTGCGAATACGCCTCGGCCATCGTGGCCTCTCGCAACGGCATTCCTCGCATCCAGGTGGGCATCAGCACCGCACGCATCGAGGCGGGTGTTCTCACGACCCTCGTTCGTCCTGATCTGGACCAGCACGTGGCGGACCTGAGCGACGAGCTGTTCCTTGACCCCTACCTCACGAGGTTTCCGGCCTCCCTCGACCCGTCGTCGTATCCACGCACCGTGCGCTACCGCGTGCCGGCGCCGTCGAACGAACCGGTGAGCGACTTCTGGCATGGATCAACCGCGCCCCTTGTGTATCTGACGTTCGGGACCGTCGCCCTGCGGGACCCGTCCGCGCGCGACGTGTTCCGCGAGACTCTCCGGTCACTGGCCGCACGTGACTGTCGCGTGCTGGCCACGACGAACGGCCAAGTGGACTGCGATGACATTGCTCGCTCACACGCCAACGTGCACGTCGAACGGTGGTATCCCCACGACCGGGTGCTGGCCCAGTGCGCACTGGTCGTGAGTCACGGCGGATCCGGCACGACCTACGCGGCCCTGGCCGCGGGGGTCGCGCAGGTCATCATTCCACTGTTCGCCGATCAAGGCACGAACGGAGCACTGATCGCCCACGCCGGCGCCGGGATCGTGGTCGGTGACGGCAGCCGCAGCGCGCCCGAGAACGCCGCCGCCGCATCGAGCCGCGAGATTGATCGGGCCATCGACGAGGTCCTCACACGTCGCGAGTTTGCGCACCACGCGCGACGGCTCGGCGACGAGATGAACTCGCACGCCGATGTCGCAACGGTCCTCGAGCAGCTGTTCGGCGTCGACGCGTGACCGTCGGGGCACGCCGGGAACTTCGAGACGAGACGACCGCCTGAATTAAGGTCGTCGCAGGGAGGGATATGTACTGTCTGACGTGCGGCAGCGCGATTGAGCGGGGCCACACCTTCTGCGTGCACTGCGGATCGCCGACGGGACAGTCAGCGTCTCCTTCCGGGAGCACCAACGCCGGATCGCCGGGACTCCAACCACTCGGCGTCGGAGAACGCATCGACGCGGCGTTCAAGGCGTATTTCGCCAACTTTTCGTCGAATGTGCGGGCCGTTCTGGTCGTGGCCCTCCCCTTCGGGCTCCTCGAGGCCATCATTGCCACCTCCTCCGCGCCGTCGGGCCCACTGGTGTCCACCACCACGAACGTGTTCGGCCAGCAACAGGTTCACGTGCACGACCTGTGGACCTATCTCGCCGGCATCCTGGCGGTGACGGTGATTTCCGCCGTGGTGTCCTTGTGGGTATCAGCGACATCCACGTTGATCGTGGGCAGTCGGTACGTGGGTGAGCCGATTTCGTGGCGGGACGCTCTCCGCCACGCCTTTGGGCGGCTCGGATCGATGCTGTGGATCTTCCTCCTGCTGTTCCTCGCGTACGTCGTGCCGTTCGTCGTCGTCGGTGGTGTCGCGGTGGTCTTGTTTGCCGTGCACGCCACCGTGGTCGGCATCGTGGTGGCGGTCGTTGGCGGGCTGGGCTATCTCGCCTTCGTCGTGTGGTTCTATACGGCGCAGTCCCTGGCGGTGCCCACGTTGATGCTCGAGAACATCCGTGGCGTTCAGGCGATTCGTCGATCGATCCAACTCTCGCGCACCACCTGGTTGTCGATGTTCGGGACACTCTTTCTCGCGGCGCTCATCGTGGGTTTCGCGACCGCAGTGCTCAGCGCCCTCATCGCCGCGGTCACGGCCTTCGCGCACAACGACACCACGTTGTCGTTGGTCCTGCAGACCATCGAACGAGCGGTCGTGCTGGTGCTGCTCACGCCCTTTACCGCAACAGTGCTCGTCGTGCTCGCGATCGACATGCGGGTGCGCAAGGAGGGCTACGACTTGGAACTGCTCGCCAACCAGCTGCGTTCGCCGTCGCCGTCGACGCCGGGGTTGGGGTCGTCGACGACCGGCTCGGGTTTTCCCGAACTCGGTCGCCCCGGGGGATCGTGGTCTCTCCCCGAATCGCCGCCACCGCCCGAGGGCTAGGAATCGCCCTGTCATCGCACTACGCCGCGACCGCGCGTCACGACGCGGCCACCATTTTGTCGCGGCCGCCCTACCGCCCACGAGCGAGCCACGTCCCTCGGCCGCTGCGCGGTCTGTTCACGGACATCGGGCACGGTCTGCATTTTGTTTTCGGTGGTTTCATCGGCTGGCTCTACCACCATGTCGTTGTTCACATCGGCCACGGCGTTCACGCCGCGTTCGGGAACTGGTGGCCGGTCCCGGTCCTCCTGGCGGCGGTCGCCGTGGGAGTGGGCGCGGGCTCTCTCGTGTGGCGACGACGAGCACGCGTCGATCGTGACCGGCGCGACGAGCAGTTCGCGCGGACCCGTCGTGACTCGCCGGACGATCTGGAGAGAGTGGCGGACCTGGCGCTGGCTGCGGCCGACTACGAGTCGGCCGTGCGCTTGTACTTTCAATCCGGCGTCGCACGACTGACCGAGCGCGGCGTCGTGGCCAACGGCGTCACGCGCACCGACCAGCAACTGAGCCGGGAGGTCGATTCGGCGACCTTCGACGATGTGCTCCGTCGCCACGAACGAATCGTCTACGGACGACAGCGCGCGAGCGAGGCCGACGCTGTGGCCGCGCGCGACGCGTGGGTGTCCGTGTTGCGCGACGTGCGTCGTCGTCACGAGCCCACCCTGATCGAGAGCCCGGCGTGAGTGCGGTGACCCTCCCCCCGACGGGACTCTCGCGGCCGGCGCCCACGTTCACGGAGCGGTGGCGACGACTGCCGGGGTGGAGTCGGATTCTTCTGTCGGTGGTGGCACTCGCCCTCGTGGTGCAGATTGCCGGGTCGTTCGTTGGTGGGGTGACGGGTTCGGGGAACAACGTGTCCGGAACTGCGTCGAGTTACGACACCTCCGCGGTCGGCACCGCGGCGTTGGCGCAGCTGCTCAGCGATCGCGGTCAGTCCGTCAGTCGCGTGGCGGTCCCGCTGTCGCCCGCATCGGTCGCACGCGCGACGACCCTCTTCACGCTCGATCCCGTGCGGTGGACGTCGTCCGCGACGAGAGCGGTCGCGCACCTGCTGGCACTCGGCCAGACCGTCATCGTCAGTGGGCCCGTCGCGGACCGGGCCGCGCTGGACGAGGTCGGCCTCGGAACGCTCGTCACGTGGCAGCACCGCGTGGTGGGCCTCGCGACGGCGCGCGGGACCAGCACCTTCGTTCGGGGCGTCACGACGCTCTTCTCACCGGGAGCCGGATCACTGAGAGTGTCGGGCACCCTGCCGCGCAGCGATCAGATTCTCGCCGAGGGACAGAGCGGCACCCTCGCACTCGCGATCCACCAGACGGGTTGGCTCATCGTGCTGGCGTCGTCGTCACCTCTCCAAAATCACTCGTTGGCGTCGACGGACAACGCGGCGTTCGGCCTCAATCTCGCCCAACCCCGCTCCCCGTCGGTGACCTTTGACGAATACATCCACGGATTCGGAAGCGGGGCCAGCGGTCTCGCGGGGCTCCCCGCACCCTGGCGATTCGGGCTCGGGACGATCCTCGTCGCGCTCGGGATCTGGATCTACTCGGCGTCGCGGCGCCTCGGTCCGCCCCAACACGCCGACCGGGACCTGATCCCGCCGCGGATCCGCTACGTCGATGCGGTCGCCACGCTGCTGGGTTCGAAGGACGCCACCCAGCGTGCCGACGCCGTCGCCCCGGTCACTGCCGAGGTTCGAGCCACGCTGGTGCGTCGATTCGCACTCGCGCCGGACGCCACCGACGACTCGCTGCGTCGCGCCGCTCGCGACAGCGTGGGCCGCGAGCGCGAATACGCCGAGTTGGTCGCGATCGCCACGACGTCACCGCGGACACCCGACGAGGTTCTCGCGGTGGGACACGCCTTGTCGCTGCTGCGCCGCGATACCGTCGACGTAAAGGAGATTCATGACTGATGACACTCGCGAGTCCGCCAGCGCGGGTTCACCCGAACTTCTGCAGTCGCTGCGCGAACGGCTCACCACCGAAGTCGACAAGGTCGTCGTCGGTAGTCACGATCTGGTGAACGCGTCGTTGGCGGCGATCGTCGTCGGCGGCCACGTCCTTGTCCAGGGCCCACCCGGGGTCGCCAAGACACTGCTCGCCTCGGCACTGGCTACGGCGAGCGGGCTCGACACGCGCCGCGTGCAGTTCACGCCCGACATGCTGCCCTCCGACGTGACGGGAACCTTGACCTTGCGCGGCAGTGAGCTCGTTGTGCGCAAGGGGCCGGTCTTCACGAATCTCCTGCTCGCCGACGAGATCAACCGAACACCGCCGAAGACCCAGGCCGCTCTCCTCGAGGCGATGCAGGAGGGCGCCGTCACGATTGACGGTGTCGCGCACCCCTTGCCGCAACCGTTCACCGTGCTCGCCACGCTCAATCCGATTGAATACGAGGGCACCTACCCGCTGCCCGAAGCGCAGTTGGATCGATTCGTCATGCAACTTCGCGTGGGCTATCCGAGCGCCGCCGACGAGGAGTCGCTGTTGCGACTGCGCCACTCGGGAGTGGCGCCGAGCTCACTGAGTGACGTCGTGGCGGTGACGTCGCCGAGTGAGCTGATTGCCGCGCGCGCCGTGGTCGACGCCACCATTCTCTCCGACGCGGTCATCTCGTACACGGCCGCGGTCGTCCGCAGGACCCGCGAGATGCCGTCGGTCCTCCTCGGGGCGAGTCCGCGCGCTGGTGTCCATCTGCTGGCGTTGGCGAGGGCGTGGGCGTGTCTCAACGGGCGCCACTACGTCATCCCCGACGACGTCGCGCAATTGGCGACGGTGGTCCTCGAGCATCGGCTCATCCTCACCCCGGAGGCCGAACTGGACCGCTTCACCACGAGCCAGGTGATGGCCAACGTGCTCGCCACTGTTCCGGTTCCGCGATAGATGGGTGCTTCTCGCGTCGACGCCATCCGACCGACGCGCCGCGCCGCCCTCATCGTGGCACTCATTGGCGTCGCCACCATTGTGGTGGGCGCAGCGGAGACCTTCGTGGTCGTCGTCGGGCTGATGGTGGCGGGGGCGTTCGCCCTCGACGTGATCCTGGTCCTCCGACTGCGCCCGACGGTGGAGCGTTCACACGCACCGACCCTGCCGCTCGGCGTTGCGCATCCGTTCCGACTCGACGTGCGCGCGAGCACCGTCTCATCGACCCGGGTGCGCCAGCCGCTGCCGGCGTCGTTGGTGGCGACGCCGGACGAGTGCGAGGGAACCTCGCTGGTGGGCACGCTGCGGGGCCGGCACCGCGGTCGCCACCTCGTGCCGCCGGCCGTCGTGCGGATGCGCGGACCGATCGGCTTGGCGGCGCGCGACGTCGCGTCGGGGGGCGCCACCTCCGTCGTGGTGGTCCCGGATCTCCCGCGGGCTCGCCGTCTCGCGGCGGCCCGCCGCCGTGGTGCGGGACTCGTGGACGGTCGGGTGCGAAGCCGCGTGGGCATCGGCACCGAATTCGAGACCATTCGCGACTACGCACCCGACGACGACATCCGTCAGGTCAACTGGGTGGCCAGTTCGCGCACCGGTCACCTCATGTCGAATCAGTACCGAGTGGACGAGAGTCGGGACGTCGTGTGCCTGGTCGACACGGGTCGCCTAATGGCGTCGCCGATCGGGGAGGTGACCCGACTGGACGTTGCGCTCGACGCTCTGGCCATCTTGTGCGTCGAGGCCGAAGCGGCGCAGGATCGCGTCGGAGCGCTCGCGTTCGCCGATGACGTCCAGCGCTCGCTGTCCCCTCGTCGCTTCGGGACCAGCGCGATTGTCGACGCACTCTTTGACCTCGAGCCGACCGAGATCGAGAGTGACTACGACGTGGCCTTCGCCGCGGTGGGCCGACACAAGCGAGCTCTCGTGGTGGTCTTCACCGATCTCGTTGACGAGACGGCGTCGCGGGCCCTGTTGTCCGCGTGCCAGGTCCTGCGACGCCGACACGCGATCATGGTCGTCACGTGCGCCGACCCCGATCTCGCGCGGGCCGTGGATCGTGACCCCCGCGTCGAGACGGACGTCCTGCGTGCGGCGGTCGCCCTCGATCTCCTGAGCGCCAAGAATCGAGTGGCCCACCTGCTCACGGCCATGGGCGTCGTGGTTGTGGAGGCCCCACCCGCGCGCCTCGGTCCGGCGTGCGTGCGGGCGTATTTCACGTTGAAGTCCCGCGCTCGCGCGTGAGTCAGGGCGACGACGGTCGTCCGCGCACGACGACCATGGCCCAAAACCCCCCGGCGAGCGACGTACCCACGACGAGGGCGGCGGCCGTCGGCAGTTCGTAGGGGGTGATGAAACCCTCCGTGAGGCCGGCGACGACGAGGAAGGACATGAATCCGAGGGTGCAGGCACCGACCGTGGGCGTGAGCTCCCCGAGTGCCTCGGCGCGCGTGAGACGCCGCGGGTCGATGAGGGCGCGCGCAATGGCGAAGCCCGCGCCACCCGCCAGCGCGATGCAGGACAGTTCGAGCATGCCGTGCGGCACGACCAGCCGCAGGAAGGTCGAGAATCCGCCCACGCGCCACTCCAACGCCCCGAGGATGCCGAGGAGGGCCCCATTGAACGCGAGCATGTAGGCCGTCAGTGCTCCGAACGTGATTCCGCCGAGCGCGGTGAGGCACGACACGAGGATGTTGTTCGTGAAGATCTGAATGGCCAGTCCTCCGCGGGCCGAGAGTGAAATCCCGTAGAACGCGCCGCGCGAGTGCGCGCTCACGGAGGCGCCCGGCAGAAGTGTCGCCGCGGTGCGCGGATCGTGCAGCGCCCACACGGCGCCGAAGATCACGCCGAGCGCCATGACCACTCCGGCGACCGCGATCCACCGGAGGCTCTCGTGAATCCGTTGCCACAGTGTGCGCGAGAAGAACGTGCGCACGGTGTCCGTGCGATTCACCTTGGTGTACACCACGCCGTACGCGCGCGCCACCAGATTCTGAAGACGCAGCGTTCCCCCGGACCCGGGAAAGTAACGCCGCGCCACCGCCAAGTCACTCGCCGCCGATCGATACAACTGCCCGAGCCGTCGTACGTCGCTCGCCGACAGTTTCGCGGCCGTCGGTCCGGAGCGTTGCAACATCGCGTCGAGCTCCGCCCACTCGGGCGACCGTTCCTCCAGGAATCGGTCTAACTTCAAGGTGTGTCCCTCGAAGATCGGTACGTCATGGCGACGCCGGAGGGTGTCTCGCTCGACGTCACGCTGGCGGGATTCGGATCACGGTTCGGGGCCTACTCCATCGACTTTGTGATTCAACTGTCCGTGTTCCTCGTACTGTACCTTCTGCCGTTGTCACTGATCTTCAGTCCGACCAACGAAACCAACCAATTGCTCTTCACGGGTCTGCTCTTCGTGGGATTCGTGATGATCTTCCTCGGGTACTTCGTCATCTGCGAGATGTTGTGGTCGGGACGGTCCATCGGGAAGCGAGCGGTCGGACTTCGCGTGGTGATGCGCGACGGGTCGTCGGAGAGATTCTGGTCGAGCTTGCTGCGCAACGTCGCCCGCATCATCGACTTTCTACCGTTCTGGTACATCGTGGGATCGATCGCGATCCTCGCGTCGACGCACAACCAGCGACTCGGAGACATGATGGGCGGGACACTCGTCATTCGTGAACGTCACGGCGTGGACCGCTACCGCCAGAGTGCCTTCGACGGACTCGGGTCACAGTGGGGTCGCTCGATGAGCAACGGCGCTCCCACGATCGTCACCGAGACCACGCTGCCTGACGAACTGGTGCGCTGGGACGTCAGTGCGGTCACCGACGAGGAGATCCAGCTGATCCGTCAGTTCCTCGGTCGACGCTACGAGTACTCGCCCGCAGCGCGCGACCGTCTCGCGCGCTCGCTGGCCGAGCGCATCCGTCCGCGCGTCATGACCGACAGCCCGGTCGACAGTCCCGAGACGTTCCTCGCGCTGGTCTCACGGGTCAAGTCCGCCCGTCGCTGACGCGTCACCGCGCGACGCCACGAGGAACAGGGATCGACCACCAGCGTCAACGACACCTCACGTTTCGCCGACGAGATCTCGGCGCAACGGTCGCTACCGCGTCGAGTCGTCGTCGCGGAATCTGCGGTAGAGGTCGACGAGTCCCTCCACCGTCGCGGGATCCAGATCGTCCGGCGTCACGACCCCGCTGGCGGCAATCGTCTCGCGGACCTGGGCCAGATACGCCGAACACCCCGGACAGCCAGCGAGATGCTTCTCGAGACGTCGTCGATCACGCCGCGACAGGGATCCTTCGAGGTACGCGCTGACCAATTCGATCGCGTCACGACACACCAGAGGTCGGGTCCCCACTCTCACAACCCACCTCCTCGCGATGTTGCTTCGACTTCGGCCCGAACGCGAGCCCGACCTCGGTGCAGAATGACCCGCACGTTAGCCTCCGAGAGTTCCAGCAACTCACCGACCTCGGCAGTAGACAGTCCCTCGACATCGCGAAGCGTTACAACGGCTTGGTGCGGTTCGGGGAGGTGACCAATGGCCCGCCGCACCGCGTCAACCAGGGGCTGGTTGGTGATCGCGTCCTCGATCGAGTCGGTGAACGGGACGGGTGGGTCGCTCCACACGCCGCGTTCGTCGAAGCGCGACGCGGCGACGCTCGCGTCCGAGGTGTCGACGGGGACGACCCGGTGCTCGCGCACCCCCGTCGTGCGCGCACGGTTGACGAGGATGCGCAGCAGCCACGTCTTGAACGATGATCGCCCTTCAAATCCGTCGAGACCTTTGAGCACGGCGAGCCACGTGTCCTGGGCAACGTCCTCCGCACTCGCCGTCGAGTTCACGTAGTACCGAGCCACGCGCACCAGCGTGACGTGGTAGCGAGCCACGAGCTCGGTGAACGCGCGTTCGTCACCTGTGCTGATCCGCGTCAGCAGGTCGCGGTCGTCCACGCTCCAAGGGTAGTCACGGAATTTCGCGTCGCGCGCAGAAAGGTGTAACGACTTCGCGCCGCAACGAACTGTTCTGTCGGCGACTTCGCCGAAACCAAGGAGACTCTCATGTTCCATGTATCACCCATCCGACTCGCGGCGTCCGCCGCGCTGATTCTCGGCGTCGGCTTCGGCGTCGTGAACGCGGGCGCGTCCGTGAAGCCCGTCGCGACCACGGCGCACGCCGTGTTCGTCGAAACCGATGCCGCGACCGGCAATCGGATCCTCAGTTACTGGCGCGCTCCCGATGGATCCATCGCACGCGCGGGCCAGTACCCCACGGGCGGGCTGGGCGCAGCGGCCGCCAACGCAGTCGCTGATCCTCTCGCCAGTCAGGGCGGGGTGGCACTCGTGGACCACAACTCACTGCTCCTCGCCGTGAATGCGGGCAGCAACAACGTCAGTGTCTTTGCCGTCAACGGGACCTCGCTTCAGTTGATCCAGCAGGTGGGCAGTGGCGGCAGCTTTCCGGACTCCATCGCCTCGCACGGTGACCTCGTCGCAGTGCTGAACGCCGGTGGGACCGGAAGTGTCAAGGAGTTCCGCATTGTCAACGACAAGATCGTGGCGCTGGCGGGAGAGACCCGATCCCTCGGACTGTCGAACGCGACTCCCCCTGACTTTGTTCACGGGGCCGGACAGGTTGGCTACACGCCGAGCGGCGAGCACCTCGTGGTCACGACGAAGCACTCTACCGACTCGTACGAGGTCTTCTCGGTGAGTGCCACCGGCACCCTCGGACTCTCCCCGACGGTCACCGCGTCGGACAACGCGGTTCCGTTTGCCTTCAGCTTCGACGGGGCCAACAACCTGGTCGGCGCCGAGGCGTCCAACAGCTCAGTGAGTACGTATCACGTGAACCCGAACGGCTCACTCACCTCACTCGGCACCGTGACCGACGGCGAGAAGGCCCTCTGCTGGATCACGAGCGCCAAGGGCTACTTCTTCGGGGACAACGCGGGAAGCGCCACCGTGAGTTCATTCGATGAGGGCGTCGGTCGTGCACCGGTCCTCGTGAACGCAACGGCGGCAACCGCTCACACGGGTACGACCGACCTCGCGTCGTCACCCGACGGTGACTTCATCTACGTCGAGAGTGGTGGCGCGGGGACGCTGGACGTCTTTGGTGTCGGCACAACGGGCGCACTCACACCCATCGAGACGATCGACAACCTTCCGGTTGCTGCGGAAGGCATCGCGGTCAGTTAGTCACACGTCGACACCCCCTCATCCGATCCGTGGCGACCGGGTGAGGGGGTGTCGTGCGTCTCAGACCTGGTCGGTCTCGACCCGTTCAAGTCGGCGATCGGGGACGAGCCACATGGCGGCCACGAGAACAAAGATGCCGAGTGCGAGCCACCGACTGATCCACACCAATCCGACGGCGAGGATGTACAAGGCCATCGAGGCCCGACCCTTGCGGTCCCGACCCAGGGCGCGAGCCACCGTCGACGTCGGTCCTTCGTTACCCACGATGACCAACTCGAGGATGTAATACGCCACTCCCGCGCCGAGCAAGACCACGCCGTAGACGAAGACGGGAATTGTCGCGAAGTGGTTCTCACCCATCCACGCGGTGGCGAAAGGAAAGAGCGACAGCCAGAAGAGAAGGTGGAGATTGGCCCACAACACGCCACCGGTGACGCGCGTCGTCCGCTTCAGCAGGTGATGGTGGTTGTTCCAATAGATCCCGATGTTCACGAAGCTCAGGACGTAGGACACCATGAGCGGGACTAGTGGTCGAAGATCGTGGAAGTCGCCACCGTGAGGGACGCGAAACGCCAGAACCATGATCGTGATCAAGATGGCGATGACGCCGTCGCTGAACGCTTCGAGTCGAGTCGTACTCACGGGAACCAGTTAATCCGACGCCAGGTCCCTGGTCGGCGACCGTCCCCACCGTGACGACGACGCGACAGTGCCCGAGTCTCGCAGTGAATCTCGCTACATTGGTCTGGTGACACCGTGGCGCGAGTGGCGACGGCCACACAGTGAAGCAGTATGGGGATTGATCGCGTTCTGCACGAGTTACGTCCTCCTCGTCGGGCTGACGTTGACCACCGTCGATGCGAACAGTTCTTGGGGACCGAAGGCTCTGGTGGTGGGCGTTGGCCTCCTCTACGTGCTGCTCGGTGGACTTCTCGCGTATCGCGTGTTCGTGCACGCGCGCGTCACGGCGGATGCCTCCGGACTCAGGATTGCCAATCCCTTCCGTCGCGACCAAGAGGTTCGATGGGACGAGATCGTCTCGATGAAGGCGGATCGCCTGCTTCTCATTCAGTGTGTCGACGGTCGCGATCGCGTGGCGTGGGTCATCCAGAAGAACGGGTGGTCGAGACTGCGCCACGAGCGCACCGACGCCGACGAGGCCATTGACGAACTGGGGCGGCTCGCCGGCCGCGCGCTCAAGACCGGTCCGCGAGACTTTGCAGCGATCGCGGCGTCGTGACGTCATGGTCGTGAGGGGCCCCGTCAACGACTGGTGCTCTCTGAACCGCGCGCGCACCACGGCGAGTGAGCCGAGAGCGGACAACGAGGCCCGAGCGGACCGCAGAGCACCGAGGCGCGGGATCGGCACGTGACGGCCGCACTCGCCGCGATCTGCGGCCTCTTTGGTTTGGCGGTCGGGTCGTTCCTGAACGTCGTCATCTACCGCGTTCCCCAGCACCTCTCCATCGTGTCGCCGCCGTCCGCGTGCCCGACGTGCCACGAGCCCATTCGCCCCTACGACAACATTCCCCTTGTGTCCTGGCTGCTGCTGCGCGCCAAGTGCCGACACTGCCACCAACCAATCTCCGTGCGCTACCCGTTGGTGGAGCTGACGACCGCGCTCCTGTTCGCCGGTGCCGCCGTTCGACTCGGAAAGTCGTGGGAGCTCCCGGCGTACTGCGTGTTCCTGGCGGGACTTCTCGCGCTGGCGATCATTGACGCCGAAACGCTCAAGCTCCCGCGCAGCATCGTCTGGGTCCACCTAGCTCTTGTTGCCGCGCTGCTGACGATGGCGTCGGGCGTCACCGGCCAGTGGCGTGACCTCGTCGTGGGCGCCCTGTGCGGTCTCGCGTGGAGCGGTCTCTACCTCGGCATGTTCCTGATCTCACCCCGCCTCATCGGATTTGGCGACGTGCGCCTGGCGCTCGTTCTCGGCCTCGGACTCGGGTACCTGGATCTCGCCTACGCCGGTCTCGGCTTTTTCGTGGCGAACATTCTCGGATTCCTCGCGACCTTCGTTCTGATCCTGACCAAGCGACTTCGTCGGAACCAACCCGTCCCGTACGGGGTGTTCCTCGCGATCGGCACCGCGATCGTGTTCTACTGGGGACCCACGCTCGCCGCACCGTTCCGGTATCCACACTGGTTCCGGTAGAGACGGTTACCGCAGAATCTCGATCCGCATCCCGCGGTCGTCCCACTCGGGAGACTTGGGTAACCGCACGCCCGCACGCGCGGTGATCCGCCGTGCGGACCACAGCATCGCGGACGCCTCGAGAAGTTGGAGCCGTGTCACGCCCGGTTCGTTGGCGTCGAGGATGCGGGTGATACCCGGCACCCGCACCAGCAATGCACGCCGTTCGTCGTAGCCCTCCGGCGTATCGGAGGGATGCGCCAGCGGGTGCTCGCCGTTCAGTTGATAGAAGCAGAGTTCGGGCACGACCTCGCAGGTGGTGCGCTGCAAATACGGAGCCATGGTCTCGACGACCTCGTTCACGCGGGTGCGCCAGAGCGTGGCCTCCTCACTGGCCGCGGACTCGTCGCTCTCGTGACCGGCGAGGTAGGGAGCCGCCTCACGCCACCGCGCGACGGTGAGATCGACGCCCAAGAGTCCGGAGGCTTCCACGTCACAGGAGCGTTTTCCGACGAGCGCCTCGTCGGGCGCACCGATGGGTGCGTTCATCGCGCAGATGGCGAAGGGTGGCCGACGGTGCACCACGTCGTAGAGCACGTCGTGGACCCGGGGGAAGTCGGGCGCGAAGGTCGCCCCCTTTAGTTTGGCACTCACGAGGAGCCACCCGCCCGCGCACGGAAGGGTGCCCGCCACCAACTTGTACGGGAGTTCGCCTCCAGACGCGTTCGCCATGAGGGGCTACTGCCGCGCGCCCCCGAACTGCTCAAGTCCGCGATCGATCTCATCGGGGCGCGACGAGTGCGAGCGAGCATTGTCGAGCGAGACGACGCCGTCCAACACCAACTGCACGAGACTCTGCTCGAGGGTGAGCATGCCGGCCTTCTGATTGGTCCTCAGAATGTTCTGCAACTGGTCAGATCGTCCCTCGCGAATCAGGTGGCGCACCGAACCCGTGGCGACCAGGATCTCGAACGCGGCGACGCGGCCTCCGCCGATGCGAGGCACGAGGCGCTGTGAGATCACCGCGGCGAATGACGCCGCCATCTGCATGCGCACCATCTCCTGACGGCCCGGGGGGAACGCGTTGATGACGCGGTCAATCGTCTGGGTGGCGTCGTTGGTGTGCAAGGTCGCGAACACGAGGTGGCCGGTTTCGGCCAAGGTGAGGGCGATCTGCATGGACTCGGTGTCGCGCATCTCACCAATGAGCAGGACGTCGGGGTCTTCGCGCAGTGCCGAGCGTAGAGCGCGGTCAAATGACGGGCTGTCCAAACCAATCTCGCGCTGGAGGACAGCGGACTGCTTGTGGAAGTGCATGTACTCGATCGGGTCCTCAATGGTGAGGATGTTGACCGATCGCGTGGCGTTGATGCGGTCGATGATCGCCGCCAGGGTCGTGGACTTTCCGGATCCCGTCGGTCCCACGACGAGGACGAATCCCTGGTGCAAGTTCGCGATGTCCACGACCAGCTGCGGGAATCCGAGCTCCTCGAAGTCGGGAACGCGGTCGGGGATCATTCTCATCGCGAGCGCGGTCTCGCCCTTTTGGGTGAACGCACTGCAGCGGAGACGGGCTCGATCCTTCCAGCTGACACCGAAGTCCACGTCCCGGTTTTCCTCGAAGATGTCGATGAGGTCCGCGTTCAGAAGACTCCGCACAAACTCGTCGATCCGCTTCCCCGACAGGATCGCGGCTCCCGGTATCGGGAAGAGGGCTCCGTCGATGCGCACGCGGGGTGCGGATCCTCCCACGAGGAGAAGGTCCGATCCGTTCTGCTCCCACAACATCTCCAGCCAGGGTTCGACTGGCAAAAGGTTGGCAGTGTCCACAGCGGTCCTCCCCAAGGGGGTTCAGTTGCACGACGCACTCACTCATGCGTCCCGACGTACGACACAACGATACTTGACGACGTTGCACGCGGGAAAGAAATTCTTGTGAATGACATCGTCGACGCACGACACGACACTCGTGCGATCGACACGGACATCACATCAAAAAAGCCGTAGGGCCCAGCCATCGGCTGGGCCCTACGGAACAAACGGTTACAACGTGAGGCAGGAACTACAGCAGGTTGCAGCCTGTGTTCGCACCCTCGTTGTCAAACACCACACCGGTCGTGTACTGCTTGGCTGCAGTCGCGGGGGTACCGGCGATCGCGGTCGTGAAGTCACTACCGACGTAGACAATGACCTGACCGGCCTTGGCACTGAGACCGAGGTAGGTGTTGGACGGGCCGGAGGTTCCACACGCCGCCTGAGCGGTCGTGGAACTGCACGTCTGGTCCACTGTCGCGAGGCTCATCAGGTACCCGTTGTTGTTCAACGTGGTCGCCGTCTCCTGGGGCCACGTCGACAGCTCGTTACCCGAGATCAGCGCCGCAGCGTTGGTCGCGGTGTAGAACGACGCGGGCAGACCGATCGTGACGGCGCCCGCCGCTGCCGTCACGGACGACGTTTCGGGTAGAATCACGGTACCGGTTCCGTTCGGGTTCGCGTTGAACGCACCCACGGCGGTCTCGATGGTCTTCGCGTCTGCGTTGCACGCAGCGGCCTTGGCGTTGCCAGTGACGCTACCGAGCGCGAAGACGACGACCGCGGCGAGAATGCCGAGCACGACGATCACGATCAAGAGCTCAATCAGGGTGAAACCCTCATTGCCCTCTTGCTCCCTGCGATTCTGCAAGGACTTCAAGTGACTAATCATTTAACCTTCCTGCCTTTCACCGACACCTGGGCCGGACTGTTGATTAAGACCATGTGGTCCTTGTTTCAAGTGATTACTCTACAGCAGGCGTTACGAGTTTCAAAATTATTTTTGTGGATTTTCTTACCGACTATCGCATTACACACGCACGCCACATGTTGTGCGATTTTTGTCACCGTCGTCGTCGAAATGTCTACATGTTGTGTGAAGTCGGACTGCGCGTCCCTATTTCAAGGCCGGAACCGAGCGGATCCTCAGAATCAATGTTCGACACTCGATTGTAAGATTTACAGTCCGTCAACTTCACACGTTCTTGTCGTGTTCACATGGTGATTCGGAGACACGGGTTTCAAGGTTGTCGCGCGACATGATGCGAGCAGCGTCTGACGGCGAGCTACTCCAGTCCACTGGACGCCGGCTCAGCCCCGTCAGCGTCGTCGACTACGTCAAGTTCCAGTTCGTGATGGACATCGCCGTTCCGCAGGTCACTTGGTCCGAGGCGGAGCTGCAGCCCAACTGATTGCTTTCGGAGTAGTCATCATAGGAGAAGACTGCCTGCAAAAAGGGGGCAGACTCGCACGTTGCGGCGCTCGTTCCCGTCGAGCAGGCGTCCATCGTGACAACGCGCGTCGCGGATGAGTCGGGATTGTCGACGATGGAGCAATACACGACGACCTTGTTCCACGGGAACGAGCTCGACGAACTTCCCGTGGGTTGGCAGGCGTACGGATCGGTCTGCGTCGTCTGATAGCTGTACCGGAGGGACTGCGCTTCGATCTGCACGGCGGCACCCGCTGAATAGTCCAGCGCGGAGGCCTGATTGAATTTGGTGGCGTCGAGGAGACTGTTGCCCGCCCACGTCACGATCATCATCACGGTCAGGCTCGTCACGAGCAGGAACACCAGGGCCAGAATCAAGATCGACCCCTCGTCGTCGCGTTGTTGAGTGCGACTGACAAGAATGTCACGGAGACGACGTGGCGTCCGCGGGGAGCGGTTGTGTGTCGGTGTCGTTGGCATCGTCGCTCCCTTTCCTAGTGGACCGTGACCGTCAAGGTCTGTGTCGTTGACTGTCCGGCGGAGTTCGTTGCGGTGATGGTCAGAGGATACGTTCCCGTTGTCGTGGAGTAGAGGTTCCCCTTGAGGCTCGCGGTGCCGTTGCCGTTGTCGACGAAGGTGAGATTCTTGAGCGCGCCCGTCAGCGTCGTGTTGAGAGCGAACGACGGGTACTGCGAGTCCGTGTCCGTCGCCGAGATCGTGAAGTTGACGTTGGTCGAGCCCTTGGCCCAGCTCACGGTGGTCGCGCTCGTGAAGACGGGCACCGTCGGGATGGTCACGGTCAATGTCTGAGACGTTGACTGACCCGCGGAGTTCGTCGCCTGGAAGGTCAAGTTGTACGTGCCGGTTCCGCTCACGAGGGTACCGGTCAGAGTACCGGTGCCGTTGCCGTTGTCAACGAAGGTCAAGTTCTTCACGGCGCCCGACAGACTCGACGTCAGAGCGAGCGACGGTGAGACCGTGTCGGTGTCGACGCCGCGACCGTGAAGCTGACGGTCGCGCCACTCTTCCAGGACACCGTCGAGGAACTCGTGAACACCGGCGCACTGGGAACTTCCACCTTGAAGGACTGTGACGTCACCTGGCCCGCGGTATTGGTCGCCTGGAACGTCACGGTGTACGCACCCGATCCGCCCGCCAGGGTGCCGGACAATGTGCCGGTGCCGTTGCCGTTGTTCACGAAGTGGAGATTGGCGAGCGCGCCCGTCAGCCCACTCGCCACCGACAAGGAGGGCGACGCGCTGTCGGTGTCGGTGGCCGAGACCGTCCACGCGACCGTCGAGCCCGCCTTCCACGACGCACTCGCTCCGCTGGTGAAGACCGGTGCGGTCGGAATGGTCACGGTGAGCGTCTGCGTTGTGGCGACACCCACCGAGTTGTCCGCTTCAAAGAGCAGTGAATAGGTCCCCGTCGTGCCGCTGACGAGGGTGCCCGACAACGTACCCGTCCCGTCCCCGTTGTCAACGAAGGTCAGGTTCTTCACCGCACCCGTCAAGGTCGAGTCGAGGGCGAGCGCGGGTGGTTGCGAGTCGGTGTCACTCGCGGAGACGGTGAAACTCACGTGCGAGCCCGAGACGAACGAGACGGACGACGCGCTCGTGAACACGGGCGGCGAGGCGATGATGAGGTCGACGGTGAGGGTCACGGGGTTGCCGACGCTGTTATTGGCCGTGAGTGTCAGGGTGTAACTACCGGCCGCGATACTGGCGCTTCCCGTGAGCGTTCCACTCCCGTTCCCGTTGTCGACGAACGTCACGCCACTCGGCAACGAGCTCGCGGTCATGACGGGAACCGGTGATCCCCGGCTCGTCGTCTCGGTGTAACTCCATGACGTGCCGACACCCTCCGTGAGGACGAACGGCGACGAGTCCGCGAAGATCGGGGCGACCTCCGCCGGTTGGACGAAGTTGAAGTCGCTGACGACAAACGAGAGCGAACCCGTGGAGTTGTTCGGACCGTTGACGGTGATCGTCATTTCCTGCGGCTGCGTCGAACCCGCGGTGCACGACGAGGTGAAACTCGTGCCGTTCCAATACGTGATGACCGGCGAGCTGGACGGCATCGAGTAACCCGTTGGATACGTCGGAAGTCCGGTCAAGGTGTAGGAGTGCGCGGACGACGCGAACAGGGTCGGCACGTTCTCCTGGATCTCCGCTGTCGCCACCTCGGCGTAACTCTTCAGGATCGTGTTGATCTGAGCGAGGTGCGACTCTTCCGTGGATGCGCCGATGGCCGTCGGAACGACGTCAGAATGGCGATGGCAGTGATCGAGATGATGGCGAGTGCCAACAAAACCTCGACCAGTGTGTCACCGGCCTCGAGACGTCGTTCACAGCAATACGACGAATGAAGACGAAAACACG
>CAWHLQ010000001.1:0-149849 GCA_963830195.1 uncultured Actinomycetota bacterium | reverse complement strand
CGGTGGGATTTCCGCGAGAGTCAAGTACCTGACGGCCGATCACCAGTTCGATGGCGCTCATGACGTACTCCTTCGCGCCCTAGGGGGAGGCGCAATCAGTTCTACGCTACTCCGTCAGTTGCGGGGCGTCGATGACTTTTTTGCTTCGAACGTCAGAATTTCGTCGCGTAGCGACACCGCACGACGCCGCAGAACAGCCTCGAGGTCCACACCGCACCACCGCGCGAGATCACTGAGGGCGCTGAGGAGTTCCCCCCACGCGGGATCGGCCTCGCGCTCGACGACGCCGTCGCTCGCGATCACGTCTCCAACCAACAGACCCGACGCGAGAACCGTGACGCGTTCACGCATCGTTGCGCCGTCGTCCATCACCATGCCGAGCGAGGTCGCCTTTCGTCGAAGTTTCGCGTACAACGTGAGCGACGGCAGTTGCATCGGAATGCCGTCGGTCACGCTCGTGCGTTGCTTCTCGTCCCGCTTGAGTTCCTCCCACTGGCGTGCGGCGTCGTCGGCGTTCTCGACTCTCACGCCTTCAAAAACGTGCGGGTGACGAGCGATCAGTTTCGTGCGGACGTGGTCCGCGACGTCGGCGAAGTCGAAGGCACCTTCCTCGCGACCGAGTTCCGCGTGAAACGCGATCTGGAAGAGCAGGTCGCCCAACTCCTCCACCAAGTGCGAGGGATCGACCGGGCCCGAACTCGTCGGCTCTGATGCGACGTAACTCTCGATCGCGTCCAGTGTCTCGTAGGCCTCCTCCAGCAGATGTCGACTGAGGGATTCGTGGGTCTGCTCCTGATCCCACACACACTCACGACGCAGCGTCGTCGTGAGTGCGACGAGGTCATCAATCGCGTCGCCCGCCGTCCTCAGCGACTCAACCCACACCGACGTCAGGTGATCGGCTCCGTCAAACGTCACGAGTTCGCTCGCCGTAGTTGAGACGAGTCGCTCGTCCTTCAGCCCGACGTGGTGCAGGATCGTCACGGGCGTTCCCGGGGCGAGGCGACTGGCGAGGACCGCGAGCACCTCGGTCGCGTACGTCTGGAGCACCAGGAGAGGACCGGGCCCGCGCAACGGTTCGTCGGAGCTGAGAGCGTCAACGACGCGAAGCTGGCACGACATGGGATCGCGACGCAGGGCCGCGCACGCCGCGTCGATGATGGACACCGCGGGCTCGATGATGACGTCGACATCCGTGCGCGTGACCAACATCTCAACCGTGCGCTCCGCTACGACCGGTGAACCCGGGACGCCGTAGACGACGCGACCATCGAGGGACGTCTGGGCGAGCCCAACCAGGTCGTCCGCGATCGCCTCGTACAGGTCCTCGAAGCTCTCGGCGCTCTCGTAGAGATCGTCGTAACTGTCCAACTCCGCAAAGGCAGTCGCCGCTGGATGCACGCGCGTGCGCAAGCGAGCGGTCGGCGCCGATGTGAGGAGGTCGCGCGTTGCGGCGGTCAGCCACCGTTCGTCACCCGGTCCAAGACCGACGACAACGATCGTCGGTCGGCTCACCTAGATCCCGAGGCCCGCGCCCGCGTTCGGCGTGACCTTCTTCGGTGGTGTGACGAGGGCGCTGACCGAACCCTTGGTCGGATTCCACAGGGCGTACGCCGGGTCGACCGACACCGCCGAACTCGCGAGCAGCGCGCCCTGGCTCAATGACGCGAGTGCGGCGTTGTAGTTCTGAACGTCGATCAGCACCTGGCTGGCCACCTTGTCGAAGGGGTTGTTCGTTCGCTTGGTCGGTGCGACGTACAACAAAAAGGTGCCCGACGACGTCTGGTCGATCCGCGGAGTCGTGGGGAAGGTGTTGAGCGGCGTGCCCGTGGTGTACTCGCGCACGATCGTGTAGCTCGAGCTCGTCGGTCCGTAGCAACCGTAGACACCACCGGACTTGGCCGTGGGATCAACCGAATACGTCTTGGCGAGATCGGACACGCTCATGCCCGCGGCCTGTGAGCGCGCGAACGCCTGCCCCTTCGCGGCGGGCACGTACGCCACGGAGATGCAAATCGTCTGGTAGTACGTCGGATGTGCGTTGTAGAAGGCGTGCAGTCCCGCGTCGGTCACCGGCACGGCGTGCGGCAAGTGAGCTACGTACTCCTCGGACGCCGCGTTCTGGGTGAGTTGGTTTGTCAGGAACCACGAGGGAAGTTCCGCCAGCGCCGTCGACGCCGAGCTCGCACAGGTGACGCCGGCCGAGCCGGCGGCCGCGGTGAGGTCGTTGGCGTACCCAACCCGCGCTGTCGCCAACTCCTTGGCCGTGGGACTCCAGTGGTAGGTCTTTTCGACGTAGTCCACCACGTTGAGACCTTCGACCTGAATCTTCGTCCAGGTCGCCACGCCGGCGGCATTAAACCGGGTGGCGGTGCTCTTGGTGTTGATCTTGATGAGGGCGTTGAGATAGCACGCGTACGACGGATGCGCGTGCAGGGTGTCGAGCTCGGCTCGCATGGTCGAGTTTGACAGCGTCGTCGCGTTCACCTGCACTGCGGAGGCACCCACGAAACGACCGGCGAGACCAGCGCCGACGAGGGCGATCACGAGCAGGACGACGAGACGACGCATCCGTTCATGCTACCGATCAGGCGATGTCGTCTCGGACGTCCGCGGGCACGAACTCTCGTAACATCGCCGTCAGCGACGCCGGTGAGGTGGCCCGGGGATCCAGTTCGAGCCGGATCTGTTGGAGCTGCTCGTCGTAGGCCTGCGAACCGTGGAGTCGGCGGAGTCGCAACTGCTGTGACAGCGCGAGGGCCACGGGCGTGAGTTTGGCGATCGGCTTGGAGCGCACGCCCACGCGCGCCGGCTGGACCGTCACCTCGCGAGCGCCCACGCGCAGACACTCCACTCGCAACTCCGTGAGCTCCAGCAGGTTCACCGCCGGCAGCGGCAAGGGTCCGAACCGGTCCATCCACTCCGAGCGCACGTCGTCGAGTTCGGCCAGCGTGGACACGGTGGCGAGTCGCCGGTACGCCTCCAACCGGTCGTCTTCCGCCTCGACGTACCCCACGGGGAGGTGCGCCTCTCCGGGCACGTCGATGGACACGGTGACGACCTCGCGCGGCACGATCCCTTTGGCGTCGGCCACGGCCTCAGCGACCAGTTGCACGTACAGGTCGTAGCCCACCGCCGCGATGGGACCCGACTGGTCGTGGCCAATGAGATTCCCCGCTCCTCGGATCTCGAGGTCGCGCATGGCGATCTTGAAGCCACTGCCGAGCGCACTGTTGTCGCCGATCGTTCGCAGTCGTTCGTAAGCCGTCTCGGACAGAACGCGGTCGCGAGGGTGAAACAGATACGCGTACGCACGGGCACTGGCGCGTCCCACCCGACCCCGCAGTTGGTGCAACTGACCGAGCCCGAGCAGGTCCGCGCGGTCGACGATGAGCGTGTTGACGGTGGGCATGTCGATGCCCGACTCCACGATCGTCGTGCACACCAGGACGTCGTAGCGCCGCTGCCAGAAGTCGTTGACGATCGTCTCGAGAGTTCCCTCATCCATCTGGCCGTGCGCCACGGCGATGCGCGCGTCGGGCACCAGTCGTCCGAGTCGTTGGGCCACTTCATCAATGTCCGCGACGCGGTTGTGCACGTAGAAGACTTGACCTTCGCGCAGGAGCTCACGTCGGACGGCCTCAATGACCGCAGCCTCGTCGAATTCACCGACGTGCGTGAGAATCGGCCGACGATCCGCGGGTGGCGTCGTGACCATTGACAGGTCACGGATGCCCGTGAAGGCCATCTCCAAGGTTCGCGGGATGGGACTGGCGCTCAGGGTCAAGACGTCGACGTTGACGGCGCGCTTCTTGATGGCCTCTTTGTGACTCACCCCGAAACGTTGCTCCTCGTCGACCACCAACAGGCCGAGATTCTTGAAAGTGATGTGCTCGTCGAGCAGGCGGTGCGTGCCCACGACGACATCGACGGAGCCGTCGGCCAATCCGGCGATCGTCCGCTTGACGTCGGCGTCCTCGACGAAGCGACTGAGCAGCGCCACGTTCACCGGAAAGCCCGCGAAGCGCTCGGTCAAGGTCGCCAGGTGCTGGGACGCGAGCAGCGTGGTCGGCACGAGGAAAGCGGCCTGTTTGTTGTCCTGCACCGCCTTGAAGATGGCGCGCAAGGCGATTTCGGTCTTGCCGAAACCGACGTCGGCGCAGATCAGACGATCCATGGGTCGCGACGACTCCATGTCCGCTTTGACCTCCAGGATCGCGCGAGCCTGGTCTGCGGTCTCGGTGTAGGGAAACAGTGACTCCATCTCGTGTTGCCACGTGGTGTCGGGGCTGAAGGCGAATCCCGTCGCCATCATGCGAGCTCGATACAGCTCGACCAACTCCTCAGCCACCAGCGAGGCCGCCGCGCGCGCCTTCGCGCGAGTCTTTTGCCACTGATCCGAGCCCATCCGGCTGAGGCTCGGCGCGTCGCCGCCGCTGTAGGGCGTGAGTGCGTCGATCTGGTCAGTCGGCCAGTAACTGCGTCCGTCACGGAACTCGAGCACCAAGTAGTCACGCGTGGTGCCGTTGATCGCCCGCGACGTCGACCCCGCAAAGCGCGCCACGCCGTAGTGGCGATGCACGACGTAACTCCCAACTGTCAGGTCGTCGAAGAATCCGTCCGTCCGTCGTGCGCGCGAGCGCGGCGCCCGGTGCACGGCCCGTCGTCCCGTGATGTCGGACTCGGCCCACACGACGATCGCGGGATTCTCGAGGACGAATCCGTGGCTCAGCGGCGCCGCGACCACGCTGAGGCGCGCGTCGAGAACAGCGTCGGGGGTGGTGGTGACCTCGACGCCCTCGGCCCGCAACATCTCGGCGATGTGGTTCGCCGACGTCGACGTCGCCGCCGCGATGACGCCGCGCGTCGACGCGGGCCATTCGCGCACGTGGGCCGCCAACCGCCCCGGGTCGCCCTGGACGACCGGCGGACCCGACACCGACAACACCGACGCGGACGCGCTGGTGGGCGCTCCCGTCACGACCACGTCCGGCGTGCGATCACCCAGCGTTGACTCCCAGTCGCGGTGGAGCAAGGGCAGTTCGCCCTCGACGCCCCAGGTGCGACCAACGGCCGCGACCAGTTCACGCTCCTCATCGAGCAGATCCCTGATTCGCTCGCGGACGCGTCCGGGCTCGATCACGATCAGCGACGCCGGCCCGGAGATCTCGTCAACCAGCGTGCGGCCCTCCTCGAGGAAGAACGGCAGCCACCCCTCCATTCCGTCGAAGGTCGTGCCGTCGGCGATCTTCGTGAACGCGTCACGCCCCCAGGCGAGCGTGGTTGCCAGTTCGCCGGCTTTGGCGCGCGTCGCCGCGTCGGGACGCCACTCGCGGGCCGCGAAGATCGCCACGTCGGCCGCGTCGCGCGTGGAGCGCTGGTCGGCGACGTCAAAGACCGTCACCCGCTCGACCTGATCGCCGAAGAGGTCCACGCGGATCGGCTCGTCACTGTGGACGGGCCACACGTCAACGATCCCTCCACGCACGGCGAACTCTCCACGATGTTCGACCGCGTGCTCGCGTCGATACCCGTAGTCCACCAACTCACCCAGCAGCTCGTCACGATCGATCACGTCGTCGCGCCGGATGATCAACGGAGGGTCGAGAGCTTCGGGAGCGGTGACTTGCGTGAGGGCCCGCACACTGGTCACCACGATCCTCGGTGGGTCATCACTCGCCAGTCGCCATCGCAGTTCGTGGCGACGACCCATGACCGACAAGTCGGGACTGACCCGCTCGAGGGGGTGGGTGTCCCACCCGAGCCACAGCACGACGTCGTCGTCGTCACCCCACAGCGCCGCGACATCGTCACGCAGCTGCTCGGCCTCAATCGCGGTGGCGGTCACCACGAACGTGAGTGCACGGGCGTCGGCAACGCTCGCCACGACGACGGGGAACGCGAGCGCGGCCGCCACGACGTCGCCGCCCGCCGCGGCCATTCTCACGGACGGGCCCGCGGCGTCGAGCACGCGACGCAGTCCGCGTCCGCTAGTCACGGCTGGCCGCGTTGATCTTTCGCTGGGCTTCATCGAAACCGTCGTCGAGCAAGCACTCGATCGCGTCGGCGGCCGACGCGACGACGTCACGAAGGTCCCGTTGGCGTTGACCGGTCGGAGGCCGCAGCACCCAATCGGCGCCCTGTTCCTTCGTGGGGGGCTTGCCGATCCCGATGCGCAGGCGCGCAAACTCATTGGTCCCGATCACCGAGGCAATCGAACGCAGTCCGTTGTTCCCGGCGAGCCCTCCCCCGAGTTTGTACTGGAGCCGACCCGGCTCCAGGTCGAGTTCGTCGTGCACGATCACCAGCCGGGCGAGTGACGCCAGCGAGCTGCGGCGCAGGAGTGCGGGGAGGGCGGCGCCGGATTCATTCATGAACGTGGAGGGAACAGCGAGGGTCACTTGACCGGCTCCCGTTTGCAGGGTGCACGAGACGCAGCGTTGTCGACTCTCGAGCTTCAGTGTCTGCTGGCGACGAGCCGCAACGAGTCGAACCGCGTCGCCACCAACGTTGTGCCGGGAACCCTCGTACTGCGCTCCGGGATTGGCCAATCCCACGACGACGAAGTCGCTCGCGCTCCCTCGCCGGCTGGACGGGTCGCGTGGCCGCCGAAGCGCCACGTCGGACTACGCCGGTGCGCCCGCGGTCTTGGCCGCGCGACCAGCGTGGGTTCCCACGACTGTCGTCTCGTGGTCCTGAACCGCTGTGACGCCGTCGGGCAGGACGAGATCGCCGACGCGAATGGCGCTGCCCGCCTTCAGTTGTGAGATGTCCACGTCAACGTGCGTCGGAATGAGGTCGGGTCGAGCCGCGACGTGGAGCGCGAACATCTGCTGGTCGACCTCGAAGTCGGCGTGACGAACCTCGACCGCGTCGCCGACCATGTGCAGCGGCACCTCGACCGTCACGGACTTGTTCGGGTCGACGACCTGGAAGTCCACGTGCGCGACGGTGCCTCGAACGGGGTGGCGCTGGATCTCGCGCGCCATCACGAGGTAGGTGTGGCCGTCGGCGTCCAGTTCGATGAGCGTGTTGAGACCCTGCTCACCGGACACGGCGGTGCGGAACTCCTTGGCGTTGACGGACACGGGCACGGGACTGACGCCTTCGCCGTAGACCACGCCCGGGATGAGGCCGTCCGCCCGCAGCCGACGCACGGGCCGCGAGCCCAGCGACCGATCCGTCGACGCGCTCAAGGTGACCTGCGACATGGGAACTCCTCCAGAATGGGTTGTTGCGGGCGGCCAACGAGTGCCACCGCACGGACCGGTCAGTCTAGCCCACTGGTGAGGCGGGCTCTCCCGCGCTAGAGCAGGTTCTCGCCGCCGAAGATCTCCGAGACCGACGAATCGTCGAAAATGGCCGAAATGGCGTTGGCCAGAATGGACGCGATCGAGAGCACTTCGAGACCCTCAAAGCGACGCTCCGGCGGAAGGGGCAGGGTGTCGGTCACGATGATGCGCGACACCGGGGCCGCTTTCAGGCGCTCGATGGCGGGATCGGAGAAGACCGCGTGGGTGGCCATGATCCAGATCTCGTCAGCCCCGAAATTCTTCAGCAGGTCACACGCCGCCACAATGGTCCCGGCGGTGTCGATCATGTCGTCAATCAGCACACAGTGGCGACCTTCGACATCACCGACGATGTGGCGGGCTTCGGCAACGTTGACGGTGCCGTGGGGACGGGTCTTGTGCACGAGGGCCAGGTCGCAGCCCAGGTGCTGGGAGTAACGCTCCGCGACCTTGACGCGACCCGCGTCCGGGGCGACCACCACGAGATTTCGGGGGTCGGCGTTCTGCTTCAGGTACTCCTCGAGCACGGGCGCCGCGACGAGGTGATCCACCGGCACGTCAAAGAACCCCTGAATCTGTCCCGAGTGGAAGTCGACGGACAACACACGATCTGCCCCCGCGACCTGCAGCATGTCGGCCACGAGCTTCGCGCTGATGGGTTCGCGACCAATCGACTTGCGATCCTGGCGGGCGTAGGCGTAGTTGGGACAGACCGCGGTGATCCGCTTCGCCGAGGCACGTTTGGCGGCGTCGATCATGATCAGCTGTTCCATCAGCGTGTCGTTGACGGGAGAACAGTGGGTTTGGATGATGAAGACGTCGGCTCCGCGAATGGACTCGTCGAACCGACAGTGCACCTCGCCGTTGGCGAATTCGCGAACGTTGGCCTCGGTGAGATTGACGCCCAACTGCGACGCGATATCGCGAGCCAACTCGAGGTGCGCTCGCCCGGAGACCACGACGAGACGACGCTTCGACAGTGACTCCACGGCGTCAGCGTACAGGGTGGTGTGAGTGCGCTAGAGCGTGACGTGCTGATGCGGACCGACGACGTCACCCGTGCGCACGACCGCTCCGGGTTCGAGCACGCAGTACGACCGCACAGTGGCGTCGTCGCCGACGCGCACGTTGGTGGCCTCCACGGTGCCGATCAGGGCGTTCGACCCCACGATCACGTCCGTGAGAAATGCGTGCGGCCCCACTTGGGTCCCCTCGCCCACTTCACAGCGACCCTTCAGGACCGTGCCGGGGAGCAGCGACACATCACGGTGCAGAACGACATCGGAGTCCACGTAGGTGGCGTCCGGGTCCCACATCGTCACTCCCTCGCGCATCCACTGCTGGTTGATGCGCCGGCGCAACTCCCGCTCCGCGGCGGCGAGCTGCGCGCGGTCGTTCACGCCGGCGGCCTCGGTCGGATCGTCCAACGTGAATGATCCCGTCAGGTGACCCGACTCGTAGAGCACGCTCACGAGGTCGGTGAGGTAATACTCGTTCTGCGCGTTCTGACGACCCACCAACCGCAGCGCCGGCCCGAGGAGGCTCTGGCGCACCACCATGATCGACGTGTTGATGTCTCGAACCTCGCACTCCTCGGGCGTGGCGTCACGTTCCTCGACGATGCGCGACACCTTGCGGTCCTTGCCGTAGAGAACCCGCCCGTACCCCGTGGGGTCCTCGAGCTCGGCCGTGAGCACCGTGAGCGCCGCTCCGGACGCGCGATGGGCCTCGAGGAGAGCGTCGAGGGTGCTGGCGCGCAGCAGCGGGGTGTCACCGGGGAGGATGAGGACGTCGCCGTCGGTCGCGCCGATGGCGTCTTCGAGCGTCGGGACCGCCACCGCCACCGCGTGACCCGTGCCGAGTTGCTCGCTCTGCTCGACGAAGGTGAGTCGGCTGGCGTCGTTGGCGCGCCCGAGAAGTGACTTCTCGACCCACGTCGCGCCGTGTCCGACGACAACGACCGTGGCCTTGACCTCATCGCGCGACGCCGCGTCGAGAACGTGTTGGACCATCGGTCTGCCGCAGAGATGGTGAAGTGGCTTCGGTCGCGACGAGCGCATGCGCGTGCCCTCGCCGGCCGCCAGGATGACCACGCACATGGGACGATTCACCCCACTATCTCTACCAGCCGTGCCGTACGATTCGTGTATGGGTCGAATCGACTACGACGAATTCTCGATGTTCGATGAAAACGTGGCGGAATGGGACCTCCGCGTGCCCGTCCCTCCGGTGGAGCGCCAACGCTTCGAGGTCGCTCCGGGTCGCTTCGTCAGTGCCCTCGTGTGGGGCGATCGCCCGCCGACGCTCGCCATGATCCACGGTGGCGCCCAGAACGCACACACGTTCGACACGGTCGCCATCGCCCTACAACGACCCCTCGTCGCGTTCGACCTGCCCGGGCACGGGCATTCGGACGCCGGTCCGTACGGCTCGTCGTCGGTCCTCAGCCACGCCGAGGATCTGGCGGTCGCGCTCGAACAGATCGGTCCCGAACCCGTCGCGCTCGTGGGCATGTCGCTGGGCGGGCTGACGGCCCTCGTCCTCACCTCGCTGCACCCAGAACTCGTCCGCGCTCTCTTGCTGGTCGACATCACGCCGGGCGTCAACGCCGACAAGGCCCGCCACATCCACGACTTCGTGAACGGCCCCACATCGTTTCCTGACTTCGACGCCCTGCTCGCGCGCACGATCGAACACAATCCCACACGGTCGGTGAGTTCGCTTCGTCGCGGGATCCTGCACAACGCGGTCCAAAACGACGACGGCACGTGGGTGTGGCGACACCAGCGACACCCGAAGAGCACACTGTCCGCGCCGGACCCCGGTGATCTGTGGGCGCGACTCGAAGCAGTGACGTGTCCCGTCACCCTCGTGCGCGGGATGGCCAAAGGTTCCGTCGTCGACGACGAAGACGAAACGGAGTTCCTCCGCCGACAGCCCTCCGCCACCGTCATTCACGTCGACGACGCCGGACACTCCGTGCAGGGCGACAATCCCCTGGCGCTCGCCGCGGCGATTGCGACGATGGGGTGACGTGGCCGGTGGTGCAGTGTGGTGCACCACGGGGACGACGCCTCGTGCGCGACGACGCACGACTGGCTGGCGGGGGAGGGCTCGAACCTCCAACCTTCGGATCCAAAATCCGCTGTTCTGCCGATTGAACTACCCGCCAAGGTTGACTCTGCGACAATCTTCTCAGAATCTTACGAATCCCGAAGTGGCCACTTACGCCGACGACGAACACTAGAGGCCACGAGCCCCCCGCACGAGAATGAGGAAACTGTGACGCAGACACCGGTCCCGGCCAGCTACGTGGCCATCGTCGACGACGATCCGGCGATCCGCTCCGCCCTGGGTCGGGCGCTGCGCATGGAGAACTACGACGTCGACCTGTTCGAGGACGGGGCGAGCGCCCTGCGCAGTGTGCAGCTGCGCGCACCGGACGCCATCATCCTGGACCTTCAATTGCCCGATCTCGACGGTCTCGAGATCTGCCGACGCATTCGCCGAGGAGGCGACGCAACGCCCATCTTGATGCTCACCGCGCGCAACGCCATTGACGACCGTGTCGAAGGTCTCGACGCCGGCGCCGATGACTATCTCGTCAAGCCGTTCGATCTCGCAGAATTGCTCGCGCGCCTGCGCGCTCTGTTGCGCCGACGGGTATTCCAAGAGGGCGACGACTCCCTGCTGCGTTTTGAGGATCTCACCCTCAATCCACAGACTCGCGAAGTCCTCCGGGGCGATCGGCCCATCACGCTGACGCGTATCGAGTTCGATCTGTTGGAGCTGCTGTTGTCGCATCCCAAGCAGGTCCTCACCCGTGATCAGATCTTGGATCTCGTGTGGGGCTACAACTTCGACTCGGGGACCAACTCACTGGCCGTCTACGTGGGCTACCTGCGCCGCAAGCTCGAAGAGGGCGGAGAGTCCCGGCTGTTGCACACCGTGCGTGGCGTTGGCTACGTCCTGCGCTCACCGTGACCTTTCGCGCACGACTCATTATCGCGACCACGTTGGCGGTCGCTGTTGCGGTTCTGCTCGCCTGCGTCGCGTCATATTGGGCGTCGCGCAACGCCGTCCAGCGGTCCGTCGACGAGTCGCTGTACAGCGCGGCGCACGGACCGGGTGGTGAGCCCGGCGCGGGTTCGTCCGTCGCGGGCGTCTTCTTTCAGATCGTGCTGGCGAACGGCACCGCGATCCCGAGTTCGGTTCTGCCGGTGGACAGCGTGGTTCTCGCGGTCGCAAATCAGCACTCCGGTGAGGTGCTGCGCACCATCTCGGTGAGCGGCAGCGTCTACCGGGAACTCATCGTTCCGCTGTCGGCCGGCACGGTCCTGCACTGCGAGACCGGGCCGTGCACGCTCGAATCCAACGCGGCCCAGGTCTTCAGTGTCAACATCACCGGCCAGCAGCACGAGTTGAGCCTGCTCGCCATGCGGTTGCTGCTCGTGGCGCTCTGCGGCGTCCTGGCGGCCGTGGCCCTGGGCCTTCTCGCGGCGCGCGCCACGATGCGACCACTGGAAGTGGTCACCAACGAGATTGAAGCGGTCGCGGACACGTCGGACGTGTCGTACCGACTCGACGAAGGGGGTCCCGACGAACTGGGACGCCTGCGGCGCGTCTTTAACAAGCTGCTCACGTCCGTTGAAGGTTCCCAGCGCGTGCAACGCCAACTGGTCCTCGATTCGAGCCACGAACTTCGCACACCCCTGACGTCACTGCGCACGAACGCTCAGGTCCTGTCGCGCGCCAACGAGTTATCGCCGGAGGAGCTCCAGCAAATCACCGGTGACATGATCGCTCAGGTCGACGAGCTCGCCTCGCTCATCACCGACCTCGCCGAACTCGCTCGTGGTGAGGGCATCGACGGGACCGTCGAGTTCATTCGTTTCGACGACCTCGTGGACGAGTGCCTCAGCACTGCGCGCACGCACGCGAGAACGCACAACGTCACCGTGGCCGCGAATCTCGACAGCTGTCAGGTCGAAGGCCGACGAGACCGGCTAGCCCGGGCGGTCAACAATCTCATCAACAACGCGATCAAGTTCACGCCGGACGGTGGTCACGTTCAGGTGACCTTGGCGGACGGGGTGCTCACGGTGGCCGACGACGGACCGGGCATCGCCGCCGCCGACCTCCCCTACATCTTCGACCGCTTCTGGCGCTCGCCGTCCGCACGGGCACTTCCGGGATCCGGCCTCGGACTCGCGATCGTGAGTCAAGTCGCCGCCGAAATGGACGGATCCGTGACGGCGGCGACATCCGCGATCCTCGGTGGCGCGGAGTTCACGCTTCGCCTCCCGACCGTCGTCGACGTGGACAACGATGTCCGTTCACGGGGTGTTGACGAAGAGCGCCCGTGATTCTTCGCTTTCTCTTAGCATTTTCCTGAGGAACGGTCACCCACGGCCACCACAATGATGGCCGGAAAGGACACGATGGCCCCCCACCACCGCACGCGTCAACAGCGAGACCGCCGACTTCTCAGAGTGCAGCGACTGTCACAGGCGACCTTCGTGGTCGCGATTCTCTCGACGGGTGGTTTGGTGGCGTACGCCTCGAGCATTCCTCGGACCCCGGTGTCGACACTCCCGACCACGACGACGCCAACAACGACGCCCACGACCGTGCCCACGACGACACCGACGACGTCACCGGTCGGTCACTCCACGACCACCACGACGACGCCGACCACCACCACGACCGTGCCGGTGACCCCCACGACGACCTGTTACACGTCGCCGTCCGGCGTACAGAGTTGCTACTAACCCATGGCAACCATCCACCTCTGGGGAATGTCCGGCACCGTTGCGACGGAGGACCCGCGCGACGAGGCGGACGCCCTTGAGGTCTTCCACCACCGCGCCGCCGCAATCGACCGGGCGTGCAACCGGTTCCGGGATGACTCGGAGATTTCGATCATCAACGCCCACGACGGCGGCACGTTTGACGTGAGTGGGACGTTCGAAGATGCGCTCCTTGCGGCGCGGTGGTCCTATGAACTGACCGATGGTCTGTGTGATCCCACTGTCCTACGCGCACTGGAGTCCCTTGGCTACGACCGCGACTATGACGAGGTGGCAACGACCGAGGTGACCGAACGCCCCTTGGCAGGGCCGGCGCCGGGAGTGAGTGGAATCCACCTCGATGCCGCACGCCACGAAGTGACGATTCCCGCCGGGGTCCGACTGGACTTTGGAGCGTCCGCCAAGGCACTCCTCGCCGACTCGGTCGTCGCCCTCGTCGCACCGCGCGGCGGCGTTCTCGTCGAAATTGGCGGCGACGTGGCCCTGCACGGCCGCGGACCGGATGGTCCGTGGGTCGTAGGAATCGCGGCGTCCTTGAACATCACCGGGGCCGAACCACGCGTCTCGTTGGATCGCGGTGGCATCGCCACGTCGTCGTCCACGACTCGAACGTGGCGCACCACGTCGCGAACGGTGAACCACATCATCAACCCGCGCACCGGCGACTGCGCCCACGGGCTCTACGAGACGGCCACCGTCGCCGCAACCAGTTGTGTGGAGGCGAACGCCTTCGCCACGGCCGCACTGCTCTGGGACGAGGACGCCGTGTGGCACATCGCCCAGGCGGGCCACTCCGCCCGCCTCCTGCGCGCGGACGCGACGGTCGACTTCGTCGGCGGATGGCCCCACGACGAGGAGGCCGCGTGATCGCTTTGACGTCGCCCTATCTGTGGTACACGGCTCGCGCCACAGGTGTCGTGGCGCTGGTCCTTCTCACCCTCACGTTGGTGCTCGGGTCCTTCGTGTCGACGCGCGTCGGCGGCAACGCCGTCGGACGTTTCGAAATCAACGAGTTGCACCGTTCCATTGCGTTGCTCTCCGTCGTCTTCGTCGCGATCCACGTCACGGTCACGGTGCTCGACAGCTACGTGCCGATCGGGCTGCCGTCGATCCTCATCCCGTTCACGTCCGCCTACCGACGTGTGCCGGTGGCGATCGGCACCATCGCTCTGGATCTCATGTTGGCCACCTGGATCACGAGCCTGTTCAAGGAGCGCCTGCGGTACTCGACGTGGCGTTTCGTTCACTGGTTCAGTTGGATCTGCTTCGCCACGGCCGTCGTCCACGGATTTCTCACGGGTACCGACGCCCACCGGACGTGGTCGATCATCGTGACGGTGACCTGCCTCGCGCTCGTCCTGCTCGCGGGACTCTGGCGCGTGACGCAGCGCCCCCAGCGTGCGGGCGGTCGCACGGCGCACTCGCCGCTGAAGGGCCCCGAGAGCCACGCTCGCACGGGCGTCCCGCCCCGCTCGAGCGTCTCGTCGTCACCGTCGCCGCGACCACTCGAGCCCGCCCGTCGGGTCGCTCCCCGCGGCGGCGCGTCGCCGCCTCCGGCGCCGCGACGCGGCCGACCCGCAGCTCCACCCCCGGCGCCGCCGCGACGAGGACCGCGATGACCACCGTCGACTCCAGCGTCCGACTGCTGCGGGGCACGACCGGCCACGTCACCACACGGGTGGAACACGAGAGAGTGTTCGGACAGCTGCCCGTGCGCACGGACGTCGTCGATCTATTGAAGGCATCGGGACTGCGCGGTCGTGGTGGGGCCGGCTTTGCGACCTACCGGAAAGTTGAACTCCTTCGCGACGATCACGCACGGCGCAAGTACGTCGTGGTCAACGCCATGGAGGGTGAACCCGCCGCGCACAAGGACCAGGCGCTGTTGGGCATCAACCCTCACCTCGTGCTGGACGGCGCAGAGACACTCGCGCGCACCATTGGAGCCCGTGAAGTCGCCGTGTGCATCGCGCGCGAGAAGGTCGCCACGATCAACATCGTCGAGCGCGCGATGCACGAGCGTCCGGAGGGTTTCGCGAACTTCGAGCTGCACACCCCGCCGGGCCGCTATATCGCCGGTGAGGAGTCCGCCCTCGTGCACTGGCTCGACGACAACGAGACTCTCCCCAGTACCGTCCCGTCAAACCGACCGTGCTGCGCATCGGTCGCGGTCCCGTTCTCGTCGACAACGCCGAAACCCACGCGAACGTCGCCCTCATCGTGCGCCAGGGGCCGCAGTGGTTCCGCGGCGTGGGCACGAGTGAACACCCGGGGACGACATTGGTCTCCGTCTCTGGCGCGGTGCCGCGACCGGTGGTCCTCGAGATCCCGCTCGGCACACCGCTGCGCCAGGTGCTGGCCACCGCGGGCGTCACCGAGCAACCACGGGCACTGCTACTCGGTGGCTACGGCGGGAGTTGGATCGACGGACAGCACCTCGACGTGCCCTACGACAACGAGTCGCTGGCCCCGCTCGGAGCGTCCGTCGGAGCGGGCGTCATCATTGTCCTGCCCGCGGCGAGCTGTGGTGTCACCGAAACCTTCAACATTGCGCGCTGGATGGCGCACGAGAGCGCTCGACAGTGCGGACCGTGCGCCTTCGGGCTCCCGGCGATGGCCGAGAATCTCGGGACACTGTGTCGCCCGGGTCGCGACCATTCACAAGCCCTTCGCTCGCTGAAGGAACGTCTCGTCCTCGTGGCCGGACGCGGCGCGTGTCGTCATCCCGACGGCGTGGTGCGCCTCATTCAATCAGCACTCGGAGTTTTCGGCGACGACGTGTCGCAGCACGCGGCGGGTCGCGCGTGCGCTCACAGCGGCCGCAGTCACTTCGCCACGGTGCCCCGCCTCGAACTCGAACACGAATTGGAGTGGGAGTGAAGCGCCGCGCCGAGGAACTCCATCTGCGTGTCGATCCGATCATGTGCGACGGATACGGACACTGTGCCGAGCTCGCTCCCGAACTGGTGACGCTGGACGAGTGGGGCTATCCCATCCTGGGCGATCGACCCTTTTCGGGCGCCGACCGCGAAGTGGCGCGCTCCGCGCACCTCGCGATTCGCGGGTGTCCACGTCAAGCGCTCTGGCTCGAACGCTCGGCGCGCCGGCGGGGCTAGGCCCGGATCATCTCCAGGCGGTTGCCAAAAGGATCCCAGGTGTAGAAGCGATCCGTCCCCGGGATGTCATCGTCAATCTGGACCCGATGATGACCGGCGCGCAGTCGATCCTGCAAACCGTCGTAGTCATCGACGAGGAACGCGACGTGCGCCTTCGTCGCGGGGACGAATTGAGAATCAACCCCAAGGTGCACTCGCGTCGGCCCCTGCTCGTACCACCGACCGCCGCGCCGCTCGAGCAACTCGGGCTTCGCCACGCGGGCAAATCCGAGCACGCCAACGTAGAACTCGTCGGCCTTCTCCTCAACGTGAGGGGGAATGGCGAGTTGCACGTGATCGAGTGACAACATCGTCCGCACCGCCTCTTCAATTGGCAACCGTGAGGGCAAACCTAGTAGCGTTCTACGGGTCATGGGATCACTTATCAAGAAGCGCCGCAAGCGCATGCGCAAGAAGAAGCACAAGAAGATGCTGAAGCGAACCCGCTGGCAGCGTCGAGCCGCAGGTAAGTAACCCAACTCGTTCCGCGGTGGGACGTGACGTGCCACGTCTGTCACGGTCGTAGAGTTCGAGGCCGTGACCGCACCTGGCTCCCCCGATGATCTCGCGATGGCCGCGGCGTCCCTGCGCGCGAACAGCGCCGACGTCGGTGTCTTGTTACGAGTCTTGAGCGACCAGTTGGCTGACACCCTGGGACCGCGCCTGCGCGTGCGTCGCGAGGGCACGCTGTTCCGTGCGTCGCGGTCGATTCACTCGGTGTCGATCGACTTCGGATCGGAACGCTTCGACGCCACCGTCGACGGCCCCGGACTCCGCTGCGTGGTGGCGGTGGTATCAGGGGGCGTCCAGATCCGCTCCGAACAGGTCGACGCCGATCAGTGGGTCGCGCGACTGCTGGGCGCACTGAAGAACGAAGCGGCACACAACGAGTCGGCGCGCATCGCGCTCGAGCGACTCGTCACGGGCGGCGACGCCAGCTCGTCCACGTAGCCTCGTCACTGACGTCGTGCGTAGGATTCGCCCGACATCCCCCTTCGTTCAGCGTGGACGACTGCGGCCTCACGTGAAGGAGACATCATGCCCATCTTCGGAAAGTCGTCCGACAATCCCTCCGCGACCTGGGAACCCGAGGCCGCCAGCGCTCGCATTGCACAAACCGCCGGAGCCGACGCGACCGGCCTGTTCTCGTCGGATCTGTCCGTCTCGGAATACGTCCTGCTCGGCGAGGCGGGCTTCGAGCCGTTGGGATTCGTGATCGGATCATCGATCTACCACATCGGGCTTCAGATCGGCCGATGGAATCAGAATCAGGAACTCGAGGTCCTCACCCAGGCGATGTACAACGCCCGCGAGCTGGCCATGTCGCGCATGCGCTCGGAAGCTGATCACCTCGGCGCGGACGGCATCGTGGGCGTCACGTTGCGCATTCAGCAGTACGTGTGGGGACAGGACGTCCTGGAATTCATCGCGACCGGCACCGCCGTGCGCGCGCTCGCCGGCACGGGCGCCCATCGGGCACCCGACGGCCAGGCCTTCACGTCAGACCTTTCCGCCCAGGACTTCTTCCGACTACTCGCCGCGGGCGTCGTTCCGGTGTCGTTTGTTCTCGGCACGTGCGTGTACCACATCGCCCACCAATCAGCCATGCAGTCGTTGCGTCAGACGGGCCAGAACCAGGAGATGGTTCTGTTCACCCAGGGCATCTACGAGGCGCGCGAGCTCGCCCTCACGCGCATGCAAACCGAGGCCACCGAGGCGAAGGCGTCCGGGATCGTGGGGGTCTCGGTCGCGGTCAACAACCACGTCTGGGGTGAGCACGCGACGGAGTTCTTCGCCACCGGGACCAGTGTGCGACGGCTGGCGAGCGAGCACCACCTTCCCGACACCTCACCGAAGCCGACCTTCACCCTCGGGCTGGACTCGTAACGCCGACAGAGCTCGGCCCTCAGCAGTCGGGGCGGCCTATTGCGCGGGGGTGGTCGACGCGACGTGGCAGCGAAGTTCACCCACCGGGCTCGTGAGCGACCACGACGACGTCGACGTGGACAGCGGAGCGTCAAAGAACATCGTCGAACCCGAGCCGCACAGTTCGACTGGCTGGCCCGTCTCGGCCGCGAGCCACTCGAGCGCCGTGCGTAGGCGTGGCTCGACGCGGCACGCCGCCTCGCGAAGGTCGTTGCGCGCCGAGACCGGTGGAGCGTCATCCATCTCGTCAAAAGCGCGGTAGCACGCTCCCGTGTCGACACCGAATGGGGGAATGACCAACGTGACGGTTCGGTGCTCATAGGTCAGGGCGCGGACAGTCTCACCAATGCCGCGCACGTCGGCGCGGCCCCCGTGGACGCAAAAGGGGACGTCACCGCCGAGGGTCGCCGCGAGGGCGAGGTCGCCGAACCCCGCCCAACGCAAAATGGCCCCGGCGTCCGAGGAGCCGCCACCCAACCCCCCGCCGACTGGTACACGCTTGCGGACGACAACCGTCGCGGTGCGCGTCGCGAGCGCGAGCGCCTTCTCGATGAGATCGTGACCGCGGGGGGCCACCACGCGAAGGCGCGGATCGTCCGTCTCCTCGTAGACCACCGCAGTGGCGTCGGATTCGACAATCGCCAACTCGTCACACAGGTCAAGCGAAACCATCTCGCTCCGAATCTCGTGGTATCCGTTGGCACGGCGTCCCGTGACCTCCAGGGTCCAGGTGAGCTTGGCGGGTGCGAGGAGCCGGTGAACGGACTCGTGCCCGTCGTCGGGACGAGTCATCGCGCCACCGCGAGGCGCGTGAACTCCTCCAGGGTGAGGTCCTCGGGTCGACGTGTCGGATCGATGTCGGCGCGTTCGAAGGTCTCCGGGGTCGCCCAGGCGGAGAGGGATCGCCGCAGCATCTTTCGACGCTGCTGGAACGCGGTGCGAATGACGTCGAAGAGCACCGCTTCGGACACGACGCTCGGATCAACCGCGACCGTGTCCCGGCGTGTGATCGCCAACAGGGCCGACTCCACCTTGGGGCGGGGCAGAAACACCGTGGCAGGCACCTTGCCGACAATATGAGCGTCGGCGAAGTACTGGACCCTCAGCGAGGCTGCCCCGTACGCCTCGTCGCTCGCGTGCGCCGACAGGCGCTCGCCGACTTCGTACTGCACCATCACGAGGAGTCGCCGCACGAGCGGAACCGCCTCGAGGAGGTGGAGCACCAGTGGCGTCGCGATGTTGTACGGCAAGTTCGCAACGACGACCGCGTCGCGTCCCGACAGAATCTCGTCGTAGTCGGCGCGCAGCGCGTCGGCGTGCACAACGCGGACGCCGTGCGGTTCCACCACCTCGCGCAGCGGCGCGAGCAGATGACGATCAACTTCCATCGCGATGACCTGCGCGCCGGTCTCGGCGAGGGCGACACTGAGTGAACCGAGACCCGCGCCAATCTCGAGAACCAGGTCATCCGCGCCCACCTCGGCGAGACGGGCGATCCGTCGCACCGTATTGGGATCGATGACGAAGTTTTGGCCGAGGGCGCGTGACGGAGTGAGCCCGTGGGAACTCAGCAACGCCGACAGCGACGTGCGGGTGTGGGTCACCAGGTGACTTCGACCTCGACCACACCCCGCCACAGTGGCGCGAGTTCTTGGAACGAGGTCTCGTTCAGATCCACGACTCGGCCGGGATTCGGCTGCTGGTAGTCGGTCACGATGCAGGAGATCACCTTTCCGGTCGCGAGGTCACGGATCCAGATGCGACTTCCCTTGGGACGATAGGAGGTGGCGCACTGTCCGGGGTGCCACGCGTACCAGGTCGCCACGCCCACGCGGTGTGGCACGGGTCGAACTCGCCGGTGCACCGGGGCCTTGCGGTGGTGCACGGGGGCCTTGCGGTGTCGAACGGGCGCCCTGCGGTGGCGCACCGGAGCCTTGCGGTGGTGCACGGGGGCGACGACGTGAATCGTGGTCGTGGTGATCGGCGCGGCGGTCGTCGTCGTCTCATCGTGGGCCACGACCCTCGAATGGGTCACTCGGTGGGACGGTACGTGATGTTTCGGCGACGTTTTGACCGTGCGGTGGAGGGGGACCGTCGACGTCGTGGTCGGCGAGGTGACCTTGGCTGAGAGCAGGACTTGCGCCGGATCAGCCGCGAGCGTGTGGGCCGGCGGCGTCGTCGACTGTCGCAACGTCACCATGGGTGCGACGATCAACGCCACCCCAGCTAGAAGCATGAGCGAGCGTCGAAACGCCCGATTCTTTGTGGTCCTCAGAACTCCACCCTTCTCCGGGGACACGATGGCGAGTTGCTTCCTCGCCGACTGGACAACGCTAGGAGGGATCGCGCCGGAGAGCAATTCGGCTAGAAAAAACTTCTAAAACCTCTGGTCAGGAGCGATATCTAGGGAAGGCGAAAAAGGCGTCCCGAGTTGGCTGCGGTGGCCGATCGCACAGTCTCGACGGGCAGGTCCAGGAGCGTCGCGACGAAGGTTCCGACCTCCGCGACGTGCGCGGGTTCGTTGCGCTGACCTCGACGAGGCACCGGTGCGAGGAACGGACTGTCGGTTTCCACGTGCAGTCGATCGAGCGGCGTCACCGCGACCGCGTCACGAACGTCTTGGGCGTTCTTGAAGGTGACGATGCCCGAGATCGAAATGTCGCACCCGATGTCGAGGCATCGCGATGCCTCGTCGGGTCCGCCGGTGAAGCAGTGGATGACCGTGCGCGAGGGGACCCCCTCGCTGTCGAAGATGTCGAACAGGTCGTCCCAGGCGTCGCGGGTATGAACGACGAGCGCGAGGTCCAGCTCAGTGGCCAAGGAGATTTGCTCGCAGAAGGCTCGACGCTGGTCGGCGCGCGGGGAGTGCTCATAGAAGTAGTCGAGGCCGCACTCCCCGATGCCCACCAGCCGCGCCGAGCCCTCACGCGCGAGGGCGGCGACCTCGCCGGTGCCCTGGGACGCGTCGTGAGGATGCAGGCCCACGGTCGAATAAATTTCGACCAGACTGTGCCCCGCCGCCGCCAACGCAACGGCCTCGCGGGAGGTCACGGCGTCGGTGCCGATCACGATCACGCGGTCGACGCCCGCCTCGGCCGCCCGGGTGAGAGCTTCGGCCACGGCGACGCCGATGAGCTCATCACCGGAGAGAAACTGATCCTGGAGGTGGCAGTGCGCGTCGGTCCAGCCGCTCACGCGTCGCTCCTGATGCGCGGAAACAGCGAGTCCCCCTTGTGGACCGGCACCGAACCCGGGTATCGGTCGCCCAGCACGGTGGTCCACGACCCGTCCGGCAGGTGCGCGTCCAGGCCGATGCGTCGTCGAATCTCGGCGGCGGTCGCCGGCATCGCCGGCGCAATCAGGACCGACACGACACGAATGGCCTCCAGGGCGTCCCCCATGACGAGGTCGACCTGCGGACCCGGCTCCATCTTCCACGGCGCGTGCGTCTCGAGGTGCGCGTTCGCCGCACCGATCAGCCGCCAACTCGCTTCGAGTGCGAGGTGCGGCGCCGCATTTTCCCACGCGATCGTGGCGTCCGCGACGACGTCTGCGGCGACGGCCGCGAGCGCACTCTCGGGCGACGGGGCGGGACCGACGCCGTCGCACTTCGAGCCGACGACCGTCGCCACACGAGCGACCAAGTTGCCGAGGTTGTTGGCGAGGTCGCTGTTGTAGCGCGCCGTGATTCCTTCAATTGAGAACTCACCGTCCGTGCCGAGCGGCGTGTCGCGCAGGAGGTGGTAGCGGACCGCGTCAACACCGAACTCCGCAACGAGGGTGGCCGGTGCGATCTCGGTGAGCTTCAGCGGTCCGGAGGTGCCCATGGACTTGCCGAGCTTCTGTCCGCCAACGAGCAGCCAGCCGTGGACCTGGACGCGGTGCGGTGGTTCCATTCCCGCGGCCATGCACATCGCAGGCCACCAGACACTGTGGAATCGGATGATCTCCTTGCCGATGAGGTGGTGCGAATGAGGCCACCACTTCGACACGGTGTCCTCGTCGCGGCCGTACCCGATGGCCGTGAGGTAATTGATCAGCGCGTCGTACCAGACGTAGAAGACGTGTTGGTGGTCCCACGGGACCGGCACGCCCCAGCTGATCGAGGTCCGCGTGATCGAGATGTCCTTGAGTCCCCCCTTGATGAAGGCGAGGGCCTCGTTGCGCTTGGTGTCGGGTGTCGTGAACTTGGGGTGCGTCGAGAAGTGCTCGAGCAAGCGGTCCTCGAAGGCGCTGAGACGGAAGAACCAGTTCTCCTCGGACATCTCGACGACGGGTCGCCCGTGGACGGGACAATGGCCGTCGACCAGTTCTTCCGCGGTGTAGTAGTCCTCGCAGGCCACGCAGTAAGGGCCGCTGTACACATCCTTGTAGATGTACCCGTTGTCGTAGATCGCAGTGAGGAACTTCTGCACGCTGTCGGCGTGACGAGGCTCCGTGGTGCGGATGAAGTCGTCGTAGGAGATGTTGAGCGACTCCCACGCTTCGAGGAATCGGCGTGAGGTCCGGTCCGTCCACTCCGCAGGAGTGACGCCGTTCTCCTCGGCCGTCTCGGCGACCTTCTGGCCGTGCTCGTCGGTCCCCGTGAGGAACATGACCTCGTCGCCCGCCAGACGATGCCAACGCGCGAGGGCGTCGGCGTTGACGGTCGAATACGCCGTGCCGACGTGCGGCGCGTCGGTGACGTAGTAAATCGGTGTCGTGATGTAGAAGCGTCCCACCCCTCAAGGGTACTGACTCACTCCTCGTCGTCCCGCTTCAGACCGAGGGCCATCTCGTAGACACGCCGGTGCGCCGCGCCCAACGTTGACGCCACCGTCGTCGACGCGTCGCGAGTGCTCGCGCCCCGGGCGAACTCGTCGCGGAGTGCGCGTCGCACGGCGTCATCGTCGCTGGGCGGCGCCGGCGGTGCGCCATCGAGCACCACCACGAGCTCGCCACGAACGTCGCGCTCGGCAAAGAGTGTGGCGAGCGACGAGACGGTCCCCCGAACAACCTCCTCGTGCAACTTCGTCAGTTCGCGTGCGACCACCGCCCGTCGATCGGGCAGGACATGAGCCAACTCGTCGAGCGTGCCGGCCAGTCGTTGGGGTGACTCGTAGAACACCACGGTGCGTTCTTCGCGTCGCCACGAATCGAACAGCGTCGTACGGTCGCCGCGCTTGCGGGGAATGAAACCCTCCATGCAGAACCGTTCCATTGGCAGTCCCGCGACGCTGAGAGCCGCCACCACCGCGGACGGCCCTGGCGTTGTCGTCACCACGAGCCCCGCGTCGGCCACGGCGGCCACCACCCGTGCGCCCGGGTCACTCACGCCGGGCGTCCCCGCGTCGGTGACCAGCGCCACCGTCTCGCCGGCGCCCACACGGCGGACAACCTCGTCGCACAGCGACGCTTCGTTGTGTTCGTGCAGTGCCACGAGGCGTCGTCCGGCGGCGAGGCCGTTGGCGCTGAAGAGTTGCCGTGAATGACGCGTGTCTTCGCAGTACACCACGTCCGCGGTGGCGAGGACCTCGAGGCCCCGGGGGCTGAGGTCGCCCAGATTGCCAATGGGTGTCGCCACGACGACGAGTGAGCCGCTCACGGCGCCACACGAAATTGGAGGTCGTCGCCAATGTGCAACGCTGCCGCGACCTCACTGGGCACCGCGACAGCCTGGTGACCGAAGCCGACGACGTGAAGGGGCTTCGGGGACTCGACCGATCGCAGTCGATTCGATGTTCCGAGTCGGGCGACGGCGACACCAACGAGAACCGCGGGTCCCGTCACCACGACCGCGCCGACGCCGTCGGTGAGCAGCCGCGCCGACACGACCCTCGCGTGCCAACCCGACGGGTGCACGGAGGACGCGAGCACTTGCCCGTCTCGAATCAGCCAGCCTTCTTGCATGGTCTCCCCGTTTGGCTCCGACCCCTACTCAACCACTAGCATTGTCCCCTATGTCAAAGCGGACCGTGAAGCGCAAACTACGCGCCAAGAAGAAGGCCAACCACGGCAAGAAGCCGAACGCGGGTCGCGGCTAACCGCTGTCTTCCTAGAGTTTCCCGTCCCAGGCGCAGCCCCGCTCGTGCAGGAGGGACACCAGAGGCGTCGGCGTGTCGGTGATGAGGCCGTCAACTCCCAGGTCGAGCAGTCGGTTCATCTCGGTGACGTCGTTGATGGTCCACACGTGCACGGCGATGCCCGCTGTGTGCGCGGCGTCCACGAAGGCCCCATCGACAACGGTGATCTCCCCGAACGTCGCGGGAACTTGGAACGCACACACCGGCAGCGCCGGCACGGGCGTGTCCCCGTGGACGGCGTAGAAGAAGGAGGCCGTCTCGTCCGTCGCCGCCGACGTCAGCACCTCGGGAGCGACGGCGCGAAAGGCATTGATGGCGACGTCACTGAACGAAGCCACGATCACCGAATTCGTGATCTCGAGCCGCCGCAACTCGTTGGCCAGGAGTTCCTCGTAGGGTTCCACCTCCGGGGCGGTGCGTTTGATGTCCATGTTGAGCGGGACGCCCGGCACGGCGGCGGCGACCTCTTCCAGCGTGGCGATGCCAAATCGGCGATCGGCTGGTGCCCGACCCCGCAGCACGTACTCACTCTCAGGACGCCCGGGTGTGACCGCGTCGCCCTCGATCCACCAGTACGCGTTGTCCATCTCGCGAATCTCGGCGAGCGTGTAGTTGGCGATCTCCCCACGATGATTCGTCGTTCGATCGACGCTCTCGTCGTGGCACACGACGATCGCCCGATCCTTGGTCGCGTGCACGTCCAACTCCACCGCCGTCGCTCCGGCGGCCACGGCGCGGGTGATTGCGTACAGAGTCGACGACGGACCCTCGTAGCTGCCGCCCTGGTGGGCGAATGCCACGACGCGTCGTTCCAACCACGGGTTGTTCACGGCGTCACCTTCTTGGTCAGATATCCGTACTTCAGTCCCACCCGATGCTCCATATAAAAGGCGAGCCCCGGAACGAAACCCGAGAGCATCATCAACAGGAGAAGTCCGAGGTGGACGCGAGCCTTGAGGGCGAACATGAAACACGTAATTAGGTAGATGGGATACAGGACCACGCCGTGACCGATGCCGACGACCGCCACGAACGGCTTCATCTGCGTCCACAGGTGCAGGTCAACGGAGTGCAAGATCAGCGTGAAGGTCAGAATGAGCAGCGTCGTTCCCGTGACGAACGACATGATCCGGTAGCGGCGGAATGCGGCTTCCATCTAGTGGCCCCACAATCGTTTCTTGCTCTGACTCGAGATCTGCGCGAGGTGATCGTTGTAGGCCGCCAACGTGGGATCTTCGGGTTGGTCGCTCAGGTGACGGGCGATCTGGGCTTCGGCGCGCATCTTGTCTTCGTACGCCTTGCGCTCGGCCTTTTGAGACTCCGACACGTCCTCCGCGTGCAGCATCGCCCACCAGCCCACCACGCCCAAGATGGCGAAGACGGGCCACTCAATGGCGTACATGTAACTCAGCGCGTTGCCCTGGGCCGCACGGCCCACCTGCCAGTACGCCGCGGCGACACATCCCACGACCCACGCCACCAGTGCCATGTGCAGGAGCAGGGAACGTGGCGAGAACCACCGGGACTTCACACGGGCCAGCCTACCGACGTCGTCGAAGGGCGACCGAGGAGTCCTCTCGTAGAATGTGCGCCGTGACGGACCCCATGGCACCAACGACGGGGTTCTCGTGGTACCACCTCAACGTCTGGCACCTCGGCGTTCTGCCGATTGCTCTGCTCGTCCTCGCGGGAGCGTGGTACTGGTGGGCATCGAGAAAGGTTGACGGTTGGTCGACGAATCGCACCGTGTGTTTCTATCTGGGACTCGCGGTCACCTTCCTCGCCACGGAATCAATTCTCGGCGCGTACGACATGATGTACTTCAGCGCCCACATGATCGAACACCTGCTGCTCATCATGATGGCCGGACCCCTGTTCGCCTTGAGTGCCCCCTTGGACCTCGCGAGCGCCACCGGAGGACCCGGGGTGCGTCGCGTTCTGTCGTCACCTCCGATGAAGGTGATCTTGCACCCGGTGTTCGCCTTCGCTCTCTATTTCGTGTTCATCCCCGCCACCCACCTCACGGGCTTCTTCAATCTCATGCTCACCCATGAATGGGTCCACCACGCCGAGCAGATTGGCTTTTTGGTCGTGGGCTATCTGTTCTTCCGCCACGCGTTCGGGGTGGAAGAGGGTGAGAATCTCAATCCCGGGCTCCGATTGGTCTACGTCATGGCCGCGGTCCCGGTCGACACGTTCACCGGGTTGGCGCTGGTCATGGAATCCAAGAACCCCTTCCACTCCTACTCAATGATGGGCGCGGGATCGAAATCTGACGTGCTCGCGAACGTGCACCTCGGAGGTGCGATCATGTGGATCGGCGGCGACGCCCTGATGCTCCTCGCGCTCATCCCGATTGCCGTCACCTGGGTCCGATCCGAGACGGAGAAGACCCGCGAGCTCGACAAGATGCTCGACGCGGCGGGTTTGTAACTACAGCAGCCCCGCGGTCACCGCGAGTGACTCGAGATCCTCCTCGGGACGCGCGCCCAGGTGCGAGATCACCTCGCCGGCGCACAGCGACCCCAGTTGGGCCGCCTCCACGGGATCCGCACCGATGGCCAACCCGTAGAGGAAGCCCGCCGCGAACAGATCGCCAGCGCCGTTTTGGTCCACGACCGGATCGACCTCGGCCGCCGGGACTTGCACGACGCCGTGCACGGTCGAGACCTCCGCGCCTCGTGGGCCGGTGGTCACCACCGTCAGGACCCCCAACTCGTCGACGGCGTCAAAAGCGTGAGCCAACGACGACGATTGGAACAAGGCGATGGCCTCGGACTCGTTGGCGAGCAGCACGTCGACGTCGTCGGTCACGAGTTCGAGGAAGTCTCGTCGGTGACGCTCGACACAAAATGTGTCCGACAGCGAGAGGGCCACGAGTGCGTCGTGCTCGTGCGCCGCGCGCACGGCCCGTCGAATCGCTTCCTTGGCCGGCGGGAGGTCGAACAGGTAACCCTCGAGGTAGACAATCTCGCTGCGCGCGATGATCTCCTCCTTGACGTCGTTCACCTGCAATTGGTTCGCCGCTCCGAGGTACGTCGCCATGGTGCGCTGAGCGTCGGGCGTCACGAAGACGTGGCAGCGACCCGTCGCTCCCAGGTCGGCCTTCGCAATCGCCAAGTCGAGTTCCACGCCCAAGGATCGAAGGTCGTGGGCGAACACCTCGCCGAATTCGTCGTCGCCCACCTTGCCAATGAATCCCGCGACGCCGCCGAGTGCGGCGACGCCCGCAATAGTGTTGGCCGCCGAGCCACCCGACACCTGCAACGTCGGGCCCATCGCGGCGTAGATGGCGCTGGCTCGCTCCAGATCAATGAGGTTCATAGCGCCTTTGGCGAGATCGAGTCGAGCGTGCAGTCCGTCGTCGTCGCGCACGATCACGTCCAATAGCGCGTTACCGATGCCGGTCACCGCCAAACGTCCCGGAGCCGGTTTCGCGCGCAAGGAAACAGGCGTCGGGGTGTCGGTCACCGCACAAAGGTAGACGAAATCGTCGTAAGGTGGCGCACCGTGAGCACATCAACGAATCCCTATCGCCTGCCGACCACGGTCGTGCCGAACGCCTATCGCATCTTCCTCACTCCCGATCTTGATGCAGCCACCTTCGTGGGACGCGTCGAGATCGACGTTGACGTGAACGAGGCCGTGAGTTCCTTCACGTTAAACGCCATCGAACTGGAACTTGGCGCGGCGACAGTCACCGCGTCCGGAACGGCGCATCTGTCCGGGACGCCGTCTCTCGATGACACGTACCAGACCGCAACGTTCTCCTTCGACAACCCCCTACCGGTTGGCGCCGCGACGATCGAGATCGCCTTCACCGGAATTCTGAACGATCAGCTCCACGGCTTTTATCGCTCGACGTTTACGGACGCCCAGGGCACCGAGCACACCATTGCCACCACGCAGTTCGAATCGACCGACGCACGTCGGGCGTTCCCGTGTTGGGATGAGCCGGCGCTCAAGGCCACCTACCAGGTCAACTTGACGATCCCGAGCGAGCTCGCGGCATTCTCGAACTCCGCCGTCGTGCGTGACACCAACCTCGGGAACGGCCAGCGGACCCTCGAGTTCCTCCCGACCATGAAGATGTCGACCTACCTGGTGGCCTTCGTCGTCGGACCGTTTGAGGCCACCGATCCTGTCGACGTCGACGGCATCGAACTTCGAGTGATCTACCCGATCGGCAAGGGCCATCTGACGTCGTACGCGCTCGAGGTCGCCGAACACGCGCTGAAGTTCTTCAGCGAGTACTTCGACATTGCCTACCCGGGCGACAAGTACGACCTCATCGCGATTCCCGACTTCGCCGCGGGAGCCATGGAGAACCTCGGCCTGGTCACGTTCCGCGAGACCGAGCTCCTGATCGACCCCGAGCGAGCCTCGCACGACCAAATGGAGCGCGTCGCGCCTCGTGATCAACCACGAGACCGCGCACATGTGGTTCGGCGACCTTGTGACGATGGATTGGTGGGAGGGGATCTGGCTCAACGAGGCCTTCGCCACCTTCATGGAGTCGATCTGCACCGACCACTTCCGCCCCCAGTGGAAGAAGTGGGTTGGTTTCGGTCCGTCGCGCGATGCGGCACTGAGCGTCGACGGTCTCCACTCGACGCGACCCATTGAGTACGAAGTCATCTCCCCGGACGACTGTCGGGGAATGTTTGACATCCTGACCTATATCAAGGGCAGCGCGGTGCTGCGGATGCTCGAGCAGTACCTCGGCGCCGAGACGTTCCGTGACGGCATTCGGGGCTACCTCGTGAAGCACTCCTACGCCAACGCCGTGACCGCGGATCTGTGGGCCGCACTCGAGACGTCCTCGGGTCAGCCCGTCGGAGAGATCATGAACAGCTGGATCCTCCAGGGTGGATTCCCGCTGGTCACGTACGAGAACGGCGAGATCTCCCAGACACCCTTTTCGTACACCGACCGACCCGCGACGTCGAACATCGGCCAGGACTGGAAGGTTCCCGTTTTGTCGCGGACCATCGGCACCACCGACATCAACAAGCAACTTCTCTCGTCGACGCCCACCGCCCTCGCGACGGCCGGCGTCGCCGTCGTGAACGCCGGTGGATCGGGATTCTTCCGGACGGCCTACGGCTCGAACGAACTCGCCGCGCTGTCCTCACGACTCGGCGATCTCGACGAGATTGAGCGGTCTCAGCTCTTCGCGGACACGTGGGCGGCGATCATGATCGGCCGATCCTCCGTCGCGAACCTGTTCACGCTCGCCGAGGGGCTCGGGGACCTGAATGAGCCTTCCGCGTGGAGCGTTGTGATTCAGGCGGTCAACACCATCAATCGCATTGTCGATGACGAGGGCCGTTCCGTTCTTGCCGACGCCGTGCGCCAAATCCTCGCTCCCCAGTTCACACGCCTGACGTGGAACGCGACGGACGGCGAAAGCGAGCAGGCCGCTCAGCTGCGCAGCCAGGTCATCGAGACGCTCGGAATTGTCGGAGAGGACCCCGCGATCATTGCGGAGGCTCTCCGTCGATTTGACGCGAACGACGTGGTGGGTGACCTCGCTCAGTCGATCGTGCGCATCACCGCACGCCAGAACCGTCCGGGCGACGTCGCCGTCTTCGAGGAACGCCGTCAGAAGGCGCCGACACCCCAGGACGAACAGCTCTACCTCTTCGCGCCGGCGATGGTTCCTGATCTCGCTGTTGGTACGGATCTGTTCAACCGGTGCTTCACGGACATTCGCAATCAAGACGCGCCCTACGTGGTCCTGACTCTCATCACCAATCGCATCATCGGGGCCCAGATCTGGAAGATGTTCGCGGCCCGTCTCGATGAGGCCATCGCCAAGTTCCCGAGCGGATCCACGGCCGCCACATCGTCGGCGGTCGCCTCGCTCATTGCCGACCCGGCCCTCGCCGACGAGATCAGGGCCTTCTATACGGCGAATCCGCTGCCGGTTGGTCAGCGTCAGGTGGAGCAGGCACTCGAGCGCATGGACATTGGCGTGGCCTTCGGTCAGCGTGTTCGGGACACGATCACCGACCAATTGCGTTCCGTGATCCGCTGACGAGAGGTCCAGGTGTCGCGGTAGCCTCGCGGAATGGCCACACACACCACCAATCCCTATCGACTGCCCACAACCGTTGCGCCGGTCAGTTACGACCTGGAGCTCACGCCCAACATTGACGCCGCCACGTTCGCTGGCGAGGTCCTTGTCACCCTGGCGGTCACCGAACCGGTCACCGAAATCCAATTCAACGCCGTGGATCTGACGATTGACGAGGTCCGAGTCACGGACGCGAACGGACTCGTCCACGTCGGAACGGCCACGTTCGACGAGACCTACGAGCGCGCGACGGTCAGCCTGCCCGGCGAGCTCCCCGTCGGCGCCGCGACGATGCACGTCCGTTTCCAGGGTGAGTTGAACGACAAGCTGGTGGGCTTTTACAAGTCAACCTACGTCGACGATGCCGGCGTCACGCAGTCCATCGCGACCAGCCAACTCGAGGCGACCGACGCACGACGGGCCTTCCCCTGCTGGGACGAGCCGACGTTCAAGGCAACCTTTTCGATCACGCTCAACGTACCCGCCCATCTCGCTGCCTACTCCAACTCTCCGGTGGTTGCCGAGACCACGAACCCGGACGGTACCCGCAAGGTCCAGTTCGCTCCCACCATGAAGATGTCCACGTATCTCGTGGCGTTCGTCGTTGGGCCCTTCGAGGAGACGAGCCCCCTCGACGTCCTCGGCACGCCACTACGCGTCGTGAGCCCGATCGGCAAGGTTCACCTCGGCGAGTTTGCGCTCGAGGCCGGACAGTTCGCGCTCACCTTCTTCTCGGAGTACTTCGCGATTCCCTATCCCGGCGACAAGCTCGATCTCGTCGCCATCCCCGACTTCGCGTTTGGAGCCATGGAGAACCTTGGTTGTGTGACCTTCCGCGAGTCCGCGCTGTTGGTTGACCCCGCATCGGCATCGTTGGCCGAACTCGAGCGCGTCGCCGACGTCGTGGCGCACGAAATCGCGCACATGTGGTTCGGCGATCTCGTCACCATGGCGTGGTGGGAGGGCATCTGGCTCAACGAGGCGTTCGCCACGTTCATGGAGACCCTCTGCGTCGAACACTTCCGTCCCCAATGGAAGAAGTGGCTGAGCTTCACGACCGGGCGCGATATGGCCCTGCAGATCGACGGCCTGCACTCCACGCGGCCCATTGAGTACGAGGTGGTGGCGCCGAGTGAGATGCGCGGCATGTTCGACCTGCTGACGTACGAAAAAGGCGGATCGGTCCTGCGCATGCTCGAGCAGTACCTGGGCGCGGACGTGTTCCGTGACGGCATCCGGCGTTACCTGACCGATCACGCGTACGCGAATACCGTGACGACGGATCTGTGGGACGCACTCGAAACGGTCTCCGGCCAGCCCGTGCGCGAGATGATGAATACGTGGATCCTTCAGGGTGGCCACCCGATCGTCACCTACGCCGACGGCGAGATCTCGCAGCAACCCTTCGCCTACGGCGCGGCCACCGACGCGCCGAGCGCCATCGGCCGTGACTGGTTGACGCCCGTTCTGACTCGACGGCTCAACGGTGGTCCGACGACGCGGCACTTGCTCGGCGCGGACCCGATTGAGATCGCCGACGACGGCCCGGTCGTGGTGAACGCGGGCGGTTGGGGTGTCTTTCGTACCCGCTACGGCTCGAGCGAGCTCGTCGGCATCGCCGCGGACCTCGGACGGCTGGACGAGCTCGAACGAACGGTGCTCGTGGCCGACGGGTGGGCTTCGTTGCTCGCGAACCAGATCAAATGGGATGACTTCTTGACCCTCGCGCGCGGACTTCGCGATCACGACGAACCCGCGACGTGGACGACGGTCGCCCAAGCCTTCGATTTCGCCAGCCGCGCCGCCAACGATGAACAGCGCGGTCGCCTCGCCGCGACGGTGCGCGACGTCTTCGGCCCGCAGTTTGAGCGGCTCGGATGGAACCCCACTCCCGGAGAGAGCGAACTGGCCGCGCAGGTCCGCGCGATTGCGATTTCCACGCTCGGCACCCTCGGGCAGGACGAATCCATTCGTCGTGAGGCCGTTCGCCTCTTTCACGCGAATGAGTTGAACGGCGACACGGCGAGGGCCACGTTGCGCGTGAGCGCCGACGTCGGCGAACCGGGCACCTACGACATCTTCCTTGAGCGGTACCGATCAGCAACGAGCCCCCAGGACAAGCAGCGCTATCAGTGGGGTCTGGCAGATTTCGCCACCGAGCACGAGGCGCTCGACGCGGCCGAGAAGTGCTTCAGCGAGTTCCGCGGTCAGGACGCACCGATCGTGTTGGGCCTGCTCGAGCGCAATCGCGTCACCGGTCCGGCGGTGTGGCACTACCTGGCTGACAACTGGGACACGGCGATCGAACAGTTCCCGCCCAACGTGCACTCGCGGATGATCGGTGGCATTGTCACGTTCATCGGGGATCGCGCGTTCGCCACGGAGGTGGCGGCCTTCCACCGCACACACACCCTGACCGGAGAGCAGCGCACCATCGACCAGCTCCTCGAGCGACTCACGATCGGACTCGACTTCGCCGACGCCATTCGCCCCCAGCTCTAGCGCGGGTGTCACTGGCGACCTTCGCCGAAGTATTCGGGCTGATCTTTCTGCTCGAACTGCCGGACAAGACGATGATTGCCAACATCGTGATGAGCGCGCGCGCTCGACCCCTGTTGGTGTTCATCGGCGCGTCAGGGGCCTTCGTCGTTCAGATGGCGATCGCCGCCGTCGCTGGCGGCCTGCTCGGTCGTCTCCCGCACGTGCCCAAGGAGATCGTGGTCGCCATCTTGTTCCTGGGAGGGGCCGCGTATCTGCTGTTGGTTCCCGAGAAGGTCGAGCAGACCGAAGGCGACGCCGAGGGTGCCGCCGTCACGCACGCTCCTGCGTGGCGTGTGATCCTCACCGCCTTCAGTGTGATCTTTGTTGCCGAGTTCGGCGACCTCAGTCAGATCCAGGCAGCCAACTTTGTCGCCAAGACCCAGGAGCCGCTCCTGGTCTTTCTCGCTGCGTCGAGCGCCTTGATCTGCGTGAGTGCGCTCGGCTGCTTCGCGGGTGGCACCCTCGTGCGCTACGTACCGCTCGCCAAAGTACGACTCGCCGGCGGCGTGATCTTCGCGGCCCTGGGCATCTACACAGTGATTAGCCTGTTCGTCTCGTGACCCGCACCGACGATCTGCTCACACTCGCCTTGGACATCAAGGGCTTCATGCCCCCCGATGAAGGACGGGCGCTGTACGCGACGGCCCACGAGCTTGGCGCCACGCGACCCGGAGGGACCTGGCTCGAGGTGGGAGCGTGGTGCGGGAAGTCTGCGGTCTACCTCGGCGCCGCGGCCGAAGCCACCGACTCTCTTCTGTACTCGCTCGATCACCATCACGGCAGTGAGGAGAACCAGGCGGGGTGGGAGCACTTCGACGAGACGCTCGTCGACCCGGCCGACGGTCGACTCAACACGCTGCCCACCTGGCAGAGAACGATCGCGCGCGCCGGACTCGAGTCCACGGTGGTCGCGCTGGTCGGCGCGTCCACGATCGTGGCGGCGCACTTCGCCCAGCCCCTCGACGTGCTCTTCATCGATGGCGGTCACGGCCACGACGTGGCTTGGGCCGACTATCGAGCATGGACGCCGAAGGTCGTGGCGGGTGGTTTGCTGCTCATCCATGATGTGTTCGAAAGTCCCGCCGACGGTGGTCGACCCCCGTACGAGATCTACTGCGAAGCGCGCGACAGCGGACGCTTTCGTGACGTTACGGCGGTGGGAAGTCTTCGGGTTCTCCGCGCCAACTAGCGCGGCTCGCACTCGCTCGCGAGCCCCAGCGGGCAGTCCGGCTCGGCGAGATCGACGACCGCGGGCAGGTTTTCGTGACGAAAGAGCCCGGCCGCGTCGTGTGGAAGTGAGTGCGTCCACGGCGAGGATGATCGCGGCCGACGTGTAGGAGGTGGTCTCTCCGATCGGGGAAGGTGACGGTCTCCGGGAAGGCGTACCCCGTCCAGTACGAGCCGTCGTCGCGTCGGTGGCGTTGCACGAGGGCGAGGAGATCGAGCGCCTGGCTGGTCCAGCCCACCGCATCGAGGGCGATGACGCACTCCGCCGTCTCGGCGGCGGTGACCCAGTCGTTCGTCGACACGCAGCGCACCCCGTAGTTGGTCATCACGTGGTCTCCCACCCGCGTAACCGACGTTGCGCCGCCTCGACGGACAACGCCCCCGACAGGATCGGGTAGTACCAGTCCATCGCAAATTCGTTCTTCGGCGCGAAGGCTCCTTTGTGATGCGCCACCGCGTGGCCCAGCCGACCGGCCGCCAGTTCCCAGTCCGGGCGCACCCGATCAAGCCGCTCACCAAGCGCGATCCCGCAACGCAGCGAGTGGAAGATCGACGACGATCCCGTGAGCAGTGCGTAGCTCTCGGGACGACCGGTGGCGTCGAGTGACCAACGAATCGTGCCGTCTGCCAACTGCCAGGCTAATACGAAGTCGAGTGCTCGTTCCACCACCGGCCACATCTCGACCGCGAAGTCGGTGTCACCGGTGATCACGAGGTAGTGGTAGACACCGGCCGCGACGTACGCGCAGACGTTCGTGTCGAGACGAGTGTCCTTCACCTGGTCAACCAGGTAGTAGTTGAACCAGCTGCCGTCACCGAGCTGCGTCGTCGCCAGCCACCGGTACGCCGCGCGCGCCGCGTCAACGTGCCCACCCACCGTGAGCGCCATGGCCGCTTCCACGTGATTCCACGGGTCGCAGTGTCCGCCCGCCCACCACGGAATTCGTCCGTCGCCCGCCTGGAGCTCGGCGATCGTCGTCGCGGTGAGGGCCAACTCCTCGGCGGTGAGGATGCCCGGAATGCCCGGCAGGGTGCCGATCTGACTGGTCACGCGTAGACCAGGGGCTTTTCGAGGTAGACGATGAGTGACTTTCCAATGAGCGGCGCGAGGATCTTCTCCGCGTAGCGCGTCGTGCGGGGCGCCTTCACAATGTCCCAGACGAGGAGGCGGTGGTACGCCTTCACGAGAGGGTGATCGTTGTTGGTCGTGCCGACGAGGCACTTCAGCCACCAGTACGGGGAGTGCAGCCCGTGGGCGTAGTGGTGTCCCGTGACCCTGAGGCCGGTGGACCGAAGGCGCTCTTCGACCACACGGCGACGGTAGATCCGCACGTGGCCACCCTTCACCATGTGGTATTCGTCAGAGAGCGCCCAGTTGATGAGCTCGGGACCAAAGCGCGGGATCGTAATGGCCATGGTGCCTCCCGGACGCAGCACCCGACTGAGCTCGCGCATGGCGCCGAGATCATCGGGAATGTGTTCGAGAACTTCGGAGCAGATGACGCGATCGAACGTCGCGTCGGGAAACGGTAGGTGCAGCGCGTCACCTTGCACCACGCCCACGCGGGTGCGGGAGTTGGTCAGCTCACCGGCTTCGACCATTGCCGCAAAGGTGCCGAGGACCCCATCGACCTCGTCGGTTCCCGCATCCAGCGCCACCACGTGGGCACCTCGGCGAGCTGCCTCGTAGGCGTGGCGCCCGAAGCCGCAGCCCAGGTCCAAGATCGAATCGCCCTCGCGCAGGCCGAGAATGTCGTAGTCCGCGGTCAACATCAGACGAACGTCATTGACTCGGGCAGGGGAAGGCCCCGCAAGATGGCGTCGTAACACGCGGCCGTGCCGCGTGCGGTGACTTCCCACGTGAAACGCTTCATCACGCGCTCGCGCCCCGCGTCCCCGAGTCGTCGGCGCAGCGCCGGGTCGTCGAGCAAGCGCGCGATCGCCACGACGAGCGCTTCCGGGTTGTTCGGCTCCACCAGAAGGCCCGTCTCGTTGTCGATCCCGACCACCTCGGGCAGCGCACCACCGGTCGTGGCGACCACCGGCACCGCGCAGCTCATGGCCTCAATGGCCGGCAGCGAGAACCCCTCGTAGAGGCTGGGCACGATCGCCACTTCGGCCTCGCCGTAAAGACGCGCCAATTCCTCGTCACTGACACCCGAGATCGTGGTGACAATGTCATTCAGACCCAGGCGCTCCAGCGTCGTGGCGACGCGTCCCTTCGGGCGCGGGTTCCCGATGATCACCAGATCGATGTCGCGCTCGACGCGCAACTTGGCGATCGCCTCGAGCAACGGGACGAGGCCCTTCATCGGCACGTCGCTACTGGAGGTCACCATGAGGCGGCCCTTTTTCTTCACGACGTCGGCGTACGGGCGGAAGACCTCGTGATCCACACCCACCGGCACGACCGTCAAGCGGTCCAGCGGCACCTTCATCTGTGCGTTGATGTCGACGCGTGAGTTCTGGGACACCGTTAACACCGATGGCAGGGCCTTGGCGACTCGGACCTGCATGCGCAGGAACCCGAACCACCGCTTGGTCGTGAAACGCTTCCAGGGAGTTTCGGCGTGGTCCAACGCGATCGATCGGTCGACCGTAATCGGGTGATGCAGCGTCTCGAGAATCGGCCAGCCGTCATGGGCGAGCTTCACGATGCCGGTACCCAGACACTGATTGTCGTGGATGATGTCGAACTCTCGACGTCGGGCGTTGAGGATCTTGCGGATCCGCAACGAATACGCGAACGGCTCGCCGAAGCCGGCGGACAACATGATGAGAAACTCGCTCCAGTCGGCGAATGACGTGAACTCCCGAAGTGCGGGCACCCGGAAGGGATCAGGATCACGGTACAGATCCAGTCCCCGCACGGGCGTGAAACCCACGCCGTCGTCGAGCTCGGGCCACGGGGGCCCCGCGAAGACCTCGACGCTGTGACCCAGTCGAACGAGCTCACGCGTCAAGTGCCGCGTGTAGACACCCTGTCCCCCACATCGCGGATTTCCGCGGTAGATGAGAAACGCCACGCGGTAGCCGCCGGGCTCCGCGGGCCGTGCCGGCCGCGACGGAGGTATCACGATGGTCCGTGACCTCTCCCACGACTCTCGGGTGTCGTTGATGGTCTGACGAAGTGTTCGCGGCAAGAGGGACGTCTCGATTCGAAAAGGGGGTCCTCCATTCTCCCCCACGCACGAGGGAGGGCACAAATGGCATTGGATCATTGACGGAATCGGTGAGTACGCTTCGATCCATGGATCTCACCTACCCCGCCGATTCCGAACCCTTCCGCTCGTCCGTGCGTTCATGGCTGGAGGAGAATCTTCCCTCCGGCTGGTTCGAGCCGGACTTCAAGATGTCCGACGAGGAGCGCAAGGCCTTCAACGCGACCTGGACCGCCAAGTTGTTCGGCGGGGGTTGGATCTGCGCCGGGTGGCCGACCGAGTACGGCGGCAAGGGTCTCTCGCTCATCGAACAGGTCGTCTTGAATGAGGAGTTCGCCAAGGCCGGAGCGCCCATGCGCGCCGACTTCTTCGGCGACACCCTCGTCGGCCCCACGATCATGCAGTGGGGTACTGACGAACAGAAGAAGGAGTTCATCCCCGGCATCTTGCAGGGAACGATTGCGTGGTGCCAAGGATTCTCGGAGCCGAACTCGGGTTCGGACCTCGCGAGTCTGAAGACCAGCGCCGTGCTCGATGGCGACGAGTGGGTCATCAATGGCCAGAAGGTGTGGACGACCCAGGCGCAAAGTGCGGACTACGTCTTTCTGCTCGCTCGCACCGATCCGAACGCACCCCAACACGCGGGCATCAGTTACCTCCTGGTGCCCATGCACCAAGACGGTGTCGAAGTACGACCCATCACCCAAGTCGACGGCACCGCCGAGTTCAACGAGGTCTTTTTCACCAACGCGCGGTGTCCCAAGGACAACGTCGTCGGCGGCGTCAATAACGGGTGGAAGGTGGCGATGACCACCCTCGGATTCGAGCGCGGCTCCAGTTCAACGACGGGGTACCGACGCTTCCTGAAGGAGTGGGACGGCATCGTGGCCGAAGCCAAGCGCGTGAAGAAGAACGCTGATCCGCTCTACCGCGATCGCCTCGTGCGCTCGTGGCAGAAGGTCAAGATCATGCAGATCAACGGATATCGATCGCTCACCGACTCCCTGAACGGGACTCACAACGCTGCGCTGCTCGGCGCGTGCAACAAGATGTTCTGGTCCGAGTGCCACCGAGACTCGATGGAGCTCGCACTGGACATCCTCGGTCTCGACGCGCAGATCCTCACCGGAGACGGCAACGCGGAGAGTTCTCTGCCGGGAAATCGACGAGGCCGCGCCGACTATCCGGTATCGGACATCCAGGCGTCGTTCTTCTTCTCGCGTTCCGAGACGATCTGGGGCGGCACCGCGGAGATCCAGCGCAACATCATTGGCGAGCGTGCCCTCGGGCTCCCGAAGGAACCCAAGCCCGTCTAGGCCAACGACATCGCCTGAGGCACGACGACCTTGCGGCGCACGGAAATGAGAAGCCACAGACCCGTGGCCAACGTGATCAGCGAACCCGTCAAGATTCCCACGCGGGGATTCGACGCGGAGATGATGACGCCCATCAGGATCGCCCCGACGGGCGTCGTGCCGAGAAACGCGGTCGCGTAGAGACTCATCACCCTCCCGCGCATGTGTTCAACGGAGTTGAGCTGCAACAGTCCGTTGGCGGTGGACACGAAGGCGATCGACACCGCGCCCGTAGGAATCATCGCGATGATGGCGATCAGAAACGTGGGAGCGAACGCCACGGCGGTCATGCTCGCGCCGAAGGCCGTCGCGAGGACCGCCAGCAACCCCACCGTGGGACGAGACCGGTGGGCCACGTAGAGTCCGCCGACGATCGCCCCAAAGCCCATGGCGGTCAAGATCAGCGTGTAGTGAACGGCGCTGTGCTGGTGAAAGGTCACGCGTGTCAACAGCGGGAGGGTGACGGTGAAGTTGAATGCGAAGGTACCCACCACGAACGTCGACACCAGGACGTCGCGCAAGAGGGGTGTCTCGAAGATGTAGTGGAGCCCGAGTCGCAGCTGCTTCTTCTCACGATTCACGGTGCGAATGGGATTGAGCTCGCTCGACCGCATGAGCGCCAGGGCCACGATCACCGCCACGTAGGATCCCGCGTTGACGTAGAAGCACGTTGCGATTCCGACGAAGGCAATGAAACCCCCTGCGATGGCGGGTCCGATCAGTCGACCGCAGTTCATCAGAACGCTGTTCAAGGAGACCGCGTTGGCGATGAGGTCGCGCCCCACCATCTCCTGGACGAACGCCTGACGGGCGGGGTTGTCGAAGAGATTCACGATGCCGAGCAGGAACGCCAGAACGAAGATCGCGTGCACCGTGTCGTGGTGCGTCGTCACGAGCACGCCCAGGGCCAACGCGAGCAGTCCCGCGCACGCCTGGGTGATATAGAGAATGCGGCGCTTCTCGTGACGGTCCGCCACGAGACCTCCGTACGAGGCGAACAGCAGCATTGGCAAGTACTGCAGCGCGAGCGCGATGCTGAGGTTGATGGGTGAGTTGTTCGTCAACTTCAGGACGAGCCAACTCTGGGCCACCGTTTGCATCCAGGTGCCCGAGACCGAGATCAACTGACCGTAGAAGTACAGCCGAAAGTTCCGCACCGACAGCGCCGCGAACATCCGACTTCGCGCGGTCGAGGCCGCGCTCACGACTCGTCCAGCAGGTGCTCGAGGAACTCCGCCAACTCACGTGCGCGTCCTTGCTCGTCGGGGGACAACGCTCGCAACTTGGCTTCCAGAAACTCCGTCTTGCGCTGGCGTATCGCGGAGACTTCGAGGCGGCCACTGTCAGTGAGGCGCGCTCGCGTGCACCGACGATCCGTCTCGTCCGCGTGGAGCTCAATGAGGCCCACCTCCTCCAGGTGGCGCACCACCCGCGTCACGGACGGGGGCTGGATCTGTTCACGCGTCGCGAGTTCGCCGAGCGAGGGATTGCCCAGTTTCTCGACCGAGGCGAGCATCGACGCTTGCGCGGGTGAAATGCCACCGAGCGCCGACTGACGCAGTCGCCGGTTCATCCGGGTGACCGATCGTCGCAGCAGCGCCGCCGTCTCGTTGGTGTCGGAGTTAGTCATTACTTAACCTAACTAAATAATAGCAGGCTCGTCGCAATCGGTGACGACACGGTGACCACCACGTGACGAAACGGACGTTAGAGCTGGCGGTAACGCGGCACGTAGCCACCGCGCCCGAGGGAGGTCGATTCGTCGAAGTCCTCCGTCTCGTCAACGCCGCCCACGACGTCGGTGACCCAACTGAGACGATCCATCAGAATCCGGGTGACGCCGCCCTGGAGCGTTGAGGATGAGATCGCGCAACTCGAGCAGGCGCCGCGAAGTTGAACCTCCACGACCCCGGTCTCCACGTCGGCGCTGATGAGCACCAAATCGCCCCCGTCAGCCTGCACCGAGGGACGCATCAGGTCCAAAAGCGCCGTGAGGGAACTCAGTCGGGAGGCCCTCTCGTCGTCGGTCAGCGCGCTCACCCCCACAGTCTGCCGTGCCGGGAGGAAATCGTGACGGGAGCTCGCTCGCAGTAACTACGATCGGCAGTCATGGAACCCACTCCCGTACTCTCCCTCGATGAGATTGACCTGTCGTCACTGGACTTTTGGATTCGACCCTGGGAGGAGCGCGACGCGGCCTTCGCGACGCTGCGCCGCGAGCGTCCCATTGCCCACTTCCCCGAATACGCCATCGAGGGAACATCCATGGACTTTCCCGCCGGTCCGGGCTACTACGCGCTGACGAAGCACCGCGACGTCTCCGAAGCGAGTCGCCACCCCGAGATCTTTCTCTCCGGACCGGGCGCGGTGTCCATCATGGACCTGCCCCCGGAGATGGTGGAGTACTTCTCGGGCATGATCTCGACGGACAATCCCAAACACGCTCGACTGCGACGCATCGTCTCCAACGCCTTCAATCCCCGCACCGTGCGAGCGATCGAGGACTCGATCGAACGCGTGGCGACCGAGACTGTCGATCGCGCGGTCACGAGCGGGACCGGCGATTTCGTTCCCGACGTCGCGGCGCCATTTCCGCTTGCGATCATCTGCGACCATGATGGGCGTACCGCCCAGCGAGTACGCGACGGTGTTGCGGTGTTCGAACGTCATCTTGTCCATGGGTGACCCCGACGTCGATCCCGGAGGGGACCGACCCCATCGTTGCGGTGCTCGAAGCGGGCGGAACGCTGACGGCCATCATGGAGGATCTGGGCAAGTACCGCGTCGAGAACCCCATCGATGACATCACCAGCGCGCTCGTGAACGCCGAGATCGAAGACGAGAAACTGACCCAACAGGAGTTGGCGTCCTTTTTTGTCCTCCTCGTGACCGCGGGGAACGAGACCACGCGCACCGCCATCGCCCACGGGCTCTACGCGCTCACCGAGCACCCGCAGCAGAAGGCGTTGCTCGTGGACGACTTCGAGACCCACGCCAAGACAGCCACGGACGAGATTGTCCGTTGGGCCTCGCCGGTCATCTGGATGCGCCGCACCCTCGCGACGGACTACGTCCTGTCGGCCAGGAACTCAAGCAGGGCGACAAGCTGCTCCTCTTTTACAACTCCGCCAATCGTGATGAGGACGTCTTCGACGATCCCTACCGATTCGACGTCACGCGCACGCCCAACGACCACTACGGATTCGGCGCTCCCGGACCGCACTTCTGCCTCGGTGCCCACCTCGCCCGCCGCGAGATCACGGTGATGTTCCGCGAGTTGCTCCGCCGGTATCCGAACGTGCACGCGATCGACGAGCCGGCGCAGTTGCGATCGAGCTTCGTTAACGGCATCAAGCGACTGAACTACGCCTACTGACCTTGGCCGCGAAGATTCGGCGACTCACCGCCGGAATTGATCGCCTTCAACGGCGGTACGCGTTCACCGCCGTTGTCGTTGGCGTCACGAAACGCTACGGGGAGGATCGAGCCGGCAACCTCATCGCGCTCATCACGTTTTATGGATTTCTCTCGGTCTTCCCGTTGCTGCTCTTGCTGTTGACCCTCGTCGGTCTGTTTTTTTCGGGATCGACGCTCCAACACGACATCGTCCACTCCGCCTTGAGCCAGTTTCCGGTCATCGGCGACCAGTTGGGTGCCAACGTTCACGCCATCAGTCGGAGCAATCCCCTGGCGATCGTGGCGTCGATTCTCGGTCTCACGTGGGGTTCACTCGGGGTCACGTCCTCAATGCAGCACGCCACGCACCGCATCTGGCGACTCCCTCTCGAGGCGGCACCGGGACTGCTCCCTCGAACGTTGAAGGGCATCCAATTGCTCGGCGCACTGTTACTGATCGTGGTGCTCTCCTCGGTCGCCGCGGGCGCGTCGACCATCGGAACCCAGTACTTCGGTGGCGGTTCGGTCATTCCGCGCGCGCTCGCGCTGATCGCGGCGTTGGTCGTGAACCTCGTGGGCTACTTCCTCGTCCTGTGGATCCTCTCGCCACGCACCACGGCGCTGCGGTCGTTGGTACCAGGAATCGTCCTCGGGGCGTTTGGATGGACACTCCTGCAAGCCCTCAGCGGGTACCTGCTCGGGCATAAGTTTCATCACGCGAGTCAGATCTACGGAGTGTTCGCGATCGTCCTCGGATTGATCTTCTGGATCAACCTGGGGGCTCAACTCTTCATGTATTCCAGCGAGCTGAATCTGGTCCTGCTGCGCCACGAATGGCCGCGCTACGTGTTCGGCGAGCCCGATGAGGCCGTCTCCGCCACGACTTGATCAAACGCCGCGAGGGCGCGGGGACCCCAGACCATGCCGGGCCCCCCGTTCATGAGGATGGCGACACCGATCAGTTCCGCCACGGCGTGCCGGGTGGCGCCCAGACGAACCAGGTTGCGGACGTGCGCCACGATGCACCCGTCGCACTCGCGCGTGATGGCAATGGCCAGAGCCGCCATCTCCTTGGTTCAAGGGTCAGCTTCCCCGCCGCCATGGCGGCCCGGGACAGTTCCGCATACGCGCGGAGCACCTCGGGAATCTCGCCGCGTAGCGACGTGGCCGGCCCGCGGAGTTCCTCGCGAATGTCGTGCGCGTGTTCCATCGAACCTCCCGTGCTGATCGTAGCGACACGGACATTTATGCTGACCACCCGTGAGCGTGATCGACGATCTCCTAGCCAATAACCGCGCCTACGTGCGCACCCACGGGCATCACGTCCTGCCCACCGAGCCGCGCCAACGGCTGGCCGTACTGACCTGCATGGACAGCCGACTCGACCTGTTCGGAGCCTTCGGACTGGCCCTCGGCGATGCCCACCTCATTCGCAACGCCGGCGGTATCGCGACAGACGACGTGGTGCGAAGCCTCCTGCTCAGTCAGCGGTTGCTCGGCACCACCACCGTCATGGTCGTGCACCACACTCGCTGCGGCCTCGAGACGTTCAACGAGGACGAACTCCAACGTGAGCTCGAAGCGGAGCTGGGTCAGCGACCCCCATTCCGACTCGGAGCATTTCGCGATGTCGCCGCTGACGTGCGCGCGACCGTCGCCGCTCTCTCAGACAGCCCGTTCGTCACGCCGGTCGAGATTCGAGGGTTCGTCTTCGACGTCGACGAGGGAAGCCTTGAGGAGATCAGTCCCCCGACAGTGACTTCTTAAAGCCCACGTGGCTGTGCGTGTAACCACGCGCACCATAGAAGCGGTGCGCGTCGGTGCGCACGACGTTGCTCGTCAGTTGGATGCGGTAGCACCCACGAGTGCGAGCGAGATCTTCGGCGTAGCTCACCAGCGCGGCACCAATACCCTGTGACCGGTGGTCTGCGCGCACGTGCACACTCTCAAGTTCGGCGCACAACCGCCCGGCGTGCTGGAAGTGGGCAAAGACAATGAGCTGGACAACGCCCACGATGTCACCGTCGAGCTCGGCCACGAGCACGTCACCGTCGCGCGCACGAGTGGACTCGACCGCCTGCCAATAGTCGTCGAGGCGAGTGGGATCCTCGTGCTCGGGATGCAGCGATCCGCCAACGAGCACCGCTACCGCCGCCGCGACATCCGGGCGAGTGATGGGTCGGACGAGAGCGGGACTCACTCGTCGTCGCTGCTGTGTTGCACCATGAGATCGTCGATGACACCCACGATTGACGGATCGGTCAGAGTGGTCACATCTCCGAGTGCGCGATGCTCCGCGACGTCTCGCAGCAGGCGGCGCATGATCTTGCCGGAGCGCGTTTTCGGGAGGTCGGGGGTGATGATGATCTGTCGTGGCTTGGCGATGGGGCTGATGGTTCGTGCGACGTGGTCGCGCAGATCGGAGATGATCTGGGTGTGGTCGCCACCGAGCTCGTCCACCGAAAACTTGAGCGTGACGAAGGCCACGATCGCCTGTCCGGTGGTGTCGTCGCTTGCGCCGACGACCGCCGCTTCCGCGACGCCGTCGTGTCCCACCAGCGCGTGTTCAACCTCCGTCGTCGACAGTCGGTGCCCCGAAATGTTCATGACGTCGTCCACGCGACCGAGCAACCACAGGTCTCCGTCCTCGTCGCGCTTGGCACCGTCGCCAGCGAAGTACGAACCGGCGAACCGCGACCAATAGGTCTCGGTAAACCTCTCCGGATCGCCCCAGATACCGCGCGTCATTCCCGGCCACGGGGCGGTCAGAGTGAGATATCCGCCTTCTCCGTTGCCCACCGACGATCCGTCATTGTCCACCACGTCAACACTGATTCCTGGGAAGGCGCGCATCGCCGCGCCCGGCTTCGTCACGGTGATGCCGGGCAGCGGGGTCACCATGATGCCACCCGTCTCGGTCTGCCACCACGTATCGACCACCGGACAACGGTTCTGCCCGACGTGTTCGCGGTACCACATCCACGCTTCTGGATTGATGGGCTCGCCAACCGATCCGAGGAGGCGAAGGGAGCTGAGATCGTGCTGGCGGGGCAGGTCGTCACCCCACTTCATCAGGGTGCGAATCGCGGTCGGTGCGGTGTAGAGAATCGTCACCCCGTAGGTCTCGACGATCCGCCACCAACGGTCACGTCCACCCGCGTCGGGGGTTCCCTCATAGATGACCTGGGTCACCCCGTTCGCGAGGGGCCCGTACACGATGTAACTGTGACCGGTCACCCACCCAATGTCGGCGCTCGTCCAACAGACATCGGTCTCGGCCTTGACGTCAAAGACGTAGTAGTGAGTGGTGGCGACGTGCGTCAGGTAGCCGCCGGTCGTGTGAAGTATTCCCTTGGGTCGCGCCGTCGTGCCCGAGGTGTACATCAGGTACAGCGGCTGCTCGGCGGGAAAGCTCTCGGCGACGTGGGTGTCGGGTTGACGATCGACGACGTCGTGCCACCAGTGATCACGTCCCGCGACCCAGGCAACGGGTTGATGGGTGCGACGCACCACGAGGACCGCCTTCACGTCGGGACACCGCTCGAGGGCCTCGTCGACGTGGATCTTCAGTGCCGCCGCGACACCACGCCGGTACCCTCCGTCGGCGGTGATCACGAATCGGCAGTCCGCGTCGAGAATGCGCTCCACCAGAGCTTCCGCGGCGAAGCCGCCGAAGATCACGGAGTGTGCGGCGCCAAGTCGGGCACACGCGAGCATCGACACAATCGCCTCGGGCACCATGGGCATGTAGATGGCCACGCGATCGCCCGTCCGCACGCCCAACTCGATGAGGGCGTTCGCGGCCTTGGAGACGCGCTCCAGCAGATCCGCGTACGTGATGTCGAGCGTGTCACCCTCCGGTTCGCCCACCCAGTGAAAGGCCACGCGATCGCCGTGGCCCGCGTCGACGTGCCGGTCGACGCAGTTGACGGCGGCGTTGAGTCGACCGTCCGCAAACCACCGCGCGTGGGGCAGATTCCATTCCACGCCGATCGTGGGTTCAACGTCCCACGAAAGTCGCTTCGTCTGCGCCAGCCACCACGCCTCGGGATCGCGACTCGCGTCGTCGTAGAGCTCGGGTTGGGCGTTCGCGGCCGCCGCGAACGCCGGCGGCGGAGCAAAGGAGCGGCTCTCGGTGAGATATGCCTCGATCTGACCATCGTTCACGACGTCCCCCTTCAGACTCACAAAATCTATCGACTCCATTGAAGGTCCTCGTCATGGTCCTCACGTGACGACTCCCGGTGCGCATGTCGTCAGCGCTGCGTCGACGTGCTCGCGACGAAATTCGCGAGAAACCCCGAGGTAGACTGAACCGTGCTGACTTCGGTACGCGGGCGGCTCTCCTCGCATTGGCTTTCTGCTCTAGTTCTCGCGGTCATCGTGGGTTTTGGCGCGTGGACACGCGCCTCGGGCTTTTCCCACGGCACACCGTGGTTTGACGACGCGTGGGTGGTCCTGTCGTCGAAAGTGGGATTTGGTACCGCGTTCCACATGGTCAACACCACCCCTCTGTTTTCCCTCGGGATGCGCAGCTGGATCCTGCTCAAACCCGACACCCTCTGGTGGGCGCAACTGCCGATCTTCGTGTTGGGCCTTGGGACCATCGTCGCGGTCTTTCTCCTTCTGCGGTACTTCAGGACCTGGTGGCCACTGCCGTTTCTAGGGGCTCTCATCATCGCCGTGAGTCCGGTTGCGGTTGACTACTCGACGCGCATCAAGCAGTACAACCTCGACATTCTTCTCGCGTGCACGGTGCTGTGGCTGTTCGAGCGATGGCGTCGGGACCGGTCGCGTCGTGGGGCGATTCAGCTCTCGGTCGCCTGCGGTCTCGCTCTGTTGATCTCGGCAATGACGATCGTGGTGATCGCGCCGATCTGCGCGGTGATCCTCCACGCGATGTACGTCGACAAGTCCCGACGCGGCGACGGGGTGGTCACCCTCCTCACGGTCGCCGTCGTCGGACTCGTGGAGTACGTTGTGTGGCTTCGCCACCTCTCGCACGGTCTCGACGTCGGGTGGACCAACCGGGGTTACATGCTCTCGCTCAAGAGCCACGCCAAGTTCAAATTCTCTCTCGAGAACATGCTGACCGAACTGTTCCACTGGATGATCGGTGTGCCTACCGGACATCCGCCAGACCCGAGCAAGATCATCACGTCGGCCGGTATCGCCATCGCCGTCACGACGGCTCTCCTCCTCGCCGTCGTGACGCTCGCGCCCTTGATCGATCTCGCTCGTCACCTTCGCAAGCTCGCGGGACCATTGGTTGCTCCCGCCATCGCCGTCGTCTTCGCCGGCTTCCTCGGTCTCGCCGGCATCAGTCCCTTTGGAGGCGGACGCACCGACGAAGTCTTCTACCCCGCGTTGCTGCTGCTCTTCGCGGGGTTCGTGACGTCAGTCGCCACTCAGAAGCGTGAGAGCCTGACACGGGTCCTGCTCGTCGGCTGCGTCGTGGCCGCCGCGGGCTGCGTCGTCGTCGGTACACGAAATCGCGCAGAGTATCCAACGATCGGTCTGCGTGCCCTGTACGCCAAGTTCTCTCCTCACGTCGGCCCGAACGAATTCGTGGTGGTCGATCCCTGGCTGACCTTCGGCTGGGCCGACGAGGGTTTTACCGCGACGTCGGTGTCCTTCGAGCACACGTTCTTTGATTGGTCCCAGGGTTTCCACGTGTTGAGCGACAACCCGCACGTCATCATCTCGGACCAATACTTCTTTCCCAGCGCCGAATTCGGTGGCCTCAACTCCTACTCCCACATCCTCTGGTACGTCGGGGAGACTGGGGGCCCCACGTGGCCACTGGCTCGCCCAACTGATCCTCTGTACGTGACCCGTAACTACGAGGCGCTGCTGCGGGCGGGCTGGTACCCAACGTCAACGACCTACCGAGCAACACACACGATTGCCATCCTGATGCGGTGGAAGCCCCCGACCACAAAGCCACCGTCGGCGGTGACGACGCCGTCGTCTCCCTGATTGAGTGAACGGCTCGTTGAAGTTACGGCCGCGGATCGATCGGCGTCAGCACGCCGACCTCGCGCTCGATCGCTTCGGCGGCGTCCAAGCAGAGATCCTCACGCATCCGTGACGAGATCACCTGCACGCCCGTGGGCAGACCCGCCGCGACACCGGTGGGCACACACGCGCTGGGAAGGCCCATCAGGTTCGCCGGAAGGACGAAGCGAAACAGTTCGAGGACGGCCGCCGCGTTGTCGCGGCTGGCGATGTCCCAACCCAACGGGAACGGCTTCTGCGTCCAGGTCGGTCCGACAATCAACGGATACTCCTCGAGAAAGCTCCGGAAGTTCTTCGCGATCCGGTACCGGGTCTGGTGCATGACCGACAGTGATGCCGGCGTCGGGTCCGGGAAGTCGAACGTCGTCAGGTCCAAGAAGCGCTTGCCCTCGGGTCCCATGAACGCGTCCATCACCGGCCGCATTTGGTCGAGGCCCGTCGTGACCAGTTCGCTCCACGCGATGTAGGCGTCCACCAGGTCCGGCGGGCTGATCTCTTCGACGTCGTATCCCTGTGCCACGAGTGCTCGGCCCGCGACGCGCACTCCTTCGGCCACGTCGGGGTCGGTGTCACCGCCCTCTGGCTCAGGCACCAGGGCGACTCTCTTGGCCCGCGGTGGGCCCTCAAGAGGCGCGTCAATCGCGTGGGGATCGCGGGGATCCGATCCCATCACGACGCGCAGAGCCTCACGGACGTCGCCGACGGTCCGCGCGAGAACCCCCTGAGCGACCATGAGCTGGAACGGCAACGACGGATCGAACGCAGCGGAGTCGTTGCAGTTCGCCACGCGACCGAACCCGGGCTTGATGGAGGCGATGCCACAGCAGTACGCCGGGTTGCGCAGCGAACCGCCGAGGTCATTGCCGAGTCCCAACGGACTCATGCCCGTGGCGATCGCGGCCGCTTCGCCACCGCTGGATCCACCGGCGGTGCGCGACGCGTCCCAGGGGTTGTGCGTCGAGCCGTACAACTCCGACTCGGTCGTGATGCGCAGACCAAAGTCGGGGAGGTTCGTGCGTCCGATGGCGATGGCTCCGTTGGCCCGAAGCTTCGCCACCATGGGTGAGTCGCTCGGCGCAATCAGGTCCTTCAACGCCTTGACGCCTTCGGTCGTGGCGGATCCCTCGTAGTCGATGTTGCTCTTGACCGTGTAGGGAACGCCATGCAGCGATCCGACGTCATCGCCGCGAGCGATGGCGTGGTCTGCCTCGATCGCCGACTCGAGTGCCTGATCCTTCAGCAACTCAACGATCGCGTTCACGTCACCGTTCACCTGCGAAATTCGCTCAAAGTGTGCGGCGACGACCTCTCGCGACGATGCTTGGCCGGTGCGAATCAGTGACGCCAGTTCACGGGCTGACTTCGACCACAGTTGCTCTCCCACGGGGGCCTCCTTCAAAGTCCTCGCAGTATCGCATGAGTTGCCCACCGAGCCAAAATGCAGGGGCGGAGGTTCGATCAGCCGAATCGACCCTGGATGTAGTCCAACGTCCTCTTGTCGGACGGATCCGTGAAGATCTTCTCCGTGGGAGCGAACTCGATGAGTTCACCCGCGCGGTCCTCGCCCATGAGCAAGAAGGCGCAGTCGTCGGAGACGCGCGCGGCCTGCTGCATGTTGTGCGTCACGATGACGATCGTCACGATCTCCTTCAGCGACGTCATGAGGTCCTCGATGTGCTGCGTTGAGACAGGGTCCAGTGAGGAGGTGGGCTCGTCCATCAGCAGGATCTCCGGCTCGACCGCCAAGGCGCGTGCGATGCACAAACGCTGCTGCTCACCACCCGAGAGCGTCGCCCCCGCAGCTTTGAGTCGATTTTCGACGGACGTCCAGAGAGCGGCGGCCTTCAGCGCGTATTCCGCGGCGTCATCAAGGTCGGACTTCTTCTTGATCCCGTTGAAACGCAGGCCCGACACCACGTTGTCGTAGATCGACATGGTGGGAAACGGATTGGGTCGCTGAAACACCATTCCGATGCGGCTGCGCAGGAGGGTGGGAGCAATTCCGCCCTTGTAGATATCGACGTCGTCCAAAGTGATGACTCCCGTCACCACCGCGCTCTTGGTCAAGTCGTGCAAACGGTTCAACGCCCGGAGCAAGGTCGTCTTGCCGGATCCCGAGGGGCCAATCAATGAGGTCACCTGATGGCGCGCGACATCAAACGTCACGTCCCGAACGGCCACCTTCCCATTGAATGAAACGGCAACGTTTTCCAGACGCATCACGGTCGTGCGCGGAGGCTGCTTCGTCTCTTCGATCACCTTTTGCTCCATCAGGGTCATCACTTCATCTTCCATTACTTCCGTCCCTTTTTCTGTGTCCGAGCAACGATGATGCGACTTGTCAAATTCAAAACCAACACGGCAGCCATGAGGACCAACGCAATGCCCCAGGTCGCGTTGCGGAGCGCCGGGTACTGAGAGCCTAGGTAATTGAAGATCAAGACAGGGAGCGCCGTCGCTTGTCCCGTCGGACTCCAACTGGGAACTAGCGAAACCCCGATGATGAACAGGATCGGTGCCGTCTCGCCGACCGCTCGAGAGAGAGCCAGGAGCATTCCGGTGAGGAGTCGCGGCCGCGCAAAGGGAAGAATCACCCGCCTCATGATGCTTGACTTTCGTGCGCCCAGGGCCAGTCCCGCCTCTTGCAGCGACTGCGGCACGTCACGCAACGCCGCTTCGCCGGCAATCGCGATGAGCGGCGTCATCAAGAGGGCAATTGCAATGGCTCCCGCGTACGCCGTTCCAATGCCGCTCGACAGAGGAACGACCACGACGGCGTAGATGAAGATGCCGAGCAGGATGGACGGAAGCCCGATCATGACCTCTAGGCACATTCGCAACGACTTCATGAAGGGGTTGTTGAATTCGAAGAGTGCCACGCTCAGGATCAGGGCCAGCGGTATGGCGATGATGATGGCCATACCGTCAATGAGAATGCTGCCCACAATTGCGTTGCGGATGCCGCCGATGGCGGTGGGATCGCTAATCGTCGGAAATGCTTGAGACTGCGACAGGAAGGACCAGGACACCACTTTGATGCCCTTGGAAATCACGTTCCATAGCAGTGACGCCAAGGGAATGATCGCGATGACCAGAGCGAGGCCAATCAGTCCCATGAAGATGCGCGAGAACCACGTGCGCCGTCGAAGCGACTGGGCGGCGACCCGCTGGACCATCTCTCGGCGAGCCTCGCCTGGGTCGACGACGGCGTCATCAATAGCGGTCATCGCAACTTCCTCTCACCGCGAGCCACGATCACTCGGGCGGCCAAATTCACCAGTCCCACGAGAACCATGAGGATCAACGCCAAACAGCAAAGAACGCCAACCAGCGTGGGTTGCCCGGCGGCTTCTGAGAAGTCGTTCGCGATCTCGGACGCCATCGTGGCCCCGGTTGACAAAAGACTCTTGGGGAGGGGACTTGACGACGTCACACCGCCCAGCAAGAAGGCCATCGCGACAGTCTCTCCGAGGGCGCGTCCCGTTCCCAAGACCACGGCGCCGAGCACACCCGTTCGAGAGGTCGGCAGGACGACCTTGCGCAGTACCTGGCTCTTGGTCGCCCCCAACGACAAGGCTCCTTCAATGAGCTCGTCAGGGACCAATGAAAAGACATCACGCGAAATGGCGGTCACGGTCGGCAGGATCATGACGGCCAACACAATGGAACCGAGCATGATGCCGTATCCGAGCGGGACACCAGTGAAGGGCCACTTTCCGTGAAAGAGGCTGATGAGCCACGGTTGTCCGTGACTGCCCAGCCACGAGGCCAAAACCAGTGCTCCCCAGACGCCGAAGATGACGGAGGGTACTACCGCGAGAAGTTCGACCACGGACGACACCACGATCTGGAGTCGCCGGGGAATGAGAAAGACGATGGCCATGGCGGAGCCAATGGCAATGGGCGTCGCCAGCAGCAACGCGAGGGCCGTGGTGACCAACGTACCCAAAATGAGAGGCAGGGCGCCGTATTGCCCGGCGCCAAAGTCCCAGTTGGTACTGGTGAAGAAGCTCCAGCCCGCGGCCTTCCATCCCGGCACGGACTCGTGAGCAATGGTGTACACGAAGTACACCACAATGATTCCCATGAGGCCGGAAATGGCCCATAGGAAGTATCGATACGTACGATCGGAACTGGTCGGGGGCTTGAGCCCCCGACCAGTTCCAAGTCCACTCGAATCAACTGAGTCAATGGAAAGCGTGTTCACGTACTCCCAGTCAGTTCGCGTGTCGTGGTGTTACGTGACGACTAGTTCGTCGCACTCAAGACCTTGTGGCCACCGAACGTCATGCCGGAAATCAGCGTGCGCGCGATGCCCTGGAGGCTGAGCGGAAGCGGGACGTAGCCGTTGTTGTTGGCCAGGTCCTGACCGAACGTCGTGCTGGCGCTCTTGCCACCACCCTGGTGGGTGAGGTAGTCAAGGAACTTGACTTCCGCCACTGCGGTCGCGGAGTCGCTGCCCGGGATCGCCTTCTGAGCGATGCCGTAGCTGAAGCCCGCGATCGGGTAGTTGGTCGCACCGATCTCGTTGTTGATCGAGAAGTCGGCGAGCGAGTTGGTGTTGAAGTGGCTCGCGCCGATCTTCGCCAGTCCAGCCGTCGCGTCAGCGAGGATGCCGGCTTCCGAGATCTTGACGACCTTGTTGGAAGCGTTCTCCATCTGGACGGTCTGGTTGCCGTTGAGCAGGGCGTACCCGTACTCCACGAAGCCAATCGCACCAGCGGTGGTCGAGACCTGACTGTCGAGAGTCGCGCTGTTGCTCGCCGAGTTCAGCGACGCCGAGCAGAAGGCGGCCGAGTTCGGGTACGCGGCAGCGGCGGAGCAGCCCGCCGTGGCGGCAGCCGTCGTCGGGAAGTCCGCCGGGTCGACCTTGCGCAAGTAGTCCTTGAACATGTAGGTCGTTCCGGAACCACTCGTGCGCGAGACAACCTTGATGCTCGTCGACGGGAGGTCAGACTTGATCTTCGGGTTCAGCTTGCCGATCGCCGAGTTGTTCCACGTGGTGATCTTGCCCGCGAAGATCTGACCGAGGGTCAGACCGTTCAGGATCAAGCCGTCCTTCTTCACGGCCGCAGCGGCCTTCGAGGACAGTGAGCCGAGGTTGAAGATGATCGCCACGCCACCGAGCGCCACCGGCAAAGTGACGTAGTCAGCGACGGTGCCGGTTCCGGTGTAGGACGAGCACGCTGTCGCGCCGCCCGCAACGGGTGAGCCCGAAAGGTCGCAGTCGCCACCCTGGTTCAGCGGAAAGTCCGAGAAGCCGATGTTGGCGGTTCCCTTGATCACCGTGGAGCGACCAACACCCGACTTTGACGTCGCGTAGGACGCCATCACGGTACCCCTCGGATTGTCAACGTTGTACTGGTTGATAGCAGCCTGAATGAGGTTGGCGTCAAAGCTCGATCCACCGGTCACCAAAGGCGATGCCGGCAATGTCTTGACGTGAAGGTCGTTCGCCATGATGGCGTCGACCTTGAACGACGTCGTCGCGCCCGCGGGCACGGCAACAAGGGCGAGCAAACTAGCGGATGCCGCGACGGCACCGATAGTCGCTCGTAGGGTCTTCTTCATTAACTTTCCTCCTGAGAAAGATAAGCAAAACGGTTTGGATGGGCTTCCCAATCCGGCCCCGTGGAGAAGACATTCTCGACGCGGTGGCTTGATGACCCGCCGACAACCTACGGTTCCCAAGTAAACGCAAAGTGAACCACCGACCGAGGAAAAGTGAACTCTAGGCCATCTCTCCGGCCTTTCACCTACCGCGAGTGAGCGAATCCACGGACAGCGAATCAGGGAGAGTTAACGGTGCAGTCCTCGAGAATCAATCGCAGCAACTGTCACGCCAGCCGCAGGACCCGCAGCGATAGTGGGCGTGTTCGGGGGCGAGTCGCCCCCCACAATGTGGACAACTGTCAAACACCGCGAAGGGATTGTCTTCTCGGGCGCACAGTGTTCCGGGCAGTTCGGCCGAGTGTGAACTCATGACCTTGTTGTAGTCGATCTCAGAGTGTCATCGGCGGATTTGGTCGGGTTCCCCCAGTCGGGCAACGAGGGTCTCACGTGCGCGAGGCCAGTCGTCTCGAAGGATGGAGAAGTACGCAGAGTTTCGAACTGTGCCATCGGGTGCGAGCATGTGGGCACGACGAACGCCTTCGAAGACGGCTCCTAGACGCGCGATTGCTTCGCGCGAACGACGATTCCTCTCGTCAGTCTTGAAACTGACTCGCTCCACCTTCCACGACTCAAAAGCGAACTGGAGCAGCAGCAACTTGGACTCTGTGTTGATCGACGTCCTTTGGGCCGACGCCGCAAGCCAGGTCGCGCCGATCTCCACCGCCCGTGGTGCATCACGGTCGAGCGACGGTGCGGGGCTGTCAGCGGGAGACTGACGAGGGATCCAGTAGTCAATGTCGAGAAATCGCGTCGAGCCCACGAGACGACCTTCGTCGATCCTCTCGATTGCAAACGGCAGCGAGAGTCCGTTATCACGCTCCGCGAGCGCAACCTCGATGTACCGCTGCACTTCGTTGCTGGTGCGGGGCACAAAAGTGAATGCGTAGGAACGTCGGTCCTCGTTGGCCGCTCGCAACAGCTGTTCTGTTTGTGACTCGGCGAGCGGGATGAGGCGCACAGACGTTCCAACCAACGTGGGCCACGTGGACATCTCACCATTGTGGCGCATCGACCGATGAACGACGAACGAACGCCTTGTCGACAGGACTCCCTGCGTGCGAAGGAGATCGGCCACGTCGACGACTGTCCACGTGTCGTTTCACATCCGAAACGCTCGGTGATCAGTTGGGTGAATCCACTTGATAGATGCGAGAGGCCGTGTCGAAGAACAGGGCGTCTCGCTCACGAGGTGAGTAGTCGGCCACCATCTTTTTGAAAGCGTTCCACAATGTTCTGTACGAGAGCGAAAACTTGTCGACGGGAAAGTTTGACTCGAACATGCAACGTTCAACCCCGAAGCACTCGATTGTGTGTTGGTAGTACGGAGCCTGCAGAGCGACAAATTCATCGGACGTGGGTGGACTATCCGCCGTGTGCCACCCAAATCCGTTGTCGGGCATCGCGAGACCTCCGAGCTTCGCGACCACGTTGTCGCACTTCGCGATCTCCGCGATGTCCACTTTCCACTGCGAGAAGATCTCGTCGCGCTTGCCTGCGTACGACCCGACGCCCAACGGCGTCCCGAAGTGGTCCAGCACCATCACGGTGTTGGGTACAGCTCGCGCCAGCGCGGCGAACTCTCGATTTTGATGGTGGTAGTGCCACGCGTCGTACGTGAGTCCCCGCTCGCCTAGGCGACTAACGCCAGTACGAAACGTCGACTCTGCGTACAGTCCGGCGGGTGCTCGTCCTGGAATGGAGAGAGAGGACGGATCAGAATCTGACGCGGCAGCGTCGCGAATTCCACGCAGGAGCCCTTGGGCGGCGGCGGCGTGCGCATCAAGGACCTCGTCAAGGTGCACGAGGTCACTCAAGTCCGCGTGCGCGACAATGCCTCCAATGAGGTGGCGGGGGTCGTCGTGAGCCTGTGCGGCCACGAAGCGGGTCTCTCCTACCGGGGCCAGATGAGTCGGAGCCTGCTTGTCGTAGGACGCACCACACTCGATGAAGACCGTGCGACGTACGTCGTGCCCACTCGACACGTCAGCGGTCAGATCGTTCATGCTGTACGCGAGACGGCCCCCCGGTGGCCAGAGATGATGATGGGGATCGACGATTCGTTGTGTCGGGTCAATGACATCTTCGTCAACCAACTCTGGATGTGGGTGCGACACGTCAGAACCCTACGCACTTGTCCGACACGAGCGTGACATCGCTGGCGGTCTCGTGAGCGGCTCACGCCTGTACCGGAGCCTCCACGCCCGCCCAAGCGCGGAAACGCCCCGGCAACTGAACGTCACAGGGCTTCGACAGACGCCGCTCTGTCAATCGTTTCCCGAACATTGTTTCCGTGTACGGTGTGAGTCACCGGACGGAGGTCCGACGAACGTTCGTCAGATGCCGGGACGGAGCCGACAGGCTCCCGCCGACAGGGAGGTCATGATGCGCGATCCGGAGACCGGAAACCAGCGCGATGATCGGCTGCTCATTGAATTGGCGGAGCCCGCCGCCGACCTGTTCAATCGTCACCTCGGAGTCACCAAGAACTGGTATCCGTTCGAGGACGTGCCCTTTGATGACGCGCGCGCCTTTACGTCAGGCGCTCCCTGGGACCCGATGGAGTACCCGCTGCCCGAGGGAGTGCGTAGTGCGCTAGTCGTAAATCTCCTCACCGAAGACAACTTGCCGTATTACACGACAACGCTTCTCGGTGCCGTCCCGTCCGAACACCCGCTGTCGCAGTGGTCTCGTCGCTGGACCGCGGAGGAGTGGCGCCACTCCGCCGCGATGCGCGACTGGATGCTCGCGACGCGCGCGGTCGACCCCTATCAGCTCGAAGACGACCGGATGGTCCAGATGGGCAGCGGCATCGTGCCCCAGGCCCCCACCGCGGCCGAAATGTTCGCGTACGTGAGTTTCCAAGAGTTGGCCACCCAAGTGGCGCACCGCAATACCGGTCGGCACCTCGATCGCGAGCGGCAGGGCAAGTTGGTGATGTCCAAGATTGCGGGTGATGAGGGGCTGCACCACGCGTTCTACCGCGACCTCGTCAGTGCCGCACTCGTGATCGATCCGTCCTACGTGATGGTCGCGATTCAGCGCCAACTGCGTAGCTTCAAGATGCCCGGACAGGGCATACCTCACTTTGCGGCTCACGAAGTCGCCATCGCAACGTCGGGAATCTTTGACGCCGAGCAGTTCTTGGACGCCGTCGTGCGCCCGACGCTGGAAGCGTGGCGTATCGATGACGTCATTGGTCTTGACGAAGAGGGCGAGAAGGCTCGCGACAAGATCCATCGCAATGTCGACGGTTTGAGTCGCCTCGCCGGCGCGCAGCGTCGGAAGATGGCCGAACTCAGTTAGCGCTCACGCGCCGATTACTCCTCGGTGATCGTGATGGCGAACTCGGGGCAGTTGGCAACTGCCAAGCGCGCCTTGTCCGCTAGGGCAACCGGGACCGTGCCGTCGCCACGGACACTTGACTGACCGTAATCGTCGACGTCGAACAACTCTGGAGCCAGCGCGTAACACCGAGCGTGACCTTGGCACTTCTCCGGGTCGAGCTCAATCTTCATGGGAACACCACCGGGATGCTGCGAGGTCCGCGGACCTGACCGCCGGCCCACGTCACTTCCGCGTCGTCCGCGAGGTGGAACGTTGGGATTCGCTTCAGCCACTCCTCGATCGCCACTCGAAGTTCCATACGGGCCAAGTTCGAGCCGGCGCAGCGGTGGATGCCCGATCCAAACGCCACGTGGCGGTTGATCTCGCGGTCAAGGATCACCTCGTCGGGACGATCAAAGACCTTCGGGTCACGATTGGCCGAAGGAAAGTTCATGAGCACCTTGTCACCTTGGTGCATGGGACAACCTTGAAACTCGGTGTCTTCGGTGACGACGCGCGCCATCGTCACGGGCGAGTACGCGCGAAGGAACTCCTCGATCGCCGAGTCCATGAGTTCCGGTTCGGCGACCAGACGTGCCGCATCCTCCGGGTTTTGTGCGAGGTGCCACAAGGTGGAACCAATGGCACTCCACGTCGTATCGATTCCCGCGATCATGACCAAAGCCGCCATGCCGAGAACGATCCCGTCGTCAATTGGTGCTCCTTCGTGTTCGGTATGCACGAGTTGACTGATCAGATCATCCTGAGGATCGGCCTTGCGCCGCGCCGTCTCTTCCAAGAGATAGTTCACGATTCCGTCGCGGCCGCGAATCACTCGCTCTTGGTCGTCGGCAAACTCCAGGACGTCTCGAACCCATCCGGTGAACGTGTCCGCCAGATCGTCGGGAACGCCGAGGACCTTCCCAATGATGCGAACCGGAATCTGTTGGGCGTAGTCAGCGGCGGCGTCCGCGTGGCCATCCTCGATGAAACTCAGGATGAGGCGTTGGCACAACTCTCGAGTGATGACCTCATACTCATCGACTCGACGATGGCTGAACCACGGCAGGAGGAGTCGGCGCGTCCACGTGTGCAGGGGCGCGTCCGACGAAATTGGCGGAAGACCATAGATCAGCTCCCCGTCCATCTCTTCAGGGTTTTCGGGAGCGATCACGCCGACCTCGAGCGAGCTGAAGGTCTTGACGTCGTGTGCGGCTGCGGTCACATCCGCGTACGTTGTGAGCAACCACGCTCCACGGCGGCGCTCGGTGTGCGCGACGGGACAGGACTCACGAAGTTCGTCCCACACCGTGAATGGATCCAGAATGTACGCCGGATCCATGACGTCGAAGTCGGTCGTCCAATCCGACACTGGTGCACGCTGTGTCACGAAACTGCCCCCTCGCTCCGAAGCCCCCTTCGGCACGTGTGAATATTGTCACAGATTCGAGGTGCGACCGAACGGCCATTCCAGCCCCATCCCGTCGCGGTGACGCTCCACCAGTGACGTGACATATTGGTGCATGGAATTCCGTGAAGTCATCAAACGTCGACGCATGGTCCGTCACTATGACGAGGCTCGCCCCGTACCCTCCGACGTCGTGCAGGAGATCGTCCGCACCATGTTGCGCGCGCCTTCCGCCGGATTTTCGCAGGGAACAGCGTTCCTCGTTCTCGAGGGTCCCGAGCAGGTCGAGAGATTCCGCGTCGCGGTGACACCCCCGGTGGACGCCGACAACTGGTACGCCGCGAACGTTCGTGCACCCCTCTTGATCATTCCGTGCTCCAACAAGGACGCGTACCTGGACCGCTACGCCGAATCCGACAAGGGCTTCACGGACCGCTCGGACGAGTGGTGGTCTGCCCCCTATTGGGACATCGACGCGGGAATGGCGGCGCTGCTGGGCCTCTTGAGTGCGGTTGATCACGGATTGGGTGCGTGCTTCTTCGGCATGGAAATCAGCCGTATCGCACACTTTCGAGAGGCGTTCGGTGTGCCGGAGAACTTCACACCGATTGGAGTCGTCTCGGTGGGTTACTCCGATGAACCATCCCGTGACTTGCGTTCCCGACGAAAGCCGGAGAGCACGCTCGTTCGATATGGATCGTGGGAGTCGGCGGGGCACTGACGTCGCCGACGACCGTGGCTCTCGTGGTGGCGGTGGATGCGCACGGACTCCTTGGCTAAGTTCACGTCCGACAGAATCAACCGTGGAGGAAGAGATATGACGGCGGACCTGCAAGCACGGACCATCGAGATCGCGGGACACCAGGGAGACTCGATCGAGGCGTACCTGGCCGAACCGCTCGCCACGTCCCCAACGGGTGCGATGGTTGTCATCCATCACCTTCCGGGGTACGACGAAGCGACCAAGGAGATAGCGCGGAGATTTGCCGCCAACGGCTACCTCGCGCTCTGCCCCAACCTGTACAGCCGCGAGGCGCCGGGGGCTAGTCCGGACGACGCGGCCGCCGTGGCACGGGCCAACGGAGGCATCTCGGACGCGCAGCTCGTGGGCGATGTCGGTGGCGCGGCGGCGTACTTGCGATCGTTACCGTCATCGAATCAAAAGGTCGGTGTGATCGGATACTGCTCCGGCGGACGCCAATCCGTTCTCGCCGCCTGCAGTCTCGACCTCGACGCCGCGATCGACTGTTACGGAGCGTTCGTCGTCCTCGATCCACCGGAGGGATCCGGATTCAAGATGGCGTCGCTCCTACCGATCCTCAAGGACTTGAGTTGTCCGATGCTCGGACTGTTCGGCGCCGAGGACCAGTATCCGTCCCCCGAACAGACCGCGACGCTCGCCGCGGCCCTCACGAGTCACGGCAAGACCTTCGAACCACACACGTTCGAGGATGCGGGCCACGGATTCTTTGCGTCGGATCGACCCAGTTACCGCCCGGTCGCCGCCACCGAGGCGTGGGGTGTGATCTGGACGTTCCTCGACGAGCACCTGTCCAACTGACGAAGCCGGGAGAGAGACCATGTGCACCTATACAACCGAACGTCTGGATATCGCGGGCAGCGCCAAGGGTCCCCACGGGTGGTTTGCCACCACACGGGCCACCGTCTATTTCGATCACCCGGTTCACCACCCGCGAACGCACGCCGTGATGATCGACTTCCTCAATCCCGATCGGGGGCCGAGCGCGCGCGTCGGACTCGAACTTGATCCCGTCTCCGCGCGCCGACTCGCCGAGGCCATCCTCGCCACGCTCGACGGCGCTCCCGCCCAACTGCTTGAGACGAACGCCGTCATGTCGCGTCGTCCAGTGGACGCGCCATGACGGCGGCGCTCGACGCCGCTCGCGCATCACTGCGGGTCGACCGACGCCTCGTGCGACCCTTGGTCGGCGCGATTACGGCCGTTCCCGTGGTCATCGTGTTCGCTGTCGGACTTGTGGTGTCGACCCCGTCAGTGGCGATCTCGATGGCCGTGGGGGCGAACCTGATCGCAATCGTGTCGCTCGTCGGTGCGCCGCGACCGCCCGTGAGGTTGGCCGTTCTCGATGCCGTTCTCATGAGCATCTCCGTCTTCGTGGGCACCGTGACCGGCCCGAATCCGTGGCTGCACGTCGTCGTCCTGATTCCGTGGTGCTTCGGGGCGGGACTTTTCGTCGTCTTCGGTCAGACGCAAGCCGTCGTCGGGAGTCAGATTGTCGTGGCGTTTGTCGTCCTTGGTCGATTCTCAGCGCCCCCGCTTGAGGCTCTGCACCTGAGCATCTCCGTGCTGCTGGAGGGCTCGTCGAAGTCGCGGCGCTCGTGATCCTGCAACTGCCGCCGACGCTTCGTCACCAGCGCTCTCAACTCGCCGAGTCGTTCACGGCGCTAGCGGCACTGGCACGGCGCGATCCCCAACGGAGCGCCATTGACGTGCTGGCGACGATGGATGCGGCGGAGGAGCAATTGGCAACGCCCTCGCTCTTCGGCCGCAACGACGCGCGTGAGTTGCGTGGCGCGTTGGATCAGGCCCGTCGAATGCGACTAGAACTCTCCGCTCTGGCCGGTATTCGCCAGCGTGTCGACGACCATGACCATGATGTTGCCGCGGCGGTCGCGGACTGCCTCGAGACGTTCGCCGCTGCACTCGACGGCGTCGCCAGCGCCCTTCGCGGAGACCACGACTCCCTCGATTCGATGACGCAATTCCAGCGAACGGTCAACAACCTCGAACGTCAATACACCGAGGACGACCGCGATTCTGCCGCCGCCCAAATTGTGGGATACCTCGAAGCGCTCGGCGGTCAGTTGCGCGCGGCCACGAGCCTGGTCACTCAAGCCGCAGGCGCCGACGAGGGTCGTGTGTGGCGCTCCACGCGACCGACTCTCACAGCGGTCCCGTTCTCGACCGTCGGCGATGTCGTCGAGGTCCTCCGCTCGAGTCTGCGTCCGAGCTCCCCGACGTTTCGTCACGCGGTGAGGATGGCGGTGGCTGTCCCGGTCTCCGTGGTCGTGGCAACCGGAATCGGACTTCCCCGGGCCTACTGGGTTCCGTTCTCCGTCGCCGTGATCCTGAAACCGGACTACAGCACGCTGTTGTCGCGCGGAGTGGGGCGAGTGATCGGCACGCTCTTTGGCGCGACCGTTGCCGCCGTCGTGGTCAGCGAACTGCACCCGACGTTCGCGATCACGACAGTCCTCGTGGCGCTCACGGCGTGGCTGGCCTATTCGTTGTGGTCCGCGAGCTTTCCCATCGCCATCGGATTCGTCACGGCGCTGATCTTGATCGTGCTCAGCACGGCGGTGACGGACACCATCGGCACCGCTGCGGATCGGTTCATCGACGTGGCGTTGGGGGCCGCCATCGCCGTGGCGGCGTACGTAATCTGGCCCACGCCCGCCCGCGCGGGGGTGGCCGCCGCTCAGGCGGACCTCTTTTTCTCCTTGAGCCACTACCAAGTCGCGGTCACCGACATTCTCTTCGAGCGACGCGTCGATGCGGCCCACGTCACGAACCTCTCGCGAACAACCAGAGTTGCCTGGGCGACGACCGAGGCCGCGGTCGGTCGGTCAATCCAAGAGCCACGATCGACGCGCGTCGATCCCGCGGAGGGACGCGGGCTCCTGGCCGCCGCCATGAGAATTGTCCGCGCGCAGCACGCGTTGCGGATCGAGGCCGCACGGGGAGCGTCGACTGTGTCGTCGCCCGCACTCGACGCTCTCGGAACAGGACTGAGCGATGACCTCGCGTCGATCAGCGACCACTTTCGTCAGGGCTCGCCCCCGTCGGACTCGCACCTCCGCAATCTGTTCACCGCTGCTGCGGACGACCTGTCCGCGCGATCGGCGCCTCCCTCCATCGCCACACATCTCGACGAACTCGTCAACGCGGTAAATACAGCTCGAGTTCTGATCTCGCAGTCCACACCGTGACATGAGTTGTTGGCGACTTCACGAGTCGGACCTCGTCGACCGGCGCCCGGTACTCTGAAAGTCCGCCTCCCTACTCTCAGGAGTTCGCCGTGTCACTGTTTCGTTTGGATGCCAGTATCCGTACTGAGGGCAGCGTGAGTCGCGCCATCGCGGACATCGTCGAAGAGGCGTGGCGGCGGGATCGTCCCGACGCGACGGTGACGCGTCGTCACATTGGCCTCGAGCCGCTGCCGTCAACTGCCTGGGCACTCTCGGTTCACGCTCAGCGCGGCGACCCGTCCACCGTCACCGATGTCCATCGTGAGGCCGCCGCACTCGCTTCGAGCCTGGTGGACGAGTTGGTCGACGCGGAGGCGTTCCTTTTCGCCATACCCCTGTACAACTTCGGCATCTCACAGCACTTCAAGACCTGGGTGGACATGGTCTTGACCGACTCACGCATGGCCGCAGGAACGGCACCGCTGTTAGCCGGACGTCCCGCTGTCCTCGTCGTTGTTCGCGGTGGCTCCTACGGTCCCGGGACACCTCGCGAAGGTTGGGATCACGCGTCGGGTTGGATTCGCCGGATTCTCGAGGACGTCTGGAAACTCGATCTTCGCAAGGTCGAGACCGAGTTCACGCTGGCGGGACGCAACCCCGCGTTGGATCAATTCATTCCTTTGGCCGAGGAGATGCGACGAGAAGCCGATCGAGTGGCCGCCGAGCATGGTTCGTACCTGGCTGGCGTTGATCGCAGCAATTAAGGAGCCGGCACGGCGCCGCCCGGCGTGCTCCCGGCAGGATTCGAACCTGCGCTCACGGTTTAGGAAACCGATGCTCTATCCCCTGAGCTACGGGAGCGAAGGAACCTCGTTGAGACAACTTCGTAGTTCAAGATTACTCGTCGAAAGCGACACGACTCAGGGTCACAAACGAGCACACGTAGAAGTCATTGTGGAAACCAGTCGCGGTGAACAGGACAGACTGGACAGGCGACGAGGTTGCCACCCGTACCAGCTCGTCACCGGACGTGACATCAATGAGCACGGCCCACTCCGTTGCATCGTCAGCGCGAAAGTCACCGAGAACCACAATTCCCTGTTCGGCGTAGAGCAACGGGTGGGACCCGTGGTGCATCGACTTTGACCAGAGCACGCGTGGGGGCACCGAGCGGTAATCCCACGCCGTCACGACGGCATTGCCCGAGTCGTAACCGATCGCGATCCCGCGAGACGCATCGATCGCGGGAGGATTGGCGACGAGTCCACCTGGTTGATCGTGCACGTCGAAGTGCTCCACCTGACCTGACGACAGGTCGACGCGCACAATGGCCTCGTTGACGTCAGCGACGCCGAGCCCGGTGAGCGCGCCGTTGTATCTCTCCGAGCCTTGCCCGTTATTGAGAAACCATGCCGAGCCGTCGGCCAGAACGGTGTCCCACCCGTAGCCCTCACCCGGACGGAGGTACGTGGCCTCGAAGAGCGCGTCTCTCGACAACGTCTGAGCCCGTTGGTCCCACGTCACCCGGTGCAGCGACGTCACGCCCACGACGTAGATGTCAGAGCCGTCGGCGCTCAGACGCGCGACTGACGCTTCCGGAAGAACGCACCGCGCCAGTACCTCGAGGGTGACCGGTTCGAGGATCACGAGTTCACAGTCCACGCTCCTCGACTCCAGAGGCTCTCCCGGTCGAGCGCCCCCGAAGTCTTTCGTGGCCAGAGAGCCGTCGGGGAGAATCACGAACGAGTTGTACGGTCGGGCACGCGGGAGCTCGTGGCTCGCGAGGAGTTCCAACGTCGGCGAGAGCCGGTGCGCGTAGCGCCCAAAGACGACGTAGAGCGAGCCGTTGGCGTGGGCGGCCAGACCTCCCGGCCACGTCGGACCGCCCGGCAGATCCGCGGACCGACGGAGCGTCGCCAGAGAGACCGGGTCGATCTGTTCGACCCAGCTCACGGCATCGTCACCGCCCGTATGGCAGAGGAGGTACACCTCGCCGGGGTCACGCAGGACCACCATCGTGCCGACCATCGTGCTGCGCGACGTCACGGTGGGCGCAGTCGTGATGACGAGTCCACGACCGTCACCGGGAATCTGCTGGCGCTTCGGACCGCCGTCCTCGCCGGGCCAGGGACTCGGCCAGTAGCCGTCAGCGACGTCAGAGTTCATGGACGAACGCTAACGCGCGTCGGTCGCACAACCTTACCGATTCCTTACGGGAATCTTCACGACACCATTGTGTCGATCGGCATGATGTCTCACAAGAGTCGTCGTTGACAGGAGCCACGTGGGCGCAATTCGTAGAGGCGTGAAGAACACGTTTCGCAACTCCGTTCGAACCATCGGCATCGTCGTCATCCTCACCGTGGCCATCGCCCTGTCGGTCTCGATGTTGATCGCGCGCGACGCCGTCGACACCAAGATCAGTGCCGTCCGGGCGACCACGGGCAATACCATCACCATCTCGCCGGCGGGATTCTTCGGATTCTCCGGCGGTGGTACGCCGCTGACCACTGCGGACATCGCGAAGATCGAGGCAATTGATCACGTGACGAAAGTCACCAGCACTCTTTCCGCGGTGTTGACCTCGACCAACACGTCCCTGACCGCCCCCACTCCGTCGGGTTCACTCGGCGGTCAGTTCGGTGGTGGCGGGGGCTTTGGTGGCGGTGGATTCGGCGGCGGGGGCTCTTTCACTCCCCCGATTCGCGTCAACGGCACCAACAGCCCCGCCACCGCACTCGTCGGTGGTGCCAACAACGGCAGCACCGAGACCCTCGTCGCCGGAACTACCTACGCCGCTAACTCCACGTCGAAGGTCGCGATCGTCGGATCGACCATGGCCACCACGAACTCGCTCACTGTCGGCTCGACCTTTCGCGCGTGGAACACCACCATCACCGTCGTCGGCATCTACAGCGCCGGCTCCACCTTCGCCAACTCCGAGATCCTCATGCCCTTGGCAACGGTTCAGACACTGTCGGGCAACGTGGGACAGGTGACCAACGCCACCGTCTACGTCGACACGCTGAACAATGTCAGCTCCGTGCAAGCTGAGATCAAGACGCAGCTGGGTTCGTCGTTCGATGTCGTGAGCCAGCAGCAGCAGGCGGAGACCCAGTTGGCACCGCTCAACACGGTGAAGACCATCTCCACCTACACGCTGCTAGGGACGGTCATTGGCGCGGGCCTCATCCTTCTGCTCTCGATGCTCATGATCGTTCGTGAACGGCGACGCGAGATCGGCGTGCTCAAGGCGCTCGGAGCGTCAAACGGCTCCGTCATCCGCCAATTCGTGGCCGAGTCCACGACATTCACCCTGCTGGGCAGCGCGTGCGGTCTCCTCATCGGCATCCTGATCGGCAGTCCGATCACGTCCGGCCTGGTCAGCGCGAGCTCCACGTCGTCCACCGGTCCTGGTGGCTTTGTTCGTCCGGGACGATTTAGCGGCGGCGGGGGTGGCGGGCTTGGCTTTCATTTCAATGGCTCGAGCTTCACCAACACCTTCGACCAGGTTCACGCCGCCGCGGGGTGGTCGACGTTGGCTCTGGCGTTCGTCATCGCGATCGCCGTCGCCGTCATCGGTAGTTCCGTTGCCGCGGCCACCATTTTGCGGATCCGTCCCGCCGAAGTCCTAAGGAGCGAATAGTGCTGACTGTCACCAATCTCGACAAGACGTTCCACACGGACGGTGGTGACGTCAGGGCGGTTCACGACGTCAGCTTCACCGCTCGCGCCGGCGAGATGGTCGCCATCGTGGGACCCAGCGGCAGCGGGAAGTCCACCTTGCTGTCGCTGTTGGGATTGCTCGATTCCCCCGATGGAGGCAGCATCGAAATCGAGGGGATCGAACTCGCATCACTGACGAGCAAGGGGCGCACTGACTTTCGAAGTCGGCGCGTGGGCTTTATTTTCCAGGCCTTCAATCTGATCCCCAACCTCACCGCTCGCGAGAACGTCCTGCTGCCCCTCGAATTCGCGCAATGGCCCAAGGAGAATCGAGCTCCTCGCGCCACCGAAATGTTGACGATGGTGGGACTGGACGGCAACAAGGCCGACCGCCGACCCGCAAAGCTCTCCGGCGGTGAACAGCAACGCGTGGCGATCGCACGTGCCTTCGTGGCACAACCCCAGTTGATCCTCGCTGACGAACCGACGGGCAGTCTGGATCGCAAAACGGGCGAGAAGATCGTCGCGCTCTTGCGAGCCGCCGCATCCACACAGCAGGCCACGGTGCTGGTGGTGACCCACGACGACTCCGTCGCCCGTTTGGCCGACCGGAGATTCGAGATCGAAGACGGCACGCTGCGCGAGCTGGCCTGAGTCGCCGCGCCGCCGCCGTGGAGGAGCGGCGGCGCGGTCAGTTCGCGTAGCGCGCGAGTCGCTCTCGCAGGACGGCCACGAACCGGTCGTTGTCGATGTTGATCCCCACCCGAATCGAGCTGTCACCGTGTTCGTGGCCGCGGTGGAACCACGTCGCACCACGGGAGTGATCTCCGCCGGTTTCCACCTCCACGTGCACCCCCTGGGTCGCGATGGCCGTGGGATCGATGACGTCATAGACCGCGGTGGCGTCATGCATGATGAGGTCGCGATTGAGAAACCAACGTTGGTGAAACTCCGCGTACGGTTCCAGCATGTCGGCGATGCGGCGACCGACGTTGCTGCCCAGGGCACGCAAATACGCGAGGTCGTCGTCGGTGAGATACGCCTGGTGGGTCAGGTCCAACGGCAGGATCGTGATCGGCCACGATGCGCCGAGGACGATCCGAGCCGCCTCGGGATCAACCCAGATGTTGAATTCGGCGGCCGGGGTGACATTGCCGTGCCAGGACGCTCCGCCCATGATGACGACCTTCTCAATGACGTCCACCACATCGGGGTGCTCGTCGAGCAGCTGCGCGAGATTGGTCAGCGGTCCGATCGCGATCAAGGTCAGGGGCTCTTCGCGAGCAAGTCGATAGATGAGTGCGACGGCGTCTTCGTCGGATTCAAGAGTCGTGGGTGGATCCCACGCGAGATCACCGAGTCCGTCCTCGCCGTGGACATCACTGGCGCTGCCGCCCGCACCGGCGCGTGGCGCGGCTGCGCCACGCGCGATGAGGACGTCGTCGCGTCCTGCGAGATCGATGAGCCGTCGGGCATTGAGTGTGGTCTTGTCGATTCCGACGTTGCCGTTCACGGTTGTCAGCGCGAGGACGTCCAGCTCGTCGCTCGCCAGTGCCAGCAAGATGGCGACGGCGTCGTCCACACCGGGATCGGTGTCGATGATTACGCGCGTGCCAGCCATGATCGGACCTCGTTGTCGGTGGGCAGGGAACCTTGCGCCCCCGGGGCGAGGGTAGCAAGCGCCCCGGCCACCACGGCGTAGGCCAACGCGTCGGCGGGTGCATCTCCGCACGCGAATCGCCATGCGTACGCGCCACAGAAGACGTCGCCGGCGCCTACGGTGTCGACAACGTCGATCCGCGGCGCCTCGCGGCTGGCACGGAGAACGCCCCGCTCCCAATACTGCGCTCCGAGGGCTCCCCGGGTGATCACGCACGCGTCAATCGTGGCGATGTCGAGCGTGGCGGCTTCGTGCTCGTTGGCGATGACCACGGCGCAGCGCGCCAACACGTCCGCGTCGACGGGACGAGACGGCGCCGTGTTGAGAATGAGATGACGAGACCGCCTCGAGAGTTCGTCGAGGACAGCAAGGGAAGTCTCCAGTTGCGTGAGCACCACGTCAAACTCCTCCACCGCCACGTCGGTCACCGAAAGATCCTCGTTGGCTCCGGGAGCGACCACGATGAGGTTCTCCCCACCCTCGTCCACGGCGATGAGGGCCGCACCGGACGCGCGGGGGCTTCGTCGGACGTGCGTCACGTCGACACCGTGCGCCGCCACGGAGGCGAGCAGCCATTCGCCGTCACTGTCGTCGCCGACGCAGCCGACGAGAGAGGTCGGCGCTCCGAGGCGTGCAGCGGCGGCGGCCTGATTGGCGCCCTTGCCGCCGGTGAAACGTTGCAGGTGCCCGCCGAGCACGGTCTCGCCCGGCGCCGGCAGTCGCGCGCACCGCACGACCAGATCGACGTTGACCCCGCCGACCACCCCGACGGAGGCCGTCGACACGACTACGGCTGGTACTGGTTGGTGTAGTAGCTCGACGGGGACGGAATCGTGGTGATCTGCTTTGTCGCCTTGAGGGCCTGGTCCAACGTGGACCACTGGGAGTTGGTCTCCACGAAGAACTTGCCCTTCGCGTTCGTGAGCAACGGCACGGTCAACTTCCACCCGGCGAGGTTCGTGGCGTCGGGCTCGCCGTTGGACTTGTAGGCGTTGTCGAACATCGTCGCGGCCGCGGTCGGGTTCTTGATCGCCCACTGCGTTCCCTCAAGGACGGCGGCGAGGAACGCCTTCACGGTGGATCCGTGGTTCTTCGCGTAGGTCGGCGTCGTGGCGTAGTTCCAGATCGGGATGTTCGGCACCCCGATCGCTGATCCGGTCAGAGTCTCGCCGGGGAGCTTGTTGTGGTCGGCCGCCTGGATGTACGGGATTTCGTAGTTCGTCGTGGACGTTGAGAAGTCCGTCTTGCCGTCGAGCAGGAAGGCCACGTCATTGGTGCCCGTCACGATGCTGACGTCACTCGCGGTGAGACCAGCCTTCTTCAGTACGAACGGCAACATGGCGTCCGTCCAGGTGTCGCCGTAGGAGAAGATCCGCTTCCCGCGCAGCTTGCTCAGAGGGATGGTCACGCCCGGCTTGGTGAACAGTCCCCAGTTGTTGGACATCGAGTAGTTCGCAATGGAGAGCAACGGGACCTTGTTCGCGACGGCGTCCGCCATATCGGTCGTCGTGATGAAACCAATATCGGCCTTACCGAGGGCGAGGAACTTGGCCGTGGTGGACGTGCTCGGTGGGAAAATGACGTTCACGTTGAGCCCGTGAGCCTTGAAATAGCCCTCCTTGGCCGCCACGACAACCGGGATGAGCTCCATGTCGGGCGTAATCCAGTCGTAGGCGTAGGTGACCTTGGTCAACGCGGGGGTGGTCTTGGGCGTGGGCGTCGCCGACACGGATCCGGAGGCGGCGACGAGGCCAAGTGACGAACCGGCCAGCACGACGGCGGCCATGATTACGCGACGGGATCGAAAGTTCACGTGAAGCTCCTTTGGACCGTTTCGGTCAATCAGTGGATTCCGTTCTAGCACGCCACGGCCACTTCGGAGCCGTCGCCCGACGGGTCCACGGAGTGGCGAGATAGCCAATCCACACCACCACAAGGAACCAGGCGAGGCTCATCGCGGTCATCAAAATCGTGTCGCCGTACACCGCGGGCGTCTGAAAGGACGACAGCGCCGTGGTTTGGTGGACCGCGAGCGAACCCGTCGTCGTGTCGTATAACTGGGCGAGGATGGCGCCCGACACTGCGTACACACTGCCAATGCGCATGCCACTCATGAACGACGGCAGGGCCGACGGCAGCTCAATGTACACGAGGGTTCGCCATTTCTTCGCGCCAAGCACGCGCGACAGGTTCATCAGGTCCTTGTCGACGTTCTTCAATGCGGTCAACGTGTTGATGGTGATGGGGAAGAAGACGAACAGCGCGATCACGATCACGATGGGTGTGAGCGTGAAATTGAAGATGAGAACGAGAATCGGTGCCAGGGCGACGATGGGGATCGCCTGCGACGTGATGATCGCCGGGTAGGTCAGTCGCTCGAAGAGGGCGAATCGGCTCATGATCACCGCGAGCACAAATCCGCAGACGGTGCCCGCCACGAAGCCGTAGATCGTCTGACGCACGGTGGCCCAGACGAGCGGTCGCAGAACGGGCCAATCCGTGCGGATGGCGTCGAAGGCTTGCGACGGGGTGCACGCCACGTAGCTCTTGACGTGGAAATACTCCACGGCCCACTGCCACGCGAGCAAGATGAGCGCCACGGAGACGATCGCGGCCAGAACGTTGCGGACAAATCGGTGCCGGAAGAATCCTCGGACTCCTCTCAGGACCTTCTGCCCCAGGGAGCGATCCTCGATCGTCGTCGCACCTGACTCGCTCACGACACGTCTCCGTGCAGTAACGAGAGAATCTGGCGCTTGGCGTCATTGAACGCCGACGTCGTCAGCGTGTCGAGTTCGCGAGGGCGTTCGAGCTCGATGGGAATGTCGGCGACGACTCGCCCGGGTCGCGCCGACATGACGAGAACCCGGTCGGACAAGAAGATGGCTTCGTCGACATCGTGGGTGATGAAGAGCACCGTGCGTCCGAAGTCGCGCCACACCTGCAGCAGCCACTGCTGCATCTCGAGTCGCGTCTGCGAGTCGAGCGCGCCAAACGGCTCGTCCAGCAACAGCAGTGGATGGTTGGTCACGAGCGTTCGCATGAGCGCGACTCGCTGGCGCATCCCGCCGGACAGGGCCGACGGATAGTGGCCGAAAAACTCCCCCAAACCGTACCGAGTGGCGAGTCGGCGGGCCTCATTGCGATCGCTGGGTCGCACGCGACGGGTGAGAGACGCGCCCAGAGTGATGTTGTTGTGCACCGTCCGCCAGGGCACGAGGAGATCCTTCTGGAGCATGTAGCCCACGTGACCGGTCTCGGCGGTGACGTCGCGTCCCGCGAGCCCGACCGACCCGTGATCCGGTCGCAGGAGGCCCGAAATGACGTTGAACAACGTCGATTTCCCGCATCCCGACGGGCCGACCACCGACGTGAAGGAACCCTGCGCGAGATCGAACGACGTGTCGTCCAACGCGAGGGTGGACCCGAAGTCCTTGCGAACCTTCGACACCGTCAACAGGGTCTCGGCGGCCACCTCACCAATGTAGGCGTCGTGCGGTTGAGTAGCCTCGACACCGCTATGGGACTTTCAATCGGAATCGTCGGCCTGCCCAACGTGGGCAAGTCGACTCTGTTCAACGCGCTCACGAAAAATGAGGTCCTCGCCGCGAACTACCCCTTCGCCACCATCGAGCCCAACGTTGGCGTCGTCCCCGTACCGGACGATCGTTTGGGTGTTCTGGCGTCGATCTTCCACTCCGAAAAGATCCTCCCGGCAGTGGTGACGTTCGTGGACATCGCCGGAATTGTCAAGGGTGCGTCCGAGGGAGAGGGTCTCGGCAACCAGTTTCTCGCGGCCATTCGCGAGTCCGACGCCATCTGCGAGGTCGTGCGGGTCTTCGACGACGACGACGTGGTCCACGTCGACGGGCGCGTCGACCCCGCGAGTGACGTTGCCACCATTGAGACTGAGCTGATCCTGGCCGATCTACAGACGGTCGACAAGGCCATGGGTCGACTCGAGCGCGACGCGAAGAGAGGTGGCGAGGCGGCCACACGGCTCGCCGAGATGCGCAAGGCGCGCGACATCTTGAATGACGGACGCGTGATCTCGTCCGTGGGCAAGGAACTCGACCGTGAGGTACTGAGCGAGTTGCACCTGCTCACCGACAAGCCCTTCATTTACGTCTTCAACGTGGACGAGGCGACGCTCGCCGATGACGCCCGTCGCGCCGCGCTGATGGCGTCGGTGGAACCCGCGCCGTCGGTGGTCCTGTGCGCGAAGCTCGAAGCCGAGTTAGCGGGTCTGCCCGATGACGAAGCGCTCGAACTGCTCGAGTCCTACGGTCAGCACGAGTCCGGGCTGTCCCAGCTCTCGCGGGTCGGCTTCGCGACGCTCGGTCTGCAGACCTACCTCACCGCCGGTCCGAAAGAGGCGCGCGCGTGGACGATCCACGTCGGCGACACCGCGCCCGAAGCCGCCGGGGTCATCCACACTGATTTCCAGAAGCATTTCATCAAGGCCGAAGTTGTCGCCTTCGGTGATCTGGTCGAGGCCGGATCGCTCGCCGCCGTGCGTGCCGCGGGCAAAGCTCGCATCGAGGGCAAGGACTACGTCATGCGCGACGGCGACGTCGTGGAGTTCCGCGTCAACGCGTAGCGTGTTGCGCTACTGTGGTCGTAGGCGTTTTCACGACAGAGGTCGGCGCCCGACGTACCCACACCAACGGATTCTTTAGGAGAACCATGACCTCTGCTCACCCTGACTTCAAAGTTGCCGACCTCTCACTGGCGGCGTTCGGACGCGCCGAAATTCAGTTGGCCGAACACGAGATGCCCGGCCTCATGGCCATGCGCCGCGAATACGAGTCCATTCAGCCCCTGCGGGGTGCCCGCGTCACGGGTTCGCTCCACATGACCATCCAGACAGCGGTGCTCATCGAGACGCTGACCGCCCTCGGTGCCGACGTGCGCTGGGCCAGTTGCAACATCTTCTCGACCCAGGACCACGCGGCGGCCGCGATCGCGGTGGGCCCCTTTGGGACGCCCGAGAACCCCCAGGGCGTGCCGGTCTTCGCCTGGAAGGGCGAGACGCTCGCCGAGTACTGGTGGTGCACCGAGCAGGCGCTGCGCTGGCCGAACCACGCGGGACCCACGATGATTCTCGATGACGGTGGCGACGCGACGCTGCTCGTGCACAAGGGCGTCGAATTCGAGAAAGCGGGGTTCGTTCCCGGACCCGAGACAGCGGACAACGAGGAGTACGCCATCATCCTGGGTCTGCTCGCCACGATGATCGACGCCTCGCCGACCTTTTTCTCCGAGATGGCGCCGGGCATCATCGGCGTGTCCGAGGAGACGACGACCGGAGTGCACCGGCTCATCGAGATGGAGCGCGACGGTACTCTCCTGTTCCCGGCCATCAACGTCAACGACGCCGTGACCAAGTCGAAATTCGACAACAAGTACGGGTGCCGCCATTCACTGATCGACGGGATCAACCGGGCCACGGACACCCTCATCGGCGGCAAGGTGGCGTTGGTCTGCGGATACGGCGACGTGGGCAAGGGGTGCGCGGAGTCGTTGCGCGGTCAGGGTGCTCGCGTGATCGTGACCGAGATCGACCCGATTTGCGCGCTGCAGGCCGCGATGGACGGCTTCCAGGTCACCACGCTCGACGACGCGATCGGCCAGGCGGACATCATCGTCACCGCAACGGGCAACCGTGACATCGTCTCGGTGGCGGACATGCAGAAGATGAAGCACCAGGCCATCCTGGGCAACATCGGCCACTTCGACAACGAAATTGACATGGCGGGCCTCACTGGTCTGCCGGGAGTCCGCCGAGAGACGATCAAGCCGCAGGTCGACAAGTGGATCTTCCCCGACGGAAAGTGCATCATCGTGCTGAGCGAAGGTCGCCTCCTCAATCTCGGCAACGCCACCGGACACCCGAGTTTCGTGATGAGCAACTCGTTCACCAACCAGACCATGGCGCAGATCGAGCTCTACGTGAACAACGCGCAGTACGAGAAGAAGGTCTACGTTCTGCCCAAGCACCTCGACGAGAAGGTCGCCCGCCTGCACTTGGACGCCCTTGGGGTCAAGCTGACGACGCTCACGAAGGAGCAGGCCGAATACATCGGTGTGCCCGTCGACGGTCCGTTCAAGCCGGACACCTACCGCTACTAGGTCATTCAATAGCAGCGCCGCGGGCGTGACCCGCGGCGCTGCCTATCGATAGTCGGCGAACAGGTCGGTCACCCGATCGGTCCGGTGATGGGGATCACGAGCCCGCACGAAGTACTCGGTGCGCATGACCTGGTTGAACTGCTCGCGACCCATCTTCATCCAGAACGAGTCACTGATCTGCGAATGGTGCGCCGCCAGGGCGTCGAACTTCGCGTCCGTAAACCCGCTGACGTCAATCGCGGCACCGATCTGATCGTCCGGCGTGCCCATCTCGAACGGCTCACCGTCGTCATCGACCGGCGCCGTACGCTCTTCGGGCTCTTCACCACGCGCGCGCGCTTCGGCGGCCCGCTCCTCGGCCTCCTTGGCCCACCGCTCCCGGTACTGCGCCATCACCGACAGGGGAATCGCGTTGTAATACAGCGTGGGCTCGTAATCGATCAACTCGAGCGCCGCGAGGGTGATCCGATTCGCCTGGATGTGGTCGGGGTGCCCGTAGAAGCCGAATTCGTTGTACGTCATGATCACCTGCGGGCGCTCCTCGCGCAAGATGGCGGCCAACTTCTCGGCGGCGACGTCCACGGGTGTCGCCCAGAAGCTGCGGGGGTCGTCGTTGCCGGGCCAGCCCTTCATGCCCGAGTCGCGGTACCCGAGCATGACGAGTCGGTCGACACCGAGAATTTCGCACGCCTTGTCCAACTCCGTGCGCCGGTGACGTGCGACCTCGTCGGGATCGTGTTCGTCGTGATCGGGCTTTTGACCCTCGGGAGTGTCTCCGAACTCGCCGTTGGTGCACGTGACGAGCACGGTGCGCACGCCTTGACTCTTGAGCAACGGGAAGGTCCCTCCCGTCGAACTGGCTTCGTCGTCGGGGTGCGCGTGCACCGCCAGAAACGTCAATGACTCACTCACTGCAATCCTCCAAATAGGTCGGTTGTCGATAGGGGCAGATCATCTCGGGACCACCCGAGGACGTAGAACTCCTTGCCAAACAGGAGCTGAAACAGATCGGTGTCCATGGTCGTGAGGTCGGCGTTGTCAACCTGCGACGCGTGTGCGGCAATGGACGCCTGCTTGATGGTCGCCAGCGCCGTGGCGTCAATCGTGACGTCGACGTCGTCGTCGGCGATCCCGTCTCCGGCGTCGATCACCCAGACGGGCAGATAGACGCCCCGGGCCGTCGCCGCGGGCACAAAGTCGTCGAGCACGCTCTTGGGCGTCACGGGATAGAGAGTCGCGCGACGCTTTTCGACAGTGCGACGGCCTTGCGGGTGACGACATTGGCCATGATGTGGTCGGGGTGGCCGTAGTACCCGTTCTCGTCGTAGGTCACCACCACCGCGGCGCCCTCCTCGTCGAAGATTGTCGCGAGCGTGCGTGCGACGGCGTCACTGTCGGCGTTCATGAACGCGGTCTCGTCGGTGTTCTGGGGCCAGCCGGTCAAGCCCGAGTCGTCGTACCCGAGCGACACGGTCCGTGCGACGCCGACGAGCCGGGCGGACTCCACCAACTCGCCCGCCCGCGTGCGACGGACCCAGTCCGTGTGATGCCGGGGGTCACTACCCGCGAGCCACTGGTCGTCAATCCCGAGTCGACCGTTCGTACACGTCACGAGAATCACCCGGTGCCCGTGATCGGCGTACCAGCGCGACGTGCCCGCGGTGAAGACCGCTTCGTCATCGGGGTGTGCGTGCACGAACACGATCGTCGGGTTCTTCATTCGCGCCAGACTACGAGGTCGCGAGCTGAATGAATCGCACGATCAACAGGACGCCTGCGACGCCGAGATACGCGGCCTGGGCACGAAACAGCCACCGTCGCGCCCGCGAGGTCACGGGAGGTTCCACCAGGTTGAGCCGCGGTGTGCGCCAGTCCCGCTTGTCGCCGACGTAGTGAACCTCGACGACGGGTCGCCGAAGCCAGATCGGGATACCGACCAGCAGTCCGACGGCCGCGATTGCCCCGACGATCTCGACGGCGGCGAGAACGTCGATGGAACGAAACAGCGTCGAGATCATCATGACGACACTGAGCACCGTCAGCACCGCGATGATCACGGTCGCGAGGACGTTCAACTTTCGCGAATTCACCCACGGTCCCAGGATCGCGCGATCGTTGCTGAGCAGCATCACGAAGATGGTCGTCGACGGCAGGAGCATTCCGCACATCGCCTGAACCATCAGCGTGATGATCGCGAGCGGTGCGTGTGGGAGAAGTGTGATGAGTCCCGCGAAGAACAACAGGCCGCCGAAGGCCCCGTAGAAGCCCTTCGCTTCACTGAGTCGTGCGTCGAGGCCCTTGTGCTGATTCGACAGATCACCCAGTGCGTAGCTGCTCGCGAGGGTCACGACGGCCGCCCCGAGGACGGACGCGTTGAGCAGGATGATCGCAAAGAAGACGCCCGAACCGTGCCCCACGTAATGTCCGAGATCCTGCGCGAACTGCAAGGTCGTCCAGTCCGACGTCACCTTCACCGTGTTGCCGAGACCTGCGGCCGCGGCCGCCACCAGAGCGCCCGCACCGATCACCACCACAATCGAACCGATCATGGTGTCGGCGCGCTCGTAGTTGAGCCACCGCGGCGTGATCTTCTTGTCGACGATGTTGCTCTCCTGGAAGAACAGCTGCCACGGAGCCACTGTCGTGCCGATGATCGAGATGATGAGCAAGACCGCGACTGACGACGCACCTCCGCGGATACTGGGCACGAGGGTGTGGTGCACGATCTCGTGGACGCTCGGATGGGTCACGATGACGAACGGAATCAGGAAGAAGTTCAGTCCGACGAAGAGCATCATGAACCGCTCCCATCGACGGAACGATCCGGTGGTCGTGACGGCGAACAAGGCGACCACCGCGATCGGCACGGAGACATACGGCGAGACGCCGAGGTACTGCATGGAGTAGGAGATGCCGATGAACTCGGTCATGATGATGAGGAAGTTCAGGAGGAGAATCGTCCCGATCGAGAAATTGCCCCACCGACGACCGATACGTTCGCGCAGGAGTCGTCCGTGTCCGATGCCGGTGACGGCACCGAGCCGCGCCACCATCTCCTGATTCACGATCAGGACCGGGATGAGCAGCGGCAACGTCCACAACAGCGAGTACCCGAACTGCTGGCCGGCCTGCACGTAAGTCGACACGCCGCCGGCGTCGTTGTCACCGACCATCACGATCAGTCCCGGACCGATGATGGCGATGAGCGTGAGGATCTGCGCGCGAAGTCCCTGACGACGACCGGTGTCGTGGGCCTTGATGGTGCCGAAGGCACCGCTGATCTCGTGTTCGGTGTTGGGGACGTTCACGCCTTTCCTCCTTTCGTGTCTGCGTGGTCGCGCAACGACCCGTAGACCCGTGGAGTGGCGTTTAGGCGCTCAGTGTCCCGGTCAATCGACGTCGTTCCGCTGTCGTGGAACTACAGGTATTGGTACTTGGGGGTTTCAGGGCAACCCCCTTTGAACGAGACGACGGCCGAGGTTCATGTCCTACTCCTCCACCATCGTCATGCCGAACTCGCGACGCCACCCCTGCGGCAGCAACTCCTCGAGGAGGTCATCCACCGTGACGACGCCGAGCATCAACCGGTGATCGTCGTCCAGCACGGGCAGCACGGTCAGATTGAAGTCGCTCATCTTGCGCGAGACCCGGTGCACGTCCCATTGGGGATGCACGTGGGCCATTTGCGTGCGCGCCACCGCGAGCGCGAGTTCGCTCCCCTTCGCCCGGACCAGTGCCGCAATCGGCGCCGCGCCAACGGGTTGGCCGTCGGGATCGAGCACGAAGACCGCGTTCAGAGACTCCGCCGGCGCCCGCGAGGCGCGAATTGCGTCCAGGGCGTCCTGCACGGTGGCGGTCGTCGCGACGTGGACGTAGTCGGGACTCATGAGGCCCCCGGCCGTGTCGGGGTTGTACTGAAGAAGTTGGCGGACCTTCTGCTCCTGAGAGTCAGACAGGAGCTCCAAAATGGGTAGTCGCCGCTCTTGGTCGATCTCACTGATGAGGTCGGCGGCGTTGTCGGGCTCCATGCGACTCAGCAACTTCGCCGCATCGACGTCGGAGCGACCCTCGAGAAACTCCAGCTGGTGGGTCGTGTCGAGTTCCTCGAACACGTCGGCCTCAAGTTCGCGGTCCATCCCGACGGCGTCGATGATCTCCTCGCCCTCTTCGTGGCTGGCCTGCTCGACGAGGTCGGCGATCTGAGCCGGGTGCAACCGTGCGAGCTTGCGGTACGGGATGCGCAGTCGCGCGCTGGGAATGTGACTGACGAACGGTTCGATCGAGGCAAAGTCAACGATCGTGCCGGCCGGGACACTGCTGCCGAGACGTCGGCCGAGGAGCCGACGGATGATGGGACGACGTCCGGCGTCGACACCGACGACCTCCCACGTCCCATCGATCTCGGCCAGTTCGATCTCGTTGGCGGTGATCAGTCGTCCTCGCACCAGATTGATGCTGTGACGTGCCAACAGATCCTCGGCCAGCAGAAGTTCGCCCGGCCGACGTTCAAATCGACGCAGGTCGACCCGACGACCCTCGAAGGTCATGCGCCCCTGCGCGAGGCCGCCGATCTTTCGAATCGGAACGAAGAGATTGCGCCCCTCGATGCGGACCACCACACCCACCAACGGGGGGTGTGCATCGAGACCCACACGGGCGACGAGATCCTGGACGCGACCGATCCGGTCCCCGTCTTGATCAAAGATCGGTCGCCGAATGAAAGTGGAAAGGTGGAGAATCTGCGTCATAGGAACCCGAAAGGGCCCCCTCAGGCTACCCGCCGGTCGCCGGCGACGACAGTTCGAACCCCTTCTCACCGTCGCGAAGGACTGTTGGACCTCTGGTCACGTCGTGATCACACGGTGAAGAGCGAGCGGGCTTAGGACGCCGCGATGATCGCGCAGGCACGTTCGAGAGCGTCGTCATCGATGCCCGCGTGGGTGACCAGTCGCACGCGCGTGGGTGAGACCGTGCCGGCGAGCAGGCCGGCGTGCGACCACGTCTCAACGAGACGTCGAGCTTCGGGGTGATTGAACGACACGATGTTGGTGCGACACGTGGCGGGGTCGTAGCCACTCTCGGTGAATCGGTGCGACGCGACGTCGGCGAGGATGCGAGCCCGACGATGATCCTCGCTCAGGCGCTCCACCATCGTTGACAAGGCCACCGTTCCGGCGGCGGCGAGGAAACCAGCCTGACGCATGGCGCCGCCGAGACGCTTTCGTTCGAGTCGCGCGGCGTCAATCACCGCACGAGGTCCGGCGAGGACCGATCCGACCGGAGCGCACAGTCCCTTCGACAGACACACCGTCACGGTGGTGGCGGGTGCGGCCAGGGCCGCGACGGACTCCCCCGTTGCCACGGCCGCGTTAAAGAGACGCGCACCATCAAGATGAAGTGGGCGGCCGTCCAACGCGTCCACCACCTGTCGGGTCTGCGCCGACGTCCATGGGACACCTCCGGCAAACATGTGCGTGTTTTCGACACAGGCCATGGCCACGTGCGGTTGATGGTCATTCTCGGACTCGAGAATGGTGACCATGTCGTCAACGTCGAACAGTCCCCGGTCGTCATTGACGAAAGTCAATTGGACGGACGAATTTCGCGCCGCCGCGCCCATCTCAAAGCTGCCGAGATGTTGGTGACGTCCCAGCACGATCAGGTCCCCCGGTCGCGTGAGAACGCGCACCGCGATCTGGTTCGCCATCACGCCGGACGGCACGAACAGCGCGGCCTCCTTCGCGACCATCGCGGCGAAGGTGCGCTCGAGGTGGTTGATCGACTCATCCTCCCCGTATCCGTCGTCGCCGACGACCGCACTGGCCATCGCGTCGCGCATCGCCTGGGTGGGTTGGGTCACCGTGTCACTGCGCAGATCGATGCTCGACGTCACACGGCGACACTACTGGCGCCCGTAGCATGGACGAGGTGGGTCGCACCCTCGAAACGTCCGAGGTGCCGCTCGGTCTGGCAGCGATGCCACGTGACTGACGGTTCGTCGGGTCGCCGAGATCGCCGTACACTCACCACGCGAACGGGAGAACGACATGGGCATTCGATTCAGTGGATGGGGCACCGCAGTGCCCGAGCGTGTCGTGACCAACGAAGAGATCTCGCGCACCCTGGACACGACCGACGAGTGGATCTTCGAGCGAACGGGTATCCGTGAGCGGCGCGTGGGCGGATCGGCCGGCGAACTCGGTCTCGCCGCGGGCCAACAGGCGCTGGAGCGCGCCGGCGTCGACGCGAGCTCCGTTGACTTCGTGGTTCTCGCGACCACGACCCCGGACAACCTCATCCCCGCCACCGCACCGACGATCGCGAGCGCCCTCGGCATCACCGCGCCGGCCCTCGACGTGAACGCCGCGTGCAGCGGCTTCATGTACGCGGTACGGGTCGCCGACGGCCTCATCGCCACCGGGGCACGCCGCGTCCTCGTCATCGGCGCGGAACACCTGTCGCGTTGGACGGACTGGAACGATCGCACGATGGCGGTGCTGCTCGGCGACGGTGCCGGCGCGGTGGTGGTGGACGCCGTCGAGGGTCCGGGCGATCTGCTCGGATTCGACCTCGGCAGTGACGGATCCCTCGCCGACTTACTGCGGTGCGCGCACGGGGGCACGATTTGGATGGACGGCAAGGAGGTGTTTCGACGGGCCGTGCGCATCATGGTGGATTCCGCGGAGCGCGCCATGGCCATCGCGGGCGTCTCCGCCGACGAGCTGTCGCTCGTGATCCCCCACCAGGCCAATGTGCGCATCATCCAGGCCGCGTGCCAGCGACTCGGTGTCGAAGCGGATCGGTCCGTCGTCGTCCTTGACCGCTACGGCAATACCTCCAGCGCGTCCATCCCGCTCGCCGTGGATGAAGCTCTCAGCGCGGGCCGGCTCCACGCGGGTGACCTCGTCCTTCTGACGGGATTCGGAGCGGGAATGACGTGGGCCTCCGCGGTAGTGCGGTGGTCCGCGTGAGCGAACCCACGCTGGTCATTCTTGCGGCGGGCCGAGCGCGCCGGTACGGGGGCGTGAAGCAACTCGCACCCGTCGGAGTTCACGGGGAGGCCGTAATCGACCTCATCGCCTCGGACGCCTATGACGCCGGGTTCGGCCACGTGGTCATCGTGATCAATCCTGAGACTGGTCCCCAGATCACCGCCCACGTGAGTGCCGCCTGGCCCGCGACGAAGCGCGTCTCCTTCGCCATCCAGGAGCGACCCCTCGGGACCGTGCACGCCGTCCTCTCCGCCGCCGACGTCGTTGACCCTCTCAGTGCCTTCGCGGTCGCCAACGCGGACGATCTCTACGGTCGTGACGCGATGGTGGCACTCGGAAGCCACTTGCGCAGCGACGCGACGAACTGCCTCATTGGATTCCGACTGGATCGTGCACTCGTCGGCGACCAGCCCGTGACCCGCGGCGTGTGCCTCGTGCGCGACGGCGTGCTGATCTCGATTGCCGAACGACGCAAGGTCCAGCTGACGCCCGAGGGATTCGTTGCACTCGACGGCCTCGAACCCGTTCGACTCCAGCCTGATGACCGCGTGTCAATGAATCTCTGGGGCTTCGAAGCGTCGATGTGGCACGTCTTCCGTCGGGCGATGGAGGACGCGACGAACGCCTCCGAAGACGCGGAAGTCCTCCTCCCCGAGATCGTCGGCTCGATGGTGCGCGAACACACCACGAACGTTCGTGTCCTGAACGTCGACTCGACCTGCATTGGTGTCACCCATCCCGAAGACCTCGCGTTGGTGCAAGACGCGATTCGTCAGCAGGTGGCGCGCGGCGAGCGGCCCCGTGCTCCCTTCGCGGGCGACGACGGTGGCGTTCGCTAGGGCCCACAAAAACGAAGACCCCGAGCAACCAGCGAACCGAAGTTCGCCGGCCTCTCGGGGCCTCCGTTGGCCGGTCTCTGAAGTTCCGTGTCGGACAGACCATCAGAAACGGCAGCATTTCACGTTGTCATCACACCCACGATGAGCCGAAACTCCTCGCGATCTCAGGCTTCGTTCCCCTTGCGGAGCCCCTCCCCCTGAGCCCGGCGTCCCTTGCGGAACTCGGTTGCGACAGGTACGTCGTGAACTACGAGAGGTACATTGCCAGACCCCTGACCGACCATGACGGGCCGTGGGGCCAAAACCGAGAAATCCTGAGAATTTGCACAGTCGTCTGGCGTGTTTTCCACCGCCCGCCGCGCGTCGATCCGGGTAGTGCACCGGAAACCGACACGTTTTCCACACCCCGTCGGACCCCTCGTGACGGTGCCGCGCTGAGTGACCTACGTCGGGCGCAGTGTCGACGCGAGCCCGACGAGTGCGAACCCACCCGCCAGTAGCAACGACCGCGTGACGGCGAGAACGTCGCGGGGGGTGCGCTCTCCGAATCGCCACCGGGTCGTCGCCCGGTCCAGGTGGTGAGCGACAACTCCTCGTGCACGCGCACTGGCCTGCTCGCGCGGTGACGCGTGCCAGATCAAGGACGCCAGAGCCTTCTGGCGGCCCCACTGGCGATCGCGGACGTTGGCGGAACGTTGCGCCGGACCGCGTTGGTAGCGCAGGACGTCGTGTTCGACGCACTCAACTACGCCCACGGACGTGAGACGCACGTAAAAGCCAAGGTCCTCGCTGCGGGGGGCGCGCACGTCGAATCCCCCCACGCGCAGCGCCGCGTCGCGCCGGACCAACACCGCTCCCGGAGGGGGCGTCACGAGTCGCGTGAGCATGGCTTCGGCAGACATGCCCTGGGGTGACGCGACGTACGCGCCTCGCCGACGGATGACGGGGCGCAGCTGCTCGTTGGCCCAGGTCCCTATGTCGAGGTCATCACCGTCGCTGTCCACCGCCCGGAATCGACCCATCACCGCGACCGCGTCACTCACGTCCAGTGGCGCCGCGAGGGTCTCGAGGGCACCGGGGAGAAGTTCATCGTCGGCGTCAAGGAAAAGGACCAACGGCGCCTGCGCACGTCGGAGTCCGTCGTTTCGCGCACCCGACGGACCCGCGTTGTCGCGGCGGTGAACGACGCTGACTCGTGGGTCACTCGCGAGATCGCCCGCGATACTGGCGGTGTCGTCCGTGCTCGCGTCGTCGACGATGATGACATCGAGATCGATGTTCTCTTGCGCCAGGACCGAGCCGACGGCCCTCTCGAGGGTTCGTTGCGCGTTGTGGGCGGGCACGACGACCGTGACGCGCGACGTGGTCAAACTCGTCGTCGCTGACTACTTGACCTTGACCAGCCAGAGGCCCGGTCCGCTGACGATCAGATAGTAGGGATTCGGTGGATTCGTCAAGGTGTACGTCTTGGCCATCGATCGAATGGTGAACACGGGACTGTCAAAGATGGTGCCCGTCTTGTCGACCGCCTGCACGGTCAGCAACTGCCCAAGATTCGCAATGAACGCGACGTACAACGATCGGTCGCTCGCCGAGAAGGGCCCGAGGACGCTCGTGCCTGAGGACACGTACGTATACGGCGTCGTCACCAGAGGCAGGCCCGTCTCGTCGACGTAGTGGATGGTCCACTGGCCGTCAGCGGTGACGTCCATCGTGTAGCTGCCCGCGGGATAGTTCCCCGCCGCGACGAGACGTGTCCGCCCGATGGTGTTGACCGGCACGTCGACAATTGTTCCCGCCGCATTTCGCACGATGACATCGAAGTTGTTCACGCAGTGGCATTCAAAGGTCCACGTGGACGTGTTCCCACTGCTGGTGAAACCAACGTGGAACTTGCTGGCCGTGCCGCCGAAGGTCTGGACGCGCGCCGAATCTTGACTGATCGGGGGGAAGTACGCCGGGCTCAGATGGACCGAGTGCGTCACCACGATGACCGGCTTCGGGGCGGGCGCGACCTTGTGTTCGTAGTGGTACGCAATCGCGACCAGCAGACCGGCCGTGACGAGGGCCGAGAGGATGATTCCCGGCCACCGACGGTTGGGACGCCAGCGGTCCCACGCGGGGTCGTAGGGCCGCCCGTGACGGAGAACGAGCACACCGTCGAAACTCTCGGGGGGCTCCTGGTCGCGTCGCAAGATCGACGGCAGTCGCGGAGTCACCGCACCATCGTACCCCTCACCCTGCGGGCACTTTCCGGTCACCCCACGGTTCGCACCGCCCCTGTCTCGCTCGCAACGGGCGCGGCGCCGTGGGCGTGGGACCTCCCGATGTCGTCAGGGACCGCAGTAATGTTCGAAACCTGACACGAGGCAGAGGGCCATCGTCTCTCGTGAGGAACGTGGTGGGACTTCATCGCATTGACAGCGTGGACGAGTTGCGTCGCTACCTGCAGGTGGCCCTGCAACTCGAACACGCCACCATCCCGCCGTACATGACCGCGCTCTACAGCATCCATCCGAACACCAACGTCGAAGCCGTCCGGACGCTGCAAATGGTTGTTCTCGAGGAGATGTTGCACACGGTGCTCGTCGCCAACGTCCTCAACGCACTCGGCGGCGAGCCCGACTTCACCGTGTCGGGCTTTGTCCCCCACTATCCCACCCACCTGCCCGATGGCGACGAGGACTTCGAGGTCGACATCCGCGCGTTCTCGCGCCGCGCGCTCGAGACCTTCCTCCAGATCGAACAACCCAGTTCCGTCGGTGACGATCCCATCTTCGTGGACCGCCTGCGATCACCACGCGCGCTCCTGCCCGCCGTTCACGACGACGGTGACGAGCTTCACTTCTTCAGCATCGGGGAGTTCTATCAAGAGATCGAGCGCGGTCTCGTTCAACTCGCGCGACAGTACGTCACGGAGGGGCGAGAACTCTTCGTGGGCGATCCCGCCCGTCAAGTCACGTCTGATTTTCGATACTCCGGAGGTGGTGACATCATCGCGGTCAACGACCTGACGTCCGCGTTGACCGCCTTGCGATTCATCTGCGCGCAGGGCGAGGGACTGGGTGGGGCGATTTACGACGAGGACGACGAACTGTCGCACTTCTACCGATTTGAGGAGATCCTCATCGGTCGCGCCTACCAGCCAGGCGACCAGCCGGGGAGCCCCAGCGGCGCCTCCTTCGATGTTGACTGGGACGCCGTCTATCCCGTCCTGACGAACGCACGCATCAGTGACTTCGTGGAGGGCAGCGACCTGCGACGCGACGCTCTCGCGTATCGCGAGAGGTACCAGAGCTTCCTCGGATCGCTGACCGTGGCCTTCACCGGTCGTCCCGACACCCTCGACCAAGCGGTGGGAGAGATGTTCGAATTGAAGGAGCTGGCTCTCCGCTTGATCCGCACCCCGCTGCCCAACCGCGACAACGTCCACGCAGCCCCCGTCTACGGATACGAATAGCGCGCGCGTTCGCGCCCGCGGACCGCGGTCACGACGTCGGAGGACGCCTCAGCGCACCGCGACCACGGGACTCGTCACGACCGCACTCGTGAACTCGTTCGGTCCGACCGGTCGCGTCCCTCGCAGGGTGATCCGACGCATCCGGCGCTCGGCTCCCTCGTAGTCGTCGGTCGCGTAGTGCATTGTCGAGCGGTTGTCCCACATCACGACGTCGCCCGGCCGCCAATGATGGCGCAGTGTCAGCTCGGGTTGCACCTGATGTTCGAAGAGAAGCCGCAGCAGATGGTCGCTCTCGATTCTCGACAGTCCCACGATGTGCGTCGTGAATCCCGGGTTGACAAAGAGCGAGCGGCGGCGGGTCGAGGGATGGACGCGCACGACCGGATGTTGGACCGGCGGGACGAGCTGGGCGTCGGCCAACAGAGCGGCGGCGTCGTCACGACTCAGCGCGGTGTCGAATGGTTCACCCCAGTAGGCCAGGGGTGATATCCGGTGAACGGCCGACAGTTGGTCGAGGGCATCACGAAGCGGCTTGGCGAGTCGCTCGTACGCCGTTCGACAATCGGCCCAGATCGTGTCGCCGCCCGCGACCGGAACGACGTCGCCGACGAGGATGGACGCCGCGGGAGGAGATTCGACGAAGGTGACGTCCGTGTGCCATCGGGCGTTTTTGCCACCCTTGGCGGCGTCCAATTCAAGAATCTCCGGGAAGCCGGCGAGACCCGGCACCACCGGATGAGCCGGCGTTGGTTCGCCCATGACTCTCGCCAGCGCCGTCTGCTCCGCGGGACTGAGATTCTCGTCGCGAAAGACCAGCACGAGGTGTTGTTCCAGCAAGCTCATGAGTTCGTTCGCGTCGGCGAGATCGCGCAACTGTCCGCCTGCGAGCTCGGCCCCGAACGTTCCCGTGAGGGGAGTTGCCACCCACTTCGTCGCCATGGAGACCTCTTCTGCGTCCGGGACCGTCGTTGTGGAGATCAGCCTATCGAGATCGTCCCAAAAACTGAGGCGTCACGACGACATCGCCGCGTGGGTGATCTGCTCGATGAGATGACTCTGGTTGGGTTCCTTCGTGCAGGTCAGGTGGTCTCCCGGGATGACGTGCACGTCATATCCGCCACGAAGGTAGGGAGCGAGGCCGAGCGACGGATCACCCAGGTGTTCGTCGATGGAACCTTGGCTGTTGAACAGGTGGACAAAACTGGTCACCACCGGAAACATGCGGTCGTGGGTGAAATGCATGAGACGCCACACGCTGCGGGATTGCTCGTCACGAGCGGATTCGGAGTGGCGGTTCACGCGCGCGTACTTCTTGGAGTTGCGAACCTGCCACCGCAGCAGTGCTCTCCAGTCACCGCCGGGTGTTACGAGAAGCCACAACAGCTGTTGGCGCAGCCGAATCCACGCGCGGACACGATAATGACGGTAGAGATCGCGATCCAGTTCAATGAGGGGGCTACGGATCCACGTTTCCACGAGACCCACGAAACTCGGCGGGGTACCTTCACGGGTCAGCACGTTCGCCACCTCGAGCGCGACACGACCTCCCGCACAGAATCCCAGCAGGGCGAACTCACCTCCCCGCGTACCGATCTCGCGGCGTAGCCGCACGAGCATCGCGTCACGCCACCGCTCGAAGGAAGGAAATCGAGCCGGATCGATATACAGGTCGACGACATCGTGGCCCTCTGCTTGCAGAACCTTCAAGCAGAGACTGAACTCCGCGAGGTCCTCTTGTTGCCACACGTCGAAGGCCACGATCTTCACGGTGTAGTTCCTAGTTCACCGCGGCACAGACGGCAATCGGTTGGCGTCGGGTCCCACGTGATCGTGCTCGGCGTGCCGGACCCATCGTGCTCGAGCGAGGAGTCCGGCGGTCACCGTGGCCACCACGGTCCGCTGTCGTGATGGCGACGACTCTCGGCGCTCACGCCAATCTCCGTCGAACGTCGTCGGCGACCTCGGCTCGTCGAACCTTCCCGTTGTGATCCCGTGCGATCGACGTCACGCGAACAATCGATACCGGGGGAACGCCGCCGCACGCGGCGCGCAGTGGCTCCACCAGTTCCTGTAGAGCGAACTCGTCCTCAACCACGATCACTGCGGCGTAACCCGACAGGTTCTCGGCGTCGGGCATGGCGATGATCGCTCCGTCGAGAACGCCGGGATGCGTGCGAAGCAGTCCGTCCAGGAGTTCGGGATGGAACTTGACTCCCCCGGCGTTGATCACCTCCGACGCACGTCCCGTGAGGACGAGGTGTCCCTCGTCGCTCAGGCGCCCGAGGTCACCGGGATAAAACCATCCGTCGCGCAGGGACGCGGGGGTGGCACCGGACGGACGAAAATACTCGACTGTTCGACGGGTGGTTCGAACGCGAACGTGACCCTCCGTGCCGGTCGCGACCGGCTCATCGGAGTCATCGACGATCTCGATCGTGACGTGGGGCAATGGAGGGCCGACGTCAGCCGGATTCTCCGTCACGTCGTGGCGGATCGCCACCATGCCCACTTCACTCGATCCGTAGCAGGCGGTGACGGAGGCGTTCAGTTCCTCGCGAAGTCGAGTGAGGAGGCTCTCGGGAAGGAAGCTTCCGATGTACTGCACCGTCGAAATGTCCGTCCGCCGATCGTCACGCCGGGACAGTGTCGCGAGAAACTCAGCGAGTTGAACGGGTGAACCTTGCAACGTCGAGACGTAGTTTCTCTGGGCCAGCGTCACGTTCTCCTCGGCAGTTCCGGGACAGATGTAGGTGTCGCCGTGGTAGATGCTCACCGACGCCGTCTTCACCCCACTTCCCGAAAATCCTTGGATGAGAGAGAAGAAGGGTCGATTCTCCAACCAGCCAACGGCTGAGCGCCCTTGTCGTTCAACGGTGCCCGCGATGGCGACGGGCGAACCGGTCGTTCCACTTGAATACGAAATCCGACACACGCTCGAAAAACTGTCGTAGTGGCGAGGTGCATCGGAGTGCTCCGCGCGCGTTACTTCCTCCATGAAACTCTCGTCCACGAGGATCGTTCTCGTCGGCGGAAACGACGCCGTTGACTGGTGCGTGAGAAGCCAATCGAACTGCTCGGCGCGCTCACTGGTCATCGCCTCCGCGTACGTGCACCAGATGGCCGCCTCGTGGAACACAGCCTCCATGAACAGCAGGTTCAGTCCCTCACGAAGTTGCGCGCACACCACGTCGCCGGGTTGCACGCCACGGCGACGAAGGAGAGCCGCGATCGACGTGGCGTAGGCCAAGGTCTCGGCGTACGTGAAGTCGCGGTCGATCGTGGAAAGGGCGATCGCGTCCGGGCGGCGCCGCGCGTGGTAGTCGAGGAAAAGGAACGGCTGGGGCACAGTCATTCGGGGCTCGGGCACCGGTCCAACCTACAGAGCCCGTGGTCGCGCCGCGTCGGGCAGTACGATGCCGACAGTTCTCACGAGAGGAGCCCCCAATGGGTTCAGCACGCACCGCTCCGTCTGTCGCCCGACTCATGACCGCGACCGGGCTCGTCCTCGGTGCGACCGTCGCCGGCGCGGCCACTTCTGAATCACTCGCGTCCGCGACACCGGCTCCGTCTGGCGACTGCCCTCACGGCACCGTTGACGTCGCCAGTGGTGTGTGTCAGATCACGTTTGATCACTCTGGGAGTTGGCGCGCACCCGCTGGCGTCACGAAGCTCACCATTCTCGCCGTGGGCGGTGGAGGCGGAGGTGGTGGTGGCACCACCTACGGACCAGGTGGTGGTGGCGGCGGTGGTGGCGTTCAGATCTGCACGACCTCTCTCGTCGACGCGACGGGGCCGCTCGCAATCACGGTGGGCGGTGGCGGGACGGGTGGTGCGAACGGTGCGAACCACCCCGACGTCAACGACACGTCGAACTACGACGAGTTCGGTGACCCCGGACAAAGTGGTGACGAAACGACCGTCAGTCAAGGCAAGACTCTCTGTGGCGCGGACGGCGGTGCCGGAGGTCTGCCCGGATACAACTACCTCACGAGCCAAGAGGTCGTCGGCGTCCTCGACACTGCCCGTCCTCATGGCGTGGAGGCCGCAACCTACGGAGTCGGCGGAGCGTCGGGAAACAATCTTTCGGGCGGACCGTCGCCGAGTTTCACCGTCGGGGGATGTGGCGAGGGATCGAATTACGAGTACAACCTCGCGGCCAGCGGCGGGGGCGGGGCGGGCGCGATCGGTGCCGGTTCGAGCCAAGGAGCGTCGGGGGCCGGAGGCTCAGGTCTCACGCCGGTGTCGGGACTCTTCGCGACGAACAGCATGACCTACGGCGGTGGTGGTGGCGGTGGCGGTGGATTTGACTGCTCCACCACTGACTATCCGGCCATTGGCGGCTCCGGCGGCGGGGGCAACGGTGGGGGGCCCCTCCTTGGCACGACGGATGCCCATGCGGCACGTGCGCACACTCGCCGCGGACACGTCACCATCACCGAATCCACCGCAACGAGTGGAACCGTGAACACAGGCGGCGGCGGTGGTGGTGGCGGAGGAATCTACGAAGCCGCGGGCACGGCGGGCGCCCACGGTGGCAACGGTGTCGTGGTCGTGCGCTTCCGTGCCCCTGGCACCCTCACAAGTGCCGTGTATTTCGCGACCGCGAGCAGCACTCTGACGTCGGCGGGAAAGTCAACGCTGTCGACGTATGCGTCGGGAGTTATTGACGACAACAAGACCGTCGTGACCATCAAGGGCTACACCGACCCGCGGGGCTCCGTGCCGTACAACAAGGCGTTGAGTTCGTCACGAGCCGCGAGCGTCGCCGCCTTCCTGGGCGCCTATTTTGCGGCCCACCACTTCTCGGCGACCATCACCGCACGGGGCGAAGGTGAAAAGAGTACGTACAAGAACTTTGCGCTCGATCGAGTCGCGACCATTAGCGCGTCGTCACCACCCACCGCGTAATCCGCGCGACTGCGCTCGTGGTGACGAGTCGACCACGTCCGCAGGCTACGCCGCGCCAATTTCGTGGAATTCGGCCATCAGGTCGTCGCCGTTCTTTCGTTGGGAGACCCAGAACTCGATCTCGGACAACGTCGCCTGGCGGCCCTCCTCGCGTCCCGTGCCGAGGCTCTGGGCCAGCAGGGGGTCCCAGATACGAGCGATGAGATCGGAACCCGCGTAGGTGCGGCCGCTCTCTCCCACCCAGGTCCGGTCTCGCATCTCCGAAAGTGCCACACGGAGATATCCGACGTGGGGTGTCTCGTCGGCGCGAATGTAACTCACGAGATCGGCCGCCACGCCGTCACCGCCGACGAGGTCCGAGTCCGACATCCACTCCTCCGCCCACGCGAACGTGTGGAACGCCGAGATTTCAATGAAGAGAACGCGAATCATCAGCGACACCATCGCTTCGAGATCGGCGTCGATGTCACTCGGAAGCAGCCGGGACGACGAACCGGGTCGGCCCTGACCAAATCCCATCCGCGCGAGCATTGCCTCAATGTCGAACTCGTCTCCGGGACGGCCGAAGGCGAGGTCACGAGAGGCGAACCACATGTCTTTGTGGCCGGCCTCCTCCTCCCATCCGGCCTCATCGCGACCGTGAGCTTCGAAGAGACCGGCGCCGAGATGATCCACGGCCGTTCCCCGAATGTCCTCGACGAAGTGTCGCTGCAGGTTCTTCGGCTTGAGAAGTCGGATGTTGCCGCCGAACCCTTCCACGGTCCCGATGCGCGTCAAGGACGCCATCAGCGGCTCGGGTACCCCCGATCGAATGAGGAAGCGGGCTTGGTCGACACTCGGAAACGTTCGCTCCCATCTCTCCATCGGCACGTCGATGATGTCCGAGTTGAACAGTTCGGAATTTCGCGCACTCCACGACGTGATCGCGGGCACCCGAAACTTGGTTCGCGGCGAGACGTACTGGCCGGTCTCGTCGAAACCACCGTGACAGCGAACGCCCCCCGCGAAGAGTGGCTCCGCTATGGCGTGATCCTCCAGAAGTTCCGACTCGGTGAACTCAATCTGTTCCGTCACGGACATCAGACCCCCCCCTCGACGCCAACACCCTGCGTGTTACCTCGACAGTATACACTGATGCGTATACAAGTCGAATCGAAGCTACTTCCCCGGTCCCAGCGTCGAGCCGCGATTCTGCGGGGTGCGGCCGACGCCTTCGCGACGACCGGCTTCGCGGACACCTCGATGGATGATGTCGCGACCGCCTGTGGTGTCACAAAACTGATTGTCTACCGGCACTTCGACACCAAGGAGGTGCTCTATCGCGAGATCCTCCAGCAGGTCTTTGATCGATTGGGTGAGGAACTCCGACTTTCGCTGGACTCGGGCGACCGTCGAGGGCTCGGAGCGCGCATTCTGCTCACTGTCGCACGTGAGGAGCCGGCGGCCTTCCGACTTCTCTGGCGTCACGCCGCGCACGAGCCACAATTCGCGGCGTACGCCGCCGAGCTGCGCGCGACGTCGGTCGGCGTCGTGCGTGAACTCGCGACCCTCGACGTGGGCGACGAGGTCATTGACGAGTGGCGAGCCAACGTGGTGTTCGCGTGGTTGGTCGAGTCGACGCTTCTGTGGCTCGAACAGGACGCTGCCGAACGAGACGCCGAATTCCTCGAGTTGACCTCGCGAGGTCTTCGCGCCCTCCGAACGTCGTGGTTCTCGCCGGGCACCTAGTTCGTCCAAACGGCCACGAGCAGGTGGCCGACAGCAACAAGCGCGCCATGACGGACAGAGCCGTGAGTGTCGCCACGTCTTCCGTGGCACAGACCGTGCGAGAGTCGAGACCATCGTGGCGGACCACGTCGACCGTAGGATGCGAAAGTGGCTGGCCTCTTGGAGTTCAACGGACTCAGCCGGCGCTTCGGGGCAGTGACGGCGCTCGATGACCTGAGTTTCTCCGTTCCTTCGGGTGAGGTCGTCGGCTTTCTCGGTCCGAACGGAGCCGGTAAGACCACCACGATGCGAGCGGTCTTCGGCCTTACAGATTTGGAAGCCGGAACGGTGCTTTGGAACGGGGCTCCCGTCGGAGCGTCCGAACGCCGCCGGTTCGGGTACATGCCGGAAGAACGAGGTCTCTACCCGAACATGTTGGTCGCGGAACAGATTGAATATTTGGGTCGACTTCACGGAATGGATCGCGCCAGCGCGGCGTCGGCAACGAAACACTGGTTGGAGCGACTTCACGTCGAGGATCGAGCTCGTGACAAGGTGGAGACACTGTCGCACGGCAACCAGCAGCGAGTCCAACTTGCCGCGGCCCTAGTGCACGACCCGGAGGTCCTGGTGCTGGATGAGCCACTGGCCGGCTTGGATCCGACGGGCATCGACGCGCTCGGAGACGTCTTGGTCGAACAAGCCCACGCGGGACGATGCGTACTGTTTTCGAGTCACCAGTTAGACCTGGTTGAAAGTCTGTGCGAGTCGGTGGCCATCATCGACCACGGTCGCCTCGTGGCCCGTGGCACCGTGGACGAACTCGCCACGCACGGCCCGCGTCGATTGTCCGTGCGCGTTGAGGGGGATCGAGAAGGCTCGTGGGCGCGCTCGCTGGACGGCGTGTCGATCTCCGAGACCGGTGGGGGTGAAGTTCGTCTCGTCCTTGATGACGACACCGACAGTGACGTGGTGCTGGAGGCGGCGCGAGCAGCCGGTCGCGTCACGGAATTCGTATTTGAGCGACGGAGACTCTCGGAGGTCTTTCGTGAATCGGTGGGCAGATGAGGGCGCTACCAATCCTCGTTGGCATCATCGTCGTCGTCGCGGTGGTTCGCCTCCTGCGGAGACTCCGCAACCGCACGGGCACTGCCCCCACCAACCGCACCTTCAGGGTTTCTGGTGCCTCACTCTTTGGCGTGACCGGGCTCGTGGCGGCTCGCGAGATCCGCGAGCGGCTCCGCGGACGCCTGCTGCGAGTCGTCACGGTGATTCTCTTCGCCGTCGTGGCCGCGGCGGTCATCATTCCCACCATTCATTCAGGGACACCAGCTGCGCAGAAAGTGGGAGTCGTTGACTCGTCACCGTCACTCGACATTGAACTTCGACAGTTGGCGTCCAACGTTGGGCTCACAGTTGAGATCGTGCCCGAGCCGGATTTGAGTAGCGCCCGAGCGGCCCTGAGTGCGGGCTCCCTCGGTCTGGTTGTGAACGGCCACACGTCGATCGTCGTGCTCAATCCCGTCGCAGAAACCGATACGTCCGCGGGCGCGCAGTATGTGCGATCGGTGGCACACACTCTCGGGGTTCAAGACGCCTTCGCGCAGGCAGGATTAACCCCTCAACAAGCGGCAGCCGTGGCGGGCGCGCAACCCTTGCCCGTCGAGAGTCTGAACGCGGGACCGAAGTCACGCACGACGGAAGAAACGACCGCTCTCCTCGGCGTCATTCTCACCTTCATCGTTCTCACCCAATACTTGACGTGGACCCTGATGGGTGTCATGGAGGAAAAGTCGAACCGGGTGGTCGAGGTCCTGCTCGCCACGGTGCGACCGGTGCAGCTTCTCGCGGGCAAGGTCGCGGGCATCGGTGCCGTCGCCCTGTTGCAGGCCTTGGCACTGGTGATCTTCGCGTTGGCACTCGCCGACGCGGTGGGTTCGAGTCTGATTCATGGAGCGGCGCCGCTCGTCGTGGTGGCCACGTTGGTCTGGCTCGTCTTGGGGTACGCCTTCTACAGCTGGGTGTACGCGGCGGCGGGATCGTTGGCTGAACGTCAAGACCAAGTGCAGAGTCTGGCGCTCCCCTTGAGCGCACCGCTGATTTTCGGTTACATCGTCTCGCTCATTGGCGTCAGTTCGGGCAACGCGTCCGTACTCGTCAAGGTGATGGCGTATCTTCCGCCCACCGCGCCGTTTGCCATGCCGGTGCTCGTCGGATTTGGGCAAGTCGCCCTATGGCAATTCCTCGTGTCGGTTCTCGTGAGTCTGGCGTGCACCGTCCTCGTTGCGAGGTTGGCTTCCCGCGTGTACCGAACGGCGGTGCTTCGCACGGGGAGTCGCGTGACGTTACGGGGACTCCGATCAATGAAGGCTCACTGACGCACACGCGGACCCGGAGTTACTGGCCCGATCCGCGGACAACCTCACGTCCCGTCACCGTCACGGAGACGCCACGGAGGGAATCTTCGGTTCTCGCCAGCTCGAAACAAGCAGATGCGGTGGCCGTCGGGATCTCGCACCTGTGCCTCCCGCCAGAGCCACGCCCTGTCGGTGGGGTCACTCTCCAGCCGTACGCCGTGGTTGGTCAAGCGATCACACAACGTGTCGAGTTCGTCGCACTCGAAGTACACCGTCACCTGCTCGTGATCTGGAACAGACTCCACGAGTTCGACCGAAAACGTCGAATCGCCCTCGGGACATTCGAACCGGAGATAGTGGTCACTCCGAACGATGATGCGGAGTCCGAGAGTCTCATAGAAACTCTCGGCGCGAGCGAGGTCGGTCGAACCCACCGTGACTTGATTGAGACGCACGAACTCACTTTGGTCCAAAATCTCGTCCCAAGCAAGATTCGAGAGCACTCGCCTCGTCGGGTGTCGGCCCATCCCGGGTTCAACTCCTCGCCGTCATCGAGGACAATCTGACGACGTCGTCATGGCCAATGACCATGTGGTTGCGTCGTGGGTCGCATGACATCGGTGCACGACAGAGCGGAACCTCGATGTCGCTTCCACCAAGTGGCCCACGTGGCTTACGGCTCCCATTGCCGCGAGCGGACGACGAGCCTGCGGAACGGCTGCGCCCACGCCGTCCACGGATACGATCAGGGATTCAAGAGAAATGGGGTCGACATGACATCCTCGCCTGATGACCATCGCACATTGACGATGACGTTTCCGAACGAACTCGAGATTGTCACCACGAGGGAGTTCAACGCTCCGAGAGAACTCGTCTTTGACGTGTTCACCAAGCCCGAACACGTTCGAGAGACGTTTGCTCCTTTTGGCGAGGAGGTCACGGTGTGCTCCCTCGATCTTCGAAAAGGTGGCGACTATCACATCGTCATGGTCACGAGTGACGGAATGGAGTGTTCGTTCCGCGGTACCTACCTGGAGGTCGATCGACCGCATCGAACTGTCCAGACGTGGATCTTTGACGGGTGGCCGGGAGTCGAAGCAGTTGAGTCGACGAGCTTCTACGAACTGTCGGGCGTCACGACCTTGGAGTACCACCTCACATTTCGTGACAAGGCCGGGCGAGATCACATGAACAAGTTCGACGGACTTGAGGCGAACTTCGACAACATTGACGCCTATCTGAAGACGCTCGTTGGGTAATGCCTTCGTCCGTCGCGACGTCTTCGGGAGACGGGACGCGCTAGGACTGACCCGTCAGCGCCGGTCGTGACACGTGTCAGGTATCGACTCTTAAGGGTCGACTCTCGACGACGGCTGTCCCGCGACTCGAGGCTCACCCGACCGTCTCTCGAGCGAGCGACTCGTCAAGGAATCGTGAGAGGGCGGACGCTCGTCACTACCTTCGCCGGAGCGACCTCCCCGCAGACCTAGTTTTTTGTGTCAGAGGGCGGAAACAGTCTCCAATGTCCTTCCGAAATGACGTCAATTGCACCATCCACGACGGCGATCGCTGATTGATCATCCAAGGCGTACGTCGGAAACGGCTTGTCGGCGGCCCACGCTTCAATCTTGTCCATCGTGTGATCTTCGAAGATGGGGTCCGGATTGTCCGCGTGCACCCACAACGCGAAGTCGGTCAACCCCAGAGCGGTATTTCCGCCGAATTCAATCCCGACATCACTTGGAAGGTGCGGTCGGTTCCACTCACCGTCGCAGTTGAACGCCGTGGTGACGATCGCGCCAGCGCTGACGCCGACGTAGACCAGGTTCTCCAGCGAACCGAGAAGGTCAGCCAAGCCGGATTTTCTCATCCAATGGTAAAGGTACGTGACGTTGCCACCCCACACGAGCAAGGCGTCGGTCTCCTGGACGATGGGGACCCAGTTCTCGCGACGCACTGACGGAAGAGCGGTCAACTCAAGGACACCCAAGGACTGCCAACCGAGTTCGCACAACGGACTCTTTGCTCTCCCGGAGATTGCGTCGAGGGCATTGTTCCCTCCGCCGGGATACGGATAGATCGCCGTCGGAATCATAAGGGCACTCGACTCCGAGATTGGTTTGCCGAGGAGCTCTTCGAGTGTGGCGTGAATGGACGAATTCTTGATCCCTGAAGAGGTGAGGAGAAGTTTCATGGATGTCCTTGTCGCAGGTGAGGTGGTTGATGCGCGAGACCAACCCTACGACCACCGGCTCCGCACCGTCTTTCTACGTCACGGTGGACCCAACGAAGCGCAGGCCGACGAGTCGTGCGATCGCACGACGCGTCGTCTCGCTGCGGACGCTCCGCGCTGTTGTTCTCGCTCTTGTCTGCGCAAAGGATCACGTCGGTGACTCCTTCGTCGCAAGTGATCAGTCCTCACGGACAGCTCCGCGATCAAACGATATTCCCTGTTTCGGTGATCGGCCCGTCTGTGTCAAGGCGACCGGGCCCTGATCGTGGGTGCATCTGCCGTGGAGTGCGACGAAGCGACGCTGCGGACACGTCCAGCTCGTTGACACGTGTGGCGTCGTCTCGTGACGATGCCTCGCTCTCCTATGTGCGCCGGATCATTCCGTCGGAAGGGGTCAGCGTGTCTTACGATCCCTGCATGGACCGAACGACGAACTCCGTACAAGGTTCGCGTGGCACGCGGGCGGGCGTTCGGGTCCTGTGCGCCACCGTCCTCGGAATCGTGGCGGGAACGGTTTCGTCGATGTTCATTGCCTGGCAGACGGCAATGTTGGTGGGGTGGGACGCGGGTGCGTTGCTACTCATGGTGTGGATCTGGTCGGTGGTCGTTCGACTGAACGCCCCGGAGAGCCAGAGCCACGCCAGTCGCGAAGACACCAGCATCCGATTGTCCGAGCTCGTCATTCTCAGCTCGGGCGTAGCGCTCCTCGCGGCGGTTGCCTTGGTCTTGATCAAGGCGGGTTCGGCGACCGGAGGGACAAAGGCCTACCTCATCGCCGTGGGCGTCTTGAGTGTGGCGCTGACGTGGGCGTTGGTCCATACGGTGTTCACTCTTCGGTACGCTCGCACCTACTACACCAAGCCCGTTGGTGGCATCGACTTCAACGAAGTGGACCCCCCTACGTATCTGGATTTCGCGTACTTGGCCCTCACGATCGGAATGACGTTTCAAGTTTCCGACACGAACCTCACGACCAAAAGCATTCGTCGAGTCGCACTCTCACACGCCTTGCTCTCGTACGTCTACGGTGCCGTCATGATTGCGCTGGTCATCAACGTCGTGTCAAGTCTCCTGCACTAGTCGTCTCGTCACGCGTGGCGGTGATCCGTGTCCGCGATACACCGGGTGCTCAACTACGGCGTACGACCAATGAAGGCAATCAATCGTGTTTGGACGTCCGCGTCGTCGGCGACACTGACTCGGGGACCGTACTGGCCACTCTGACGCAACAGCTCCTCGATGGGCACCATGCCCTCCAGCATCGCGGCGCACTTGAGAGGATCCATCGTCTCGTCTTGACCCGTCGCACGGGCCAAGTCCCATCGGTGAAGAAATACGTCGTTCGTGTAGATCATGTCAATTGCCGATCCCAGCGTCATGCGACCCATATGGGGGAGGTCGTACTCGCGCTGACACGACTCATCGTCGTCAAGGAGCTGTTGCACCGCATCAGTCTGGCTACGCCATGCCCCAACCGGGTCGTCGTCGACCGACGGTCCAACCCGAAGCGTGATTCCGGTGCCGCTTTCAAGAAAGGATGGAAACCAGGTCGTCAGGTGACGGACAACGTCGCGGGCCACCCAGCCCTCGACGGGTGCGGGACGATCCCACGCGTCGAGCGCGACGCCCTCGACCGTGATGGTGAACGCGCCTGCGACGCGCCGATGCTCCTCGGCCGGACCGCTCACGAGTCATCTCCTTCGAGACCGCATCGCACTGCTTTGAGGCCCTTGTTCGACCGTCGATGTGGAGTCGCGAAAGCCTCTGGGAACGTGACGTTCCCGTAGATCTGGTCGTGGTCCACCGCTCACTCTCCTGGCACTCGTCGTCCCCCAGAACTTAAGCGAATCGCGAACCACGAATCGACACCCAGAGCGGCTCGCATCGGGCCACCACGGTCCAGTCTGCAAGGAGATCGACAGATCAGTCGGCGATCGTCGACCTCCACCCCTGTCGTCAGATAGCGTCGCTCGCTCGTGTGAGTCGCAGTGCAGACCGGCACTCTCTCGTTCGACGGGACATCTCTGGCTGCGTCACGAGACGAGAGCAACCTGGCAGAACTGTCGACGAACCCACGAGGCAAAATGAGGGGCATGTTCATTCCACCGCCGACGCTCCGCACTGCGCGCCTGACTCTTCGCCCTTTCGCGAGCAGCGACGCGGATTCCCTGTACGCGCTGCATAGCAACGCGTTCATCCTTCGCTACTGGGACTCGTCACCGTGGACCGAGCGCGAGCGATCGCAACGTTTCATTGAGGCGTGCGTGCACATGGCGGAGGAAGGTAGCGGCGCGAGACTCGCTCTCGAGCGCACATCCGATGGTTCGTTCATTGGGTGGTGCAGCGTCACCCGGTGGAATCCTGACTTTCGTAGTGCCTCGTTGGGCTATTGCTTGACCGACACGGCCTGGGGGCACGGCTTTGCGACAGAAGGCGCCCGCGCGATGGTGCAGTGGGCGTTCGATACGTTGGACTTGAATCGTGTACAGGCCGAGACCGATACGCGCAACGTCGCGTCCGCCCGCGTCTTGGAGAAGCTTGGATTCCTTCGTGAAGGTACTCTGCGCGAAGACTGCGTCGTGAACGGAGTCGTCTCAGATTCGTGGATCTACGGATTGATCAGACGTGACTGGCGACACCTGATGGACGCTCGAACGAACGAGGGCTGAGCAGGCTCTCCGGACTGATCTCTCCCGACGACTAGCCGACAACGGTGAGCCCCATCAGGGACGTCAAGGGAGGAGCTCGTGTCGCGCCTGCGAAATTAGGTGAATTGCTTCGTCATCTCCGCAACGTCGTCGAAGTTCTTCTTAATGTCTCGCAAGTTCTGACTGCCATCGCGATACGCCTGCTTTGACACGTCCTTGTCGCCAAAGCGAAGTCGCCCAGAGTCGCTGTCGATCACGTCGGCGACCAGCAGTTCTCGTGTTTCGACATCAACTCCGCACTCGATCTTGACGTCCCAAAATGTCCCGCCCAGCATGGCCCACGCGTGCTCAACGATCTCGAAGCTCCGGATTGTGAGTTCGCGAAGTCGATCCAGGAGCTCGGGGCTGATCGAAGCAAAGCGACTTTGAGACAGCGTCTCTTCACGAATGAGGTCGCCGGCTCGCACATTCGTGAGAGTTTGCGCCGCTCTCGTGTTGGCCACGTAGCGCCGCACAACGTCACGTTGAAAGTCGAACTCAAGGAGGGGATCATGATTCTCGTCGTCCTTCTCGAAAACCTCAAAGACGAGTTCGCTCAGCCATGTGCCCTCAATGACGTCAGCATTTCGATCCACGTAACTTCCGGTCGCGACCCGGCGCGCCACCAGTTCGATCGGAATCATCTCGACCTTGCGCGCACGAAAGGTGATGGGATCAATCTGCTCGACGAAGTGATTCGGCACCGAATGGGCGGTGAGAAGTTGAAAAATGTTGGAGGTCGATGTTGTCGACGCTGCACCTTTGCCCGCGATGACGTCGTGCTTCGCACCGTCCCCGGCCGTAATGTCGTCTTTGCTGCGGACGAGCACCGTTCCGTCGCCAGCGTCAAGGATGACCTTGGTCTTCCCCTCGATCATCTGCATGAGCTTCTCCTTTTCCCGGTTGAGGACGTGGGGCGCGATGTCGTCGAGCGCGTAGAACCCATCGGGGCGTGCCAACGTCACCGCGTCTGTCTCGATCACGCCCGCGCGAAGTCGACGCCGCGTTCGATGAAGACGCGACCTCACGGTGCCGACGGGGATGTCCAGAGCCAACGCGATCTCCTCGTACGAGAGGTCGTCCCACGCGAAGAGCAGCAACACCGCGCGATCGCCTGCCGGGATCCCGTCAATCTGTGCCGCCATCTCCCCCACTTGTCGTTGTGCGTCGATCTGGTTTCCGACGTCGTCCGAGGCTTCATCGTCCGCCCACTGGGCAGCAAGTCGGTGCAACATCCTGAGTTCGCTCGATCTCTGACGAAAACGCTTTCGAAGCAGATTGGCTGCAATTCCGTAGAGCCACGGTCGTGCCGACAGATAGTCAGAGTCGTAGCGACGCCGAGCTCCGAACGCCGCTAGAAAGACGTCGGCAAGGACGTCACTTGCATCGTCGGGCCCGACTCGTCGGGCGAGAAATCTGTAGATCGTCTCAGCGTGTCGATCAAAGATCGCGCCAAAGTGAGCGGGATCCGTCCACGAATCGACGATGACTTCAGCGTCCGAACGATCGTCCACACTCCATTCTTACCGGTAACGTCACTTGCAGTTCACGGTCACTTGCGTCGAGCCGACGTACGCGCAAACGTCCCGACGTTGCTCACAAAGCTGGACAAACCACCTCGTACAGCATCACCAGCCTGGTTGCGGGAGCGACGGCTCCATTTGACTCGTGCGCGAGTGACGGGCTCGTCACGGGCGAGATCTCGCTTCCATCAACATTGACTCGAGATCGGGATCAGGACCAATCTCTCGAACCTCTTGTGCGCAACGACACGCTACGGCGATCTTTGCCGCCCAAGCCATCGCTTCAGAGTGGGACGGGACGTCAACAATGGTGAAGCCCCCTACAGAATCCGGGGCTGCTCCCTCCGTGATCGTCCCATCAGTCCCGACGATGCTTGCAGGTTGATCCACTAACCCGCCCGCGACGACGTAGACACCAGCGTCAATCGCCTCGCGAATCACCTCGTGAGCTGCCGCGGCGACGGACGCCATCTCGCTCTCGGGAATGTGGTCCATGGCGTGGGCGCTCAGCGCAATCACGTACTTCGTCATCGAATTCCTGCCTTTCGCCGCGACTGTTCGGAGCGGTGCTTCCTCCAAGAGTACGAACTATGTGGCGACACAGACAGGCATCGGCACGTGTGGGGGCCACAACGATGAACATCGCGAGAGTCTTTGATCACATTGAACGCGTTCGACCAAGACTCTGCGCGCGGTCTTCACGACATCGCCGTTGCCCGACCCATCCGTTCGCGAACAAGGAGGCCGCCATCGAAAAATCCGCGCCAACGCGAAACGAACCGAACAATTATCCGTCGATCAAGCTGATCCCCTCGAACCCGTCGATCGAGATGTCAAGACAATTTCCGATTCGCCACTCAACGACGTGGTTGGTTTGCCGCCGGACCCGCATCCTCCCGCGGGCAAGGAAAACGCGATCGATTCATGTGAGTGCTCCAGGCCATCGACCGAAATGATGGACCCCACAACGGTCGCGTAGAGAACACCGGGGCTGAACGTCACGACGTAGGGCTTCACCTTCAGGACGGTTGGCGCCGTCGTTGAGCCTGAGCTGCCCAGGGTGATGGTCGCCGTGCCCGACCACACCGTTGAGATCGAGTCAATCTGAGCACACGTCATCGGGGGAGAACTGAGCTTCGCCGTCAACGAGGCGCTGGACGGGCACTGGAACTTTGAGGAAAACCCACCACATTGCACATTTCCGAACGAGGCGGCATAACGTGTCGAAGGTCTGAGTCTTCACACAGCTTCGCCGTTGACGAGGCTTCACCGGAATACCAGGGCTCAGTGTGGCGGCATCGTGCTGTCGACAACCGACGATATGCAATGCACTCATCGAGGTCATTGCAGAGCTGCCGCGACAGTTAATGTCTCTCAGGGACATTGAGCGATTGGCGGAGACGTTTCTCGTGGCGCTGATGCAGCCGCGAGTATTGCGACTTCGGCGACTAGTGATTTCGTCCGCGGATCGCTTTCCCGAAATCTCGACGGCGTGGTATCAGAAGGGATTCGAACGAGTCCTGGCGGCTCTTGCGAGCAACTTCGAAGCCCTCGCGCTTCGTCACTTACTTGTCGTCGATGATGCGACTACAGCGGCGGAGCACTTTGTCGGGATGTTGTTCTGGATCCCGGTTAACAAGGCAATGTTCACCGCTGATGACGACTACGTGTCAACCCACGATCTCATTCCCGTCGCCCAGAAGGCATCTGCCGCGTTCATGCTCGCTTACGGTGTACGCGACGCGTAGAACTCATCGAACGATCTGCGGGCTCAATCTCGCGAAATCGGACGGCTTCAGAAGGGGGACTGACAGACTTGAGCATGCCCAATCCCCGACTCTTCCACTTCAGTGAGGTGGGCGATATTGGCGTGTTTCGTCCTCGCTCAGTCGATGTCCCGTCGAAGAGAAGATCTGGGGATGAGTGGCTGAACGGACCACTGATTTGGACCGTCGACGAGTCTCGACAGGGTACGTACCTGTTCCCAAGGGATTGTCCCCGGATCGTGCTCTGGCCGGAGACCACCACCAGCACGAGGGACCGCGATGAGTGGTGGGGCGAGAGCACGTGTTCGATGATCGCCTACGTCGAGCGGACATGGTTTGGCTGCATCCAAGACCAAGTTCTCTTTCGCTATGAGTTGACAGCCGCAACGTTTCAGCCGACGTCAGACGAGTGGATGTGGGTATCACGTGAGCCTGTCGAACCGATCGATGTCGTGCGGCTCGACGACTTGCTCGGGGCGCTGAAGGAGCAATCTGTCGAACTCCGCGTCGTGGAGAGCCTCGTCCCGCTCCGATCCGTCTGGAAGTCAACCCTGCATGCGAGCGGCATCCGACTTCGCAACGCTCACGGTTGGTGAGACTCCTGATCCACATTCATCACGCTGGAGACGGCTTCCGTCGAACAAGGACGAGACGACAATTCCGTTCCCGAATCAGTGGAACTGCGCGAATTGAAAGGTCCAGTGAAGAGGTGTCTATGTTCGAATTCCTTCGAGGTTTCCTCGTTCCTTGCGATGGGGGATGCCAGAACTGAATCAGCCCCAATCCGTCGAAGGAACAATCAGTTGCCAATTTCCTTCGGAGACCACTTCGGCAATACCATCGACGACTTTGATGGCGGTCTCATCGTCAATCGCATAGCCCGGCACCGAGAGCCCACTGGCCCACTGCTCGACGTTGACCATGGCGAAATCGGGCATGTCTGGATGGTCGACATGGGGGAAGATGGCGAAGTCGACGATGCCCAAGGTCCTGTCACCACCGTTGAGTTGGCTCAGGTCGGCAACGTCTCCTCCGATGCAGGGTCCCATCACCAAACTGCCCGCGCTCACGCCGACGTAGACGGTCTCCGTCAGCGTCGGTAAGAGCTCCGCGAGCCCAGATTGGCGCATCCAGTAAGCGAGGTAGAGGGGATCTCCACCACTCACTAACAGGGCATCGGTCTGCTCGACCACCGAGACCCAGTACTCACGATCGATGCTCGGGAGCGCAGTGAGTTCGAGCACTCCGATGCTCTTCCATCCGATTTCGCACAGGGGGCTCGCGGCTAGTCCAGTAATGATCTTCCAGGCGCTCTGGGCTCCGCCGGGAAAGGCGTAGGTCGCAGTTGGAATGATGAGCGCCGACGACTCAGCGATGGGTTTGCCGAGGAGTTCGAGGAGCGTTGCGTGGATGCTTTCGTTCTTATCCCCGCTGAGGTGAGCAGGAGCCTCATCGCTTCCTTCCCCAGAAGCCGATCACTTCGGCACTCTGAAGCGCCGTGATGCGCAACTCAAAGATGGTATCCACCATGCGCAGGTCAGGGATGCATTCGTCAGGTTCAACTCATAGGCCGATGGCGTTCGAAAACCTTCACTTGACTTGGGCATCGACGCGAAATGGAACATCGCCCCTGATCTGGGACAACTTTGTAAAAGCGTCGCCTGTGAAGTCTCACCACCCGGTGGAGGTGATGGGACTAATGGGACCGGAAAGTTGATGGTGAGAGAGACTTGCCACCGAGTCGCTGACTAGGGGTAATTGCCCATCGGAATCTCCAATCAAGCACATTTCGTGGTCCTCTCGACCAGTCCACGAGTCTGATCCCGAAGAGATGGGACTACGTTCGAACTTTTCCATCACTGACCGTTCGTGGTAATCGGAAATTGTTCGCATGTCGGTGAAAGTATGTCGTGGTGTCCACCAAGCGTTCCACGTTGATCCACTCAGAGATCCATGCTCACCGCGGTGCGGCTAAGCAGTTTCCGGAGAACACGATGCTTGCCTTTCTCGCGGCCCGTGAACTTGGGGCTGACGGAATCGAGTTTGACGTTCATATATCTTCGGACGGGATCCCGGTCGTCATACATGATTACGATCTCGCTCGCACGGCCTCAAACGCCGGATATGTGTTCGAGACATCCGTTGATCAGATTCGCTCCCTTGATGCCGGATCTTGGTTCGATCTGAAGTTTGCCGGCGAGCGCATTCCTCTCCTCGAGGAAGTTCTCGCCCTTGAGGACATCGAGTTCGAGCTTGAAGTCAAGGGGATCCCCTCCCGCCGCCTTGTCGAATCCATTGTCGCCGAAGTACGAAATGCTCGCGTCGAGGATCGCCTAGAGCTCACGGGCTCGCATGCCGTCTCAATGCAACTACTCCGCCATGCCCTTCCCGAAGTTCGACTTGGACTCTTCGCTCAACCATTCACGAATTGGATGACCATCCATCTCTACGAAGAAATACTGATCGAGACGGCTCGAACTGGCTCATATGAAGTGGTCCATTTACCGCCATCGGTGCTGGCCCTGGTCGATCGGGATCGTTTCACGGAGGCTGGCCTCCGACTTCACGCTGCAGATCCCGCTTCTATCGAGGAGATGTCCATCGCTCTCGAGAAGGCCGATCAATTCACGAGTAGCGACGTCGAAGAAGCGGTCCAAGCTAGGAAGGCAGTCCAAGGCTCATAGTGCGAGGCAGAGCCGCCGATCAAGAATCCGTACTTGTCCTTCGAGGTCTTGATTGATGCTCCGTCCTTTGGTTCGAGTTCACCGCCACGAAGCTTTGAGAGTTCGAACCCCGTCAGTTGAGTTAGGCGGCGATGCGAAGCGGAACGTTGCCCCTGATCTGGGGCAACGCTGTAGAAATGGCAACTCTCGGTGGAGGTGATGGGATTCGAACCCACGACCTCTACATTGCGAACGTAGCGCTCTGCCAACTGAGCTACACCCCCGAGGGAAGCCCACTTTAGCCGACAAATCGAGTCGACTCCTTGGCTCTACTGAGCCTGCGCGTAACGCCGCTCAGTGGAGTTCGCGAATTCGTCGTCTTCAGACGGATCAAAGGCGAGATCAAATTCGTTATAGGTGACGACCTGCTCGCGGCGCGGTGACACGAGGCGAACACGTGACGCTTGAGAGGCGCGGGTCGATGACTTCATCAGACCTGACGACATGGCGTAATACATGAGTCCGAGGAATGACGCGAGAGCGACCCAGGACACAAGTGCCCACGCGTCAATGAGGGTTGAACTCAAGAAGAACGCCATCACCGAAGAGATCACAACGCTTGTCGCCAACGTCAAGAGGCTGCGTCGACGGCGTGCTCGTTGCGATCGAGATCCAAATGATGACGCAGTCGCCACCGGAGGTGCCAACACCGCGGTGGCAGTCGGCACCTGCGCGTAGGCCGCCGCGCGGTGATTCGTGCTCTCTCGCAGTTCACGCCGGGGCCTGGCCGCCTCGTGGGGCTCGTCAGAGTGCGCGAGCGACCACTCCTCCCAGCTCAGTTCTTGCTCCACGTCACGGACCGTCGCCCCGACGGGCACCACCCGCAGTTGTGGGGCCCTCGTCGGAGGATTCATCTCGTATTCGCGAACCTCGCGTGGCGGCGTCTCGTCGCTGACGTCCAGGCGGTGCGCCGGTGTGACCAGAGGAGGGGTTCCGTTGCCCAATCGAGCCATGTGTTCGTGAAAATTGACGATCGACCGGTCCGTGTCGTGGTCGCGGAGCCGACGGATGGCGATGGGGGTGAGCACGACGATCCAGACGATGACAATGACCGCTATGACCATCCGTCACGCCCCCCGCACTGCCGTGTTGACATTGAGTCAAAAGGTAGTGGTATTTCAGGGGATTTTGGTGGATATCACTCGCCGTGCAGCCCGCACTCCTCTTTGTCACTCCCGGCCCATCGACCCGAACGTCGATCGCTGCCGTCACGGGGCTTCTCCGTCACCGCCGCGCAGCCAATCGAGGCGTATCCCTGCGCCCACAACGGATGTTCTGGCAGGCCCCGGCTGGAGAGGTAGTACGCGACGTCGTCGTCGGTCCACGTCGCGAGTGGATTGACCTTGACGAGATCAAATTTGTCGTCCCACGACACCACCGGCATTGTCGCCCGCGACGGCGCGTCCACCCGCTTGACCGCGGTGATCCAGGCCGCGCGACCCTGAACGGCCGCCTTGAGTGGGGCGACCTTGCGGCGCTGGCAGCACTCGGCGGTGCCGCAGGGCCAGTCTGCGGCATCGGGTCCGGGGCGGGTCCGCGTCAGGTTGAGACTCCAGTCGCGTTCCAGTCGGTCGACGAATTCGTAGGTTTCAGGAAAGTGACCCTCCGTGTCGAGAAAGATCACCTCGATATCTGGCTTCGCGCGACGCAGCATGTCCAGGAGTGCGACGTCCTCGAAGGAGCACGCGAAGGCGACGTCGCCGCCAAAACGTTCCAACGTCCACGCGATGATCTCGTCCGGTGTAACACGTTCGAAATGTTGTGCCCGCTCGTCCAACTCGTGGTGCAACTCATCAGTGGATGTGATCTCAGTCACGACGGCCATCCAGTCCTCGCTGTATGGGGTCACCCTACCGGCTCACTAGACTTTGAGGACCGCGTCCGACCCCTACGGTGAACCCTTCGCATATGACCACACTGACCTCCTCTGCCGCCGTTGACCACCTCGACCTCCTTGAGTCGCACGCCATCTTCATCCTGCGCGAAGTCGCCGCCGAGTGTGAGCGGCCGGTTCTTTTGTTCTCCGGAGGCAAGGACTCCGCAGTGTTGCTGCACCTGGCGGTGAAGGCGTTCGCGCCTCAGAAGCTCCCCTTTCCGATCATGCACGTCGACACCGGTCATAACTTTCACGAAGTGCTCGAGTACCGCGACGCGATGGCCACGAAGTACGGCGCGCAGTTGATTGTCGCGAAGGTGCAGGACTCGATCGACCAAGGTCGCGTCGAGGATCCGGGTCCGCTCGGCATGCGCAACCGTCTGCAGACGGTCACCCTGCTCGACGCGATCAACGCCCATACCTTCGATGCCGCCTTCGGTGGTGCCCGTCGGGACGAGGACAAGGCGCGAGCCAAGGAGCGGGTCCTGTCGTTCCGTGACCACTTTGGCCAGTGGGACCCCCGTCACCAGCGACCGGAGCTGTGGCAGCTGTACCAGGGCAAAGTCAATCCCGGTGAGCACTTGCGAGCGTTTCCGCTGTCGGACTGGACCGAGTTGGACGTCTGGCAGTACATCGAGCGCGAGGGCGTGGAGTTGCCGAGCATCTATTTCGCTCACCGTCGCCCCGTGATTCTTCGTGACGGAATGTGGCTGGCGGCCGGTGAGTTCGTCCACCCCCGTCCCGGTGAAGTGATCGAGCGTCACATGGTGCGCTACCGCACCGTCGGCGACGCGTCGTGCACCGGTGCGGTGCGGTCGTCGGCGGCGACGATCGCCGACATCATTCACGAGATCACGGTCACCAACGTCTCCGAGCGCGGCGCCACCCGCGCCGACGACAAATTCTCCGAGACCGCCATGGAGGATCGCAAGCGTGAGGGCTACTTCTAAATGACGCCGACACCTCCGATCGAATTGCTCCGCTTCGCCACGGTTGGATCCGTGGACGACGGCAAGTCGACCTTGATTGGTCGACTCCTCGTGGACACTCGCCAGTTGTTCGACGACCAGCTCGACGCCGTGGCCGCCGCGTCCGCCAAGCGCGGCGTCGGCGACCTCGATCTGAGCTTCGTGACCGACGGTCTTCGCGCCGAGCGCGAACAGGGCATCACCATCGACGTGGCGTACCGCTACGCGACAACGCCGACGCGAAAGTTCGTCATTGCCGACTGTCCCGGTCACGTGCAGTACACCCGCAACATGGCGACCGGTGCGTCGACGGCGGACTTGGCGCTGGTGGTGCTCGACGCAAATCACGGCCTCAAGGAACAGACCCGACGGCACCTCTGCATTGCGGCGCTCCTCGGCGTGCGCACCATCATCGTGGCCGCCAACAAGATGGACCTCGCCGAGTGGGACCGGGCACCCTACGACCAGGTCGTCAAGCAGGTTCGTGAACTCGGGGATCGGATGGGCTTCGCTGACGCGATCGTCATCCCGGTCTCGGCGCTCAACGGCGACAACGTCGTCGAACCCTCGGCGGAGGCGAACTGGTATGACGGACCCACCGTGCTCCAGGCACTCGAGGAGGCCACGGCGGGATCATGGTCCTCGTCGAACTCCGGCGCGCGACTGCCCATCCAGTGGGTGTTGCGTCAACACGGCGGGGGTCGCACCTACGCCGGCATGGTGAACGGCGCATCGTTCTCGGTCGGCGACACGGTCACTCTTCTCCCCCAGCAGATCACGACGACCGTCCGGGCGATCCACGGCCTGCGTGAGGGCACGACGGCGGCATCGCCGGGGCTGTCGGTGGACCTCGACCTGGCCGACGACACGGACGCCGGCCGCGGCGACCTCCTCGCGACCGAGCCCCTGCCCACCGTGACGCGCGAGATCGCCGCCACGGTGTGCTGGTTCGGTGACAAGCCGCTCACCAAGGGACAGCGCCTGCGCGTCAAGCACACCACGCAGTCGACCCCCGCTCGGGTGGCGAGCATCGAGGGGGTCCTCGACATCGAGTCCCTCACGGTGCAGCCCGGCGAACAGTTGGACTTCAACGAGATCGGGCTCGTTCATCTCGAGACCAGCGAACCCGTCGTCGTCGACGACTATCGCGATAACCGCGTGACCGGCAGCTTCGTTCTGATCGACGAGCGCAACAACGCCACCGTGGCCGCCGGCATGGTGGGCCACGCCGAGTTCCTCTAGTACTGCACAACCATCGTCACGAGGATCACGGCGAGCACCAGCAACGCTGCGTCGAGTCGTTGACCCACCCGCGTCGCGGCGTCGCGCGGCGACACGCCCTCCTCGCGAAGCACGCGGGCCAGCGCGCGTTCGGCGGGCAAGACCCGCGCCTCCAGCAGGTAGGCCAGGACCAGGTAGAGCGCGAGACCCATCGAGACCCACGCGCGAGCGAACGAGACGCTGCCGTCACCCAGTAGGGACATCGTGATCCCGGTCAGTGGCGCGAGATGAACGATGCGGGCCGCCCAGTCCACCCGGTCCGGAAAGCGAGCTTGCAGCGTGGCCCGATCCGCCGTCGGCGTGACACCCGCGGCGGCGACCCGCAGGCTCACGAGGACGACCACCGTGGCGAGCGCCGCCAGGAGGTGGACAACGAAGATCAAGTCATAGCCGACGTTCGCCGTGGCTGTCACATCTCACTCAACAGTTCGTCCGCGGCGCTGTAGGGATCCATCTCGCCCGCGAGAACGGCCGCCACCACGCGCTCATACGCATCGCCACCGGCGAGGGATGTCGCGCGGGCCGTCACTTCCATTGCCAGCACTCGCGAGAGTTCGCCACGCGTGCGCTCGCGACGGCGACGCTCGAGTTCGCCGGAGGTGCTCTGAAACTCGCGGTGGTCGTTGAGGGCGGCCCAGACGGCCTCGGTGCCGGTGTCACTGGTCGCGATCGTCTCGATGATCGGCGGTCGCCACGCCGTCGCGCGGCCCAGATCGAGCATCTGTTCGAGGTCGCGACGAGTCTCGCGCACGCCGGAACGGTCCGCCTTGTTGATGACGAAGATGTCCGCGACTTCGAGGAGCCCGGCCTTGTTGGCCTGCATGGAATCGCCCCAGCCCGGATTGGTCACGACCACCGTGGTGTCCGCCGCTGACGCGATCTCGACCTCCATCTGACCGACGCCGACGGTCTCCACGAGCACGGCGGCAAATCGGGCGGCACCGAGGACGCGCACGGCGTCGGGCACCGCCAGCGAGAGGCCTCCGAGGTGTCCGCGGGTCGCCATGGAACGGATGAACACCCGTGCGTCCGTGGCGTGCTCCTGCATGCGGATTCGGTCTCCCAGGATCGCGCCACCGGTGAACGGCGAACTCGGATCCACGCACAAGATGCCCAACTGCTCGAGAGGGCGCCCGCGGTCACCCACGTTCAGCCCGGTGGCGATCAGGCGATCGGTGAGGGTCGACTTGCCCGCTCCGGGTGGCCCGGTGATCCCGAATACGTATGGCAGCTCGCTGCGGTACGCGAGCGCCACCGTCGCACGATGACGCGGTCCACCCGCCTCGACGAAGGTCAGCAGTCTCGCGAGGGCGACGCGCGAGTCGTCGCGCGCCGCCGAGAGAAGTTGGGACGGGTCCTGAGAGATCACGACGAATGCTCCACCAACGCGCCGAGGGAGCGCAGTCGCCCATCGAAATCGTCGTAGCCCCGTTCGATGTGCTCGAACCCTTCAACCGTCGTCACGCCCCGGGCCACGAGACCCGCGATCGACAGGGCCGCCCCCGCGCGAATGTCCGACGCCCGCACGGTTGTGCCCTGCAGGTGCTCCACGCCCCGAACGAGTGCGTGATGTCCCTGGGTGGTGATGTTCGCGCCGAGACGCACGAGTTCCTCGACGTAGCGAAAACGTCCGTCGAAGAGGTTCTCCGTGACGACCGACACGCCGTCGGCGACCGACAGGATCGTCGTGATGAGGGGCTTGTAGTCCGTTGCGACACCCGGATAGGGCAACGTGGCGACGTCGACCGGTCCAATACGGGCCGGCCCACGAACAGCGACCCCGTCGCCACCCGTCTCGATCTCGGCACCCATCTGGGTGAACTTTCGCAACAGCATCTCCATATGGTCGGCCCGCGCGTCGCACACCCGCACCTCGCCGCCCGAGATGAGGCCCGCCGCGAGATAGGTGGCCGCGACCACCCGGTCGGGAACCACCACGTGGTGCGCGGCCTCGAGGGTGTCGACGCCCTCGATCGTGAGCCGGGACGTGCCGAGTCCCTCGATGCGCGCGCCCATCGTCTGGAGTTGTCGACCGAGGTCCTCGACTTCGGGCTCTCGTGCCGCATTGTCAATCACCGTGCGACCGTTCGCCAACACCGCGGCCATCAGCAGATTATCGGTGGCCGTGTGGCTCGGGTACTCGAGGGTGACGCGGGCGCCGCGCAGGCGCGACTGCGGCAGAGTCCCGCGAATCATCGTGCGGTCGTTGGCGAACTCGGCGCCCATGGCCGTGAGACCGTCGATGTGGAAGTTGATCGGGCGCTGTCCGAAATCGTCGCCGCCCGGCAGCGCCATCTCCACCGTGCCACAGCGCGCCAGGAGTGGACCGAGCACGACGAGCGACGCCCGCATCGCCGCGAAGAGGTGGGCCGGTGCTTTGGGCCGCAACTGATCGGCGGTCGGAACGAGGATCGAGAGCCGGTGGACATCGCTGCGCGTGACCTCGCATCCGAGCTCGACCAAGAGGTCGCTCATGATGGTGACGTCGGCGATATTTGGGACATTGTCGAGCTCGTGTCGTCCCGAGGCGAGCAGGCACGCGGCCATCTGTTTGAGGACCGCGTTCTTGGCTCCCAACGCCATCACGTCACCGTGTAAGGGACCATGGGGTTGGATCACCAGTGAACTCACGGCCTCCAGTATTGCCGTTGCGTGACAACCCTCTCCCGCGCTGGCTGTGGTGGCGGCGAACTACGCTGGCGGCGTGCAGCTGCCGGCCTCGCCAGACCGAAACCTCGCTCTTGAACTCGTCCGGGTGACCGAAGCCGCGGCTATTGCCGCGTCACGGTGGGTCGGTCGCGGTGACAAGAACGCCGCCGATGGGGCGGCCGTCGACGCAATGCGCGTCGTGCTGGGTTCGGTCTCGATGGACGGCATCGTCGTCATCGGGGAGGGCGAGAAAGACCAGGCACCGATGCTCTTTAACGGAGAGCGGATCGGTGACGGTCAACCACCACTGGTCGACGTGGCGGTTGATCCAATTGACGGCACGACGCTCACCTCCAAGGGCCGAGCCGGGGCGGTGTCGGTGATCGCGCTCTCGGAGCGCGGCACCATGTTCAATCCGGGGCCGTGCCTCTACATGGAGAAGATTGCGGTGGGCCCGAAGGGCCGGGGCGCCGTGGACCTGGCGGCGTCGGTGACCGACAATTTGAAGGAACTGGCCAAGCGCCTCGGCAAGAGCGTGCAGGACCTCGGGGTCGTCATCTTGGATCGCGACCGACACGAGAACCTCATCAACGAAGTCCGCGAGTCGGGAGCACGGATCCTGTCCATCAGCGACGGAGACGTCGCGGGCGCGATCGCGACCAACTGGCCCAACTCGGGCGCGGACATCCTGCTCGGCATTGGCGGGACGCCCGAGGGCGTGATTGCGGCCGCCGCACTCAAGGGCCTCGGCGGTGAGATCCAAGGTCGCCTCTGGCCGTCGAATGACGACGAGCGGGCCGCGACGTTGGCGGCGGGCTACGACCTCAACCGGATCCTCACGACGGACGACCTCGTCGCGGGTGACAACTGCTTCTTTTCGGCCACGGCCATCACCGACGGCGACTTCCTGCGGGGCGTGCGATTCCATGATTTCGGTGTCACAACCGAATCGCTCGTCGTGCGCTCGCGCTCGGGGACGGCGCGCATCGTCGAGACCATCCACCGCCACGACAAGTTCACCGACTTCTCGTCGGCCGGAATTTAAGGCCCAAACAAGAATTTGCGCCGAAGTGAGTCTGGCGGTTCTAGTCTCCGACTAGGAGCCCGTGGGGACTTCAGGCGATCCGTCGCCGCGAAGGGAGTTGCGCCATGCACGTCACCGCACTACTCGAAACCAAAGGTCACGACGTTGTGACCATCGCACACGACGCCGTTGTTCGCGACGCCGTTGCGACCATGCGCGAACACGGCATCGGCGCGCTCGTTGTGACCAGTGCCACCACACCGTTGGCGGGGATTCTCAGCGAGCGCGACGTGGTTCGTCACCTGGCCGAACGCGGCGGGTCAATCTTGGACGACCCGGTGAGCGCTCTCATGTCCCAGTCCGTGACGACCTGTGAGCCGGACACCTCCGTCACGACCCTCATGGGCCTCATGACCGAACATCGCATTCGGCACGTCCCGGTACTCGCGGGCGGTCAGCTCGTAGGACTCGTCTCCATCGGCGACGTCGTCAAGGCGCGCTTTGACGAACTCGAGCGCGAACGCCGGGATCTGCTGGATTACGTCTCAGCGCGTTGAGGCGGCGGTCACCGACAGCCGCAACTCAGCGCGCGCCAGCGCGGCGCGCGCCGCGGTCGTGACGTCATCGTCGTCGTCGTCACTGCGACCCGACAACGCGCTCTCGGCGCGATCCTTCGCCTCCGTGGCCCGAGCCACGTCGATCGACGCGACGGGTTCTGCGACGCCGGCCAACACCGTGGCCCTGGTCACGTCCTCGCCGTCGGGCGCCACCTGGAAGAATCCGCCGTGAATGACGAAGGGGTGTTCACCGTCGCTGGTCTCGACGCGCACGACGCCCGCCAACAGGTCGCCGACAGTCGGTGCGTACTGCGCCATCACGGCGAACTCACCCTCGCGCGACCGAGCGTTGAGGACGGTGGCCTCCCCCGACCACAGTGTGGCCTCGGGCGTCAGGATCTCGACGAGCAGGGTGGGCGCCATGAGTTAGCTGTTCTGCAGCTCGTGCGCACGACGCAGCACGTCCTCGGCACCACCCACGTTCAAGAAAGCCTGCTCCGGTGCGGCGTCGAGGTCGCCCTTCACCAGTGACTCGAACGCCTCGACGGTGTCCTCAACCTTGACGTAGATGCCCGGGATGCTGGTGAACACCTCGGCCACGAACATCGGCTGCGACAAGAAGCGCTGGATCTTACGGGCACGAGTCACCGTCACGCGGTCCTCCTCGGACAGTTCGTCCATGCCGAGGATCGCGATGATGTCCTGGAGTTCCTTGTAGCGCTGCAGGATCTGCTGCACCGAACGAGCGACGGCGTAGTGCCGGTCGCCCACGATTTCGGGGGCGAGAATGCTCGAGGTCGACGCCAACGGGTCCACCGCCGGGAAGATACCCAGCGCGGCGATCTGTCGGCTGAGCTCGGTCGTCGCGTCGAGGTGGGTGAACGTCGTGAACGGGGCCGGGTCGGTGTAGTCGTCCGCCGGCACGTAGACAGCCTGCAGCGAGGTGATCGACTTGCCACGCGTCGACGTGATGCGCTCCTGCAGCTCACCCATCTCGTCGGCCAAGGTCGGCTGGTACCCCACGGCGCTCGGCATGCGGCCGAGCAGAGTGGAGACCTCGGAGCCGGCCTGGACGAATCGGAAGATGTTGTCGACAAACAGCAGTACGTCCTGGTTCTTCACGTCGCGGAAGTACTCCGCCATGGTCAGTGCGGCCAGGGCGACGCGCAAGCGCACACCCGGCGGCTCGTCCATCTGCCCGTAGACGAGTGCGGCCTTCTCGATGACGCCGGATTCGCGCATCTCGAGTAGGAGGTCCGTACCCTCGCGCGTGCGCTCGCCCACTCCGGCGAAGACCGACACTCCACCATGCTGGAGGGCCACGCGGTTGATCATCTCCATGATCAGAACGGTCTTGCCCACGCCGGCTCCGCCGAACAGGCCGATCTTGCCACCCTGGACGTAGGGCTCGAGGAGATCGATGACCTTGATGCCGGTCTCGAACATGGTCGCGCGGGGCTCGAGTTGGTCGAACGCCGGCGGGTTGCGGTGGATCTCCCAGCGGTCCTCGATCGGACCGATGTCATCGGTGTCGAGGGGCTGTCCGAGCACGTTGAACACGTGACCGAGAACCGCGTCGCCGACCGGCACCGAGATTCCCCGGCCCGTCTGGCGCACGATGGCGCCCCGCACCAGTCCGTCGGTCGGCTTCATGCACACGCACCGCACGCGACCCTCACCGATCTGCTGGGCGACCTCGGCGGTGACCGTGATGGTCACGCCGTCAAGCTCGAGGTCCATCTCCACGGCGTGGTTGATCTCCGGCAGCGCGTGCGGTGGGAACTCCACGTCCACCACCGGACCGGTGATGGCGACGACGCGACCGGTTTCGAGGCCGGTCTGCTCTGGGGCGATGGTCATTAGTTACTCACTTTCCCGAGCGGAGCGCTTCGGCGCCGCCCACGATTTCCATAATTTCGGTGGTGATCGAGTCCTGACGGGCTCGGTTCATGATGCGAGTCAGGCTCCGGCCCAATTCGTCGGCGTTCTCCGTCGCGGCGGCCATGGCGCGCTGCTGGGAGATGTGGAACGACGCGGCACCTTCGATCAGCGCGGTGAAGACCTCGCTCTCGAGCACTTTGGGTGCGAGCTCCTTCAGCAGCTCCAAGACGTCGGGCTCGAACTCGGTGTAGCCCCGCAGCACGGGCGCCTCGTCGGTTGCGACCGACTCGTCCACCATGAGCGGCAGGAGCTGGCGGACGTCGACCGATTGCGACGCCGCGGAGCGGAAGTGCATCGAGACCATCTGCACGATGTCGGCCTCTTCGTCGAGGAAGGGCTTGGCGAGCAGATCCGCGATCTCACGGGCGTGCGAGAAGTCGGGGCGATCCGAGAAGCTGAGAAAACTGCGCTCGACGTCGATGCCGCGGAATCGGAAGTAGGCCAGCGCCTTCTTGCCGACCGTGAACAGACGGACGTTCGTGCCGTGACTCTTCATCTCGATCACGAGACGCTCGGTGGCGCGCAGGACCGACGAGTTGTACGCGCCGCTCAGTCCGCGGTCGCCGACGATCGCCAGGACGACGGCGGTGTCGACCTTCTCGGGTGTCGCGAAGAACCGCGACGTCGCGGCCTGCTCGCCCCGGAAGGCTTCCGCCACGAGTCGGCGCATGCCGGCACGGTAGGGCCGGTTCGCGACGAGGCGCGCCTGCGACTTCGAGATCTGTGATGCCGCGATGAGCTCCATCGCCTTCGTGATCTTTCGGGTTCCCTGCACCGACTTGATCCGTCGGCGCAGAATGCGCTCCTGTCCTCCTGCCATGGCGTACCTCCTTTCCTCGTCGTGCTCTCAGTGTGCGGTCAGTTGCCCGGGGCGAAGCCGTCGACAAAGGCCTTGAGCGCGGCGTCGAGGGTGTCGGTATCGGGAAGCTGGCCGGTAGTGCGAATCTGGGTCAGCAGGTCGGCGTGCTTGGCGCGGAACGTCGTCAGCAACTCGGCCTCGAACCGACGCACGTCGGGAACCGGGACCGCGTCGACCCAGCCCTTCGAACCCGCGTAGATGACAATGACCTGTTCTTCGACGGCCATTGGTTGGTTGAGTCCCTGCTTCAGCAACTCGGTCAGGCGATAGCCACGGTCGAGCTGCGCTTGGGAGACCTTGTCGAGCTCGGAACCAAAGGTCGCGAATGCCTCGAGCTCACGGAACTGCGCGAGGTCGATCTTCAACGATCCGGCGACGGACCGCATCGCACGGATCTGGGCGGCGCCACCGACGCGACTCACGGAGTTACCGACGTTGATGGCCGGCCGGATACCCGAGTAGAAGAGGTCCGACTCGAGGAAGATCTGGCCGTCCGTGATCGAGATGACGTTCGTCGGGATGTACGCCGAGATGTCGCCGGCCTTCGTCTCGATGATCGGCAGCGCCGTCAGGGACCCACCGCCCAATTCGGCACTCAACTTCGCGGCGCGCTCGAGCAGGCGACTGTGCAGGTAGAACACGTCGCCGGGATACGCCTCACGTCCCGGTGGCCGGCGCAACAGGAGCGAGACCTGTCGATAGGCCTCGGCTTGCTTGGATAGGTCGTCGTAGATGACCAGGGCGTGCTCGCCGTTCTCCATCCAGTGCTGTCCCACGGCGCAGCCGGCGTACGGCGCGAGGAATTTGAACGGAGCGGGGTCGCCCGCCGAGGCGACGACCACCACGGTGTACTCCAGCGCGCCGAAGTCCTCGAGCGTCTTGACGGTCTGGGCGACCGACGAGTTCTTCTGACCGATCGCGACGTAGATGCACTTCACGCCGAGACCCTTCTGATTGAGGATCGTGTCGACCGCGACGGTGGTCTTGCCGGTCTTGCGGTCACCGATGATGAGCTCGCGCTGACCACGACCGATCGGGGTCATGGCGTCGATTGCCTTGATGCCGGTCTGGAGGGGCTCGCCCACCGGTTGGCGGCCGATGATGCCGGGAGCCTGGACCTCCATTCGGCGGCTGACGGCTCCGACCAGGGGTCCGCGACCGTCGATGGGCTCGCCCAGGGCGTTGATCACGCGGCCGAGGAGGGCGTCGCCGACCGGAACCGAGAGGATCTTGCCCGTGGCGCGCACGACCTGCTCCTCTTCGATGCCGTCCACGCTGCCGAGCACGACGGCGCCGATGGTCTCCTCGTCGAGGTTCATCGCGAGGCCGACCGTGCCGTCTTCGAATTCGAGCAGCTCGTTCACCTTGGCGCTCGGCAGGCCGGAGACGCGCGCAATGCCGTCACCGACCTCGACCACGCGGCCGACCTGCTCGGCCCCCACGGTCGGGCTGTAGTCGCTGACGTGGCGCTGGAGCGCCTCGGTGATATCGCTGGCGCTAATCGTGAGCTCAGTCATCACTCGTTTTCCTTTTCTTAACTGTTGTGGTGAAGTTGTAGATCGTGCACTGCGTTGATGTCGAACTCTTCGCGCAGGGCGCCGAGGCGACCCTTAGTGGTCGCGTCGAGTCGGAGGTCACCGACCTCGACGAGCACGCCGCCGAGGAGGGACGGGTCGAGGACGACCTGGAGCTGGACCTCGTGCCCGGTGATGGTGCGCAGCGCGTTGACCAGCTGCGTCTGTGACGACTCGTCGAGATCGCGAGCCGAGTGCACGCGCGCAACGCGCCAGTTGCGGGCCTGGGCGGTGTAGTCAACCAGATAGTCCAGGGTCCCCACGACGTCACGTGGGCGGCCACCTTCGATGACGTAGAGCGCGAGACTCAGGCTCGGAGCAGCCACCTTGCCCTCGAGCAGGCGGCGGGTGATCTCCAGACGACTTTCGACGGTCGCGTCACGGTTGACGAGCACGCGACGCAAGTCAGTATTCGACTCGATGGTGCGGGCCCACCGGAACAGGTCGTCCTCGATGGCCCCGAACGCCGAGACGGGCAGATCCTCCAAGATGGCGTCGGCGTAGCCTCCCACGCGACGTCGCGCGTCGAGCAGGGACAATCCCGCGGGCACGTGGGTTTCCGGGCGCGAGCGCACGAGGGCGTAGTGCGCCAGTTCGGCGAAGGTCTTGGGAACGTCCTGGGCGGGTGAGGCCGCGGCCGCGTAGGAGGCCAGGCGCACGACCACGTCGGAGACCTTGGTGGTGAGAAGGTCGCGCACGACCGCCGCGCGCACCGGCGAGGCGATCGCCGTATCGGTGAGGGCCGCGCGCAGGTCGCTGCGCGTCTCCACCAGAGCGTTGACTTGCTCCAACTCCTGCGCCACCGTCAGACGGTCGCTGTCGGTGAGCGCAGTCAGCACCGCGGCGCTGTATCCCTCGAGTTTGGGCTGCATGATTAGTTCGCGCCGCCCCTTTGGGCTTCGGCGTTGAGCGCGGAGACGGCTTCGCGAACCAGCTCCTGGTGGGCGCTCTGATCGACTTCGCGACCCACGATCTTCACCACGAGCTCGAAGACGATCTCACCGATGCGCGCGGACGCCTCGTCGACCGCACGCTGGCGGATGGCGGAGACCTCCGCGGTCGCGGCGGCGACGACACGGTCGTACTCCGCCTGACCGCGGGTACCGGACTCCGCCTTGATCTGGTCCGACGTGGCTTGGGCGTTCGCGACGATCTCGCGGGCCTGATTGCGCGCCTCGGTCAGCATCTGCGCGCGCTCGTCCCCGGCTGCGGCAGCCTCGGCCTTCGCCTTGTCGGCCGCCTCGAGAGACGTGCGAATCTTCTCCTGACGGATCTCGAGAATCTCGTTCAGTTTCGGCAGACCGTACTTCTTCGACTTGTAGACGAACAGCAAGACGAACAAGAAGACGATCAACTCAACGAAGAAGGTTCCGTTGGGTATCAGGAAGATGGACTCAGCGATCATTCGCTTGGCTCTTTCTCACGTTAGAGGGTGGGTGGTGATTCGACGGCCCCGCACAAACGGAGCCGTCGAATCCGCGACTACTGCTTCTTGAAGACGTAGATGAAGACGACCATGAACAGCAGGTTGATGAAGTACATGGCCTCCACCAGACCCACGGTCAGGAAGAAGTACTGACGGGCCTTGCCTTCGATCTCGGGCTGACGGGCGATGGCCGCGATCGTCTGGCTACCGGCCAGACCGTCGCCGACCGCCGCACCGATGGCACCGCCACCGAGGGCGAGACCGCCACCGACGAGCGCGCCCGCAGTGCGAACCGCTTCCGCCATGCTGTTGGTATCTGCCATTTTGCTATTTCCTCCTGATTGGGATTTAGAGAGAGGTCTCAACGACCGGTGCGGTCGCGGTGGGTAGGGACGGGACGTGCGCGTGATCCTCGTCGTCGTGGCTCATGGCCATGCCGAAGTAGAGGATCGTCAGCAGCATGAAGATGTACGCCTGCAGCCCCCCGAGGAACAGACCGTCAAAGAGGTGCCAGAACCACTCGATGAATCCACTCACCGGCGCAAAGTAGAGGGGCACCAACGTCGAGATCACCACGATCATGAGGGCGCCCGAGAACAGGTTGCCGAACAGTCGGAACGTCATGGTGATGGGTTTGGTGATCTCCTCGATGACGTTGATCGGTGACATCCACCAGTAGGGCTTGAAGTAGTGCTTGACGTAGCCCTTGGGTCGTCGCGCGCGCACCGACTCGATGTGCACCCAGATGATCACCGTCAGGGCCATGGCGAGCGGCAGGTTGACGTTGCTCGTCGGCGCGGGCAGCAGTTCCCAGCTCTTGCCCGGAGCGAGCGTGCTCGGAATGATGCTCATGAAGTTGCAAATGAGGATGAAGATGAAGATTCCCACGCCCGCGGGCACGAAACGCTTACCCTTCTCCCCGATCGCCGATTCGGCGAGCGAACCCACGATGTCAACCGTGATGATCTCGAACAGCATCTGAACCTTGCCGGGTACGCCCGCGGTCAACTTACGCTGCAGTAACCAGAAGAGAAACAGGAAGATGGCGAGCGCGACGAACGTGGCGACGACCACGTTGACGTCGATGGTCAAGCCGAAAAGCTTCGTCGTCGGGTAGTCGCCGACCTTGATGCTCTTGGAGGCCCACAGCATGCTCACTGAATCCCTTTCTGGGCGGTCACGGTTCGAAAGACGTTGATGACAAAAACGATTTGGTACAACACGAGCCCAGACACAATACCTATTCCCAAGGGGGCCGAGAGAAAGACAGCCAGAATGACGACGCCCGTCATGACGGCCAGACGCGAGGCGGTCTTTCCACCCAGTTGGCGCCGCACCGCCTTGGTCGACGTCTCACCGGTGGTCTCCACCTTGGCCACCTGACGGTCGAGGAATCGGAGGTTGAGAATCGCCAGTCCGATGCCGATGGGCACACCGAGAGCGCCGAGCGGAGGGGCGATGAACAAGGCGACGGCGAAGCCCACGACACCCACCACCAGGGCCATCAACGTGGTCCGGCGCAGGAGTAGCGGCAGGGTATCGGGGGCGAGATCTTCGAGCACAGGGGGGTTCCAGAGCCACCGCCGCACGAGCTGGAGAACGCTCACGACGGCGAGGGCGACTCCCAACACTAGTCCGCCGAGAAGCCCCCAGGGCTCTATGCCCCAGGCCGAATCGGCGTAGATTCCCGCGACGACGCCGACGCCCACGCAGGTCGCGATCGTAGAGCCGAGGGCCACGAATCCACCGAGTCCGGGCAGGTCCGTGACCGGCCTCGTGAAGCGGTCGGGGTCCTCCGGGGCGTCGCTCACGAGGACGTGGCGCTCGCGGCTTCCTCGTCCGGTTCCGCCGCCAAGGGTCGCAGTCCCGGGTGGAACCACGTGTACAGGGCGATCGCGAGGACGCCAACACCGAACGGGATGAAGATATTGATCTTCGGCAAAAAGAGCGGGAACAGGACGAACGCGCACAACAACGCCGTCCACAACCACAAGATCACGACGGTGCGGCGCTGACCGTGCCCGAGACGCATGAGTCGGTGATGGATGTGGTTCTTGTCGGCCGTGTGAAAACCCTGACCCGAGGCCGTTCGTCGAACGAACGCGAGGGTCGCGTCCGTGAGCGGCACGCCCAGAATGAACACGGGGATGAGCAGGGGCGCAAAGAAGAAGAACGTCACGCCGCTCGTCGGTGGCGTGCGCCCACCGATCACCATGGTCGACGCACTCATGAGCAGACCGAGCATCAGCGCGCCGGCGTCCCCCATGAACAACCTCGCGGGGTGAAAGTTGTCGGGCAGGAACCCGAGGCAGATTCCGCACGTGAGCGCCGCGATCAGCGGTCCGACGTTCGTGCGCGGCAAGAGTCCGAGGTCCTCGAGCCGCAGACCGTAGACGCACAATGTGCTCGAAGCGATGGCGACGATGCCCGCCGCCAGCCCGTCGAGTCCGTCGATCAGATTCACCGCGTTCGAGAGGGCGAAGACCCAGATCGCCGTGATGAGCGGCAACATCGACGGTCCGAGCACGATGAAGCCCGCGAAGGGAAGCTTCAGCTGGTACATCGTGCAGCCGCTGAAGTACAGCACGGACGCCGCCAACACCTCGCCCGCGACCTTGGCCGGTGCGGACATGTCGCGAAAGTCGTCGACCAGTCCCACCATGAAGATCACGGCGGCCGCGAGGATCACCCCCAGCATCTCGTGGCTCGACTCGATCACCTCACGCAGGGGCGGAAAGATGCTGGCGAGCGCACCGGCGATGCAGAGACCAATGAACATCGCGGCGCCACCGCCATAGGGCGTCACCTTCTGATGGACCTTGCGCGCGTCCGGCAACGCCGTGTAGCCGACCTTCAGCGCGATCGCCCGCGCCGGGCGATTCACGACGAGGGTCGCCACCAGAGCGATCGCACACACGGCGGCGTACGACGCGATGTTCTCCATGGACCGTCCCTACGCGAACGTCGCGTATGGATTGAATTCGCGACACAGCGCCGCGACTGACTCACGAACCTTCTGCTGGGCGGACTCGTTCGCGCGCTCACGCAGGGCGTGCGACATGAGTGTCGCAATCGTGTCGAACTCCGACGGCGTCATGCCGGCGGTGGTCTCCGCCGCGGTTCCAAGACGCAGGCCCGACGTGACGAACGGACTGCGCGGGTCGTCGGGGATCTGATTGCGATTCGTCGTGATCCCGGCGCGGTCCAAGACCTCTTGGGCGTCTTTGCCGGTGAGGTCGGCATCAAACTCGCGCAAGTCCACGAGAACGAGATGATTGTCCGTGCCCCCCGACACGATCCGGAAACCCTGCTCGGAGAGCGAGCGCGCGAACGCCTTGGCGTTCGTGACGACCTGATCGGTGTAGACACCGAACGACGGCTGAGCGGCCTCCTTGAAGGCGACCGCCTTCGCGGCGATGACGTGTTCGAGCGGACCACCCTGAAGGCCTGGGAATACCGCCGAGTCAATCTTCTTCGCGTGCTCCTCGCGGCTCAGAATCGCTCCCCCGCGCGGGCCGCGCAGCGTCTTATGGGTGGTGAAGGTCACGACGTCGGCGTAGGGCACGGGGTTCGGGTGCGAACCACCCGCGATCAGACCGGCCGGGTGCGCCACGTCGAACATCAGCATCGCGCCGACCTCGTCGGCCACGTCGCGGAACAGCTCGGGCTCGATCAGTCGCGAATACGCGGTCGCGCCGGCAACAATGAGCTTGGGGCGCTCCCGCAGGGCAGTCTCGCGAAGATTGTCGAAGTCGATGACCTCGCCCGGGACCGCCGGATCGTCGGATCGAGGCGTCACGCCGTAGGCGACGAAGTGCCAGATCTTTGACGTGATCGAGGCGGGTGAGCCGTGCGTGAGGTGACCTCCCTGATCGAGACGCATCGCGAGGATGGTGTCGCCCGGCTCGAGGAGCGCCTGATAGACCGCGACGTTCGCGTTGGCGCCGCTGTGGGGCTGCACGTTGGCGTGGTCCGCGCCGAAGAGCGCGGTCAGCCGACGGCGCGCCAGGTCCTCGACTTCGTCGACGACCTGGTTGCCGCCGTAGTACCGACGGCCGGGGTATCCCTCGGAGTATTTGTTGGTGAGGATCGACCCGCTGGCGGCCATGACGGCCGGGGACGTGAAGTTCTCGCTCGCGATGAGCTGCAAAGTGGTTGTCTGGCGCTGCCATTCGCGCGACAACAGGTCAGTGACCTCCGTGTCCGCGGTGATCCAGGCGTCAAATGGTGATCCGTCCACGGTGGTGTCAGTCCCTTCGGTTGTGCAAGCCGTCATCGAGACGGTCCAGTTTGGTGAGGCGTTGGAGGTGTCGACCCTCGCCGAGAGGCGCGTCGAGCCACGCCGCCACCGCGTCGAGGGCCACTTGGTGACCCACGACGCGTGCGCCCAGGCACAGGACGTTGGCGTGGTTGTGTTCTCGCGCCAGGCGCGCGGTCGTGACGTCGTGAACGAGCGCCGCACGGATGCCCGTGACCTTGTTCGCCGCGATCGAGATGCCGACGCCGGAGCCGCAGATGGCCACACCCAGGTCCGCGCGACCGTCAGAAACGTGGCGACCCACCAACTCGCCGACGTCGGGATAGTCGACGGACGTCGTCGCGCTGTCGGTCCCGACGTCGATGACGAGGATGCCGCGATCAACCAGATCCTTGGCGATGAGGCTCTTCAAGTCGAAGCCCGCGTGATCGGACCCTACGACGATTCGCACGAAATCACCCTACCCGTCGGGTCGACTCCTCAGGGCTCGAGTGGCGAGTCGGGTGGCGTCGTCATGACCTGCTCGATCGCGGCCGAACTCACGGCGCCGGCGCGCAGAACACGCCACCGTGTCCCCGAGATCTCGACCACCGTCGACACCTCGCCCGTCCGCGGACCGGCGTCGAGCACGGCGTCGAGCTCCCCCGCGCCGGAAAAGGCCGCGAGGACCTCGTCGGCGTCGTGACACGGTGGCTCACCGTGAGCGTTGGCGCTCGTGACCGCCAGAGGTCCGGTGGATTCGAGCAGCGCGGACAGGACGTCGTCGGCCGCCACTCTCACGCCCAGCGTGGCGCTCTCGCTGCCCACGCGGCGAGCCAACTCCATCGGCGCGGCGAGCACCAGAGTTAACGGTCCCGGCCAAAAGGCGTCCGCGAGTGCGCGAGCACCGAGGGTGATCTCCACGCCGAGTGCGGCCGCGGACGCCACGTCACGCACGAGCACGGGCAACGCCACCGTCACGGGCCGGTTCTTCAGCGTGAACAGGCGCGCGACTGCTGCGGCGTCACCGAGAGGGGCCGCCACGCCGTACACGGTGTCCGTCGGCACGGCGACGACACCTCCGGAACCGAGCACGCGGACCACCTCGTCGAGGTCGCGAGTCGACAGGCGACGGATCACGGTGCCCGGCGCGCGACGAGGAACCGAGGTCGTCCGGCGAGATCGTGCTCGGTGCGCGCGTCCACGAGTCCGACCCCCGCCGCGGCCCGTCGCGTGGGTTCCCCGTGCCGGTCGCCGTGTTCGCACACCACCACGCCCCCCGGGCGCAACCACCGCGGTGCCTCCGTGACGATGGAGGCGAGATCATCGAACCCCACGACGCCGTCACGGTCCGGTGAGACCAAGGCGCCGTACGGTTCGTGACGCAGGACTGGGTCGAGCGTCAAGAACTCGTCCACCCCGACGTACGGCGGGTTCGCCACGATCAGGTCCACGCGTCCCGCGAGTGAGGCGTCGAGCGCCGCGTACCAGGTGGAGCGGACGAAACTGACGGCGAGCACGCCGGTTCGCAGGGCGTTGGTCCGCGCGAGATCGAGAGCGTCGGCGGATTCGTCGACGGCCACGAGCGTGGACGCCACGCCGCGGTCAGAAAGCTCCGAGACGATCGACAGCCCAATCGCCCCTGACCCGGTGCCCAGGTCCAGCACCAGCGGCGCCCGGACCGTCGCGTGCGCCAGTTCCTCCAGAGCGATCGTCACGAGACTCTCCGTCTCGGGCCGCGGCACGAGAACGCGCTCGTCCACCAACAGATCGAGGTCGCGGAACGGCCAGTGGCCGAGCACGTACTGCAACGGCTCGCCACGACGTCGGCGATCGGCCGCCGCGCGCAGCGACGAACCGGGCGACACGTCCGCACCGAACTCCTCGACGAGCCAGCGAGCTTCGCGCAACTCGAGGCCGTCGGCCACGAGCCGGGACTGCGCCGCCGCGCTAGCGTCCGTCACTCTCGCCGATTTGACGGGCGCGCTTGTCGGCGAGCAGCGCGTCGACGAAGGGATCAAGCTCACCGGCCAATGTCGACTCCAGTGAGTACAGCGTCAGCCCGATCCGGTGATCCGTGACGCGATTCTCCTTGAAGTTGTACGTGCGTATCTTCTCGCTGCGGCCCCCGCCGCCGAGCTGGGATCGTTTCAAGTCCCCCTGCTCGCTGGCCTGGGCGTCCTGGGCCGCCTTGAGGAGCCGGCTCCGCAGCACAATCATGGCCTTGGCGCGGTTTTGAATCTGACTCTTCTCGTCCTGCATTGAGACAACGATTCCCGTCGGCAGGTGCGTCACGCGAACGGCGGAGTCCGTCGTGTTGACGCTCTGACCGCCCGGACCGGACGAGCGATAGACGTCGATCTTCAGGTCGTTGGCGTCGATGTCGACGTCGACCTCTTCCGCCTCGGGAAGCACCGACACCGTGGCCGACGACGTGTGCACCCGACCCTTCGCCTCCGTGGTGGGCACGCGCTGGACTCGGTGAACCCCGGCCTCCTGCTCGAGTCGCGCCCAGGCGTCGTCGCCCTTGATGAGAAAGACGGCCTCGTCGAGTCCACCTTGCTCACTCTCGCGCTGTTCCACCACTTCCAACTTCCAGTGGCGCAGTGCCGCGTATCGGCGGTACATGTCGGCGAGGTCGCCCGCGAACAGGTTGGCCTCTTCTCCACCTTCGGCACCGCGGATCTCCATGATGACGTTGCGACCGTCGTTGGGATCGCGTGGTAGCAACAACTCCTCAAGTCGTTCCTCGAGGGCGGGAAGACGCGCCTCGGCCGTGGCGAGTTCGTCACGCCACAGTTCTCGATCCTCGCCCGCCGTGTCCGCGAACATCTCACGCGCGGTGTCGACGTCGTCGCGCGCCGAGTTGAGTTCCTGCCAGGCACCGACGATCTCGCTGAGCTCCTTGTGGCGCCGAGACAGGTCCCGCAGGCGGGTGAGGTCGGTCGCGACGTCGGGCTGGGAGAGGGCGTGGTCAATCGACGTCAACTCAGCGCTGAGCTGAGCCATCGTCTCGTCAAGTGGTCGCACCGTGGGCGAAGGGGCGCACCGAAGGCTCTAGGCCCGCGGCGGACGCGCCTTGGTCTTCTGCGCGTAGCGGCGCTGGAACCGTTCCACGCGGCCACCGGTGTCCACGAGCTTCTGCTTGCCCGTGAAGAAGGGGTGGCACTCATTGCACAGTTCCACGTTGAGCGTCGACTTGGTCGACTGCGTCGTGAAGGTGTTGCCACACGAGCAGGTGACGGTCGCGTCGCCGTACTGGGGGTGGATGTCGGGCTTCATGGGTGCTCCTTGGTGCGGTAGACGATTCTAGCGGGAGATCAGCTTGTCGGGTTCGCGCCTTTGCCGATCTCCGCCAGGAACTCGTCGTTGGACCGTGTTTGGCGGAGTTTGTCAATCAACAACTCGAGTCCGGCGGCCTCGCGACCCTCGGACGCCAAGCCGTTGAGGACGCGGCGCAGCTTCCACACCTGGGTCAGCTGTTCACGATCAAAGAGCAGCTCCTCGTGGCGAGTGGACGACGAGTTCACGTCGATCGCCGGGTAGAGGCGACGCTCCGAGAGCCGGCGGTCGAGCTTCAGCTCCATGTTGCCGGTTCCCTTGAACTCTTCGAAGATCACCTCGTCCATCTTGGAGCCGGTCTCCACCAGCGCCGACGCCAGGATCGTGAGCGACCCGCCCTCTTCGATGTTTCGCGCGGCTCCGAAGAACTTCTTCGGCGGGTACAACGCACCCGAGTCCACACCACCGGACATGATGCGCCCCGTGGCCGGTTGCGCCAAGTTGTACGCACGCGCCAGTCGGGTAATGCCGTCCAGAATGATCACGACGTCCCGGCCGAGTTCCACGAGGCGTTTGGCGCGCTCGATGGCGAGCTCGGCGATGTGCGTGTGCTCGTCGGCGGGACGGTCGAACGTCGACGCGACAACTTCCCCGCGCACGCTGCGACGCATGTCGGTGACCTCTTCGGGACGTTCGTCCACGAGCAGCACGATGAGGTGAACGTCGGGATTGTTCGCTTCAATCGACTGGGCGATCTGCTTCATCACGGTCGTCTTGCCCGCCTTGGGCGGTGACACGATCAGACCGCGCTGGCCCTTGCCGATGGGACTGATGAGATCGACGATGCGTGGCGTGAGGTCGTTCTTGCCCTCGTTGGTCTCGAGCTTCAACTTCTCGTCGGGAAACAGGGGCGTCAGATCCTCGAATCGCGGGCGGAGGCGCGCGACCTCGGGGTCCATTCCCTGAATCGTGTCGACGCGCAGGAGCGCCGCGTACTTCTCGGTCGAGCCCGCGGGGCGGAACGCCCCCTCGATGGCGTCACCCTTGCGGAGGTTGTGGCGGCGTACCTGGTTGATGGAGACGTAGACGTCGTTGTTCGACGGCTGGTAGCCGTTCGTGCGCAAGAAGCCGTAGCCGTCGTCACGCAGATCCAGCAGACCCTTCACCTCGATGAGCTCTCCGTTGTAGGGCTGATCCGCACCGCTTTGGGGCTCGCCGCCCCGCTCGAAGCGGTCGCGACCCCGATTGCGACGGTTGCGACGATTGCGATTGCCATCGTTCAGGGCGTTGCCGGCGTTGGCTCCGTTGCCCGGGGAGCTGTTGGAACTTCCATTGCCCGAGGAGTTGTTGTAGTCACGCGGTGGCCGTTCAGTGCGCGGCGGCGTCGTGGGTGCCGTGGGCGCGTCAGAGGATTCGGCGGGTGCGGTGGAGGTGGTCGCGGCGGGCTCGGAGGTGACTTCTTTCACGAACTCGTCGAAGTCCGTCTCGGGCGTCTCGGGAACGGCCACCGTGCGCCGCGAGCGCACCGGTCCGGGTCGCGCCGGAGCGTCGGACCCGTTGGTCGTCGCACCGGCGGGCGTCGACTCGAGGATGGCGGAGATGAGCGTGGCCTTGGACGCGCGGGCGGTGGTTTTCACGCCAATCGCGGAGGCGATTTGAACAAGCTCCTCGCGCTCTTTTGTTTCGAGGACGCTCTTGTTGTTGGGCTCTGCAGCCATGGAATCCTTTCTCGCCGCACCACAAAAACGCTGCGCGGAGAAAAATCAAAGGGAACGTCGCCCCGAGGGAGAGTTCCGCACGTCGGCAACAGCCGGTAGCGGGCGACAACTAGATACTAGCGACTCAGCGCGGGCTCCGGCAACATGGCGCCGAGCAGACGCAGGAGCGAGTCGATCGTGGCGTCGACGGTGACGGGCTCGGCCGAACGCTGCACCGCAGTGTCGGGATCCTTCAGGCCGTTGCCCGTGAGAACGCACACCACGCGTGATCCCGGCGGGACGCCGAACTTGAGCAGCCCCGCCACCGCCGCGGCCGACGCGGGTTCGCAGAAGACCGACTCCTGACGAGCGAGATAACTCCACGCCTCGAGAATCTCCTCATCGGTGACGGCGCGAATGGCCCCGTGTGATTCGTCGACCGCCTCGAGGGCGGGAACCCAACTCGCGGGATTCCCGATGCGAATCGCCGTGGCGATCGTCTCGGGTTCATCCACGCGGTGCCCGAGGACGATCGGCGCCGCACCGGCCGCTTGGAATCCCCACATGCGAGGCAGATCGGTGGACTTGCCGGCGAAGTGATACTGCGTGAAACCCCGCCAATACGCGGTGATGTTGCCCGCATTGCCGACGGGGATCGACAAGATGTCCGGCGCGTCGCCGAGCGCGTCGACCACTTCGAAGGCTCCCGTCTTTTGACCTTCGATGCGGTCGGGGTTGATCGAGTTCACGATCGTCACGGGCAGGTGCTGGGTGAGCTCGCGCGCCAGATTGAGGGCGCGGTCGAAGTTCCCACGGATCTGCACAACCTGTGCGCCGTAGACAATGGCCTGGGCGAGCTTGCCGAGGGCGATCTTTCCTTCGGGGACGAGGACGACACATCCCATGCCGGCGCGCGCCGCGAACGCGGCGGCGGCGGCGGACGTGTTGCCGGTCGACCCGCAGACCACCGTGGTCGCGCCCGCCGCCTTCGCCTTCGTGATCGCCATGGTCATGCCCCGATCCTTGAAGGATCCCGTCGGGTTCAGTCCCTCGAGCTTCAACCACACGTCGGCGCCCAACCGCTCGGAGAGGCGCTCCGCGTGTAGGAGCGGCGTGTTGCCCTCGAGCAACGTCACGACCTCGTCGACGCCGCGCAGGTCGAGCCACTCGCCGTATTCGTACAGGAGACCCCGCCAGCGACTCACGCGGGCCCCTCGCCAATGACGCGCACGCACGAACCAACCTGGTCCACGACGTCCAACTGTTCGAGGTCCTCGAGCGTGGCGGCGATGTCGGACTCGAAGACCATGTGGGTGAGGAAGGTAAGCCGTGCCTCGTCACCGAAACCGGATTGCTCCATGGACTTGATGGAAACCGAGTGCTCACCGAAGACACCCGCCACGGCTGAGAGAACGCCGGGTCGGTCCAGCACGTCGATGGTGAGATAGAAGACGCTCTGCAACTCACCACGGGGGAAGTCTTGCAAGGTGGGGTCGATGGACAGAGGGACATCGAAGCGCCCACTGACGCGGTTGCGAGCGGCGGCGACGATATCGCCGAACACCGCGGCGGCCGTCGGGGCACCACCGGCTCCCTGACCGAGCCACATGAGAGGACCGCTGTGGGCACCCTCCACGAACACGGCGTTGTAGGCGCCGTTGACCGACGCCAGCGGGTGATCGACGGGCACCATCGCGGGATGGACGCGACGCGAGATGGCGTGCTCGCCCACCCGCTCGGCGATGCCGAGCAACTTGATCACGTGGCCGTGGCGCTGCGCGTAGGCGACGTCGTTGGCGGTCACCGACGTGATCCCCTCACGGAAGATCGTCTCACCACGTAGCGGCGTGCCGAAGGCCAGCGACGAGAGGATCGTGACCTTGGCGGCCGCGTCGAAGCCCTCGACGTCCGCGGTGGGGTCAGCCTCAGCAATACCGAGCGACTGAGCTTCCTTCAGAACCTCGCCGTAGGTCAGGTGTTCGCTGGCCATCTTGGAGAGGATGAAGTTGGTCGTGCCGTTCACGATGCCCATCACCCGGTGGATCCGTTCGCCGGCGAGTGACGTCCGCAGGGCGCGCAGAATCGGGATGCCCCCCGCGACCGCACCCTCATAGAACAGGTCGACACCGCTGTCGCGCGCGCGCTGCACGAGGTCGGTGCCCGCACTGGCCATCAGGGCCTTGTTGGCCGTCACGACGGCCGTGTGCTTCGCAAGGGCCGCTTCGAGCACCGGGCGCATCGCCTCGACGCCCCCGGCCACTTCCACGAGCACGTCCACGTCGTCACGAGTCGCCAGGGCGAGGGCGTCGGTCGTGATGAGCTCGCGGGGGATGCCACCGCGATCCTTGGACCCGTCGCGGACGGCGACACCCACCAGTTCGAGTCTCGCCCCCGCGGCGTCGACGATCATGTCGACGCGCTTCTCATCGCGTAAGAGACCGACCAGTTCGGCGCCGACCGTGCCCGCCCCGACCAACGCGACCCTCACGACCGGGGTGTCCATGACGCAAGGCTAACCGGCGCGTTTGGTCAGCCCTCGGGCACCTCGAGTCGAGCGAGATCGTCGAGCGTCTCGCGTCGCAGCACGCAACGTGCGCGACCGTTCGCGACGAAGACCACCGCGGGTCGCGCCGCGCGGTTGTAGTTCGACGCCATCGAGTAGCCATACGCGCCGGTGACCGGTGTCACGATGAGATCACCCGCAGTGACGTCCTCAGGCAAAAAGGCCTCGTCGATCAAGATGTCGCCGCTCTCGCAGTGCTTGCCGACCACCCGGAACCGGCCGTGTCGCTCGGCGAGCGGGCTTTCGAGGGAGAACGCCTCGTACCCCGAGCCGTAGAGGACGGGTCGTGGATTGTCGCTCATTCCTCCGTCGACGGCCAGGTAGGTTCGCTGGGCCACGGGCTTGATGGATCCGACCGTGTAGATCGTGACGGCGGCGCGCGCCGTGATGGATCGCCCTGGTTCGGCGGTGAGGCGCACCGACGGAGCGAGGTGCGCGGCCGCCGCCGCGCGCACGGCCTCACCCCACTCGGTGATCGACGGCGCGAATTCGCCGCTCACGTAGGGCACCCCGAGGCCACCCCCCACGCAGACCTCCTCCAGAGCGAGGGGCGTCACGAACGCACCAAGGATTGCCACGGTCGCCTCGAAGGCATCCACGTCAAAGATCTGCGAACCGATGTGTGCGTGCACGCCCACGAGGTCGATGCCGTCAATCGCTCGCAGCGCACTCACCGCTCGCGTCGCGTCACCGCTCTGAATCGAGAGGCCAAACTTCGTGTCCTCTTGTCCGGTGCGCACGAATTCGTGCGTGTGCGCCTCGACACCGGGCGTCACGCGCAGGAGACACCGCAGAGGTCGCGCAGGATCCGCGGCGGCGCGCAAGTGGTCGATCTCCTCGAAATTGTCGACCACGAGGCGGTGGACACCCACCTCGATCGCGTGCGCGATCTCCGCGCGCGACTTGTTATTGCCGTGAACGACCACGCGGCTGGTCGGCACGCCCGCGCGTTGCACCAGGTCCATCTCGCCGTCCGTCGCGACATCGACGCACAACCCTTCATCCACCGCCAGGCGGGCCATCGCGCCGCAGAGAAATGACTTTGACGCAAACGCCACACCGTCATCAAAGGCTCGGGCCGCTTCGCGACAGTGATCGCGCAGCGTGGCCTCGTCATAGACGAACAGCGGCGTCGAGAATTCGCGCGCGAGATCGTGCAGCGAGACACCGCCGATCGTGACGTCGTGAGCACCGAGAATTGCGGTGTGCGGCAGCAGCCGCGGGTCGATCGGCGCTCCCGTCATGGAGAAACCATAGATCGACGAATACGACGGCCCTCCGGAGTGCGACACCTCGACCAGTAAGGTGGAGCCTCTCGCCCCCGTAGCTCAGCGGATAGAGCACCGGCCTCCGGAGCCGGTGGCGCAGGTTCGAGTCCTGCCGGGGGCACCGCGGCGGCGCCGCACCCGATGGCTCGTCGTCACGCGATCACGACGATCCCCGTCGGCGCGACGCAGCGTCGTGGTCGCGAACCCCGCACTACGCTGACGGCGTGACGCCCGAGGAGTTGGCGAATCTCGCGCATCTGCGCCGCGCGCGTGATCTCATCGACCGCGAGTACGCGAGTGCCTTGGACGTCGCGGCCCTCGCCGACGCAGCGCTGATGTCGACGGCGCACTTCTCGCGCCAGTTTCTCGCGGCCTACGGCGAGACACCGTATTCGTATCTGATGACCCGGCGGATCGAGAGGGCCACGGCGTTGCTGCGCCGTGGCGACCTGTCGGTGACCGACGTGGGCCAGATGGTGGGGTGGTCGTCGCTCGGATCCTTCAGCGCGCGCTTCACCGAGATGGTCGGCGAATCTCCGACGTCGTACCGCTCTCGCAACCACGACGATCTCGTCAGCGTGCCCGGATGCATCGTGCGCGGGCTCTCGCGTCCGCGCCGCGAACGAAGCAGTTTCGAAGAAGCGACGCCCGCGCGGGTTCCGTAATCTGTGGGCATGAACCTCACACTGTCCACATGCTTCGTCCAGGTTACGGACCCCGAGGAGGCACTCGCCTTCTACCGCGACACGCTCGGTCTCGAGGTGCGCAAGGACGTTGCCAACGGGGGCTCACGGTGGATCACCGTTGGGGCCCCGGATCAGCCCACGGTCTCCGTGGTCCTCACCAACTTCCTGGCGGGGAGTCCCGCCGATGGCGAGGCGATTGCGGCACTGGTCGCCAAGGGTGCCCTCAACGGCATCCACTTCCACACTGACGACCTCGACGGCACGTTCGAGCGGGTGCGCGATGCGGGTGCCGAGATCATCCAGGAGCCGACCGAGCAGTTCTGGGGCACGCGCGACTTCGCCGTTCGCGACCCGTCGGGCAATCAGATCCGCATCGATCAGCCACCCGCCGCGTCGTCACCGCAGTAATCTGCGCGGCGGTCAGTTCACCCCGCGATCGAAGTTCTCCCAGTAGGGCTCTCGCAGCTCGAATTTCTGGAGCTTGCCGGTCGCGGTTCGCGCCAGTTCGTCGCGGAACTCGATCGAGCGCGGCGCCTTGAAGTGCGCCAGCGCGTTGCGGCAGTGCGTGATGAGGTCGTCGTCAGTCACGTCGTAGCCCGGTCGCAGGACCACGAGCGCTTTGATGGTCTCGCCCCACTTCGCGTCGGGCACGCCGATGACCGCGACCTCGGCCACGGCGGGGTGCTGAAACAGGCAGTCCTCCACTTCGATCGAGCTCACGTTCTCCCCGCCGGTGATGATGACGTCCTTCTTGCGGTCCGTGATCACCACGTGGGCACCGTCGAGGAGTCCGCCATCGCCCGTGTGGAACCAGCCGCCCTCGAGCGCCTTCTCCGTTTCGATGGGTTGCTCCCAGTAACCGGCGAAGACGTGGTTCGAACGAGCCAGGACCTCACCGTCGACGTCCACGTCGATGTCCACGCCCACCACCGGGACGCCCGCACGGCTGAGCCTCGTGGCGCGCTCGGCGACCGCGAGGCCGTCCCACTCCGACGGCGCGCGGTTGATCGTGAGCAAGGGGGACGTTTCGGTGAGTCCGTAGATCTGGATGAATTCCCACCCGAGTTCGGACTCGACGCGCTCGATGGTTCGCCGCGGCGGTGGGGCACCCGCGACCACGATGCGCACGAGGCCTCGTCCGGGAATCGTCCGACCGGCGGCGGTCCGAGCGGCGGCGGCATCGAGGGTCGTCGCAATCACCGCCGGTGCGCAGCACAGGAGTGTGACGCCCTCGTTCTCGATGCGCCGCAGCACCTCCTCGCCGTCGATCTTGCGCAGCACGACGTGACGCACGCCCATGGCGGTGAGCGCGTAGGGCATGCCCCACCCGTTGGCGTGGAACATCGGCAAGGTGTGCAAGTAGACGTCGCGATCACTCACGCCGACGTGCCAACCGAACACGGTCGCGTTGAGCCAGCAGTTCCGGTGGGTCAGCTGGACACCTTTGGGGCGCGCGGTCGTGCCCGAGGTGTAATTGATCGACGCGGTGGCGTCCTCGTGACGATCCCAGGCCAGGGGGGACGGGCGATCGGCGTCCTCGTCGAACCACGTCGCGTCGTCGACGCCGTTGAGACAGATCCGGTGTCTCACGTCGAGGTGACCAACCACGTCGGCCAACTCCGGGTCATAGAGGATGACGTCGGCGCCGGAATGCTGGACGATGTAGGAGATCTCGTCCGCGTTGAGTCGGAAGTTAATGGGCACGAGGACACGCCCGTAGCCGCTCACCCCGAAGAAGCTGATCAGGAAGCGTGCCGAATTCGGGCTGACGATCGCGACGCGGGCCCCGTGCGGCACGTCGAGTTCGTCAAGGCGTGAGGCGAGAGACGCCGCGCGACGTCCGACGCTGGCGTAGGTGAGAGATCCCAGTGAGCCCGGCACGCCCGGTTCATCGACGACGGCGATGCGATCGGGGTACACGAGCGCCGCCCGCGAGAGAAAATCCGCAATGGTGAGCTCGACGCGCACTGTTCCCCCTTCGTGACGTGGTGCAACCGCGCTTCGAATGTAGTGCGATCCTGGAGGTCGCTCGCGACGCCGTCTACGGGACGATGGCCATGCGGACGGTGTCCGTCGTGGCCGCACCACCGCGCTGGGAGCCGGCCATGATCACGACGGCGTCACCCTCCTCGACGAGATTGATCCGTCGTAGGTGCTCGATGGCGATGTCGGTCAACTCGTTCATGTCGGTGGCGTCCGAGATCACGACGTCGATGACGCCCCAGCTGCTGCGCAGCTGTCGGGCGGTGGCCGCGCTCGGGGTGATCGCCAGGATCGGCATCGGGGGCCGGAAACGCGAGATCGCGCGCGCCGTCATGCCGCTGCGGGTGCAGGCGACGATGGCCACCGCCTCTTCCTCCATCGCCGCACGCCAGGCGGCGCCGGTCATGGCGGCGGTGATGCGCATGGCCTGGCTGCGGTGGCCGGCCACCTCCTGCACACCGAGCTCGGCGCCCCACTTCTGGTAGGGGAACTCCGCTCCGCGCGCTCGACGATCCGGCACATTGTCTCGACGACGCCGACCGGGTCACTGCCGATGGCTGTCTCCGCACTCAACATCACGGCGCTCGCGCCGTCCAGCACGGCGTTGGCGACGTCGGTCACCTCGGCACGCGTGGGCACCTGGGCGTGGGTCATCGACTCGAGCATCTGGGTCGCCACGACCACCGGACGAGCAAAGCGAATTCCCTCTCGCACGATGCGCTTCTGGAGGTGCGGCACGTCCTCGATGGGCATGCGCACGCCGAGGTCGCCGCGCGCGACCATGATGGCGTCGGAGACCTCAACGATCTCACTCAGATTCTGGACACCCTCGGACGTCTCGATCTTCGCCATCATCATGACGTCACTGCGCGAGAGGACGCCGCGCACCGACACCATGTCAAACGCGGAGCGGACGAAGGACGCCGCCAGAATCTCGAACTCTTCGCTTCGCAGGGCCTCGAGGCGCTCGCGATCCTCCACGGTGGGCAGCTGGTCGGCAACAATCGACGAGGGCAGCGAGAGGCCGGGCTTGCCCATCACCGCGCCACCCGCGGTCACGATGGCCCGGGTCGCAGATCCGGTCTCTTCGACTTCGAGGGAAACACCCCCGTCGCCGATGTGAATGGCGTCGCCGATGCGCAGGTCTCTCAGCACGCCCTCCTTCTCGACGAAGATCCGCGCGTTGAGCGACGTTTCGCCGAATCCCTCGATCAGTTCCAGGGTGTCGCCGACGCCGAGGACGACCGGCACCGACCCGAAACTGCCCGCACGGATCTTCGGGCCGGGGATGTCGACCATGATCGCAACGGACGGGGCCAGCTGACGCACCAGACGCAAGCGCTGAATCCCCGATTCGAGGTCGCCGTGCGCGAACGACAAACGGAACACGTCGACCCCAGCCGTGACGAGACGATCGATGACGTCGCTACTTTCCGAAGCGGGTCCCAGTGTGGCAACAATCTTCGTGCGGCGCACGTAGGTCCCTTCGACGCTTTCACCCAGACTACGAGATTGTCACCGCGGTTCTTGATCACGGACGGATCGAGTCGGCACGATGACGTCGGCCCCGTCGACGTCGAGGACCCGAAGTCCGATGCGATACGCGTCCGCCAGTTCGCGCGAGCGCACCACCTCGCGCGATGACCCGATCGCGACGAGTCGTCCCTCGTCCAGCAACGCCAGTCGATCGGCGTACTGGCCCGCGAGGGTGAGGTCGTGCAGGGTCGCCACGATGGTGAGGTGACGCTCCTGCACCTCGCGTCGCAGAAGGTCCAGCATCTCGATCTGGTGTCGCAGGTCAAGGCCGGTGGTGGGTTCGTCGAGCACGAGGACCGGTGTTGACTGCGCGAGCGCCCGTGCCAGAACGGCCCTCTGGCGCTCACCTCCGGACAGCGTCGAGACATCACGACCACTCATCGCCACCAGTCCCACGCGCTCGAGTAACTCCGCAACCAGGGCGTGCCCGGCGGCGTTCAGGGCCTGCATCACCCCCTGGTGCGCGGTACGGCCGAGGCCGACGTAGTCGCGCACCGCCATCCCGACCGGCACGACCGGGTGCTGCGGGACGAACGCGACCAGTTGAGCGCGTTCCCGTTCGCGCAGCTGGTGCAGGACGCGCCCGCCCACGCGCACGATGCCGTGGGTCGAGGACCGCACGGCCGCGAGCGCTTCGACGAAGGTGGTCTTGCCGGCGCCATTCGGGCCGATCACGGTCAGCCACGAGCCCGTCGGAACGTCGAGGGTCACGTCGTCGACGAGAGGCCGCTGGTTCATCACCACGCTCAGGTGCTCGACGGTCACGTCACTCACGTCGTGGGCCGCCGCGAGACGTTCAAGATGATGACGAAGACGGGAGCTCCGACGAGAGCGGTCACGACGCCGATCGGGAGTTCGGATCCGGACAACGCGGTGCGCGCAACGGTATCGGCGAGAACGAGGAACGCCGCGCCGACCGTCACGCAGATCGGCAGAATTCGTCGATAGCTCGTCCCGACGGTCAAGCGAACGACGTGGGGAACGATGATGCCGACGAAGCCAATCAGTCCGACAACCGACACCACGGCGGCGGTGCCGAGAGAGGACGCGAGCACGACGAGCAGCCTCACGCGGGTGACCGGCAGTCCCAGCGCCCGACTCTCGAGGTCACCGACGCTCAACACGTCGAGCGCGCGACCCGCCGCGATGCACACCGCACAACAGACCACGACGTACGGCACGATGAGTTCGACCTCGCCCCACGAGGCACCCCCGAGCGACCCGAGGAGCCACAAGTACACCTCGGTGATCGATTGGCTCGAGGACTGCTGCAGAAACGTCTGCGCGCTCGCGAGCAGGGACGAGATCGCCACTCCGGCCAAGATCAGCGTCGCCGTATTGCTGCGGACGCCGCGACCCCCGACGATCCAGGTGATCGCGACCGCGCCGAGCGCTCCCGCGAAGGCGAGCCACGGCGTCCACGTCGGCGTTGACGAACCGTGCGCGACGTCGACGATGGCGATCGTGGCCCCGAGTCCCGCGCCGGCGGCGATGCCGAGCAGGTACGGATCCGCGAGCGGATTGCGAAAGACGCCCTGGTAGGTCCCGCCCGCCACGGCCAGCATGGCGCCCACGAGCAGTCCGAGGACGATCCGCGGGGCGCGCAGCTGCCAGACGATCTCGTGTTGAACCGAGCTCAGGTGGGAGTGCCCGATCCCGACGTTGCTCAGCACGTCGCCGATGATGCCCGTCCACGAGATCGAGGTGGGACCGATCATCAATGAACCCACCGCGCACACGAGCACCAGCACGATCGACGCCGCACCGACGACGAGGGCTCGTCGCGCGCTCGGGGGTGCCGCGTGGGTCAAGCGACTATTTCTTCCACACGCGCTTGTCCGCGAGCGTGGACGTGACGCCGTGGGCCAACTCACCCATGAGAATGCCGAGGCGTGGCCCCCATCTCGACGCGATGTCGTCGTTCAGACCCACGACGTGATCGAAGCGCACGGCACTGATCGAACCGAACGCCGGGCGGGCGGCGAAGTTCTTGCGGGTGACGTGACAGCACACGGTGTCCGCCAGGAACACCAGCTTGGGGTCGGCGTTCACGACGTACTCCCGGTTGAGCTGGGGGTAGCCACCGTCGGTCGACGTGCCGACCTTGTCCGCGATGTTGGTGACCCCGAGCGACGCGAGCAGCGATCCGACGAACGTCGCGCTCGTCAGTGAGTACAAGGTGGGGTCGAGCTCGTAGTAGGTCGCCACGGACTTGTTCGCGTGGGCGGGCACCGACGCGATGTCCGTCGCGACCTGCTTCTTGAGCGACGCCACGACCGTCAGCGCCGCCTGGGCGTGACCCGACAGTCGACCGAGCTTCTCCATCTCGTGATACGCGCCGGCCAGAGTGCTCGGCGCGCTCTGGACGATGACGTCGATATGCAAACGCTGGAGGCTCTGGCGCAGATGATCGGCGTTGTAGGCGATCACGACGAGGTTCGGTTTCACCGAGGGGTGGCTCTTGGTGACGGTGCACACGGTGGCCACGGTCTCGGCGCTCGGGTTGAACGGATTGATCCGAATCTTCGGGAGCCCGTGCGTCGGGTAGTCCGAGTCGGTATCGACGGCCTCGACCTCGTGGCCGGCGCCGATCGCGTACAGCGTCTCGGTCGCCGTGGGCGACAGCGACACGATGCACATCGACCCCCCCGACGTTCGAGGAGAGCTGGACGCGGTGGCGGCGGACGTCGCACTCACGAGCAGGCCGCCGCTCAACAGAGCCGCCGCAGTGAGGAAGGACACGGTTCGTTTCATGGATATCTCCTTTTCGTCGAGTTCGGGACGACGGATGGATATCCGAACGACCGCCCTTTACCTCGAAGGCTGTCTTTCACTTCCCCCCGAAGCAGGCGACCTGGCTCGTGGTCTGACGACCACATACAGTTGCGGGACAGCGTCGGAATTGCACCGACTTCGCTGCCGCGAGGTGACCCGACCCTAGCGCAGGCGCTGAGGGGGTGCGGGGGCCGCGCACGATCTACGATGCAGGCTGATGACGATCGACCTCGTGCCGAATCCGACGAGCCTCGTTGACGTCCTGCCCACCGACCGGCTGTTGCCGAATGGCATGGCCATTCCGGAACTTCGGGCGACATTTCGCCAGATCGACAACGCCCGCAATGTGCGCGCCGTCACCGCGGTGTGGATCGCCACGCTCGCCATGGTCTGGGTCGGTGTGCATCTCGGAGTGTGGGCGGCGGTGGCCGTGTTCATCCTCATGGGACCGATGCACGCGCGGTTCGCCATCTTGATGCACGAGGCGGCGCACAAGCTGCTGTTCACGAACAAGCGCGCCAACGACCTCGTGGGCAAGTGGCTCATTGCCTACCCCGCGCTCGTGCCGATCTCGATCTACCGCCGCAGCCACTTCGCCCACCACCGCGAGGAGTTCGGTCCCGACGAGCCCGACATCGCCTTCTACCGTGGCTACCCGTGTGAGCCGCGGGATCTTCGCCGCCGGCTCGTCCGCGACGCGATCGGCATCTCGGGTTACAAGAACTTCAAGGCACTCGTGGTCGCCGCGACCAAACGTTCGAGTGCGCGCGTCGCGGGCACGATCCTCGGCGTCCAGGTGGTGATGTTCGGGCTGTTCTGGCTGGTGTCCGGAGCGTGGTGGGCGTATCTCGCGTTCTGGTGGTTGCCGTGGATGACGCAGTGGCGGGTGCTCAACCGATTGCGCGCGATCGCCGAACACGGAGGCATGCAAAAGAGCGACGACCGCCGCCTCACGACGCACAACGTGCGTCAACACCTGTTGGCGCGATTCTGGTTCGTGCCGTACAACACGGGGTGGCACCTCGCCCACCACGTCGACATGGGCATTCCGTGGCACAACCTGCCCGCGTACCACGCCGAACTCGAGCGGGCGGGCTACGTCTTTGACGGAATTACCTTCAACAACTACTTCGACCTGTGGCGCAGTGCCACGGCGGGCACGCGCGAGAACTAGCTGACCGTCATCCCGCCGTCAACGGCGAAGACCGCGCCGGTGACCGCGGAACTCGCCGGTGAGCACAGCCACGCGATCATCGCCGCCGACTCCGACGGCTCGAGCAGCCGCCCGATCGGCTGCTGGGAGATGAACGCGTCGACGCTGTCCAGTCCGTAGAGCCGCGCCGACGCTTCGAGGATCGGCGTGCGCGTCGACCCGGGGCTCACGACATTGGCGGTGATCCCCGTCTCGGCGAGGTCCATCGCCACGCCTCGAATCATGCCGACGACGGCGTGCTTCGCCGCGCTGTACGCCGCGAGGTGGCGTAGGCCCAACAGACCCGCCGCGGACGAGACCGCCACGATGCGACCTCCGCTGCGACTCTCCTCACTCAGCATGACTGGCACGGCGGCCTCGATCAGTCGACGGGTGCCGAGCACGTTCACCGACCACACCGCGTCCCACGCGTCGTCGTTCATCTCCCACAGCGGACCACCGCCCGCGATGACACCGGCCACGGCGACCACGGCGTCCAGGCGACCGTAGTGACGCGTGGCCGTCTCCACGGCCAGTGACATGTCCGTGGCGGAGCGCACGTCACCGACCATGCCGAGGACGGCGCTGCCGTGACGAGCGACGACGGCGTCGAGGTCCGCCGCGGTGGCCAAGGCGTAGGGCACCTCGACGATGTCACGACACCGGTCCACGGCGACGACGCGGTATCCGTCGTTCACGAGCGCGTCCACCGTGGCGGCGCCGATGCCGCGAGCGGCTCCCGTGACGATCGCGACCCGACTCACGAGTGGTTCTCCAAATCGTCAATCATCGTCACCACTTCAGCACACCACGCGTCTCGAAGGCTCCAGCCCCGCTCTGCCGTGGCGCCCCACGCACTTCCGATCACGCCACTGGGGAACACGGGGAGCAGCCCCTCGCGTACAACCCGCTCTTCCCAGTCATCGGGCGTGTCCACGGCCGAGACTGGGGCCACGGGTCCGACCAGTGACGGATCGATGGTGAGGATCACGGAGGTCTCGGAGAGTCCGGCGTGGGCGTCCCCGTGGTCGCCGTGTGGTAGCCAGACGGCGACGCGGTCACCCTCGTGCTCGGCGAGGCGAGCCATGCGCGTGAGCGACGTCACGTTGCCACCGTGACCCGACACGAACACCACCCTCGCCCAACTGTCACGAGCACTGCGGACGATCTCGGTCAGCACTGCCGCGGTGACATCGACCCCGAGCGAGAGGAGACCGGCGAAGCCCGCGTGCTCCCCGCTGGCGCCGTAGGCGAGCAGGGGCGCGACGTCAACGTCACGCTGGGCCGCCACATCGTCGCACACCGCGACGGCGATCAACGAGTCCGTTGACAGTGGGAGGTGCGGACCGTGTTGCTCGAACGAACCAACGGGCACGACGAGGGTGCGCCCCGGACGCGCCTGATGCTCGACCCAGGTGCGTCGCGAGAGAGCCACGCTCACGTGTATCCCCACGCGCGCAGGCGCGACAGGATCTCGCGGGCCGCCTCGTCGGGCTCCATCCGCATCACCTCGCGTCGTCGCGGCGCCACGGTGGCTCCAATGACCTCCATTGCCCGGCGCGCCGCCGTGACTTCGCGGGGTGCGTCCACCACGTCGAGTGGAGGCCGATACGGTGCGAACTCCCCCGCGTCCTGACCGAGCGACAACGACACGGGGCTCGCCACCACGTCGAGGGATGTGCGGCGCCACGCCGAGACGCCGGCGCGAGCGAGCAGCCCGGCGGAGGCTTCCACCGACACCACTGCTCGCGCGGGCAGCGTCAGTTGCTCGCGCCATCCTGCCGCCAGGCGTCGCGTCACGCGAGTGTTCGCGACGTCAACCTCCAGGACGCCGAGCGCCTGCTCGAGCCCGAGCCGCTGCGCGAGTCGCGACGGGACAGTGGCGCTGCCCCGATCGAGTGAGTGATCACCCGTGAGGATGTAGCGCGCATCTCCCACTTCGCGCGACAGGGCGTCAACGACCGTCGCGCTCGAATACGCCGCCAGCCACTGTCGCGGCTCGAGAGCGTCGTCGCCCGACAGCGACACGCGCACGCCGCGCGACGCGCCACACGCGACGAGCTCAACCAGACTCGCCTCGGCCTGGGGAGGTGCCACGCTGTACACCACCACCGGCGCGTCGAACTTCTCGCCCAACGAGATCCCGACCGCGAGGGCCGCACGGTCCGACGGCGACACGCCGAGCATCTGCTCGTCAATCGTGACGGCGCCCGTGAGTGCGTGCACGTCGACACGCAGGGGAACGACCTTCACGAGAACCGCGATCTGACCGCTCTCAGCCACGGCGCAACACCACGCCCTTGCCCCCTTCGGGGTAGCGCCAGGAGATGGCGCCTTCGGTGTTGCACACCATGTAGCAGCTTCCGCACTCGAAGCACTGCTCGTAGTTGAACAGAATCCCGCCGTCACGAAGGGGCACGAACAGATTCGCGGGGCACACTGTCACGCAGGCTTGGGTCGAGCACCCCTCGCACTGGTCACCGTCCACGACGATGTGCGCGTCGTGAGCCACATCGAAGGTGACGGTCGCCATGCGCTCTTCGAAATCGGGTAGGTCGTAGCGAGAACTCATCCGAACACCCTCCACGCGCGCCACGACGTTCTGATGACGTCGCGCAGACGCACATTGCGCGCTCGCAGCGTCCGCCACACAATTGATCCAAGACCCCGCTTCGGCGTGGGATTGGTGACCGTGTACATCGCCTCCGCGACGTCGCAGGCCACGTCCGTCTGGGTCGTTTGGACGAACCGAGAGAAGATCAGCTCGGGCGCGTGGCGGTATTTCTTGTGATCTTTCAGGACGAAGTCTGCGGCGAGCAGATCTCGGTAGGTCGACAGGGCGCGCGGCGGTGAGGCAATGATGGCGCGCGCGGCGGCGAGCCCGGAGGCCATTGCGAAGTTGACGCCCTCCAGCCACACGCCGGCCGCCAAGGTCAGAGACGCCGCGTCACCCGTCACGAGCAGACCCGCCATCCCCAGTTGCGGCATGGCGTCATAACCACCCTCGGGAATCAGGTGTGCCGAATACTCGAGCAGTTCGCCGCCGCGCACGTACGGCTCGATCGACGGGTGAGCCTTCAGTTTCGCGAGAATCTCCTCGGGCCGTTCGTGGGCCGCGGAGAGACTGGTGAGCTTCAAGACGACGCCAACGGCGATCGAGTCGCGGTTTGTGTACAGGAATCCCCCGCCCGCCACGTCGCCGGTGGCGCCGATCATCTCGATGTCGAGGCCTTCGCGGTCGCGTACGTTGCACCGCGCGTCGATGTCGGCGCGATCGAGGCCGAGAACCTCCTTCACCCCCAAGGTGAAGTGATCCGGCGAGAACCCCTCGTAGAGGCCCGCTTCGCGGGCCAGGAACGAGTTGACGCCGTCGCACGCGACGACGTTCGACGCGGTGAACTCGCCGTCGGGTCGATCTGTGGTCACGCCGACGACGCGACGACCCTCGCGCAGCAGTCCGGTGGCGGTGGTGGCGACGAACAGTTCCGCGCCCGCGGCCACGGCGTGATCGGCGAGCCACTGATCCCAACGACTGCGGTACGTGGTGACACCGTTGTACGGCGCGGCACCCCAGGCGTCAGTGCGGTAGTCAACGCTGAGGGCGCGGTCTCCGGACAGAACCATCGTGGATCGCCGAGTGATGAACCGCTCGATCGGCGCGCTCTCCCACCACTGCGGAATGATCGCGTCGAGGATGCGGGGGTAGACCACGCCGCCGTACATGTTCTTCGCGCCCGGGTACGCACCGCGCTCGAGCAACGCGACGCGTTTGCCGGCGCGCGCCAACTCCAACGCGCACACCGACCCGGCGGGACCGGCGCCGACGACCACGACGTCAAAGTGCTCGCTCACGAGCCACCCACCAGCTCGTCGAGCGCTCGCAGCGTCGCCGGCGCGTCGGCCACGAGGGCGACGTCGGCCATCTGACTCATGGGACAGGCCGGATCACGATTGACCGAGATCACGTGATGAGGTGCACCCAATCCGGAGGTGTGCTGAACCGCACCCGAGATGCCGAACGCCACGTAGAGCGCCGGGGTCACCGTCGCTCCGGTCGTGCCGATCTGGCGACGAAACGGCACCCAGCCACGATCGGTCACCACGCGCGTTGCGCCCATCGCCGCGGACAGACGTGGCGCGAGACGGGCGAGCAGATCGAAGGACTCCTGCGAGCCGAGACCGGCTCCACCGGCCAGGATGCGCGCGGCGTCCGCGAGGTCCACGCTGTCCATGTCCGGTTCGAGAAGCTCACGAATCGTGGTCTCCGGCTCGAATGTCGCGTCGATGAACTCGACGGGCTGTGTGGGCACCGTCATTGCGCCGTCGTGGGCGCGAAGCTGCACCGTGGCGACAAACTGTTGTGCCGGACGCTCAATCACCGTCGTCGCCCCGCCGTAGCGTGGCGTCACCACGCGATTCATCGTCAGCTCCAGACACCCTGCGTGAACAGCGACGCCCACGAGCTCCGCGACACGGCCCGCGAGATCGCGACCATCCGGCTCCGCCGCCAGCACGAGGGGCCGTCCCGTCAACTGCGTCGCCAACCACCGCGACCAGCTCGCGGGCGCGAAGGCGCCGACCTCGAGACGACGCGTGGTCGACGCGGGGACGGCGTCGAGCCCATCGAGGTTCTCGCCCATGAGCCACATCTCGTCGACGAGTTCGCCCACGAGGCTCGCCCCGGGATTGAGTCGGCCCCCACGCACGACCGCGACACCGATCACAACGATGCTCCCACTCGTTCGCCGTCGACGACGGCCGCGTGCGCGCGGCGTGGCGCGAGCGCGTCGCCGACCAGTCGCACCGAAAAGCCAGCCGCGCGGCACTCCGCGAGCAACGTGCGATCCGGAGCCGGGGGCGCCGCGACCACAATCGCGTCGAACGACTCGGTCGTCGCCGCACCGGTGAGAACGTTCTGCAACCCCACGCCCTCACTGGTCGAGGACGTCACCATCGTGTTCGGCCGCTGGATGATGCCCGCGGCCGTTGCCCTCGTCCACCACGCCTCCATGTCCAACGTCACGCCAAGATCCTGACCGACGACCATGCCCGGAGACGCCACCGTCACCTCGGCTCCCCTCGCCGCCAGCCACTCAGCCAACGATGTCGCGTGATGAAATCCCATCTCGTCGACGATCAGTACTCGCCCCGTGACCACAACGTCACCTCGCAGCACCGCCAGCGGATCGACGACCAGGGCGCCGGATCCGGACGCCCACCACGGCGTCATCGGCGTGGATCCTGTCGCCAGGATCACCACGTCGGGCGCCAGGGTGCGCACGAGATCAACGGTGACGCGCACGCCGCTCGTGAGACGGGCACCCTCCCGGCGTGCTTCGGATTCCAGGTTGCGGACGAGGTCACCGAACTCCGCGCGGCTCGGCACCTTCGCGGCCCACCGCACGGCGCCGCCGAATTCGTCGTCCGCCTCGAACAGATCGACCTCGTGACCTCGACGAGCGGCGGCGAGCGCGCTCTGGAGACCCGCCGGGCCTCCCCCGACGACAACGACCCGCCGACGGCGAGTGGGCGGCGCCACAACAACCTCGGACTCACGACCCGTCAGGGGATTTTCAATGCATCCCAACCATCGGTTGAGACCCATCCGACCCACGCACTCCTGATTGCACGACAGACACAGGCGAGTGTCGTCCGCGTGGCCCGACCGCGCCTTTCGCACGAAGTCGGCGTCGGCGATCTGTCCCCGCACGACGCCCACCAGATCGCAGTGGCCCTCCGCGAGGGCGCGCTCGGCCTGCAGAGGATCCTTGAATCTCCCGACACCCACGACGGGCAGCGACACGGCGGCGCGGATGGCCGAGGGGATGTACAGCGAATAACCCGGCCGTACCGCCATCGAGGCTTCGACCATGAAGAGCGACGCGGTCGCCACGCCGATTGACGTGTTGACGTAGTCGACGCGGCCGTCCGCGTCGACGCGACGCGCCACCTCCACCGCCTCCTCGAGGCGCGTGCCCCCGTCGACCAGTTCGTCACCGCACAGTCGCACCCCGAGCGCCACGGTGTTGCCGATCGCCTCGCGCACGGCCGCGATCAGTTCGAAGAGAAGGCGCGCGCGGTTCTCCAGTGATCCTCCGTAGCGGTCCTCGCGTCGATTGGTCGCCGGAGAGAGGAAGCCACGCACGATCGAACTGTGGGAGCACTGCAGTTCAATGCCGTCGAAGCCGCCCGCGACGCAGCGCGCCGCCACGTCGGCGTATCCCGCGACGATGGCGGCGATTTCGGCCTCATCGACGGCCTTCGGGACCTCCCGAAACAGCGGGTCCGCGACCGGGCTCGGCGCCCACACCGGAAGTCGCGAATACATCGAGGAGGCTTGGCCACCGTTGTGATTGATCTGGGCGAAGATCGGCGTGTCGTGTGCGTGAACCGCGTCGGTGATCGCGCGGTAGCCCTCGAGGACCTCCGGCCGGAATCCGTGAATGAGCTTCTCGTAGGGCCAGTCGGTCGGATGGGTTGAGTGCTCCTCGGTAATGATGAGGCCGGTGCCTCCGGCCGCCCGCGCGGCGTAATAGGCAGTGTGTTGCGACGAGGGCAATCCGTTGTCGGCGTAGTTGGTGAGGTGCGCGGAGAAGATCACGCGGTTCTTGAGCGTCACGGGTCCGACGCGCAACGGGGTGAACAACAGCGGGTACCGAACGGAGCGGCTCACGGGAGCACCCGCTCGCTCAACCGCTGCGCCGCCCGGCGCCCCTCGAGCACCGCGGCGAGGATCGTGCGCGGAGCCACAGCGTCGCCCACGACGACATCGCCGCGTGCGTGAGAGGACGGACGATCAAATCCCGCGTCGACGACGACGTCCACCGCGCACTCCTGAAGATCGCCGTTGAACCGATCCTCGAGCACCACGCCGCCCTCGCGCAGCGCCACCACGACGTGGTGGGTGAGGAGCGTGACATTCAATGAGGCGAGTCGAGCGTTGGCCGCCACGAGATCGCCCGTCAGGCTGAGCTGGGTCCCCGCAACGAGATCGGGCGTCACGAGCGTCACGACGTGACCCGCGCGGGCCAGAAACTCCGCCACGCCCACCCCGAGAACGCCGCCGACAGGATCGACCACCACGACGCGCGAGCCGAGGTCGCTGGCGAGGGTCACGGACGAAGCGCGCACTGTTCGCACCGAGCCGTCGTCGCCGTCGCGCCAGGACGACTCTCCCGCGACCGCTCCCGTGGCGTCGACGTCGACGAGTTCGGTGTCAGAGACTGCCGAGCGTGTCTGGATCTGCACGCCGAGTCGCGACAACTCTTCCTCGTACCAGTTGACGAGCGTGCGCCACCGGTCGCGCCCGGGCAGCCGCGCGGCGTGGTGCAGTGATCCCCCCAACGCCTCGTCGCGCTCCCGGATCGTGACCGCGGCCCCCCGCTGGGCCAAACGTCGCGCGGTCTCCAGACCGGCCGGACCGGCCCCGGCAATCACGAAGGACTGACCCGCCAGATCACGCGACTCGTCCTCACTGTCGAGACGCGCGTCGGACACTTCGTGGCCAGCGCTCGGATTGACGGAGCACGAGACAATCGGATTGCGGACGTCGCGAACCTGACAGCCCTGGTTGCAGAGCACGCACGGCCGAACAGCACCCACCTGTCGTTGCGTGGACTTCGCGACCAGATCAGGATCGGCGATGAGAGCGCGCGTCATTTCGACCGCACCGCAGAGCCCTCGACCGAGCAGGGACTCCGCGTCCGCGACGTCGACGATGGAACCTTGCGCCACGACGGTTGCCGTGTCACTCACCGCGCCGCGCAGTGAGTCCAGCAGAGCCGTGTTGACGTTCGCACCCGCCTGCATATCGGGCCTCGTGGCTGACTCCGAGAAGATCGAACCCCGTTCGATGACGACGTAGTCAACACAACGGGTGATCTCGCCGAGGAGCTCGCGCGACACGTCGGGAGTGATGCCGGCCCAGGGGGCGAGTTCGTCGGCCGCGAAACGAACGCCGAGGATGCCCTCGCCAACGCCGCGGCGGAGGTCGTCGAGCACGAGGCGCACCAGTCGGCTGCGGTCGGCCCATTCGTCACCCCGGAGATTGGTGAGACCGCTCAGGAATTGACGAAACAGGGAGAACTGACCAGCGTTGAGTTCGACGCCGTCACAGTTCGCACTCATCGCAATTTCGGCAGCGCTCGTCGTGGCGGAGCGCAGGGTGGCGATGTCGTCGTCGTCCATGACCAGTGGCATCTCGTGGGTGAGTACGTTGGGAACAAGCGAGGGTGCCCACAGGACTCCCTGGGAGTACGCCGTGGAACCCTGCAGGCCACAGTGGCCCAACGAGGCGATCGCCCACGCTCCGTGATCGTGGACGGCGGCGGCGACCTGACGCAACGACTCCGCACACTGCGACGCCAGTGGTGCCCGTTCGTACGGCCAGTCGCTGTCGTGAACCGAGAGAGTCTCGGTGACGATGACGCCTGCCCCACCTCGCGCCCGTCGGGCGTAGTACGCCACGTGGCGGGCGGAGAGCGATCGGCGATCCCCGAGATTGGTCACGTGGGGACCGAAGATGACGCGATTGGGCGCAGTGCGCGCGCGCAACGTCCAGGGATCGAACAGCACGCGTTACCGAGCGCCGATCGAGACCGCCGTTCGCCGCGAGTGATCGGGCGAGGGGTGCGGTCGAATCGCCACGCGCCGTGCCGCGAGCGCCGTCTCCCCGTGGCCGAACACGCACTCGGGATCGGGGTCATCGAGCGACAAACCGGTGAAGAACTTCGCCGCCATACAGCCACCCCGACACGCGTCGTAGGACCCGCACGACGCGCACGCTCCCGGACTGCCCGGAGCGCGAAGTGATGTGAAGAGCTCGCTCGACGTCCACACGGCCCCGAACCCCTCGTCTCGGACGTTTCCCGCGAGGAACTCCTCATGAATCACGAACGGACAGGCATACACATTGCCGACGGGATCGATCAAACACACCACCCGACCCGCTCCGCACAGATTCAGACCCTCGAGGGGGGCCCCGAGTGCCGAAAGGTGGAAGAACGAGTCACCGGTGAGCACGTTGGGTCGATCCCGCAGCCAGTAGTAGAGGTCCCGGTTCTGGGCACGTGTCGGATGGAGCTGTTCCCACACGTCGACCCCTCGTCCCGACGGGCGCAGTCGGGTCAGTCGCAGTTCGGCGCCGTACTGTTGCGCGAGATGTTCAAAGAGATCAAGCTGCTCCACGGAGTCGCGCGTCATGACGACCGAGATCTTGAACTGACCGAAGTCGGCGTCGCGCAGATGGTCCATCGCGCGGCGAGCCGCGTCATAGGAACCGGGTCCCCGAATCCGGTCATTGGTCGCGGCGTCGACGCCATCAATGGAGATCTGGATATCTAGGTAGTCCGTGGCAGCCAGCCGACGAGCGGCGACGGCATCGAGTCGGGTTCCGTTGGTCGAGAATTTGACGCCGACGGAACGATCCACGGCGTGCTCGACACCGCG